>QHTT01000069.1 GCA_003220935.1 Gemmatimonadota bacterium
CTCCCCCCGCCCCCTCCGACCCGCCCTCCCCCCAAACCCCCCGAGCCGCGTTCCTCTCCAGCGAACCAGAAGCCGTCGTTGTCATCGAAGACGACGCGTCTCAGCCCGACCCAGTCCCGGGCGCGCAGCAGCGCGGGCGTGAGTTCGACGGCGTGCACGCCGTTCAGCCCCCGCGCCCGCAGCGACGCGAGCAGGTCGCGCGTCTTAGCCTCAGGCGTGAGCAGGAGTAGCGGTCGATCGGGCAGGGCGAAGCCCCGTAGCAGGCCGAGTGAAAACCAGTCGGCCGGCGGCTGGGGGAGTCGGAAGGCGAAGTAGAGATCGCGCCGCTGCCGGAGCACTCGGTCCCGCAGCGCGCTGGCTCGCTCCGCCACTTCGTCTTCCAGCGCCCGATAGTAGAGCGGCAGTAGGCCTGCCTCCCGCAGCGCCGGGTAGCGCGCAGCGAACGGTAGCGAGTCGAGCACGCCGCGGCGTCCCAACTGCGTCAGGGCCCGTCGCCACGCTGCATCGCAGAACTCCTGGCCCATGCCGTAGCTGCGCCCCCGCGACCCGGGGTCGCGGAGCGGATCACCCAGGTCGAACCCCAACGCGATCACCAGCGTCCGCTGCTCCCCGGCGAGCCGCCCGAGCGCCGTCGCGGCAGGAGCGAACCCTCCGGCCCAAAGCGCGGTATCAAGCGCGCACGGCGCCGGCAGGGCCTCCCCGCGAGCGCCACGTGACGAATCGGCGGGCGGCAGGCGCGCCGCGGCGTAATCGAACGCGGGGATCCACGCCACACTGGTGGGCCCGAGCCGGTTGACGGCGTCGCTCCAGGCGCGCCGCACGGCGTCGCGCTCCCACCAGCGTGCGTGCGCGGAGTCGGCCCCTTCGGGATACGCGTCGCCCGACAGCAGGTTGAAACCGCCGACGTCGAGGAAGGTGACGAGCGAATCGAGCGTGGCGGCGGGCCGCGGCACGCGCTGCTCGTCCCGCGTCGCGAGCAACGGCGTCCACAAGACGCGCAACCCCTGCTGGCGCAGCCAGTCGGGCACGTTCGTCGCCCGCGCGAGCTTCCTGTCCGGGATGAGCGGCAGCTCGGTGGTGCTCACTGCGACGGGAGGCTCGAGCCGCGGTGACTGCAACTCCACGGGGAGGGGGGCCTGCTGCAGCGCGAGCGGCACGCCGTGCGCCGCCTGCGGTACGTGCGCCCACTCGGCGGGGCGCCGCGTCCAGCGTGCCACCGCCGTGAGGAAGGCACGTGTGTCGGCGAGCGCGTCCGCGGCCAAGAACGGTGTGGTCGACGGGCGGTACTGCGGCCCGAGCGTCCCGAGGGCGTGGCGGCTGATCACGACGACCAGCCCCTGGCCGATCCGCGCCGCCGCCGCGATGCCGGCATCCGGTCGTCCCGCAGGCTCTTTCGGCGCGCGCACGAAGGCCTGCTGGCTCGTGATCGCGAGCAGCTGGGTCGGGGAGCGCGCCACCACGACGTGGTTGCGATCGAGCGGAAACGGCTCATACACGGAGCCGAGGGGCTCGTCACCGACCGGCCGGGCGAGGGCCCACGGCTGCGCCCGCCCCGTCGTGAGGGTGCGCGTCGTCGTATCCTCGAGCACGCGATCTCCAATCGAGATCCCAGCCCCTTCGTACTCGAGCCAGCGGTTTGCCGTCCACCGGTCGAGGTAACCCTCGCCGTCGCCGTCGTAGCCCAAGACCACGACGCCCCCCCGCCGCACCCACTCGTCGAGCAGCGCCAGGTCGCCGGCGGTGAGGGCGTCCGAGGGCGCTTCGGGCTCGCGGCCCAGGAGGAGCACGAGGGTGCGGAATTGCGGGAGATCACCCCGCGTGAGGTGGGGATAGAAGCGCCGGTAGCGGACGGTGTACCCGGCGTCCACCCAGGGACGGGCGGTGCCGTTCAACACGACCGGGTCCGACAAGGCGAGGTCGAGCAACAGCAGCCGGCGCGCCTGAGGCTGGCAGGCGGCGAGCAGTAGCAACACGGACAAGCGGGCGGCCGGACGGGCGCTCGGCGACAGGCGCATTGTAAACGGTAGTCTAACCGCGTCTCACTTGGGCCGCGCGCAGCGGAAGCCCGTCTTCCAGACCGCCCGGCGGTCCTCGGGAACCCAACTGCGATAGAAGACCGATGCGTTCTTGGGCGGTGTGTCGAAGGCGCCTCCCTTGATCGCATGGAGCAGCTGGCCGCTCGAGCCCAGGGTGTCGGCCGCGACCCATTCCCAGGCGTTGCCGATCAGGTCCACCGCTCCAACCTCCGAGCGCCCCAGCGGGAACGAGCCGACCGGCTTGAGGGTATCGGTCGCCGCAGCCGCATTGGCCCGCCCGGCCTCCCAGACGTTCCCCCACGGATACGCGGCCCCCCCCCCGCTCGGCCCGCTGGCCGCCGCTTCCCACTCCGCTTCCGTGGGGAGCCGCGCGGCAGGATCGCGCCACCGACAGAAGGCCTGCGCCTCGGCCCAGAGCACGCCGGTGACGGGCCAGGTCGCGGGCGGCGCGTGGGCCCAGGGCGCTGCAGCGCGGGTGGCAATCAGAAACGGTGCGTACGCTCCGACCGTGACCTCCGTCGAGTCGATGTAGAAGGAGTCGAGCGCCACGACCGTTGTCGGTCGGCCCCGGCGACCGCCTACACGGTAGTTGCTCCGGGGCACGAGGACCATGCCGGCCGGCGCCCCCCTCACCGGCGGCGGGCGGCGAAGTCCGACCCAAAGCGCAGTCCCGGCGCCGCCGAGCAGCAGGGCGGCCACCCCGACCTTCAACCAGCGGGAGCGCGGCACCCGACGGTCGGCGGTGGGACGCGTCAGCATGTCCACGAAGGTCCGAGCGGTCGGGGGCCGGTCGGCCGGGAGCTTGGCGAGGCCTGCGGCGAGCGCCGCCTCGACGTGAGCTGGGAGACTGGGCCGGAGCGTTCGGACGGGCCGAGGCGGATCGCTCAGCACCCGGGCGATGATCGCCTGGACGCTCGGGCCCGTGAACGGCGGCTCGCCGGCGAGCATCTCGTACAACACGGCCGCCAGGGCATAGACGTCCGAGCGCGCGTCGATCCGCTTCTCTCCGCTCGCCTGCTCGGGGCTCATGTACTCCGCGGTCCCCACGGTGACGCCGGTACCCGTGATCGAGGCGCGGTCGGCGGCGGCGCCGCTCTCCGCGACCACCTTCGCGATCCCGAAGTCCGAGACCATGGCGTGCCCGCGAGACAACAGAATGTTCCCGGGCTTGATGTCGCGGTGCACCACGCCGGTCTCATGTGCGTACTCGAGGGCGTCGCCTACCTCGGCGGCGATGCGGATCGCCTCGTCCACGGCGAGCGGCCCGTCGCGCGCCAACCGATCCTTCAGCGAATCCCCCTCCACGTACTCCATCACGTAGAAGAGCAACTCGTCCGCTTCGTCGGCTTCGAAGAGGGGGACGATGTTGGGGTGGGAAAGCTGCGCCGCGAAGAGGACTTCGCGCTGGAAGCGCCCGCTCCCCAGGTAGTGGCGAGTCGTCGGCGGCAGCACTTTGATGGCCACGCGCCGGCCGAGCTTCACGTCGGTGGCGAGGTAGACGGTCGCCATGCCGCCTTGGCCCAGCTCACGTACGAGGGTGTAGCGGCCCGCGAGGGCACGAGCCAAGCGGTCGAACAGGGGGTCGGCGGGCATGGGTGACTCTAAGTGGCTAGCACAATGCCACTTGAGTCACCTAGTCGCAAGCGGACACGACTCGGGGGCTTGGCGCTGGCCTCAGTACTGCTTGCAGCAGCAGGCGCTGGGGTAGCAACAGTTCCCCCATATGCTGCCGGTGAAGCGAGCGAGGGGCTGGCGCCACTCAGAGCCCGGGTGCATTTCCAGCTCGAGAGCAGAGTCCCGGCTGACCCGATACGCAGGGCGCTCGTGGTCGGCGATGAAGAGCGAACGCCAGGTATTGTGCGGTCCCCGCCGATCCACCCACCACCATGTCCACCACGGCCCTACCCCCCAGCGCGGCAGCTCGACCTTGCTCTTGATCCGTGCGATAATGCGGCCTTCCGCAAGCGCGTCGATCGTTAGCCGGTACGCCCCGACCTCCGGTTGGATCCACGCTGTGTCGCCGACGCGTGCCGGCCTCAGCCCGGAGTCGACTATCTGTCGGTCCGCCCCTAGCACCGAGTCGTAGTGCAGCAGTGTGCTGTCGTACCCACGGATCGCGCTGAGCGGAGCGGTACTTATTGACTCGGGGTCGAACGTCTCGGGCCTAGCAGTAGCCGTGGGGCCTCTAAAAAACAAAAGCCACAAGACTAGCGCACCTAACGCAATGACGAGGAGACCGACTGCGACGCGTACTATGACCGCACTGTTGGACATATGGGGTCCTTTCCTAAGACCATGGCTACTTTGCGTTCCGTAGGATCGTCCTCATACGCATCACCACCGGTTGCAATGCCGGCTCTGCCCCGGACCAAACGGCCACCACAGCGCTCGCCCAGCGTCGTCCGGTGCTCGCGTCACCGCTCGCCGCAGCCGTCTCCGCCCGCAGCGCCATCATTCGAACCAAAGAGCCGGCCAGGGGCACATAGTCGAGGAGAGCTGAGTAGAGGCCCATGAGATTGCCCAAGGTGGCGTCGACTTTGTGGTCCGCTGTCGCCGTGTCGCCGACCGCGAGGGCCAACCGGGCCGTGACGTACGCGTACTCGTGCGACCCCCCGAGCGTGTCGAGATTCGCACGCACGAAAGCAGTGTCGCCGTGCGCGAGCGCCCACTGCATGGCCATGGTTGCGTCCGGTCCCGGGGGTGTCGTTCGGTGGGCCGATCGCAGCCCCATGACGTCGAACACCAGTTCGGCGGGGAGATCGAGCAGCGCGCTGCGGGCCGTCGCTTTCCGCACCGCTGGCAGCGGGCCCAGCAGCTCCTCAATCCGGCGCTCGAGCACCTGAATGCTCTCGCGGGGCGCCGCGACGGCGGCATAGGCGAGGAGTCGCAGGCCAGCGAGGCTCGCATTGAGGGGAACACTCAACGGCTCGTTGTCGGCGCTTCCATGGAGCCAGGATGTGTCTTCGAGCGCGACCAGCCGCGCGGCCAGGGCAGGACGCCCGAGCAAGACTGCCACTCCCATAACTCCGGGGATCGGTGCTCGGATCGTGCGCAGCAGCGAGTCCCCCACTCGGCGCGCCGCCTCGAATTCACCCGTCTTGATGAGCAGCCGCACCGTGGCCACGGCATCGTGCTCGCGCTCGGGAGACCGTCGCTCGAGCCGCTGAGCCGTCGCCATTTCACCGAGCGCCGTGCGGGGCTCCCCCATCGTTGGCGTGATCTTGCCACTCACTTCGAGGGCGTAGGCAAGCGCTCGGTGTGCCCCAGGGTCTCGCGGGAACGCGTCCACCCAAGCTCCGGTGATGTCTACAAGGAGCTGGCGGTTCCGTGCCAGCGCTTGGCCCTGCGTCTTCGGCCGCTCGCGGCCGTGGGCCATGGCGGCGCCCGAGATCGGGTAGAAGGCCACGGTGTCGGCCTTGAGCTCTGGAAAAGCGAAGTAGGGAACGGTGTCGAAGCGTCCCTCGCGCCACCAGAAGTCCTCCGCCAACAGGAGGTGGGCCAACCGCTCTCTCGCGTGGGTTCCGAAGGCGAAGTTGAACGAAGGGGCAAGGAGCAGCGCCTTTGTGTAGGCCAGCAACGCCGTATGCCAGCTCCCCCGGAACACGAAGCGCGTGCTGTCGGCGGGGTCCCGGATCACCACGGGATCCTCGGCGTTGCACTGCGCGAGCCCGTACCAGGCGGCGAAGCTCAGCGAGTCCCGCTGCAGCACCTCCCGGTAACGCTCGCACGCGTCCGGCCAGCGGCGCGCGAACATGGCCCCTTGCGCGAGCAGCAGTGAGCGATCCGCAGGCCCGACGCGTTCGAGCAGAGCGCCGCTCCGTCGTGCGATCGCCGCGCGATCACCCATCGCCTCGGGTGTCGAATCGGCCGCCCACAACAACACCTGTCCGAGCGATGCATAAGCGCGCGCGAAGTCCGAGTCGGCCGCGATCGCCGCGCGCAGGTGCTGCGTGGCACCCGCGAGATCCCAGTTCCGAATGGCGCGCGCGCCTTGGGTATAGGCGCGCAGCGCGGCGATCGAGTGGGTCTGCTCGGCCCCCGCGCCGCTGAACGCCCCGGGATCCGCGGCGAGCAGCGAGTCGGCGAGCGCGTCGAACGCGGCGCCGGCCCGACTGCTGTTCGCCGCAACGCGAGCCTTCGCCTCGCGCAGCGGCGGGCCGCCACTCGTGGCGTCGTAGACGCCCACCGTAAGATGCAGGGTATCGCCAGAGCTCCACAGTTGCCCCATCACCAGCCGCCCGGCCCCCAGCTCGCGCGCGATGGCGCGGCCGGTGCCGAACCCGATCCGGAACGGTGCCCGCGCGCCGCGCCGCTCGAGCGCGTCGTAGATCCGCGTCCGGTCGGCGAGCCGCACATCGCTCCAGCGGCCGAACGACTCGCTCAAGTACTCGGCGCAGTCCGCGCCGTCCAACAGCGACGACTGGCTCCCCTCGCGATGGGCGAACGGCAGGATCAAGTAGCGGGCCGTGTCCAGCGCGGGACGCGCCACGCGGCAGGGTGGCAGGGAGCCATCGGGACACTGCGCGCTTACCCGGAGCGGCGCACCCGCGACCAGCAGCGCCGCGAGGGCGAGCAACCGGCAGCTACCTGTCATTCGCCCCCCCCCACCCCGACCGCGAACGGCCGGAGCTCGCCCGCCATCGCCGCGGCCGTCTGCCACCGCTCCTCGCGCTGCTTCGCGAGCGCCCGCGTCAGCACGGGCGAGATCCCCTTGGGAACGTCCCGTCGCAGGCTGCGGACGTCCGGCGGCTTCTGGTGCTGGTGCATGTCGAGCACCGCGGCCGCGCTGACCGACGAGAACGGCGGCCGGCCCGCCAGGGCTTCGAACAGCACCACGCCGAGCGAATACAGATCCGTACGGCCGTCCACGTCCGGAGCGCCCGCCGCCTGCTCGGGGCTCATGTACTCTTCGGTGCCCACCACGAATCCGCTGCGCGTCACCCGGTCGTCACCCGAGGTCGCAATGGCGCGCGCGATGCCGAGATCGACCAGCACCGCACCCTCCGGGCATAGCACGATGTTATCGGGCTTGATGTCGCGGTGCGCGATGCCGTGCTGGTGGGCGTAGCCGAGGGCATCGAGCACCTCGCAGGCAATGCGGGTGGCGCGGTCCACCGGGAGGCGCGCCTCGCGGCGCAGCACCTGTCGCAGCGTCTCCCCGGGGAGGTACGGCATCGCGAACCAGAGCAGGTAGTCGGATTCCCCCGAGTCGAGCAGGCGCGCGATGTGCGGATGATTGAGCTGCGAGGCGTAGCGGATCTCGCGCAGGAAACGGTCGGCGGCCACCGACACCGCGAGCTCCGGGTGCAGCACCTTGATGGCGACCCTCTGGCCGGCCTGGTCGTAGGCGCCGAAGATGGACGCGTTCCCACCGCGGCCGACCGCGGTGATCACGGTGTAGCGGTCGCCCAGCGCCTTGCGGACCCGTTCAATCAGGTCGCGGCTTGACATCGCGCACTCCCCGTCCTACCAGCGGGCCGCGGGCGCTCCGCACGCGGCGCCCCCTGGCGAACCTCAACAATAGGGTCCCCTCTCTAGGGGTGCCAGAAGGTCCGGAAATCGAGCGGCGGCGACGCTTCCCGCGATGATGCCCTGCCGGAGTCAGGCGGGCGTCAAGCCGATTTGCGCAGACAAGGCTAGGATATGACGCACCATGCCGCAGCTCGAAGCCGTCCAGGGCGATATCACGCAGCAGGCGGTCGACGCCATCGTCAACGCGGCCAATACCACGCTGCTGGGCGGCGGCGGCGTGGACGGGGCCATCCACCGCGCCGCGGGCCCCGAGCTGCTCGCGGAGTGCCGCACGCTCGGCGGCTGTCCCACGGGCGAAGCCCGCCTCACGCGGGGCTACCGCCTGCCGGCCAGGTACGTGATCCACACCGTGGGCCCGGTGTGGAGCGGTGGGACGCGGCGCGAGCCCGAGCTGCTGCGCCGCTGCTACGTCACCAGTCTCGAGCTCGCGAACGCGCACGGCATCGCGTCGGTCGCCTTTCCGTCCATCAGCACGGGGGCGTATCGCTTTCCGATCGAGCAGGCGGCCCGCATCGCGGTGGAGACGGTGCGCGCCGTGCTGCAACGGCCGACGTCGGTCGAACTGGTGCGGTTCGTGTGCTTCAGTGCGGCGGACTTGGAGACCTACAGCGCGTTGCTGCGTTAGGCGTACGCTACCGCTTCTCTTCCAGCCGCTCCAGCCCCGCCCGCGCCGCCGCGACGTAGCGGGCGATCGTCGAGTCGCCGCCGGCGCCGACGGCCGCGATGAAGCGATACCCCACGATTGCGCTCGGCCGGTCGCCGTGCGCCTCGGCGTCGCGCGCGCGCTGCAACACCTTTGCGAGCGTCGCCGGGTCGCGGTACAGGAGGCCGGGGTCGCTCTGCGCATGGCGCACGAAGCGCCGGAACGTGATCGCGCCCCCGACGGCCAGCATCACCGCGACCACGCCCACGGCCAGCCCCAGCCGTACGGATCGCGTCATGTTGTCGTCAGCGCCGCGATTCTCACGACGGCTCCCGCCGTCGCCACGGTCACGTGCGCCATGAAATCGAAGTCGAGCGTGACGCTCGTGTCGCTCGACTGATGGTAATGCGGATTCCGCAGGAACGCCGTGTCGGTGAGCATCAACGAGGGGTAGCCGGCGTCCCAGAACGACGCGTTGTCGGAGAGTCGGGTGAGCGGCAGCAGCCAGCCGCGCAGCCGGGTGCGGTAGGGGACGATCGGCAGCTCAGGCGCCGCGGCCCGCGCAGCGGCGACGAATCGCTCGAGCAGCTCCCGAGACTGACTATCGCCCACCGCCGCGAGGAAGTTCCCCTCCCGCGGCACGTCGATCCCGAGGAACGGCGGGACGATCTGGCTCCCGGGAGTCGGGTCGCGGTAGCCCACCATTTCGAGGATCAACGCGCCGGCGAGCCGGTCGCCTGAGGCGCGGCGCGCGCGGGCGAGCGCCCGGCTCCCCACGCGGTAGGTGCCAGTGACGGTTTGCAGCTCTTCGAGATCGAAGCCGACGAACTCAACCCCCGCCGCCGGCGCGTGCGGTAAGACGTGCCGGGCGCACTCGATTAATGCGGCCACACCGCTGGCGTTGTCGTCCGCGCCGGGAGTATCAGCGGTCGAGTCGAAATGCGCGCCGACGAGCAGGCGCGGGCGCAGCGGGTCGCGCCCGGGCAGGACGCCAACGACGTTCTGATAGGTGCCGCCGCGGAACGCGAAGGGGGCGAGCTCGACGAGGAGACCGAGCGCGTGGAGCTCGGCGGCGACGTAGTCCCGCGCGGCGCGGTGGCGGGCAGGGGCGGCGGCTGGGTGGCGCACGCCTTCGAGCGTCTGAACGTGCCGGCGCAGCCGCGCGACGAGATCGGCGGGTTGACGCGGAGTTGAGGCGTCTCCTGCCGGCGCGGCGGCCTGGTGCCAGTGGGCCCGGGAATCTTGACCCGACGTTGATGGCCTCACGCTATGGTCTCCCCCGCATGGTGACCGTGTGCACTTTCCTCCCGCCGCCCGAGCGCCCGCGTGTCGACGCCGCGGGGGACGGCTGCTTCACAACGCTGCACGCCAACTCCCTGCGGGACGCGCTGCATGCGGCGCGCCGCAAGCGGGTCGACGCGCTGGTGCTCTCGGTGCACCGCTGTCGCGGCGACGAGTTGCCCGCCGTCGCCCGCTTCGTGCGGGAGTTTCCCGCAATCCCCGCGGTCGCACTGGTCTCGCGCCACGACCGCGACGTCACCGAGACGCTGCTCAAGCTCGGGGCGACGGGAGTGCGCACCGCGGTAGACTGCACCGAGGCCGCTGGCTGGCGCCGGCTGCGCGACCTGCTCGCGCACCCCGCCTCACCGGTCGCGGCCCGGATCCTGGCCCGGGTGGTGCCCGCGCTCGACGACGTACCGGAGGACGTGCGCGTGTTCTTCGAGGCGCTGGCGCGTCTCGCACCGGTGCTGAGCACGGTGCGCGGCCTCGCCCGCCACCTCCGCATCTGCCCCAGCACGCTGATGTCGCGCTTCTACCGGATGGGTCTCCCCTCTCCCAAGACCTATCTCGCCGGGATGCGGTTGCTGCACGCCGCCTATCTCTTTCTCAACCCCGGCCTCTCGGTCTCCGACGTCGCCTATCGGCTCGACTACTCCTCGCCCCAAAGCTTCGGCCGGCACCTGAAAGCGATGCTGGGCGTCACGGCCGGGGAGTTTCGGCGCCGCTTCCCGTTCGACGTGTCACTCGAGCGCTATGTGGACCTGCTCGTCACCCCGTACCGGGATATCCTGCGCGCGTTTCACCCCCTTAACGCGGGGATGTGGGACCAAGGCCCGAACGCGGCTCGCGTATCCCGGGCGGGGTGATCAGTCGGCCGCGGCGCGGGCGACGGGGGGCTCCTGTCCCTCCTGCTCGCGCCGCAGGACCGAGAAGCGGGCGATACTCGCCCGCAACCGCTCGGCCAGTTGGGCGAGCTGTTGCGAGGTCGCGGTGAGGTCGCCCATGGACGTGATCTGGGCCTGCGTGGCGGCCGCAGCGCCGTCGGCGCTCTGCGAGGAGCCGCTCGAGATCGCCGCGACCTGCTGCAGCGACTGCGCCAGCTCAGCGAGCCGCTGGGCCTGGCCACGCGACACCTCTGCCGTGGCGTTCACGAGGTCGCCCACGAGCTCGATGCCGTGGTGGAGCTCCTGGAGAGCGCTGTCCGCCTCGGCGGCGACGGCGCCGATGTCGCGGACTTTCGCTTCCCCCGACTGCATCGCCCGTGCGGCCGCGTCGATCCCAGCCCGGAGCTCGGACACGAGCTCCGCGACCTCCCGGGCCGACTTGCCGGCCTCCCCCGCCAGCGAGCGAACCTCGTCCGCAACTACTGCGAACCCCTCGCCGTGCTGCTCGGCGCGCGCTGCCTCGATCGCCGCGTTGAGCGCGAGCAGGTGAGTCTGCCGGGCGATGCGGGCGATCGTCTGCGCGAACCCCCCGATCCGCTCGGACATCCCCGACAGCCCGGCCACGGTGGACGCCGTGGCGCGCACCTCGTCGCCCACCGCGCGCAGCGTCTGGCTCGCCCGCGCGACTCGCTCCCGACCTCGCTGGGCCGCCGCCACGAGCCGGGCCGCGTCCACCTGCATCAACTCGGCCCGGACGCGCAGCGACTCGGCCTGGTCGGCTGCCTTCGCGCTCTCGCCCCGCGCAGCCTCCGCCAACTCCCGCTGCTTGGCGAGGTCTCGGGCGAGCTGCTGCGCCGTGTGCGTCACGGTCTCGGACGTGGCATGCAGCTCCTCGGCCGACGCCGCGAGCTGCTCCGCGAACGCCGCCACTTCGTCCGCCTCACGCTGCACCGTCGATATGGTCGCGCCGATCTCCCCGAGCATGCGGTTGAAGCTCTTCTCGAGAAAGCCGAGTTCGTCGGATTCCTCGGCGGGGGCGCGCACCGCGAGCTGGCCCCGCTCCGCTTCGCCCATCACGTCCCGCGCTTCGCGGATGCGCCGGATCAAGGTCGCTGGGATCTGCTTCAGCGCCCACGCCACCGTGATGAATCCTACGGTTTCGAGTCCTGCCGCCGTGAGGCCACCGGCGTCCCCGTACAGCACGCCGTGAAGGTAGCTCGCCCCGAGATAGGCCAGCGCCGCGGTCAGCACGAGGAAGTTGCCGACCGTGTGCCCCTGGTCGAACGCGTAGGGGAGGACGGCGATCAAGAAGGCCACCACGAAGCCGCCGTGGCCGAACCACACCACGAGCACGCCCACCAGCAGCACGTCCAGCAGGGCGAGCACGTAGATGAGCCACCAGCGGTACCAGCCGCGCTCGTTGATGATGCCGAGCAGGGCGTTGAGAACGAGCCCCCCGCCCCCGAGCAACACCATCGTCCCCGGGCGCGTGCGCACCGCTCCGAACCCCCACCCGATGATCCCGAGGGGCAGCCCGAGGCCCACCAGCCACCAGCGACGGCGCAGGCTGCGCGCGATCGTCTCGAGGTCCTTGAGCCGCTGCTCGAGCCCCGTGGCGTCGTCTTTCCAGCCGCGCACCCGGGACGCGAGCGAGCCGCGCCCCTGCAGCGTGTCGGGGAGTGTCACGAGGAACATCTTACACCAGTGGTTCGGGGAGGGCGAGAATCCCGCCGCACCGGGCGCCTGGCGCGCTGCTCAGCGGGATGACGAGCAGTCACGGCGCGGCGTCGCGCAGTCCGAGCTGCGTCGCGGTGACCAACACCTCCACCCGGTAGCCGGCCGTCTCGAGCGCGGCGCGCCCCCCTTCCTCGCGGTCCACCACGGCGAGCACGCCCAGCACGCGCCCCCCTTCGCCCTCGACCGCCCGGATCGCCTCCAGCGCGGATTGGCCAGTGGTGATCACGTCTTCCACGATCACCGTCGCGGCGCCGGGGGCGAAGCATCCCTCGATGCGCTGAGCCGTGCCGTGGGCCTTGGCCTGCTTGCGGACGGTGAAGGCGTCGAGTGCTCGCCCTCCTGCCGCGCTGGCCGCAGCGATGGCGCAGGCGACGGGGTCAGCGCCGAGCGTGAGCCCGCCCACCAGCTGGGGCCGCCACCCGGCGGTCGCGAACCGCGCGAGGGCGAGGGGCCCGATCACCGCAAGGCCTTCGGCCGACATGGTCGTGCGGCGAGCGTCGATGTAGAAGCTCGAGCGGCGGCCGGAGGCGAGCAGAAAGTCGCCGCGCTGGAGCGAGCGGGCGCGCAGCAAGTCGCGCAGACGCTGTTCGAGGGGCGTAGCCGAGTTCACACAGAGAAGAGGTTGTAGTACTTGCTACTACTATCTCCGCTCACGCCGCCGGCCGACGGCGCGCTTGAGGGCATCGAGCAGTCCGCCACCCTTGGGGGCAGGCCCCGCGGCGATTCCGGCCTCAACTTCTGCGGCGAACGCCGTCACGGTGGGCTGCCGCTGGGCGGGATCGCGCGCCAGCCCCCGCATCACAGCTGCCTGGAGCGCTGCCGGGAACTCGAGCCCCACCACCGCCTGGTTCAACGGCACCGGAGCCGCCGTGAGCAGCTGCTGGAATAGCTCCCGTGGGGTGCGCCCCGTGTATGGGTGGACCCCGGTGAGGAGCCAGTACGTGATCGTGGCGAGGCTGAAGATGTCGGCCCGGCCGTCCACCAGCTCCCCCGACAGGGCTTCGGGTGCCACATACTGGAGCGTCCCCACGAAGAACCCGGTGCGGGTGAGCCGCTCTTCAGCCGGCAGCTCCGCGTCCCGCGCGATCCCGAAGTCGAGCAGCTTGACCCGCTCGGTCGCCGTGTCGTAGACGATATTCTCGGGTTTCAGGTCCCGGTGGATGATGCCCGCCTGGTGGGCCGCGCTCAAGGCGTCCGCGAGCTGGCGTACCATGCGCCCGACCTGCGCCGGAGCGAGGCGCTCCGCGCGGTGTACGTAATCGGCGAGCGATTTCCCCTCTGCCCACTCCAGCGCGAGGTAATGCAGACCGTCGGCCTCGCCGTATTCGTAGGTGCGCACCACGCCCGGATGCCGGACGCGCGAGCCGTAGCCGGCCTCCCGCAGGAAGCGTTTCACCGCCGTGGGGTCGCCCCGCAGACGCTGTCGCAATACCTTGAACGCGCAGGGGCCGCGCTCCGGGTGCTCGGCCCGGTAGACTTCGGCCGTGCCTCCCTCTCCGACGCGCTCGAGGAGGCGGTAGCCGGCGATGGTCCGGCCGGCGAGGTTTTCGCTGGACATGGGAACGCGCGAAACTAACGTCCGGATTTGAGGTTGGGCAAGTGAGACGACTCGGGGAAGTGGCGCTGTTCGCGACTCTGGCGGCGGCCGGCTGCGGCTCCTGGCAACGCGTCGGCACGGCGCCGCGGCCGCAGCCCGGCACCGCGCTGCCGTCCCTGGCCGACGCGGGGACGCTGTACCGCCGCATGGGGTTTCTCGTCGCCGGGGCACCCCTCCCCTTCGTGGCCGCCGTGCGCTACCTCGCCGACGCGACCCCCGACTCCACCCTGGCTGTGTTCGCCCTGTCGCTCGCGAACCATGCCCTGAGCTTCCAGCGTGACGGCAACGTATTCGTCGCCCAGTACCACGTGGAGGTCGCTTTCCGCGCCGACACGGCTCCGGCCCGGCAGATCGCGAGCGATGAAACGGTACGGATCCGCACCTTCCAGGAGACGCTGCGAGCCGACGAGAGCGTGATCTTCCAGCAGTTCGTCGGCCTTCGCCCGGGCGTGTACACCGTGACCGTCACCGTGCGGGACCGGAATGCCCCCGCGGCCACGCGCCAGGAGCGCGTGGACACGGTGCCACGATTCGCGGGGCGGGCGCTCAGCTCGCCGATCCCCGTATACGAGGGCGCGGGGCGCACCGGCGTCGCCGACCTGCCCAAGCTGCTCGTGAACCCGCGCGCGACGCTGCCCTACGGTGGTGACACGCTGCGGTTCTACGTCGAGGCGTACGGCATGCCGTCCGGCGCGCGCCTCAGCGCACGTGCCTACGACCAGAGAGGCACGGCTGTCGCACACGACACCGTCGCACTCGCGGGCGACGGGCGCTTTGCGGCCGCGCAGTTCACATTTCGCCCCGGCGATCTCCCGGTCGGAGAAGGGGAGGTTGAGGTCGCCGCGATCCCACCGGCCGGCAACCCCCCCTCCGCCGTGCGGGCCCCCTTCGTGGTGAGCTTCTCGGATCAGTGGGCGATCACGAACTTCGACGAGATGATCAGCCTGCTGCGCTACTTCGACCGGCAGGACTGGGTCGACAGCTTGCGCAAAGCCCCGGCCGACGAGCGTCCCGGCGTTTGGCGCCGGTTCTACAAAGCCACCGACCCGGTGGCGCTGACGCCTGAGAACGAAGCGCTCGACCAGTATTTTCGACGCGTCCAGGTCGCGAACGAGCGGTTTCGGGAGAGCGGTGATCCGGGCTGGCTGACCGACCGGGGCGAGGTGTTCATCACGCTGGGCGATCCTGACGACGTATTGGACGCTTCGAGCGATGTGTCGCGCAGCGGTGTGCGCCTGATTCGTTGGACCTTCACCGGCCTGCGGTTGACCCTCTTTTTCCAGGATCAGACCGGCTTCGGTCGATTCCGGCTGACGCCGATGTCCCGCGCCGAGTTCCAACGCGTGCTCGCGCGCGTGCGCCGCGCGCAGTGAAGCGGCTCGCGGCCCTCCTCGCCGTCGGGGCCGCGATCCCGCTCGTGGTCCCGGCGCAGCAGACCTCTCCCGAGACGGCCGCCCAGCGGGCCGAGTCCCTGTGGCTCGCCGGCCGCCCGTGGCACGCCGCCGAGACGCTGCTCGTCGCGGCGGCGCGCGGGTTCCACCTCGAGCCGGCCTTCATTCTCGCAGGAGCAAAGGCCGAACTGCACGCCCGCCGCTACGACCGGGCCCGGGCGCTGCTCGCCGGCCAACCATGGCTCGCTGAGTATGCCGACGGCGAGGCGCTCGCCGTGCTGGCGGAGGCGGAAGCACAGCTGGGGCTCGCGGCCCCAGCGGCCGCCGACTACGCCGCCGCCCGGGCGCGCGCCCGCGGGCCGCGGGCGGCGCTGCTGGCGGTACGCGCGGGCCTCGCCTGGGAGGCCGCGGGTGAGGCGGACAGTGCGGCCGCCGCCTATGGCGCGGCGCGCGCCGGCGGCCTCGCCGTGATCGAGCCGTGGCTCCGGGTGCGGCAGGCTCGCGTCACGCGCGACACCGCCGCCGCGTTTCGCCTGCTCGCCGACGTGTCGCCGCCGGCCGGCCGCGAAGTGCCGACCGCACGCGCGCGCGCCTTGCTCGTCGCCGGGGACTCGAGCGGCGCGCTCGAGGCCTTCGCCCAGGCCGGCCGCGCCCTCGACGTCGGCCGGCTCGCGCTCGCGCGCGGCGATTCGGGCCGGGCCCGCGACGCGCTCTACGGGCTCATGGCACGGGCTCCCGAGACGGACGACGCCGCTGCGGCCGTCGGTGTGACGCTCGCGTCGCTGCCGCCGCGCACGGCACCCGAGCGTGTCGCGCTGGCGCGCGCGATGAAACCCCACGGCGCCGCCGCCGATGCCCGCCTGGAAGTGGAGCGGGCCGTGCGCCAGGGCGATTCCAGCGCGGCCACCTTGCTGCTGTTGGGCGACTTGCTCGCCGGCGCCGCGCGCTACCGCGACGCGGAGCGTGCGTATCGGGCCGCGGCCAAAGACGCCGCGCTCGGCTCGCTCGCGACCTATCGCCGCGCCCGGGTTCTGGGACGACTCGGGGATCCGGGCGCCCGCGAAGCGCTCGCGGGCTTCGCCCAAGCGTATGCCGGCGACACGGCCGCGCCGACCGCGCTGTACGTGCTCGGGGACGTGCTCGCCGACCGCGGCGACTGGGCGGGCGCGGCGCAGTGGTTCGGCGAGCTGGTCGCGCGCTACCCCGCCGACGTGCGCGCCTCGCTCGCGCGCTTCCGACTCGCGGCACAGGCGCTGCGTCGAGAACTGCTCGACAGCGCGGCCGCGCTGTACCAGGCCGAGGTGGCCGCGGCGGCGCCGCAACGCACGGCGGCGCGCTTCTGGCTCGGCAAGCTCGCGCTCTCGCGGGGCGACACCGCCACAGCGGAGGCGACGTGGACCGCGCTCGCGCATGAGGACTCGATCGGGTATTACGGACTGCGCGCGCGTCGCGCCGTGGCGCTGCCGCCGCTGCGGCTCGCCGCGCCGCCTCTGCCCGCGCCGCCTCCCGCTGTGGCGACGTCCCTCGCCCGCCTCGATACACTCGTGCTCGCCGGCCTCGACACCGCAGCGGAGGCCGAAGTGCGCACCGTCCTCGGCCGGGCGCCGCAACAGGACGTCGACGCGCTGCTCGCTTGGAGCGACGGGCTCGCTGTGCGCGGCTTCGGCCCGGCGGCCGTCCGCCTCGGGTGGCAGGCGGCCCTCAAGGCGCCGGCTGATCCCCGGGTGCTGCGCGCCATCTTCCCCTGGCCGAACCGGTCCGCGGTCCAAGCAGAGGCGGCCGAGTTTGGCGTCGACCCCTTCTTGTTCGTCGCGATCGTGCGCCAGGAGAGCGTGTTCGATGCGGAGGCACTGTCGCCCGCCGGCGCGCGTGGGCTCGCGCAGCTTACCCCCGGGACCGCCGCCCTCACCGCCCGCGGGCTCGACGTCACCTTCTACCCCGACTGGATCACCGTCCCCGACTTGAACCTGCACCTCGGTGCGGCCCATCTGGACGAGCTGCTGCGTCGCTTCGGGGGGCGCGCCGACGCCGCGGTGGCCGCGTACAACGCCGGCGTCGCGCCCGTGGCGCGCTGGCTGGCTCGCGAGGGCGCCACCGACCCCGACCAGTTCATTGAGCTCATCCCTTACCAGGAAACCCGCGGCTATGTGCGTGCGGTACTGCGCAACCGGGAGGTCTACCGCGCCCTGTACGGTGCGACAACCAATTGAACGACCTGGAGTTATGCACCGAGCCGACGGCGACAGCGCCGCGACACCAGGGTTTCTTGACAAGCTTTCCGGCCCGCGTCATTTCTATCGCGCGCTCGACAGGGGGTCGAGCGGGCGCTCATGCCCTATCGTCTGACTTTGCAGGAGGCTTTTCGAATGGCCACGGGAAAGGTGAAGTGGTTCAATGATGCCAAGGGGTACGGCTTCATTGAGCAGGAAGGTGGCGAGGACGTCTTCGTGCATTTCTCGGCGATCCAGATGGACGGGTTCAAGACGCTCGCCGAAGGGCAGGCGGTGCAGTTCGAAGTGAAGACCGGAGACAAGGGGCTGCACGCCGCGAACGTCGTTCGCTTGTAACGCACCCCACGCCATTCGCGTCGCCCCGCCCGGAACCGCCGGGCGGGGTTTTTGTATGTTTGTCGGCCATGACCGAGTCTCGGCCGACCCTGTACCTCATCGACGGCTACGCACTGATCTACCGCGCCTTCTACGCGATGATCGCCCGGCCGCTCACCACACGGCGCGGCGAGAACACCTCCGCCGCCTGGGGCGTCACCAACTTCCTGATCCGCCTGCTGGAGACGCGGCGACCCGACTACCTCGCCTGGGTGCACGACGTGGGCGAGTCGTTCCGCCACCAGACCTACCCGGCCTACAAGGCGACGCGGGAGAAGCTGACCGATGAGCTGCAGCAGGAGTTCGACCGTTCGGTCGAGCGGATCGAGGCGATCCTCGAGGCCTTCCGGGTGCCGGTCGTCGGGGTCGAGGGGTACGAGGCGGACGACGTCATCGGAACGCTCGCGACGACGGCCGCCGCCCGCGGGCTCCAGGCCGTCATCGTCTCGGGCGACAAGGACTTCTACCAGCTGATCGGACCGGGGATCGCCTTGTTGAACCCGGGCCGGGGCGGGCCGGCGGCGGTGGAGGAGCAGTGGGTCGACCAGTCGAACGCCAGCGCGCGCCTCGGCGTGCCGCCCGAACGCGTCATCGACTACCTCGCCCTCGTGGGCGACAGCTCGGACAACATCCCGGGGGTGAAGGGCGTGGGCGAAAAGACGGCGCTCGAGCTGCTGAAGACCCTGGGAGACCTGGATGCCATCCTCGCGGGCGCCGACCGGATCCCCGGCAAGCGTGCGCGGGCGGCGGTGCAGCAGCACGCCGAGCTCGCGCGTCTGTCGCGCGATCTTGTCACGATCCGACGGGACGTTCCGCTGCCGCTCGACCTCGAGGCGCTGCGGCTCCGTCCGCCCGAGGTCCCGCGGCTCACCGAGCTCTTCACGGAGCTGGAGTTCCGCTCGCTGATCCCGAAGCTCGGGTCGCTCGAGGGCGTGGGCGCGGGAGGCCCCGCTCCGACAGGCCAGCGGTTGGCCGCCGTCACGGCGCCGCCCGCGCCCACGGCCCTCATCGTCGAGCCGACGATCGTCGACGATCCCGTCGCCCTCCCCGCCATGGTCGCGGCGTGCCGGGGCGCGGCCCTGCTCGCACTCGACACTGCGACGTCGTCGCTCGATCCGATGCGCGCCGAGCTCGTGGGCCTGTCGCTCGCTGTCGCGCCGGGCCGCTCATGGTATCTGCCGTTCGCGCATGTCGCCCCCGACGGCGAGCTCGCTGGAGGGGCCCAGCCACGGAACCTGCCGGCGCTCGCGAGCGACGCGCTTGCGCCGTTGCGCGCCCTGCTGGCGGACGCCAGCGTGCCCAAGGCGGGCCACAACATCAAGTACGACTGGCTCGTGCTGCGCCGCGCCGGCGTCGAGCTGGCGGGCGTGGCCTACGACTCCATGCTCGCGAGCTTCGTGCTCGATCCCGGCCGCCGCTCACACGCGATCGACGACCTCGCGCGGGAGCGGCTGTCGCTCCAGGTGCAGACCTATGCAGACGTCGCCGGTCGAGGGCGCAGCGAGCGGCCGTTCGCCGCCGTGCCGCTCGCGGATGCGGCGCGCCACGCCTGCGGCGACAGCGAGACGGTGCTGCGGTTGCGCGAGGCGTTCCGGCCCGAGCTCGAGGACCACCAGCTGCTTGGGCTGCTCGAGCAGGTCGAGGTTCCGCTCATTGCCGTCCTCGTCGAGATGGAGTGGCGCGGCGTGCGGGTCGATCTCGAGCGGCTGAGGGAGATCTCGCGCCAGTTCTCTCTCGAGCTCGCCGAGCTCGAGGGGGCGATCTACCGGGCCGCCGGCACCGAATTCAACATCAACTCGACGCCGCAGCTCCGCCACGTGCTGTTCGAGAAGCACCAGCTGCCGGTCCTCAAGAAGACCAAGACCGGAGCGTCCACCGATTACGACGTGCTCGAGCAGCTCGCCGCGATGGGGCACGAGGTGCCGCGCCTCCTGATCGAGTACCGCGAGCTGTCGAAGCTCAAGTCCACGTACATCGACGCCCTGCCGGGGTTCATCAATCCGCGCACGGGGCGGATCCACACCAGCTACAACCAGGCCGGCGCCGCCACCGGCCGCTTGTCCTCGTCGGACCCCAATCTCCAAAACATCCCCGTGCGCACGCCGCGCGGCGAGGCGATCCGTCGCGCGTTCGTGGCCGCCCCGGGGTGGCTGCTCCTCACCGCCGACTACTCGCAGATCGAGCTCCGGCTGCTCGCCCACTTGTCGGGCGATCCGGCGTTCGTGCGCGCCTTCGCAGAAGGCGGGGACATCCACCGCCAGACGGCGGCGATCATCTTCGCTGTGCCCCAGGAACAGGTCACGCCGGAGATGCGCGCGCGCGCCAAGACGATCAACTTCGCCACGATCTACGGACAGGGCCCGTTCGCGCTCGCTCGTCAGCTCGGCATCACCCAAGAGCAGGCCAAGGAGTTCATCGCGCAATACTTCGCCCGCTTCGCGGGGGTACGCGCCTGGCTCGACCGCACCGTGGCCGAGGCGCGCCAGCGCGGCTACGTGGAGACGCTGTTCGGGCGGCGGCGCTACATCCCGGAGCTCAAGGACCGGAACTTCAATATCCGCGCGTTCGGGGAGCGCACCGCCACGAACTCGCCGCTCCAGGGATCGGCGGCCGACCTGATCAAGATCGCGATGATTCGCATCCACCAGGCCCTGCGCGAAGGCGGGCTCGCCACCCGGATGCTGTTGCAAGTGCATGACGAGCTGGTGTTTGAGGTGCCTGAGGGACAGCAGGGGACCGCCACGGAGCTGGTAAAACGCCATATGGAGGCGGCTGCCAGTCTGCGCGTGCCGCTCGTCGTAAGTACTGGTGTGGGAACGAATTGGGTCGATGCCAAGGGTTAAGCATGGCTCTTGCAGGAATGGGCTGTGGTGCCCACTATAGGTGGCGCCGGGCCTGTGCGCGTCCGGTCAGGGTTCGGCGCCGTTTGGCGCCCGGAGGGTTAGCCGGTGACGTGTCGCCGTGGCTTTACGCTGATCGAGCTGTTGATCGTGGTGGTGATCATCGGGATTCTCGCGGCCATCGCGATTCCGAAGTTCGCCAACACGAAGGAAAAGGCGTACATCGGCTCCATGAAATCCGACCTGCGCAACCTCGCGACGGCAGAGGAAGCCTTCTTCTACGACAGCTCGACCTACACGCTCAACCTCGCCGCCATGAACAATTTCAGCGCGTCGACAGGCGTCAGCCTCACGGTCAACGAGGCCACGGCGCAGGGTTGGTCGGCGACCGCGTCAAGCGCCAATACCACCCGCAAGTGCTACCTCTTTTCGGGCGCGGCTGCCCCGGTGGGTAGCGCTACGACCGAGGGCCGCATTTCCTGCTCGTAGAGCCACCCTACCGGGAATTCACGCGCCGCCGCGAGGGGATGTGCTTCGCCCTCGACGGCGGCGTTTGGCTTCATCGTCACCGGCTCCGCGACGAGCCCATGGTCCATCTCGTGAGCGCCGACAAGGATCGCCTGCTGGCGCTGGGGGCCGAGCTGGGCATGCGGCCGGAGTGGTTGCAGTACAAGCCGCTGAAGGACCCGAGGACCGGCCAGAGAGTGCCGGCGTGGCACTGGGATCTCTGGGGATCACGCCTGCGGGAGTTAGACCGTGAAGGAGACGCCGGGGCGCCCAGACGCTGAGTGGATCTAACCTCATCACTCGCTCCGTGGATCCACTGGACGTCTCAGCACCTCGGCGTCTCCCTATGTGTCTACCTCCCGCTCCAGCCTGGGTGCCCTGACCCCTGGCCACCAGTTCCATCTCCCCGCGATGTGCATGATCGCCGGCACCAACACCATGCGGATGAGCGTCGCGTCCAGCAGCACGGCCGCCGCGAGGCCGAAGCCCACGAGCTGTACCGCCAGGACCCGGGCGAACGCGAACGTGCCGAACACGAGGATCATGATGAGCGCGGCGCTGGTAATCGTCGACGCGGTCGCGGAGAGGCCCTCCATCGTGGCATGGTCGTTCCGGCCGGTCTTGTCGAAGACTTCCTTTACGCGCGTGAGGAGGAACACCTCGTAGTCCATCGACAACCCGAACACGATCGCGAATACCAGCACCGGGACGACCACCCAAATCGCTTCGGTCGGGCCTTCCAGCCCGAACCACTTCCCCCCGTAGCCGTCCTGGAACACGAGCACCGTGAGGCCGAACGACGCGCCCACCGACAGACAGTTCAACAGCACCGCCTTGAGCGGCACGAGCAGCGAGCGGAACGCGAAGAACAACATGATCGCCGTGGTCGCGAGCACGAGTCCGACGGTCTCGGGGAAACGCCGCAGCAGCTCGTGCTGGGTATCGACGTTGGAAGCGGCGAAGCCGCCGACCACGACTTCCGCACCCGTCAGCCCGCGCACGCCGTGCGCTATCACGGTGCGCACGTGCCGGGCCACGTCCATCATCCCCGCCAGCGAGACGGTGTCCGCGGGGATCACGTCGAGCAGCGTGATGCGCTGGTCGGCGCTCAGGTAGGCGTCGAAGAACTTCGCGTTCTTGGCGCGGGCCGCAGCGGGGTCGCTGTAGTAAATCGCCAGCTGCAGCGTCGACAGGCCCGGCCGGATGCTCGCCACGCCGCGCACTTCGCGCACCCGGGGATCCTTGCGGAGCGAGTCGGTCAGCGCCTTGAGGCCCGGCAGGCGGCGGCCGGACAACGCCGCCTCTCCTTCCGGGAACTGGACGACGACGCGGATCGGCTGAATGGCGCCGCTCGCGCCCATCGCCCGCAGCGCCGCGAGCCCCTGACCCGACTCCGACTCCGGCGGAAACCAGTTGGTGGCGGGCAGGCCGAGGCGGAGTCGCGTGAGGGGGAAGGTGAGGAGTCCGATCCCGACGCCGCCGAACGCGACCGCCCGCCACGGGCGGTGCCCGAGCCAGCGTGCCCAGCGTTCCCAGCCGGTCGGCGCGTGGAACCGGGCGAGCGGGCGCGCCAGCCACCGCGGGCGGTCGATGTTACGCCCCAGGACGGCGAGCAGGGCGGGGAGGAACGTCGTGGCGAGCAGCACCGCCGCGAGCACGACGAGCAGCCCGCCCACGCCGACCGACCGCGTGTCCGACAGCGGCGTCATCACCAAGGCCGCAAAGCCCACGACCACGGTGATCCCCGAGGTGACCACGGCCGACCCGGCGGTCTCGATGGTGCGCACCGCCGCATCCACCGGCGACAGCCCGCGATTCAGCTCCTCACGGAAGCGTGTGACGATGAGGAGCGAGTAGTCGATGCCCACACCGAGCCCCACCATCGTGGTGATGTTCAGCACGAACACCGACATCGGAAGGTAGTGCGCCGCGACCGTCACGAGGCCGAGCGCGATCGTGATCGCGAGCACGCCCACGATGACCGGGAGCATCGCCGCCACCAGCGCGCCGAACGCCACCACCAGCACGACGAGGGTGAGCGGCAGCGCCTGCGCCTCGCCCCGCTCGGTGTCCTCGGCGCTGATGGTCCGGACGTCGTGATCGAGCGCCGGGAAGCCCGTCAACTTCACCTCGAAGCCGTCGGCGCCAGGCGCCTGCGCCAGCGCGCTCCGGATCTTGTCCCGTAGGTCGGGGATCACGCTCTTGTTGATTTCGCTCGTGAATTCCGGCGTGAGCGCGGCGATGAGAAACGTGGTGCGCCGGTCGCGGCTGACGAAGGTCGATTCGCCGATCGAGCGGACCGAGATCACTTGGCTGACGTAGGGGCGTCGCTCGGTGGCGGCCTTCAGGGTGTCGAGCACGACGCCGAAGCGCTGGTTCGTCCAGCGCACCGGACCGTGCACCACGATGGCGACGTAGTCAGCGAATGGGCTCGGGAAGGCTTGCTTGAGCAGCTCGGAGGCGCGCGCGGATTCGGTGGTCTCGCTGGCGCCGCCGCGCAGCGCCAGGACCTGCTGCACGTGAGTCGCCCGCGGTGCGAACAGCAGCGCCAGCGCAGTCCATACCGCGATGACCCCCGCGCGCCAGCGGACGAGCGGGCCCGCGGGTAGCGCAAACATCTACCGTGCAAGCATAAGGAGGCCACAATCATAGAGACGCCCGCGGGCCAAAGCTAGCGGTGCGCCACCGCGTTCCGACATATTGCGCGCATGATCGAGCGTCGCCTCTCCTTCCTCATCGCCGGGCTCGTCGTGTTCTTCGTGTCCGCGGTGCTCTGGAACGTGTCCGCGCCGACTCGCCGCCCGGCGCGCGCCGGCGGAGCCGTCGACTCCACCACGTTGGTCACAGTCCGCGCCGACACGACGCGGGCCACACCGGGCGGCGCGAGCGACACGACCGTCACGCGGGGCGGGCAGTCCCCTGCTCCGCCGGCCCCGCCGCTCTCGGCGGATGCGTCGGGTCCGAGCTACATGGAGCTGCTCGCTCGTTCCGAAACGCGGCGCCGCATCCGCGCGAGCGCGGGCTACACCTACTTGAACGAGGTCGTCGCCCAGAGCGAGGACTCGATGCTGCATCGCTGGGACAACCGCATCCTCACCCCGGTGCGGGTGTTCCTCGGGCCTAGCACGGCCGCCAACTTCCAGCCCGGCTTCCTCGACGCGGTGCGCGGCGCGTTCCAACGCTGGGAGGAGGCGGGCGTGCCCTTGCGGTTCCGCTTGGACGCGGACTCGGCGGCGGCCGAAGTGCGCTTCAAGTGGAGGCTGCAGTTCGAGATCCAGCGCACCGGCCAGACCGACCTCACCTGGGACCAGGACGGCCGGCTCGTGAACGGCGTGGTCACGCTCGCCACATTTGACCCCGCCGGGCGGCCCCTCTCTGTGGACGACGTCCGCGTCGTGGCGCTGCACGAGATCGGGCACTTGATCGGTCTCGACCACTCAGCGGACTCGACCGACATCATGTTCGCGATGACCAAGGTGCGGGACCTCTCCTCGCGCGACATCGCGTCCGCGCGCCTCCTTTACCAGCTCCCGCCCGGGACTCTGCGCTAGGACGGGGCCGGGGTATATTCCAGGCAGGGGCCCGCCCATGACGTACCGCGGTATCATCTCCTTCCTCACCCACGACGCTCCCGACGGCGGCGCCGCTACGCTCGCTCAGGTGCTGGACGCCCGCGTGCGCGAGGGGGAACTGGTCGAGCAACTCGAGGGCGGCGCCGTGCGGTGTTTCGCCTGCGGGCACCGCTGTTTAGTGCGGCCCGGGCGGCGCGGGATCTGCAAGGTCCGCTTCAACAAGGACGGCACGCTGTACGTCCCCGCCGGATACGTCGCGGCGTTGCAGAGCGACCCCACCGAGAAGAAGCCGTTCTTCCACGTCCTTCCTGGCTCGGACACGCTCACGTTCGGCATGCTGGGATGCGACTTCCACTGCGGCTATTGCCAGAATTGGCTGACCAGCCAGGCGCTGCGCGACGACGCCGCCGGCGTGCTGCCCAGCGACGCGACCCCGGACGCCCTGGTGCGGCTGGCGTTGCGGCAGGGTGCGAAGATGGTCGGGTCGTCGTATAACGAGCCGCTGATCACGGCCGAGTGGGCCATGGATGTGTTCAAGGTCGCGCGGGTCCACGGGCTCAAGACCGCGTTCATCTCGAACGGGAACGCTACCCCGGAGGTGCTCCAGTACATTCGGCCGTGGACCGACTGCTACAAGATCGACTTCAAAGCGATGGACGATCGGCGCTACCGCGAGCTCGGTGGGGTGCTGCAGCACGTCCTCGACGCGATCCGCATGGTGTACGAGCGCGGCCTCTGGCTTGAGCTCGTCACCTTGGTCGTCCCCGGCTTCAACGACGACGACGCCCAGCTCGCGCGTGCGGCCGACTATATCGCCGCGATCTCGCCGGAGATCCCGTGGCACGTGACCGCGTTCCACAAGGACTACAAGATGACGGACCCCGACGACACGTCCGCGGAAACGCTGCTCCGCGCGTGCGACATCGGGGCCCGAGCCGGCCTCAAGTTCATCTACGCCGGCAACCTCCCTGGTCGCGTCGGCCGCTGGGAGAACACCTATTGCCCCGACTGCGGGGACCTGCTCATCGAGCGCTCCGGGTACGTCATCAAGCAACAGCGCGTCGGCGCGGACGGGCGGTGTCCCGCGTGCAGCCGGCGGATTCCGGGCATTTGGTGCTAGCGGTCTTCCTGCTGTTACAGACGGGGTCTGCGGCAACCCCGGGGCCCGGCCCCGGAGTTGGTCTACCCCGGTCGGCAGCGTTTGACGCTGCGGCGTTCGATCCCCTGGTCCTGGACGGCATCCGCCAGGGCGGGTATCCCGGCGCGGCGTTGGTGATCGGCCGGCGGGACACAATCCTGTTCGCCAAGGGCTACGGTCACCTGACCTGGTCCTCCTTGAGCCCCGCCGTCACTGTCGACAGCACCCTCTACGACCTCGCTTCGCTCACCAAGGTGATCGCGACGACGCCGGCACTCATGATCCTGGTGGAGCGCGGGACCGTGAGGCTCGACGCGCCGGTCGCGACCTACATACGCGAGCTCGACGGGACCGGTGCGGCGGGCGTGACGGTGCACCAGCTGCTCGCGCACATCTCCGGGCTGCGCGCCGACATCCCGGACCACGAGCTCAAGGCGCTCCCCGACAGTGCCGCCGTGATGCGGCGCGTACTGTCGGAGACGCCCCGTGTTCCGCCTGGTACGCGCGTCATTTACAGCGATCTCAACGCGATCTTGCTCGGTGAAGTGGTGCGGCGCGCGGCCGGCGAGCCGCTCGACCGGTTTGCGGCTCGCGAGGTGTTCGCGCCCCTGGACCTGCGAGAGACCCTGTTTCGGCCGCCCGCCCGGCTCAGGTCGCGGATCGCGCCGACGGGGGTGTGGCACGGCCACCCCGTGGCGGGGGTGGTAAACGACGGCAGCGCGTTCAAGCTGCGCGGGGTCTCGGGGAACGCCGGCCTGTTCGCGACGGCTGCCGACGTCGCGCGCTTTGCTCAGTTCATGCTCTCGGGCGGGGCGCGCCCGAACGGCCGGCGCCTGGTGCGTGCGGAGACCGTGCGGCTGTTCACCAGCAAAGCAGCGGACTTCGGCCACGGCACCGAGGCTCGCGCCCTCGGCTGGCAGGCAGTGCCCACGGGCGAGAAGGAGTCGAGCGCGGGGACGCGGTTCGGCCCCAGAAGCTACGGCCACACTGGTTGGACCGGGACGTCGCTCTGGATTGACCCCGATCGCGACCTGTTCGTGGTGCTGCTCACGAACCGGGCCTACGCCCCGCGCGCGCGACGGCCGTTCACGGTCCTGAAAACAGTGCGCGGCCGGCTTGCCGACGCGGCCGCCCAGGCGTCCGATGCGCGCTGAACGGCCCACCCTGATTTACGATGGCGAGTGCGGGTTCTGCCGGAAGTGCGTCGACCTCGTGCTGCGCCGGGACCGGGAACACCGGCTCGAGGTGGTTCCGTTTCAGGACCGGGAACGGGTTGCGAGGTTCGGAATTCCGCTTCCCGCGCTCGCGGCGGCGATGCATCTCGTGCTCCCCGACGGTCGTGTGTTCGCCGGCGCAGACGCGGCGCCGGAAATGCTGCGCCTGCTGCGGAGGCGGTGGCTCGCGGCCATCTTCTTGGTGCCCGGGGTGCGCCCCGTGGCCCGGCGGGTCTACGCCTGGATTGCGCGGCAGCGGCGCTGTCTGGTGCGGGGCTACCCCGCTGACTAAGCTTCGGGACGACGGCATGAAGCAGAAGGAGTCCTCCATGACGGCACCGGCAGCGCTCACGGCAGAGGTGGTGCGCCACGCCTTGCGGCAGGTGAAGGACCCCGAGCTCGACATGAACATCATCGACTTGGGCCTCGTGTACGACATCGCGGTCGTGGGCGGCGAAGTGGAGGTCAACATGACGCTCACCTCGCCCGGGTGTCCGGCCGGCCCGATGATCACGAACGACGCCTACAAGGTGATCCGCGCGCTCGACGGCGTGCAGGATGTGAACATCGAGATCGTGTGGGAGCCCTACTGGACGCCGGAAAAGATGGACCCCAAGGTGCGTGCGTTGATGGGGCTCTAGGCGAGCGCCGCAAGCAGCGCGCTCCCGAGCACGTCGATCTGCCAGCGCCGGAGCTCCGCCACCCGGGCGAGCCCGGCGCGATCGTTTGGGACGGGGGTGGTCCGCGCCACCGCCTCGAGCGTGGATCGGCCGCACAACACGCCCGGATCGAGGCCGAGTTCGGCGGCCACTCGGTTGCGCACCGTCTTCAGCCGCTCGAGGCGTGCGTCGAACGTCGCGTCCCTGGGTGGCCGGGCGCCCCGCTCGACGTGCGGCAGCTCGGGCTCGGAGAGGGCGAGCGCCCGGCGGACGCTCTCGAGCAGCGCAGGGCCGTGCCGCTGCGCCAGGGTAGCGGGGAGCTGGGGGACCTGCGCGAGATCCGCGGGCGAGCGCGGCAGCGCTTTCGCCACGCCGAGCAGGGCGTCGTTCCCGATGATGCGGAACGTGGCCTTGTCCTGCTCACGGGCGACGGCCTCGCGCCAGCGGTACAGCTCGCGCAGCGCGGCGAGCGAGCGTGGTGTCAGCGCTCGCGCTCCCTTCAGACGCAGGAACGCATCGGTGCCGTTAGGTGCGCCGGTCCAACGCAGCGACTCGAGGCGCGCGCACTCCTCCTCCGCCCAGGCCAGACGACCGAGCTGGGAGAGGCGGTCGCGCAACGCGTCACGCAGGGCGGGGAGGTGCTGGGTGTCGGCCGCCGCATATTCGAGCATCGCGGGCGGCAGCGGCCGGCGCGACCAGTCCGCCTTCTGGTGCTCCTTCGCGAGCTTCACGCCCAGATACTTTTCGAGCAATGCGGCCAGCCCCACCGCGGGCTCGCCCGCGAGCTGGGCGGCGATGCGGGTGTCGAACACCCGTACCGCGCGGAACCCGTAGTCCCGGTCCAAGATGCGCAGGTCGTAGTCCGCATCGTGGAACACCTTCTCAACCCCCGGGTCCGCGAGCAGCGCGCCCACCGGCGAGAGGTCGGGCAGAACCAGGGGGTCGACGATCGCCGTGCGGGCGCGGGTAGCGAGCTGGACGAGGAAGATCCGGTCGCGGTATCGGTGGAAGCTCGCGGCCTCGGTATCCGCCGCGACCAGCGGCTCGCGCCGAAACGCGGCGACGGTTTCGGCGAGCGCCTCGGGCGTCCGAATGTAGCTATGCACACGGTGCTCCCGTCCGGCTCACTCTTCCTTGCCCAACTGCTCCAGCCCGGCCGCGATCTCCTCGAGCGCCCTCGCGAGCGTCTTGTAGAATTCGGGGTCCGGTGGTTGGGGGGCGCCACCCAGCGGGTCGCCCGCGCATTTGCGGGCGGCGCGGGCCGCGTGGCGGATGTAATCGGTGGCAACCCGCATCGCGACTCTCGGTTCTGAAGGTTGGCAGTGTCCGATCCGGAGCGACTGACTCGAAAGATACGCGCGGCGCTAGCTCCCTGTAGTCTGGGACGTTGGCCCACGCCCCTCGAGCCCGCCCCTGCCCTCGCGCGGACCATCGGCCTGGACGCGCTGTGGCTTAAGCGCGAGGATCGTTCGGCGCCGCGCTGCGGCGGCAACAAGGTGCGCGGCCTCGAGTTGCTCCTCGCGGGTGTGCCGGCGGGGAGCGTGTTCGTGACCGTCGGCGGCACGGGCTCGACGCACTGCCTCGCCACCGCGGTACACGCTGCGGCCCTGTCCTGTCGCGCTGCGCTCGCCCAGTTCCCCCAGCCCGAGACCGAGGCGAGCCGCGCCGTCGCCGCCGCGTGCGACGCGCACGCCGCGCTGGTCGTGCGCGCTCCCACGCGCGCGGCGCTGCCGCTCGCCCTGCTCGGCGCGTGGCGCGGCGCCGGCCGTCTCGGCCCCCGGCGCTGGGTCCCCGGCGGCGGCGCGCACCCGCGCGCCGTGGTGGGCCATCTCCTCGCCGCCCTCGAGCTCGCGCAACAGCTCCCCGGGCCCCCCGACGCGATCGTCGCGCCGCTCGGCACCGGCGGCACGCTCGCCGGCCTGCTGCTCGGCGTCGCTCAGCTCGGCTGGCCGACGCGGGTGATCGGAGTGCGCGTGGCTCCGGTACTCGTCGCTAACCGCTGGCGCACCCTGCGCCTCGCGCACCGCGCGGCGCGGCTCCTCGCGGATCACGACATCCGCGTCCCAGATCCCGCAGCCCGCACACCGCTGGTGATCGCGGACGGGCGGGGCGGAAAAGGCTATGGGCACCCCACGCCGGAAGGCGAATCGGCACGCCGCCTCGCGGCCGAGCACGGCCTGGTCCTCGACTCCACCTACGGCGCCAAGGCGTTCGCTGTTCTCCTGCAACGTGGAACGTGGAACGTGCAACGGGTCGTGTTTTGGCATACGTTTGGCGTGCCCTCTCCCCCGCCGGAGCCCGCCCGGTGACTGCCTTCCCCACCGTCGAGCTGACGGTCTATCCCTACGACTGCGACGCCTTCGGCCACTTGAATCAAGCGGCGCTCCTGACGTTGCTCGAACGCGCGCGTTGGGAGGCACTCGCGCGCGGCCCCGGGATGGATCTGTTCGACCGCAACGGTGTCTGGCCGGCCGCGCGCCGGGCGGTGATTGACTACAAGGCGGGGGCGTACCCGCGCGACCTGTTGCGGATCGAGACGACCGTGGCGCAGCGCGGGACGACCAGCCTGACGCTGCGCCACATCGTCCGCCGCGTCTCGGACGAGGTCACCATCGCCGAAGCGGAGATCGTGTTCGTCTGCGTCGACCGCCTCGGCCGCGTCACCCCCCTACCGGAGGAGATCGCACGCTTCCTGGGCCCGCGCACCTCCGGATCGCATCAGCCGATCCGCGTGTCGGTCGGGGCGGCTGAGCTCGCGGTCGAGGTCCGGGGCGATGGCCCTCCGGTCCTGTTGGTGCACGGCTTCCCGTTCGACCGCAGCGTGTGGCGGCATCAGCTCGCGGCGCTGGCGCGCTGGAAGCGCATCGCTCCCGACCTGCGGGGCGCCGGGGCGTCCAGCGCCTCGGCCGCGCCGGACGGGTACTCGATCGCTCGCTACGCCGACGACCTGGTGGCGATCCTCGACGCACTGGGCGTAGGCGCAGCGGCGGTGTGCGGGCTGTCGATGGGCGGGTACGTGACCTTCGAGTTGCTGCGGCGCTACGCCGACCGGGTGACGGCCGTGCTGCTCGTCGATACCAAGCCCGACCCTGACGCCCCCGACGCGAAGCGCGAGCGCGACAAGCTCGCCGCGTTGACCGAGCGCGAAGGCCAGGACGCTCTGGTGAGCCGGCTGTTGCCGAAGCTGCTGGCGCGGCAGACGCAGCCTGAGGTTGCGGAGCAGGTGCGTGATATGGCGCGTCGCTGGTCAGTGCCGGGGCTCGTGGGCGCGCTGCACGCGCTGCGCGACCGGCCCGACTCGACCGAAACGCTGCCGCAGATCCGGGTACCGGCGCTGGTGCTCGTGGGGAGCGAAGATCAGATCGCTCCGCCGGCCGTGGCACAGGCGATGGCGGCCCTGATCCCCAAGGCGCAATGCCACGTCGTCCCAGCGGCGGGGCACCTCGCGCCGCTCGAGCAGCCGCTCGCAACGACCCGCTTGATCGCGGACTTCTTGGAAACCTTGCGGTGAGGGGAGAATCCCCCGGGGCTGGCGCCCGGCGTCAGGGAAGCTAGCTGCCCTTACGCTGTGGCTTGCCCGGCGGAGTCGCGCCCTGAAAGACGTCGCGGTTCTTCGCGATGTACGACTTCCACTGCGGCGGCGTGTCTTCCTCGGGGAAGATCGCGGTGACTGGGCACTCCGGCTCGCAGGCGCCGCAATCGATGCACTCGTCGGGGTGGATGTACAGCTGATCCTCGCCCTCGTAGATGCAGTCCACCGGACAGACATCCACGCAGGAGCGATCCTTCAGGTTGATGCACGGTTCTGCGATGATGTACGTCATCCAAGCTCCAGCGAGTCTCGCGTCCCGACGGCGGGCGCATCCGGCCGAATCGCAAACATAGAAGAGGGCCCACCCCAGTCAAGTCCGACAGGCACATTCGGTTGGAGACGAGCGCAACGGCGGGCAGGTCCGGCGACGTTCACTGCCGCGCCGCGCCGACCACGGAGATGCGGGTCATCAGCGACAATATGGCGACGAGCCAGGTGTATTGCAGCAAGGCCGTTCCATCGGACTCCTGAGCGGCGTCCCCGAACCACGCCGCGGCTGCCCCAGCTACGAGCAGCAGTACGAGCAGGCCCTCCGAGGTGAGCAGCCACGCCAGGCCGATCACGCCGACGGCGATCCAACGTTGCTTGCGGGTCAGAGCTCGGAACCCGCGCGCGCCATCGAGCTGCCATACCGGAACCAGGTTGAACAGATTGATGAACGCGCCCACGTGTGCGATCGCCCCCCAGATCCCGGCGCGCGATGCGAAATAGATCGCGTACGCCGCCGCTGCTGCGCCCACGCCCCAAATCGGTCCCGCGAGCCCGACCCGCGCGTCTTCGCGGCGGTCGGTCGGGTACTGCTTGAGACGAATGAAGGCGCCAACACCGGGTATGAACATCGGCGCGGTCGCCTTGATGCCGTAGCGAGTGAGTGCCTGCACGTGCCCCATCTCGTGAATGTAGATGGACGCGACGAAGCCCAGCGCGAACTTCCAACCCCAGATCGTCCAGTACACCCCCACCGACAGGAGCATCGAAAAGAGCGTGCTCGCCTTCGTGAGCCCGAGCAACAGCAGTTTGGCCTTGGTCAGCACGAAGACCAGGGCGAACTTGAACTTCGCGAGCAGTACGCCGATTGCGCCGAGCCCTCCGGCCGCACCCTTGCCCAAGCGGGAGCCCTGCTTGCCGGCGGCCGGCTGTCGATCCACCGCGCGGCTCAACTCGGCGACGCGCGTGGCGACGGTACGGTGCTGCGTCGTGTCCGGTGGGAGGAGATCGAGCGCCTGACGCCACGCGGCGAGTTCGGCGCTCGCGTCACCCGTTTGCTTCGCCTGGGCGGCTGCGGCCGCCAGGTGCTTCAGCTCGTCGACGTGGACCAGCCGGTGGCAGGACGGGCAGGCAAGCAGCGCGGGGGCTACCTGGGCACCGCACTCAGGACAGACGGGTGGCGCCGATCCTGCAGACACAGTGTCAATCATAGGGAAGCCTAGGCGGGGGCGGGCGGTGGAGTGCCGACCTGATAGGGTCCCGTGATGCGCAGCGCGACCGCCTTGTTCAGCCTCCACGCCTCGTAGAGAGCAATGCCGATAATGAACAGTCCGATGATGTTGCTGATCCCCGCGAGGATCGGCAGGGCGGCCGCCAATACGAACAGCGCTCCGACACCTAGGAGCACGCCACCCACGCCGACCTGCTTGGCCGGCACGCGAGCGGAATCGCCGGCGATCGCCGGCCGTCCGGTCTGATCCGGTGCCGTGGTAGGGGCCGTGATCGTTGCGGCGTCACCGGCCCGATGGACTCCTTCACTGATTATCGCCGCGCGGCGGTCCATCATCGCCTTCACGATCTGCGGTATGTACGTCACCACGATGGCGCTGTAGGTGAGGCCCATCGCCAGGGCCTGGTAGCGCCAGCCGCCGCGCCCGTGCGATCCCTTGCGCACTGCACCGCCCACCAGCAGGCCGACGACGATGGCGACGATGGCATACTCGTTTCCCGTCGCCGCGGCGACGGCATAGTAGAGCCCTGCACCTGCAGCGGCTGCGAGGACGCCGAGCCCCAGTGCCTTCGCGAACCGCGTGCCGGAGCTCCCGCGGTTCCGCTCGGCGATGATCCGGCTGCGGCACCGCTGGCAGGTCACGTTGCCGTTGATTTCGTAATAGGTGGTCGTGATGACCTGCTTGCAGACAGCGCATCCCGATCCGGTCGCCCGGGTGGCACGCTCCGCGCGCTCGAACTGCAGATTGCCTGCGGTCGGTGCTTGGTCGCTCACGGACGAGCTCCTGTTAAAGGGAAGTGTCGGGCGCGGCCCAATCTCTGGTAGCCGTCTAGCGCGGCGCAATTAGCAACGTCACATTACGCCACAAGAGCCTGTGACATCGGAAGTTGACGGCGGTTGAGATACTGATCGGTATCTAAGTCTGGCGAAAATCGCGTACGCTTTGCGATTGAGATGCTAGTTAGTATCTTAGATTCGTATGGGTATCATTCGCGCGAGGCGAAAGGCGGAGACGCGGTCGCTGCTGATCGACGCGGGTCTGCGGGTCTTCGCCGAGCGGGGCATCGAGCTCGGCTCCCTGGATGAGGTTGCCCAGACGGCGGGGTTCACCAAGGGGGCGATCTATCGCCAGTTCCCGTCCAAGGGCGCCTTTCTCCTCGCCTTGTTCGAGCAGTATGCGGCCGTGGCGAGGGCCGGTGCCGGGGCGCGCCAGGCGCCTTGGTTCACACCACTCACGCTCCAGTTCGCCGCCCACGCGATGCGGGATCCGTTGCTGCGGCGGCGCTTCGCGGTGGTGCTCGCTGAAGCGCCCGATGGGGCGAGCGCCGAGGGGCAGCTGCTCAGGGCGGTGGCGCGCGTGCTCCGTCCAGCTCAGCCAACGACGCAGTAGCCAGGTAGCCTGAAGGCGGTATCATCGACGTCGTGAGCGATCTCGTGATGGTCGTGCTGCTCGCTCTGGCGTGCTTCGCGGGTGGGTTCCTCGCCATCTCGACGCTGCTGCGACGGCTCTCTTGGAGGCGGCAGATCCGGTTCCGGGCGGAGCCGATCCCGTCCGGGTGGTTCGACATTCTCGACCGTTGCGTGCCGCTGGCGCGAGGGCTCGCAGCGGACGAACGGGAACGGCTGCTGCGCCTGGCACAGGTGTTCCTGGCGGAGAAGCACGTCGAGGGGTGCGGCGGGCTCGTCGTCACGGAGGAGATGAGGGTGACGATTGCGGCTGAGGCGTGCCTGCTGCTGCTCCACCTGGAGGGTCCGTGTTATCCCACGCTGCGGACCGTGCTGATCTACCCGCACGCGTTCGTCCCGAAGTTGGCGCGCGCTCCTCAGACCGGCGAAATCGTCATGCCGGCGGGCCCACTCAGCGGGCAGTCGTGGCGGAACGGCGTCGTTGTGCTTGCGTGGGACGACGTCGTCAACGGCGCGCGTGACGTGGCGGACGGCCACAACGTGGTCCTCCACGAGTTCGCGCACCAACTGGACCAGGAGGACGGCACCCCCGATGGCATGCCCGTCCTGGTGTCGGGCGCGCTCCGGACCTGGGCGCGCGTCCTGAGCGAGGAGTACGAGCGGTTGCGCGATGATGCCGTCGCCATGCGGCCTTCTGCGCTCGATGCGTACGGCGCAACCGACAAGGCCGAGTTCTTCGCGGTTGCGACGGAAACGTTCTTCGAACGGCCCGCACGCCTGGTGCGAGAGCACGCCGGGCTGTACGCCGAACTAAAACGGTTCTACGGACAGGATCCGGCGCGGTGGGCGCCGCCCGCGGCGTCGTGACGCCCGCGCGGCGTCGACTCGTCGATCTGAGCCATACCGTCGAGCACGGGATGGTCACCTACCCTGGTCTCCCGGCACCGGTGATCAGCGACTGGTTGTCGCGGGACGCTTCGCGCAGCCGCTACGCCCCCGGCACGACGTTTCAGATCGGGAAGATCGACATGCTCGCCAACACCGGGACGTATATCGACGCGCCGTTCCATCGGTACGATGGCGCCAAGGACATCGGGGACTATCCGCTCGAAGCCGTGGCTGACCTGGACGGCGTCGTGATCCGCGCGACGACGCGCTCCGGGCGCGGGCTCGACAATGCGCTGTTCCGGGGCCATGACGTGGGGGGCAAGGCCGTGCTCGTGCACACCGGGTGGGACGCTCACTGGCGGACCGAGCGGTACGGCACGGGCCACCCGTTTCTCACGCGCGACGCGGCCGAGCAGTTGGTGGCGGCGGGCGCCGCCCTCGTCGGGATCGATTCGCTCAACATCGACGATGCCGCGGACGGCACTCGGCCAGCGCACACCATCCTGCTCGGCGCCGGGATCCCCATCGTGGAGCACTTGTGCAACTTGGGTCAGCTGCCCGACACCGGATTTCGCTTCTTCGCCGTGCCCGCCAGAGTCAAAGGAATAGGGAGCTTCCCGGTGCGCGCGTTCGCGTCGGTCGCAACCTGACGCTCCCGCCCGGCTGTTGCGTGACGGCAACAAGCCGCCAATACTCCGCTCTCCAAGCGCGGCTCAATTCGTGTTGTGTGTGTGCACGAGTCTTGCGCCCGTGCGAAAGACGTGATGCGCCCCGCGCAGCCGCCCCTCTCGTTTCGTGGGATGATTCGCACCGCCGCTGTAGCACTCGCGGCGGCCATCGCCTGTGATTCCCCGTTCGAGCCTCGAGGAGAAGGTGAGCGGATTCCGGTCGGCGTCGTGATCGAAGACGCGATTACCGGCGATACCGTCCGCACGTACTCCTTCGCGGCGGACACCGGCGGTGAGTACGCCGTGTTCCTGGAGGCGCGGGAAGGCGCGGTGCAACTGATCGTCCTGGATTCCGAATATCACCAGTCTGTCGCGTCGGTGTCCGCCAGCCCGCGTTCCGGCCCGCTCGACGAAAATGCCAGCGCGAACTTCCAGAGCCCCGGGGGTGGCGTCTATCTCCTGAGAGCGCAGGCCTTCCCATCCACCGCAGCGGCGCGGTTCCGCTTCATGGTGTATGGCGTCAACCGGGCTCCGGAACTTGGACCGGCCGCGTTTTCGATCGGGGACACCGTGTCGGGGGAAGTGATCGAGCCCCGCGTCGATGCGGACGAGTTCGTCACACATGGGGAGGCCGGGCAGGAAGTCGTTGCCGTAGCGGAAGCACTCGCCCCGGCCGGCTCTGGTGTTCTCAATCTCGTGGTGCGGGATCCGGGCACTCGAGATCTGCTGGGCTACGTCTTGGCCGACGCGGGAAGCCCGGCGCGGTTCACGACCGGCCGCATCAAGCTCCCCACGTCGCGTGATTACCGGTTCGACTTCCGCGGAGTTCTCGGGAACTTCTCCCGCTACCACGGTCCGTACCGTTTCTGGTCCTACCTGATCGATCGCGCACCGGAGCATCGCACTCCGGTCGTGCCGGTCGGCTCCGAGATCCGCGGCGAGATCATCGACCGCGCGGGTGATGTGGACGAGTTCACCTTCGCGGCCGCCCCGGGTGCCGAATTCATCGCGTTCCTGCAGTCAGCGCGAGCATTCCAGCTGGAAATCGCACACGGCTCGGATCCCCCATTAGCCGTCGCGACGAGCGCCGCATCCGATACCGGCCTGTTCGCCCACGCCACGGGTCGCTTCACGGTGGCGCAGGGCGGATCGTACGTCGCACGCGTGACGGGCACGGATAGCCACTTCTTGGCCGACACGGGGTCGTATCGCTTTTTCCTCTATCCCGTGGATCGCCGCCCCGAGCACGTGCCCGCCGCGATCGCGCCGGGCGACACCGTCGTGGGCGAGGCGATCGATATGCCGGGCGACGTGGACGAGTTCACGTTCTCCGGCGCGGCGGGCGAAGAGTTCAACGCGTTCCTCCAAGCCCGGACCGGCTCGGCGGACACGTACCTGCAGCTCGACGTCGTGGCGGCCGGAGACACGCGACTCGGTGGCGTCGCCAGCAGCGGGACCGACACGAGCCTCCTGCGTCAGGTCACGGGTCGTTTCGCCCTGCCGACAACCGGGACGTACCGCCTCCGCGTGTCAGGGTCGCGGGACCGTACCGATCCTGATCGGGGGCCGTATCGCTTGCTCCTGTACAAGGTGAATCCCCGGCCTGAGACGGCTCCCGACACCATCGCGCTCGGCGACAGCGTGTCACGAGAATCGATCGACGTGCCGGGCGACGTGGACGAGTGGCGAGTGAGCGTGCCGGACTCGAGCGGCGTGAACCTCGTCGTGCAACGCGGCCCGGACGGTCCCGAGGGCGTCCTCACGGCGCAGCTGCTCGACGCATACGGCCGCACTGTGGCGTCGGCCTATTCGTTCGGACCCGGGTTCGGCGTCGGCGGCCCTCGATCAAACGGGGCGCCTCGCGCTCGCCCACGTATACGATGCGGGTGGACGGGTCGTCGCTCCTGACGGGCACCTATCGGCGAGCGCGGGCCCTATCGCTTCACGGTAGAGCTTCTCGGGACGTCGCCGGAGCGCGTACCCAGCGCCCTCGTCCCGGGAGACTCCATCACTGGCGAGGCAATCGACGCACCCGGCGACTGGGACGAGTACACGCTCCGCGCGGCGGCCGGACAGGACCTCAACATCGTGTTCCAGACGCCTGGCTCGCCAGGCTATCCTTGGCTCATTGCGCTCGATCCCGCGACCGGCGACACGTTGGCGTGGGTCGTGGGACAGTCGTTTGAGAGAGCGGTGGGCCCGTTCAGGGCACCCGCCTCGGGCAAGATCCGAATCGTGGTGGCAGAGCGTCGCGGAGAGTTCTTTGGTTCGTGCTATGACGCCACGTGCGGCAACGTGTTTCGCTTCGTCGGTCCTTACCGGTTCCGCGTGGTCGCCGTGAATCGCGCTCCGGAGAACGTGGCCTCCTCCTTCGCGCTGGGCGACACGGTTCGAGGCGAGGCGATCTTGCCCGCCGGCGACATCGACGAGTTCACCTCGACTGGGACGCCCGGCGAAACGCTCACCCCGTGGTGGCGACTCACGGCGAACGCCGTGCCCACCGGGAGTTTCATTACCCTCGAGGTCGTAGACCCAGCGACGGGGGCCATGCTGGCCGGCCAAGGGGCGAGTCTCATCGTCAGCGCACCACAATACTGGTCGCCCGGCGGCTTCGTCGTGCCGCAGGGGGGAGCGTATCTCGTCCGCGTGCGCGGCGGCGGCACGTTCGGCGACGAAGTGGGCACGGCTCCCTACGAGTTCTTCGTCAAGCGCGGTCCCTGAACTGGCCAACAGGAACCGCACAGCATCGTGACAGCTCTCCGTCACCGAGCCTCGTTAACCGGCTGGCACCGCGCGTTCGTCGGAATCGGCTCCCTCACAGTGCCGCTGCCTGCGACCGCACTCGGCCCGCGCACGCTGCGCTGCTCGATGGCGGCATCTTCCGGCGCGTGCCGGGGCAGTCCTCGGCTGAACAGCGTTCACACACCATGGTGACAGCCATGGAGACAGCGCGCCGCGCGCGACCCTCTTGCCGCGCGCCGCGTCATACCGGTGGTTATCGGTAACCTCTTTCACGACCCACAGCGCGGGGTGAGTCATGAGTCGACGCGTCTCTCTCGCAGCCGTCTGGCTCGCGGTCGCCGTGCCTCCAGTTCTGGCGCAGGGCTCGAATCCAGCCGACATGACCGTCGACGCGGCGACGCGACGGCAGGTGATCGACGGCGTCCTGGCCCGGCTCACGGAAGCCTACGTCTTTCCGGACACGGCCGTGGCGATGGAGCGCGCCATCCGGGACCGGGTGCGGCGCGGAGAGTACGAGCGGATCACAAGCGCCCAGGCGCTGGCCGACTCGCTCACGGCGCACCTCCAGGCCGTGAGTCAGGACCGGCACCTCCGGGTGCGCTACAGTGACGAGCCGCTGCCACGATTGGACGCGCAACCGGGCCGGACCCCGGAGATGGAGGCGCGGGCTCGGGCGTTTGGCCGCCAGGTCAACTTCGGGTTTGAGAGAGTGGAGCGGCTCCCGGGCAACGTGGGGTACCTCGAGGTGCGGAGCTTCGGGTTCGAGCCGGCGTGGATCGAGGACGTCGCCGCTGCGGCGTTTACCTTCCTGGCCAACACCGACGCCCTGATCATCGACGTGCGCCGGAACGGCGGCGGGACGCCGGGCATGGTCGCGTTTGTCTCGAGCTATCTCTTCGGTGCGGACTCGGTGCATCTGAACTCGCTCTACTGGCGTCCCGGCAACCGCACCGAGCACTTCTATACTCGCACTCGGGTCCCGGGCGTACGCTACGGCCCCGACCGGCCGGTGTACGTCCTCACCAGCCGGCGCACCTTCTCGGGTGCGGAGGAGTTCGCGTACAATCTCCAGACTCGGCAGCGGGCCGTCATCGTCGGCGACACGACGGGCGGCGGCGCTCATCCCGGCGGCATGCAGCGGGTCACGGACCACTTCGGCGTCTGGGTGCCGACGGGGCGGGCCATCAATCCCATCACCAAGACGAACTGGGAGCGCGTGGGCGTGCGGCCGGACCTCGCCGTGCCATCGGACCAGGCACTCCGCGCGGCGCAGCTCGCCGCGCTGCGGGGCCTGCGCGGGCGTACGACCGATCCCGAGCGGCGGCGTCAGCTTGACGAAGCGATCGCGGAGGTCGAAGGACAGCGGTAGCGAAACGCTCGACGCGTGGTGACGCCTGCCGCTCAGTCCGCCGGTACCCCCTCTTGCTCCGCTTCCAGCTTCCGCGTGATCTCCCGCGTGATGTGCATCGAGCAGAACTTGGGCCCGCACATCGCGCAGAACTCGGCTGACTTGAAGTATTCTGCCGGCAGCGATTCGTCGTGTAGCTCGCGTGCCCGCGCCGGGTCGAGCGACAGCCGGAACTGCTCGTTCCAGTCGAACGCGAACCGCGCCCGCGACAGCGCATCGTCGCGCTGGCGTGCGCCCGCGCGCCCGCGCGCGATGTCGGCCGCATGCGCGGCGATCTTGTACGCGATCACACCCTCGCGTACTTCCTCGGCGTTGGGCAGGCCCAGGTGCTCCTTGCGGGTCACGTAACACAGCATGTCCGCCCCGTACCAGCCGATCATCGCCGCGCCGATCGCCGAGGTGATGTGGTCGTACCCCGGCGCGATGTCCGTGACCAGGGGCCCCAGTGTGTAGAACGGCGCTTCGTGGCAGATCTCCTTCTCCTTCCGGACGTTGATCTCGATCAGGTGCATCGGGATGTGCCCCGGGCCTTCGATCATGACCTGCACGTCCTTCGCCCACGCGCGCGTCGTGAGCTCGCCCAGCGTGTCGAGTTCGGCGAACTGCGCCCGGTCGTTCGCGTCGGCCAAGCTCCCCGGGCGCAACGCATCACCCAACGAGAGCGTGACGTCGTACTTCCGCGCGATTTCCAGGATACGGTCGAAATGGGTGTAGAACGGGTTCTGCCGGTTGTGGTGCATCATCCAGTAGGCGTGCAGCGACCCGCCGCGCGACACGATCCCCGTCACCCGTCCGAGCGCGAGCCCCACGTACTCGCGCAGGATGCCGCAGTGGACGGTGATGTAGTCGACGCCCTGCTGCGCCTGGTGCTCGACCATGTCGAGCAGGTCGTCCGCCGTGAGGTCCTCAACCTTCTTGACCGCGGTGACGGCCTGGTAGATCGGCACCGTGCCCACGGGTACCGGAGACGCGTCAAGGATCGCCTGCCGGATGGCGTCGATGTCGCCGCCCGTCGAGAGATCCATCACGGTATCGGCGCCGTAGTGGACCGCGTGGTGCAGCTTGTCGAGCTCCTGGTCGATGTTGGACTCGACGGCCGAGTTGCCGATGTTGGCGTTGATTTTCACGCGCGCCACTTTGCCGATCGCCATCGGGTCGAGGCGCTGGGCCAGGTGATGCACGTTCGCGGGGAGGATGAGCCGACCGCGGGCCACCTCCTCGCGGACCAGTGCCACGGGCAGCTCTTCGCGTTCCGCGACACGCTCCATCTCGGGGGTGATGGTGCCCTGGCGGGCGAAGTGCATCTGGGTGAGGCAGGTCATACGGGACTCCCTTCGCCGGTGCGAACCGGATCAGGTTCAAAGGGTGTGATCTCAGCTCGCCCGCGGTCTCGGGCGAGCACCCCTGTCGTCTTACAATCTAGCCGAGCGCGTGCGCTCGGTGGGCGAACGCGGTGGACGGATGCTGTCGCAAAGCTGGCGCTCCATCACGTCGCGATTGACGCCTGGTTACATATTCATAAATTGGAATATATGCATGCCGTGGCGCGTGATGTCGCGGACCTCTTCGCCGCACTGGGCGACCGCATCCGGCTGCGTCTCGCCTGCTGCCTGCTTGCAGTGCCGACCGGAGCCTGCGTCTGCGAGCTCGTTGACGCCCTCGATGTCTCCCAACCCAACATCAGCCGGCACCTCAAGGTGCTCAAGGCAGCCGGTCTGGTGGACGAGCGTCGCGAAGGTCGCTGGATTTACTACCGGCTGCGCCAGCCCGACCATCCCCTGCTCGACGGCATCCGCTCCTGCATCGCGACGGTCTGCTCCTGTACCGATGTGCAGGAAGACGTACGGCGCTTGCGCACGCGTCTCGACCTGCGGCGAGACGGCAAGTGCGTGTTCGGAACCGCGATGATGCCGAGCCGGTCGGGCCGGCGGAAAGGAAGTGAGCGGTATGTGCGACTGCCCCTGGTGCACTGACGGCGGCTGCTGAAGCCTCCGCCTGACCAGCGGCGCGCGCCGCGACCTAGGTCCGCAGCGCGGCCGCGTCAGGCCAATTCGCGGGGCTTGGGCCGGCTATAGCGCTCCGACGGGTCGTGGATCTTCTCCCATTCCGAGCGGAAGGCGAACGGGTCGGGACCCGCCGCCCGGTCGAGCGCGAGGATGCCGTCGAGATGATCGATCTCGTGCTGCAGCAGCTCGGCCATCGGGCCCTCCAGCTGCATCGTGTGCTGCTTGCCCTTCAGGTCGGTGTACGTGAGGGTCGCCGTGTAGGCACGCGACACCCGCACAAACACGCTCGGGAAGGAAAAGCAGTCGTCCCACACCAGGAAGTCGTCCGGCCCGACGTCGGTGATTTCCGGGTTGATCATGGTCCAACGCTGCTTGTCCACTTGGACCAACACGATCCGCACCGGCGCGCCGATCTGCGGCGCCGCCATGGCCCGGCCCATCTTGTACTTCTCCTTCGCCGCGCGCAGGGTGTCCCGCAGGTCGTCCGCGATGAGCCGGGTCGCGGCCGACTTCGGATTCTGGACCCGCTCACAGCGGACCCGGAGGATGGGATCGCCCAATTGGCGAATGCGCCGCACAGCCATGGGGCGCCAATTTGGGGGTTTGGCGCCCGGGTGCAACTCGGGGTAAGGTTGGTGCCATGTCCCTCGCTGGCGTCGTGCTTGCCGCCGGGCGCTCCGGGCGGATGGGTACCCCCAAGCCGCTGCTCGACTTCCGCGGTCGCCCCTTCATCATCCGCATCCTCGAAGCGCTGGAAGCGCTCGACTTGAAGCTCCGCCTCGTGGTGCTCGGCCCCGACGCGCCACGGGTCCGGCCGATTCTCGCGCCCCACGACTGCGTGATTGTAGAGAACCCGGAGGTCGAAACCGGCCCTATCGGCTCGTTGCGGGCGGCACTCGCGGCTCTGCGGCCGCTCCGGCCCGCCGCCGTGCTCGCCTGGCCGGTCGACCTGCCTCACGTCCGGCTGGCGACCGTGGAGCGCTTGATCGAGGCCTACCGCCGCGCCGGCGGGCCGGCGGTCGTCCCGGCCTTTGCCGAGCGGCGCGGCCAACCGGTCATCTGGGATGCGTCGCTATTCGAAGAGGTCGAGACCAGCGAGGCGGCCACCCGGCACGGCGCTCGGGCGGTGCTGCGCGCCCATCAGTCCGAGCTCCGCACCGTCACGGTGGACGACCCGGCGGTGCTTGACGACCTGAACACCCCGCGGGATTACGAGCGGCTAGTGAGGGAAGTGAATCGCGACATCTATTGAGGGCGCAGCGACTTCCGAATTCACGCAAAGATTGTTTAGTTTAGTTGACAATCCCGAGTACTTCCCTTAGGATTCGGCGTCCATGACGACCCATCACCCGCAACTCACGGCGCACAAAGGACTTCGCGGGGAGATCCTGCACCTGCTGAAGCGCGCGCAGCCGCTGACAGCAAAGGACCTCGCCCGCCAGCTGAGTGTCTCCGCTAACGCGATCCGCCACCATCTGAAGGAGCTCGAGGCGGAGGCTCTCATCGTCTACGGTCGTGAGCAGCGCGGGGTCGGCGCGCCAACGTTCGCATACCGGTTGAGCGCGGACGGCGAGGCGCTGTTCCCGCGCGCTTACGAGGAGACACTCACCCAGCTGCTGGAGCGCGTCGCCGGGAAGAGCGGCCGCCAGGCGGCAGTGGAGTTGTTCGAAGACCACTACCGCGAGCTCACGCGCCAGCTGCAAGCGGAGCTGGCCGGCGCCGCGGCGTCGGAGCGGGTGGATCTCATCGCCCGGCTGATGAACCAGCAGGGCTACATGGCCGAGTGGCACGAGGCGGCCGGCGCGTTCCGCCTCTCGGAGCACAACTGCGCGATCCGCGCCGTCGCCGAGCGCTTCCCCGAGGTGTGCGCGGCGGAGGAGCAATTTCTGCGGGACGTGCTCGGAGCCGCCGTCGAGCGGCGCACGCATATCACGAGCGGATGCAACGCGTGCGAGTACGCGATCACGTTTGCCGAACCAGCGACTCCCGCGCGCGAGCCCGGGGTCACGGAGCAGCCATGACCTCTATCGAAGCCCAGGTGCTGCAGCCGTACAAGTACGGGTTCGTCACCGATATCGAGGCGGATGTCGTCCCCCCCGGCCTGAGCGAGGACGTCATCCGGCTGATTTCGGCGAAGAAGGGCGAGCCCGCATGGATGCTCGAGTGGCGCCTCAAGGCGTACCGGAATTGGCTCAAGATGGCCGAGCCGCACTGGTCGAACGTCACCTACGGGCCTATCGACTATCAGGCGATCAGCTACTACGCGGCGCCCAAGCAGCGCCCTGCACTCGAGAGCCTCGAGCAGGTGGATCCCAAGCTGCTCGAGACGTTCGCAAAGCTCGGGATCCCGATCGAGGAGCGGAAGCGCCTGGCGGGCGTGGCCGTGGATGCGGTGTTCGACTCGGTGTCGGTCGCGACCACGTTTCGGGAGACGCTGGCCAAGCAGGGGATCATCTTCTGCGCGATCTCGGAGGCGATCCGCGAGCACCCGGAGCTCGTTCAGCAGTACCTCGGGTCGGTCGTCCCGTACAACGACAACTTTTTCGCGGCGCTCAACTCGGCGGTGTTCACCGACGGCTCGTTCGCCTACATCCCCAAGGGCGTACGCTGCCCGCTCGAGCTCTCCACCTACTTCCGGATCAACGCGTCGTCCACCGGCCAGTTCGAGCGCACCCTGATTATCGCCGACGCGGGGAGCTACGTCAGCTACCTGGAGGGTTGCTCGGCGCCGGTCCGCGATGAGAACCAGCTGCACGCGGCCGTGGTCGAACTGGTCGCGCTCGACGCAGCTACGATCAAGTACTCGACTATCCAGAACTGGTACCCGGGGGACGAAGCGGGGCGCGGCGGGATCTACAACTTCGTCACCAAGCGCGGCGCGTGCCGCGGCCAGAACTCGAAGATCTCCTGGACCCAGGTGGAGACCGGCTCAGCGATCACCTGGAAGTATCCGGGCTGCATTCTCCAGGGGGACAACTCGATCGGTGAGTTCTACTCGGTGGCCGTGACCAACCAGCGTCAGCAGGCGGACACGGGCACCAAGATGATCCACATGGGGAAGAACACCCGCTCGACCATCGTGTCCAAGGGCATCTCGGCCGGCCATGGGCAGAATACCTACCGCGGCCTGGTGAAGATCCTAAAGGGTGCCGAGCACGCTCGGAACTACTCGCAGTGCGACTCGATGCTGATCGGCGACCAGTGCGGAGCCCACACCTTCCCGTATATCGACGTGCGCAACAGCACGGCGATCATGGAGCACGAGGCGTCCACGTCGAAGATCGGCGAGGACCAGATCTTCTACGCGAAGCAACGCGGCCTGTCGGCCGAGGACGCGGTCTCGATGATCGTGAACGGGTTCTGCAAGGAAGTCTTCAAGGAACTGCCGATGGAGTTCGCCGTCGAGGCGCAGCGGCTGCTCGGGATCTCTCTCGAAGGCAGCGTCGGATGACGGGGAACGTGTTGCTGCAGATCGAGAACCTCCACGCCACCGTCGAAGGCCGGGAGGTCCTGCGTGGTGTCGACCTCGTGGTGCGCACCGGCGAGGTACACGCCATCATGGGCCCGAACGGCTCTGGAAAGAGCACCCTGGCCCAGGTCCTCGGGGGGCACCCCGCCTATACCGTCACCGCAGGGTCGATCCGGTACGAGGGCAAAGACCTGCTGGCGCTGAAGCCCGAAGAACGCGCCCGCGAGGGGCTGTTTCTGGCGTTCCAGTACCCCGTCGCGATCCGCGGCATCACCAACGCGTACTTCCTCCGCTCCGCCGTGAACGCGATCCGCAAGCACCGCGGTGAGGAAGAGCTCGGCCCCGTGGAATTCATGGACGCGCTCGAGGAAAAACTCAAGCTGATCGGCTGGGACGACAGCTACCTGAATCGCCCCGTCAACGACGGCTTCTCGGGCGGCGAGAAGAAGCGCAACGAAATCCTCCAGCTGGCGGTGCTCGAGCCCAAGCTTGCGATCCTCGACGAGACCGACTCCGGCCTCGATATCGACGCGGTGAAAACCGTGGCGCAGACGGTGGAGAAGCTGCGCCGCCCCGACAATGCCACGGTCCTCGTGACGCACTACTACCGGATCCTCACCCATATCCAGCCCGACATCGTGCACGTGCTGTCCGCCGGCCGGATCGTGAAGTCGGGCGGTAAGGAGCTAGCGCTCGAGCTCGAAGAACGGGGCTACGACTGGACCCGCGAACCGGCGCCCGTGGCATGACCGAGCACTACGTCCGCGACTTCCAGACGTTCGCGAGCAATGGCGCCGCGGGCGCCCCCGCCTGGCTCCGGGAGATCCGCGAGGGCGCGATCGCCCGGTTCGCCGAGCTCGGCTTCCCGACGATGAAACAGGAGGAGTGGCGCTTTACCAGCGTCGCCCCGATCGCGGAGACGCGATTCACGCTCGCGCCTGCTGCCCACTCTCCGCTTCCCGCTCCGGCAGAGGTCGAGCGCCTGCAACTCGGAGCGGGCCCCCGCCTCGTGTTCGTGGACGGCGGGTACGTCCGCGGGCTGTCGTCGCTCGCGGGATTGCCGAACGGCGTGTATGCGGGCAGTCTCGCCGCGGCCCTCCAGGCGGGCCCGAGCGGCGAGCTCGCGCGCGCGCATCTCACCCGGCTCGCGCACTGGCGCGACAGCGCCTTCGCAGCGCTGAACACGGCGTTCCTGGCGGATGGTGCGTTCGTGCACGTCCCGGCTGGTTGTGTGCTCGCGCAGCCACTCGAGGTGGTCTGCGTCGCGACGGCGGGCGGGAGCGACGGGCCGAAGGTCGCACACCCGCGCGGCCTCATCGTGGTCGAGCGGGGCGCGCAGGCGGTGGTGGTCGAGACCTTCGCCTCGCTCGGGGACGGGGTGCACTGGACCAACGCGGTGAGCGAGGTCGTCGTGGGAGAGGGCGCCCGCGTCGAGTACTACCGCGTGCAGCGAGAAGGTCGCCGCGGTTATCATGTCGCCACGACACAATCGCGACAGGAGCGCGACAGTTACCTGGGGCTGCACGCCATTACGCTGGGCGGCACGCTCGCCCGGCACGACATCACGACCGTGCTCGACGGCACGGGTGCCGAGCTGATCCTGAATGGCTTGTACGTGCTCGGCGGCAGCCAGCATGCCGACCACCACACCGTGATCGACCACGCCCGGCCGCATTGCGCCAGTCACGAGTTCTTCAACGGTGTGCTCGCCGAGCGGGCGCACGGCGTATTCACCGGCCGCATCATCGTACGGCCCGGCGCCCAGCGCACCGACTCGAAGCAGACGAACAACAACCTGCTCCTCTCGACCGAGGCGCGGGCCGACAGCCAGCCCCAGCTCGAGATCCACGCGGACGACGTGAAGTGCACCCATGGCTCGACCGTCGGACCGCTCGACCCGACCGCACTCTATTACCTGCAGAGCCGCGGGCTCTCGCCCGAGACGGCGCGCAGCCTCCTGACCTACGGCTTCGCGGCCGAGATCCTCGGCCGGATGCGGAGCGCCGACCTGCGGGATCGCCTCGATCGCCTGGTGCGCGCGGAGCTCGCGTGATGCTCGACGCCGCCCGGTTGCGCGCCGACTTTCCGCTGCTCGAGCGGCAGGAGAACGGCCGCCGCCTCGTGTACCTGGACAACGCCGCCACGACCCAGAAGCCCGCAGCGGTGCTGAACGCGATCGCCGACTACTACCGCACCACCAACGCCAACGTTCACCGCGGGGCGTACAGCCTCGCGATCCGCGCCACGGAGGCCTACGAGGCGGCCCGTGCGAAGCTCGGTGGATTCGTAAACGCCTGGGCGCCCGAGGGTGTCGTCTTCACGCGTGGCACGACAGAGGCGATCAACCTGGTCGCGGGGTCCTACGGCCGGGCCCACGTCGGGCGGGGCGACACCGTGGTGGTGACGGCGCTGGACCACCACTCGAACCTCGTGCCGTGGCAGATCCTCTGCCAGGAGAAGGGCGCGACCCTCCGGATGGTGGAGATCACGGAGGATGGTCGCATCGACCTCTCCGACTTCGGGACGGCGCTGGAGCGGCGGCCCAAGATCGTCGCGTTCCCCTATGTCTCGAACGCGCTCGGCACGGTGAATCCGACGGCGCAGTTGACGCGGCTCGCCCACGCGGTCGGAGCGGCCGTCGTGGTGGACGGCGCGCAGTCGACGCCCCACGTGAAGGTCGACCTGCAGGCGCTCGACTGCGACTTCTACGCCCTGTCGGGACACAAGATGCTCGCGCCGATGGGCTCCGGCGCGCTGGTTGCGAAGCCGGAGCTGCTCGAGGCGATGCCGCCCTATCACGGCGGCGGCGAGATGATCTCGCGCGTGTTCGATGACCACTCCACGTACAACAAGATCCCGCACAAGTTCGAAGCCGGGACGCCGAACGTGGAGGGCGCAGTCGGGCTCGCCGCCGCCATTGACTACCTGAGCGCGATCGGCCTCGAGCGGATCGCAGAGCACGAGCAGGCGCTCGCCCAGGCAGCGATCGACCAATTGACGCAGATCGATGGGGTGACCGTGTACGGCCCGCGCGGCCACCGTGCGGGCGTCGTGTCGTTCACATATGGCGACATCCACCCGCACGACATCGCCACCATCCTCGATCAGGACGGCGTGTGCATCCGGGCCGGCCACCACTGCACTCAGCCGCTGATGCGCCGGCTCAACGTGCCCGCGACCGCGCGCGCGTCGTTCTACATCTACAACGACCTCGACGACGTCGCCGCCCTCGCCGGCTCGCTGGTCAAGGCCGGAGCGCTGTTTGGATACGTCCCCGCCTGAGCCCAGGCTCAGTGCGCTCTACCAGGAGCTGATTCTCGATCACTACCGGCGCCCCCGCAATAAGGGAGCGCTGGAGGGTGCAACGCACTCGGTATCGCTCAACAACCCGCTGTGCGGTGATGAGATCGACCTGCAGCTGCGCGTGGCCGATGCCGTAATCCGGGACGTGCGCTTCATCGGCCGGGGCTGCTCCATCAGCCAGGCGTCGGCGTCGATGATGACGCAGCTGCTCAAGGACCGCACGGTCCCTCAGGCGCTCGCCCTCGCGGCGCGGATGAGCGCGATGATGCAGGGCGACGAGTCTGCGGCGAAAGACAAAGCGCTCGGAGACCTGCGGGCGCTCGCCGGCGTGTCCAAGTTCCCGGTGCGCATCAAGTGTGCGCTCTTACCCTGGAATGCGCTCACGGACGCTGTGAAGTCGTAGCCGGGCCGCCGTCCTCCCTCCCTCTGCTCCGGCAGATTACCGCCGCACGTCTCTGAGCTTCGCGTAGTTCAAGCAATCAGCTCCACTCTACCAAACGATAGAGGGCGCTCTATCGCACGCTACGCTCCCCGTCGGCGCGTGTCACTGGCGTGCCACATGACTGGACGACCGCGTACCGTCTGCTCTCGCTGAACCGTGGTACACCTGTTGCGTCAGCTCCACACCCAAGAAGACACGCGCCTCGGAGTCCGCTGGGGCGCGGCTCGGCCGAGCGCGCGCTGCGTGACGAACGCGAGCCGCGCACACGTTCACTGCGCCTTCTCTGGAGGTGGGTTGTGAAGCACACCGCTGCGCGTTCCATCGCCCTGCTGCTGCTCCTGACTGCCTGTGCGGACGAGCCCCAGAAGCTGATGGGGCCCGCGCGCCCGGCGATGCAGGTTTCCTCGGCGCCCGCGCGTTCGACGGTCTGCGCCGCGTACGCCAGGGCATTGGAGCGCGCCCAGGCACGCGCGGCGGCGCGTCCTGGTGTGGCGGGCCTGCTGCATCACGTGAACGCGCTCAGCGCGGTCATCACTGACGCTTGCCGCTGAGCCGCGCCATGAATCCTAATGGATGCTTGGCGCGCAGCCTGCGCGCCCTTGTCACGGTGTGCGGTCTCGGCCTCGGACCGTCTGTTCTGAGCGCGCAAAAGGCGCTGGTCTACTGCCCAGTCGGGATCGATCCCACCGGCTGTACGACGCTCGTCCAGGCGCTCGGCGATTCCGGCGGTCCCTTCCCGCAGCGCGTGGACATGGGCTACGACGGAACGGCCGGCACGATCAATCTCCCGAGCGCGGACCTCTCGCCGTATGCAGTGTTCATCGTCCCTGCCCTGGCGGATAACGCCGATGCGAAGCCATATGACCTGTTGCGGACCGCGACGGTGGCCAACCGGCTCCGCACTGTGCTGCTCGGGCGAATTGCGGTCTGGTCCGGCACACCGGACCAGGGCAGCCTGAGTCGCGCGCAGAAGAACACCCTGGTTCGCAACCTCGCTGCGTGGGGAGCGGCGAACTACGCCACGTCGGGGTTGAGAGGCCTCGTCGTGCTGCAAGACTATTCGGACTCGGTGGCGCAGCGCTACGCGTGGGTAGCGGCGATTTCCCGGCTCGGCGTGACGGCGGACTCCGCGCCCGGGATTTACAGCGAGGTCCAGGCACTGACGGCCACGGCGACCGGGCTCCTGAACAACGGGGGCCAGCAGCTCGCCTACGCGAACATGGCATCGTTCGGGATCGAGCCCCCCGGGGACTCCTCCGGCGCGACGGCGGACGCCAGGGGCGGGACCTCGGGAGGCCAGGTAGTGCTGGTCTCCTCGCTGGGGTCCGGGAATGGCGCCGCCACCGTGAAGACGGACCGGGCTGACTACGCCCCGGGCCAGGTCGTAACCATCACCGGCTCGGGGTGGCACGTTGGTGAAGTCGTCTCGCTCGTGCTGCACGAAGATCCCCCGATCGACACACACCCCACGCTGACGGCGACGGCCGATGCGTCCGGTCACGTTTTCAACAACACATTTGCACCGGATGCGCACGACGTCGATGTCAGGTTCTATTTGACCGCCACAGGCCAGGCCTCGGGGTCCGTGGCGCAGGCGACGTTCACGGATGACAATTTCGCCGTCAGCAGCATTGCGCCGGCGTCTGGTCCGACCTTAGGCGGGACCCCAGTCACGATTACCGGAACCAGCTTCACCAGTGGCCGGCAGCCGTTCACCGTCGCCTTCGGAACCGGTGCCCCAGTCTCGGCGACCCGTGTGGACAATCAGACGCTGACCGCGACGACGCCGGCCCACACGGCGGGAATCGTGGATGTCATCGTCACGGGGAACGCAAATCAAGGCAACGCGGCGTCCGTGACACTGACGAATGGCTTCACGTTCACACGGGTGAACCCGACGGTGAGCTTTACCCTGGCGCCCGTGAGTGCGGTGTACCAGAGCAGCTTCACGGTGGCCAGCTCGACCAACAGTTCGGCGAGTCCGGTCTACGCGTCGGGTCCGGTTGGGGTGTGCAGCAACGTGGGCACGACGTATACCATGACCAGCGGC
>QHTT01000041.1 GCA_003220935.1 Gemmatimonadota bacterium
CTGTCGCTAGGCCGGTGGCGAAGGTCATACCGGAGGCGACGGTCCGGATGATCGTCCCATTAGAGGGGTCGAGCTGCACCAGGTCACCCGAAGACTGCCGGGCAAGGAAGAGGCTCCCATCCTTTCCAAAGGCCAGGCCCGCCGGACGGCCACCGATCGGCGTTGCGTTCACCTGCGTCGCCGTAGAGGCAACGCCGCCTCCCGACCCGAATTTGTACAAGAACCCAGTCGCGTAATCCCCAACGAACAAATTCGCGGTTGCGTCAAAGGCCAGGCCAATTGGGCCGATACCGGAGTTCGGAAAGTCGGTAGCGAAGTCGGTCACCGCATAACCGGGGGCGGCGGTGCCCTGCGCCGAGATCTTGGGTCGCGTCGGGGCGGGTGAAGCGCCATCATCACAGGCGTTCAGCCAACCAGCCAGGGCCAGCATGAGGAGCGCGACTCGTGGAGACAAGGACTGGTTCGACTTCATGTGAGACCTCCGGTTTGCTACCGTTGACCATTTCATGGGTCTGTCCTCTCTCCGATTTGTGTGAGCCCGCCCCGGCGCGATCAAGTCGCCCTGCCAGTTCCGCCTGGAGCTACGCGGTGCGCTCTGGCTGGTAGCAACCGTGCCTCCCGAGTGATGCTGTCTACTAGCAAAGGGCTTGCACGTCCGCCCCACCGCACGCCGGGAACGGGAGTGGCGCCTCCATCCTGCATTGCGCGAGTCCACACGAAATAGCGTCATTCTCTCATCGGCTGCAGCAACCACCCATAGTGAGTTGACAGATCCGGGTCCCAAGGCGAGACTCCGCTCAGCGCGCGTTGGGGCGCCTCCTGTCCGCGGCAAGGGAGTCCCTCCCACCCAAGCAGGTGCGTCGTGTAGGTCGTTGTACCTTCTTCCAGCCTGTCCTTCAGCGGACGTCAGGCAACGGAGGAAGGCTCATGCCCACGCTTGAGAACCTTAAGAAGGAAGCGAAGCGCTGGCTGAAGGCGCTGCGCGCCAACGTCGCCGAAGTTCGCGCACGCCTGCTGCGCGTCTTCCCCAACGCACCCCGCATTCCCACGCTGCGCCAGATCCAACACGCACTGGCCCAGGAGCGTGGCTTCTCCGGCTGGGCCGAGCTCAAGCAACGTCTCCCAGCGGAGGCGTCACTCACGCGACGCTACGAGCGGGTCGCAGAGGCGCTGGTCACGGCCTACCGGACGGGCGAGCCCGACGCGATGCAGGTCATCTGGGAGTATTTCGGCCACAGGCGCCGCTGGGACGCGATGCGGCGGTACGTCCGTCTCGACCTGGGCAGGCGAGAGGAGCCGGAGGATTCGAGCGACGAAATCTCGTTGGCCGACGCGCAGGCCTTGGTCGCGCGGGCGCAAGGGATGGCGAGCTGGCAGGCGCTGATGGATTTCGTCGCGTCGCTCCCTCCGGGACAGGCCGACATCGCCACGAAGCCCGTGACGCTCTTTGCGGTCGATGAGAGCGGAGCAAAACGCGAGATCGGGCAGACGCGCGACTGGGACGAGATCATCGCCTTGCTGCAAGCGCGTCGGCTCTCCGGTCTGGACGCGCACGGAGCGATGACGGACGCGCGACTCGAGCGCATTGCACGACTCGATCACGTCACCCACCTGAATCTAGAGGGCTCAAAGGGCCTCACCGATGCGGGCTTGCGGGCCTTGGCGCGCCTGCCACGGCTGCGCCACCTCGATCTGAGCGGCTGTCAAATCAGTGATCGCGGCCTCGAGGCGCTGCGTCAGGTGGCGGCGCTCGAGACGATCGTGCTGGCGTGGACGCCGATCACCGATGCCGGCGTCGCCCATTTGGCTGCTTGCGAGAATCTGCGCGTCGTCGATCTCTCGGGGACGCAGACTGGTGACGGTGCGATTCGCGTGCTCCTGGGCAAGCCCGGGCTGGCGCATTTCAAGTCGGGGAACGGCGTCACGGACGCGGGGCTCGTCCTGTTTCATCAATTCCCCGCGTTCAAGACCTGGCAAGGCGGCGATCCGACGATGGCGCTGCTCGATTGCGACGCTGGCCCCACGTACCTGCTGTTGCGCGGCTCGTTCACCAACGCCGGCCTCGCGCAGCTCGCGGGACTGGAGGGTCTGTTCGCGCTGAACCTCGATAACGACGAGCTGGCCGTGACGGGAGCCGGCTTGGTGCCGCTCAGGGAGCTTCCGCACCTCGGTTGGCTCGCGTTCGATGCCAAGGACTCCGATATGCCGTACATCGCAGCGTTGCCGCGTCTGCGCTTCTTGATGTGCCAAGACACGGTCGCGGGCGATGACGGGTTTGCCGCGCTGAGCCGTTCGCGGACGATCGCGTACATCTGGGGCCGGCGCTGTTACAACCTGCGGAGCCGGGGCTTCCGGGCGCTCGCCGAGCTGCCGGCGCTCAAGTCGCTGTCGGTGAGCTGCAAGAACGTGGATGATGAGGGGCTAGCGGCGCTGCCCGCGTTCCCATCACTCGAAGAGCTGATGCCGATGGACGTGCCGGACGAGGGGTATGTGCACGTCGGCCGCTGCGAGCGGTTGCGCTCGCTCGTGCTCATGTATTGCCGCGATACGGGCGACCGGGCAACGGAGCACGTCGCGCGCCTTCCACGACTCCAGAAGTATTTCGCGAGCTACAATCTGATCACGGACCGCACGCCCGAGATCTTGTCCGGGATGGACAGCATCGAGAGGGTCACGTTCGATGCATGTGCGCGGCTGACGAATGCGGGCGTGGCGAAGCTGGCGCGGTTGCCGGGTCTGCGGGAGGTAACCCTGGGTGGAATGCCGAGGGTGACGCCCGACGTCGCCGCGGTGTTTCCGTCGGGTGTACGCGTGGGCTATGCCCCGTAGCGGCCATGGCATACGGTTTTCCAAAGGTGATCGCGGCGCTGGCCTACGGTCGCGCCCCGTGGCGCCGCAGCACGTCGGCGATGCGCTCGTCGTCCGCAGCCCAGGCCGCCGCACTCACGTCCGCACCGGCATCGAGCAATGCTTCGAGAACGGCCGGATAGTCGACGCCCTGGACGGGCTGATAGATGGCGAAGTAGGCGGTGGAAGCCAAGACAGTCCCGCCCCACCGGTTCTTGACTTCCAGTGGCGCGCCACGCTCCAGTAGCACCTTGATCAAGTCCATCATTCCAGTCGCCGCTGCCCAGTGCAATGCCGTCATCTGGTCGTTATCCTTTGCTGCGGGATCGACGCCAGCCTGGATCAGGAATTCCGCGACTCGCATTCGCGTGTACTTGATCGCCCACACCAGCGCCAGTTCAATATGCGCCTGCGGGTCTCTCGGCACACGCAGCCACCGAGTATCGATGAGCCGCGCGTCGGGCGCGAGCGTCACTGCGTCGACCACGAAGCGCTTCACGAGATCCTGCCGGCCCAACGCGGCAGCGACGAGGATGTTGTCCGCTCTCGCACCGCGACGCGCGAGCGTTTCCGCTGCATCTCCGTACCCGAACACGAGTGCGGTGATGATCGGAGAGCCATCGTCGTCTAATCCGTTGATCGCGGCGCCGAAATCGAGCAGCACCTCGATCAGCGGGCACTGGAGACGGGCCTGGGCGGGATGGGCGCTCGACACCAGCAGATTCATCGTCGTCTGCCCCCTGCCGCCACCATAGGTGTCCGCCAGCGCATCGACCTCGGCGTCAGCCTCGAGCAGAAACCTCGCGATCGCCACCGCGTTCGGGGGCGTCTGCTGACGAAAATCCTCCACGCCATTGGCAGCGATGTAGTGTAGCAGCGTCGCCTTGTGCACGCGGGTCGACCCCGCTCGAATCAATTCCGGATGCCCGCGGACGAGCGCCTCGAGCGTCGAGAGATCACCGCCGACGACGGCATCAGCAGCCATCTCGAAGGCATCACCATTCGGTCGTGTGAGCCGCTCCACATGGGTCGAGAACTCCACCCAATTCTTGAACCCGTGCGCGAGCGCGATGAGAAACTGTGCGTCGGCGAGCCTAAATCTCAAATCCGCAGCTGCCGTCGAGACCAGCTTCTCACGAACGCCCTCTGCGATGTGCCCTACGGCGCGATCGAAACTGCCTTGAACGAATGGGGTGATGGGCTCGCCGCGTAGGTTCGCGAGTGTGGCCAGCCAGTCGGCTGCCCATGCGCGAATGGCGCCCCCGGCCTTCGAGTTGGCGGCGGCGGCGAGATCTTTTGCGCGTTTCTTGTACTGCGCCAGGCTGGGACGGGGCGGCAGTGGCAGCGTATCCATGCGAAGCTCCTTTCATTGCTCGCCTGGAGTCCGCTCGTGTCAGGCTGAAAGAAGTTTCGTACTGCTCGGTCTTCTGTCGGGGGTGGGCACGGCCCTTTCCGCGGACTGGAGGCGCCCCTTGCGCTCGTGTTGCAGTCTAGGCCGGTCGGCCGACCGACGCAAGTCGGTCCGCGCCGCCTACCGGGGCGCGTCTCGGCTGCCGCCCAAGCGTTTCCAACCTTGTCCATCCGCCGTTCTGTCCAACAGAACGATGGCCGCCAGGATACGCCACGATCTGCCTGTCGCCAACAGCATCAACCGAGAGATCCAGCCCATGCGTCGCGTCATTCCAGTATTGCTCGCCATCGGCGGATTAACCCGCGCGGTTATCGCTCAGTCGTCGGAGCAGTTCGCGCCAGTACGCGCCGCGATGCAGCGACTGGTTGACACGGTGGGGTCGCCGTCGGTCGCCGTCGCCGTAGCGAAGGACGGCCAAATCGTATGGGAAGATGCCATCGGCTGGGCCAACCGGGAAAAACGGATTCCTGCGACCACGAACACGATCTATCCTCTAGCTTCGATCTCGAAGCCAATCACCGCAACGGGACTCATGGTCTTGGTTGAACGAGGCCAAGTCGATCTCGACCTGCCCATCAACACGTATCTCGGACCCGCCAAGCTCACCGGGCTTGCCGGCGACGCACGCGGAGCGACCGTCCGACGCGTGTTGAGCCATACAGCGGGCCTGCCGCTGCATTCACAGTTCTTCTATTCCGATCGCGGTTACGCGCCGCCCGACATGGCGGAGACAATCCGGCGCTACGGAAAGCTGGTATTTCCGCCAGGCCAGGTCGTCGAGTACTCCAACCTCGGATATGGGATCATCGGCAACGTCATCGAGCGCGTGTCCGGCAAGTCGTATGCGGAGTTCATGCGCCAAGAGGTATTCGTGCCCTTGGGCCTCACGCACACGTCCATCGATCTGCCGATCGGACTCGAGAACTTCGTCGCCGAACGGTACGACAACGACGAGCGTGCACTGCCGTTCTTCACCTTCGATCACGTAGGGGCGTCCTCCGTCTATTCCAGCGCGCACGATTTGGTCCGCTTCGCGATGTTTCACCTTAAGAATCGACTGCCGAATCAGCGACCCATTCTCAGCGACGCGTCACTAAACCAGATGCACCAGCCGGTGCCTCCATCCAGCAACGGTCTCGGCTTCGGCGTATTCGACGGTGGGGAGCATCTGGCGCATACCGGTGGAATGCCGGGGGCCACGGCGCTGATGGTCCTCTTTCCCGCGACGAATATCGCTGTTGTGGTGCTCGCCAACACCAGCACCCGACCCGCCGCGATGATGCAGGAGTTCACTATTGCGCAGCAGGCTGCCGCCGCCGCGGTGCCGGACCGGGCGCCGGCACGACTGGGACCGCCGTTCCCGCCTGAACCGCCCACGTTGGTTGTGAGCCCGGAACTCGCTGGCGAATGGCTGGGGACCTTGCGAACCTACGAAGGGGCGGTCCCAATGCGGTTGCTGATCAACATGGACGGGACCATCGAAGCATGGATCGGAGACCAGCCGGGCGCTTCGGTCAGCAACGCCAGCTTCTCCGATGGTCGACTGTCCGGCACGTTCGCCGCGCGGATCCCGACCAGTGACGCGGCGCGTTGGCCACACATTCTGTCGCTCGGGCTGTTGCTCCACGAGGGAAAGCTCGCCGGCGAGGTCACTGCAAACTCAAGGGCGGAGCGGATCTACTTCTCACTCAGCTCGTACGCCGAGCTGACGCGGAAGTAGAATCTCGGTCACTCTGCTCAGCTTAAGGGACACGCCTTGACAACTGAGAACTACAGCTGTAAATCTACGCCTGTAGATCAACCATGAGGCCGAGCATGCCAGGTCGCCATCAACTCACCGAGCTGCAACTCGCCATCCTGCGGGTCATCTGGGACCGGAGCGAAGCGACGGTCCAGGATGTCTGGGAAGCCCTGCACGCCGAGCGGGGGCTCGCCCAGACCACCGTTGCCACGATGCTGTCGCGTCTCGAGCGCCATGGTGTCGTCACCCGGCGGGCCCCCCCCCAGTCCCGCCAGTACCACTACCGCGCCGCGGTGACCGAACGGGAGGTGCAGCACTCGATGGTCGGTGAGCTGACCGAGCGCCTGTTCGACGGCGACGTCATCGCTCTGGTCCAGCATCTGCTCACCGGCGAAGACGTGAGCCCAGGTGACATCGCCAAGATCCGCGACATGATCGAGCGCGTCGAAACGAACGCCCCGGAGACCAAATGAGCGCCCTCGCCTCCAGCCTGCTCGCGTGGCTTCTCACGTACTTGATTCACAGCACTGTGCTCCTGGGCATTGCGTGGTTCGTGACCCGGCGCCGGCGTCTCGAGCCCGCAGCCTCCGACCTCCTCTGGAAGGTGGCGCTGCTCGCGAGCCTCATGACCGGTACGATCCAGTCGCGCCTCGAGCTGTCCACGCCCGCGGCAGTGACGCTACCCGTCGCCACTCTGCCCCAGGCCGCGCGGCCGAACGAGCCGGCCGGGGCCACTGGCCCCGGGCGCAAGCCCGGGGTTTCCGAGAACACAGGAGCCTCCGTGACAGCCCCGTCCCCGTCCCGCGCTCCCTCGCTGCCCTTGGTCGTGGTCCTCGTGTGGGGCGTCATCGCGCTCGGCTCGTCCCTCCATTACGTCGCGCGACGCTTGATCCTGGTCGGCCGCCTGACCGACCGCCGCACCGTGAGCGACGGACCGCTCGCCGCGACGCTGGCGGAACTGCAGCGCACCGCCGGATACCGGCGCCGCGTCCACCTCACCATGGCCCGGACGATCTCGAGCCCGGTGGCGCTCGGTCTCTCCGAGATCTGCGTGCCCGAGCTGGCGCTCTCCGATCTCGGTGCCGAGCAGCAGCGCAGCATGCTGGCGCACGAGCTGGCGCATCTGGCTCGCCGCGATTCCCTGTGGCTCGCCGGCGCGAGCTTGATCGAGCGGTGCTTCTTTTTCCAGCCGCTCAACCGGCTGGCGCGCCGCGAGCTCGAGACGACGGCCGAGTACCTGAGCGACGAGTGGGCCACGCGCAAGACCGGATCCGCAGTCGCGCTCGCGAAATGTCTGGCCACGGTGGCCGAGTGGATTCAGGCGTCGCCGCTGGGCGTGCCGGTGGCGGGCCTGGCCGAACGGCGCTCGTTCCTGGTCTCCCGCATCGCCCGCCTGCTCGAAGGGCGCCTGCCCTCGAGCCCCGCTTCGCGGCGCGGTTGGGCCGTCGCCGCCGCCTTGGGCGTGGCCGTGACGATCGCGGCGGCCCCACGCGTCTCCCAGTCCTCACCCCCTGTCCCCCTCTCCGTTCCCGAGAGGGGGGACTCCGTGCGTTCCCCCTCTCCCGAAGAGCCTGCCCTGAGCGCAGCGAAGGGGAGGGGGGGCCAGGGGGTGAGGACCGGAACGGGGTCGGGGGGCGAGGACACCACAGTGGTCCGGGCCCTGATCGCTCGGCTGAAAGATGAGAACGCGGGAGTGCGCGGCGCCGCCGCCCGATCGCTTGGACGCTTGGGCGATCCGCGTGCCGTGCCGCCCCTGATCGACGTGCTCGCGGACTCGGGACCCGAGGTCCGCTCGGCGGCGGTCGAAGCGCTAGCCGATCTCGGCGATCCCAGGGCGATCGGCCCGATTGCCGGCCTGCTCAAAGACCCCGTCGCCGACGTGAAGCGCAACGCGCTGGGCGCCCTGTCGCATTTCGACCAGGCCGTGCCCACGGCGCCGGTGGTGGCACTGCTGGAAGACCCCGACGCCGACGTGCGCCATGAGGCGATCGATCTGCTCGAGCACCTCCACGCCCGCTCGGCGACCGGCGCCATCGCCCGGCTGATTCACGACCCGTCGCCCGACGTGCGTCACTCCGTCGTCTCCACGCTCGGCAACCTAGGCGCCCAGAGCGCGGCCGCCGCCATCACCGAGGCGTTGAGTGACGCCAACGCCGACGTCCGGCAAGCGGCGCTCGGGGCGCTCAACGACTTGAAGGCGCCAATCGCCGAAGCCACCCTCTTCAACCTGATGAAGGATCCGAGCGCGGACGTGCGCCAGCGCGCCGCGGAGCTCGCCGGAGAGCGCTCGCTGGTCGCCGCGATTCCTCAGCTGCGGCGCCTCATCGACGATCCCAGGGGCGACGTGCGCGAGGCCGCTACACAGGCTTTGGGCCACATTGCCGACCCGGCGGCCCGGCAGGCGCTGCAGGCCGCGCTTCAGTCTCCCGACCCCAAAGTGCGGCGCGCCGCGGCCGAGGCGCTGGGGCAGGATCCATGATCCGCGCCCTGCACGTCCTCGTCCTCTCGTTAGCGGCGGCTGGCGGCCCTGGGCGGGCCGGCGCGGATTCCGCCCGGGTCGCCACGCTCCTCTCCGCCCTCGCGCACACCGACCCCGTGATCTGCGATCTGATCGGGGACCAACTCGGCAATTTCTGGATGGGCGGCGAACCGGGCCGCCTGGGACGCTTCGACGACGCACCCAACGTCCAGGGAGCGAAGGACTCACTTGCGGGCACCATCACCGATCCCCGGGCGGTGTCGCTCCTGGTCGCGACGCTCGGCGCGGAGAACGCGTGCGTGCGTCGGGTCGCGGCGAAGCTGCTGGGCAGGAGCGCCGTCTCCGCCGCCGTACTGCGGGGCTTGCTCGACAACCCCGCGCCGCGGATTCGGGAGAGTGCCGCCTTCGCAAGCGGCGTCGGGGAGCGGCGCGAGACGAGGGTTGCGCTCGAACACCTGCTGGCTGATAGCGCGACGGGGCCGGCGGCCATGGCCGCGTGGGCCCTGGGCGAGATCCAGGATCCTGCGTCCGCGCCGGCCTTGGTGGGCGCGGTGCGCGCCGCGTCCCCGCGGGTGCGGCTGGCGAGTGCCTGGGCCCTGGGTCAGTTCGAAGACGCCAGCTTCGCGAAGGACGTGCTGCCACTGCTCCGGGACACCGATCCGGTGCTGCGCGCCACCGCCGCGGAGGCGCTGGGACGGATGAAGAGCCCGCGCGTCGGTGCCGCCCTGGTCGGCGCGCTCAATGACCGCAACGATGCCGTACGGCGGGCAGCGGTGCGCGCGCTCGCCGACTTGCACGAGCAATCCGCGGTAGCGCCGCTCGAGCGGCTGCTCCTGAACGATCCCGACCCGGAGGTGCAGCGGGAATGCGCCCGCGCCCTCGGCGACCTGCACGCGTCGCGCTCGCTCGATCCATTGGCCCGGGCGCTCGGGGACCCGGACGTAGAGGTGCAGCGCGCAGCTGCCGACGCCATCGGGGAGCTCGATGACGTGACCAAGGCGCCGGCCGCGCTGGTGCGAGCCACGACGTCGCCCGACCTGGACCTGCGCCGCCACGCCACCAAGGCCCTCGCCCACATCGGCGATCTCGCCACAGTGCAGGCGCTGGCGGACCGGCTGGGAGACGAGGACAAAGACATCCGCCTCGCCGCTGTGGAGGGGCTGGGCGAGATGAAGGTCGAAGCCGCAATCCCGGGGCTGACCCGGGCCCTGAACGACCGCGATCCCGAGGTGCGGCGCGCTGCGGCGGAGGCGCTGGGGAAGACGCCCTAGCGATCGTACTCGTCGTGGCGGCGCACCCAGTAGAGCCCCTGGCCCCCCTCGTCCCGCCCTTTGGGCACCAGATCGAGGTAGTTGTACGCTGCGTTGAGCAGGTCGATGCCGCGCGCGTAGGCCGAGTAGGTGTGAAACACCCGGCCTGCCGGATCCTTGTAGAAGACGCTCACCCCTTCCCGCTCGGATACCAACGGGTCCTGCATCGTGTAGTTGTAGTAGGCCCGTTGCTTTGCCACCTCTTCGGGCGTGAACGACACCTGATAGTCTCTGTTGAAATCGCTGTCGCCCGATGACACCCAGGGGAAGGTCCAGCCCATCCGTTTCTGGTAGGCGGCCAGCGCGGCGTGGGGCGCCCGGGACACGGCAACCATTGTCACGTCCCGATGATTCAGATGGATGATGTTCCCGTTGAAGTTGTCGGCCCAGAACGAGCAGGCCTGGCACGCGGCGTCGCGGGTCCAGGACGTGGACGGCGAGGCGTTACGGGGGTCGAACATGGCGTGGTAGACGACCAGCTGGCTCCGTCCCTCGAACAGCTCGGCCAGGGTCCGCTTCCCGTTCGGTCCCTCGAACACGTAGGCCTTCGTGACCGCTTCCCAGGGGAGCCGGCGTCGCTCCTCGCTCAGCTGGTCCCGCAGCCGGGTGAACTCCTTCTCGCGAGCGAGGAACGCCGTCCTCGCCGCCAGCCACTCTTCGTGCGACACTACGGGGTGATGGGTCAGACCGCTCGCGCCGTCGTGCGTCATGGTTCGACTGGCTCTCCCTGGTTAGGTGATGGGTAGGACAATCCGCGCTCAGGCCTTGTCGTACTCGTCGTGGCGGCGCCACCAGATGCCCGTCTCGTTACGCCCCTTGGGCGCGCGGTCGAGCCACTGGTACATGCCCCAGAGGCCGTCCACTCCGCGCGCGTAGGTGGAATAGGTGTGGTAGACGATGCCGTCCTCGAGCACGAACGCACTCATGCCCGGCCTCTCGCGCGTGTACGTGGCCACGTCGGTTCCGGTCATGGCCGCGATCTCGGCGACAGGCCCCTCGCCGCGTTTTGTCAGTGAATCGCCGATCCCGCGTACCGTCAACGCCGCCTCGCGCCGGTAGTTGTATTCGACGGCCCCCTCGCGCTGTTGCTCCTCGGTGAACGAGGCGTCGAAGTCGAAGTTGAAGTCGCTGCCGTGCGAGGACGCCCAGGGAAACGTCCACGCCATCCGCCGCTTGTACGCCGCGAGCTTCGCGAGCGGCGCCCGCGACACCGCCCAGAGCATGACATCGTGGTTCGCCAGGTGGACGACGGAGCCGTTGAAGCCATCGGCGATCGCCGAGCAGGACGGACATCCGGCCTTGTAGTCGGGGCCGAACATGAAGTGGTAGACGAGGAGCTGCGAGCGCCCTCGGAAGAGATCCGCCAGCGATGCGCTCCCCTCGTCGGTCTCGAATCGGTACTCCTTGTCGATCCGGACCCACGGCAGCTCCTGCCGGCGCCGCGCCAGCTCGTCGCTGCGCCGCGTCAGCTCCTTCTCCGCCTCGAGCAGCTCGCGCCGGGCTGCAAGCCACTCTTTACGTGTCCCGGTCATGTGCTTCGTCATCTTCGACTGCCTCTCCCTGGCTGGGTGATGGGTTGGACAAATCCGCGCGCAATCGATAATATTCTACCGATCGGTTGAATGATAATATGCCCCGACGAGATTCCTCGCAAGCGGCGCCCCGGGCGCATCGCCCCCAGCTGAACCGGGTCTACGCGGCCATCGCCGACCCGACGCGCCGCGCCATTCTGGCGGCCCTGGCGGGGGGCGAGCTGAACGTCGGCAGCCTCGCGGGCCGATTCCCCATCTCGTTCAACGGGGTCTCGAAGCACGTGAAGGTGCTGGAGCGAGCCGGGCTGGTACGCCGCCGCGTCCGCGGGCGCGAGCACTGGCTCCGTCTCCGGCCCGAGCCGCTGCGGGAGGCGACCCGCTGGCTCGAGCATTACCGCGAGTTCTGGGAGGCGCGGCTCGACGCGCTGGAAGCGCTGCTGGTTGGCACCCGAGGACGCCGGCCATGAGCTCGACGCACGACTCGGCCGAGGTCCTGGTGATCCGCCGGGTGCTTCCCGTCCCCCGGGAGCGGGTGTTCGCCGCCTGGCTCGATCCGGTGAGCCTGGCACGCTGGATGGGCACCGGCGAGGGCGCCGAGGTCACCGCGCTCGACCCCAAAGTGGGTGGGAAGTTTCGCATCGTCATGCGGCACCGGGGCGGAGAGGTCGAGCACTGGGGAGAGTACCTGGCCATCGAGCGTCCATCTCTCCTGTCCTTCACCTGGCTGTCGGTCAATACCGACCACCGGCCCACCTTGGTTACGGTGGAGCTCGAGGACCGCGGCGACAGCACCGAGTTGATCCTGACCCACCGCCAGCTCCCGCCCAGCCAGGTGGAGGGGCACCGCAAGGGCTGGACTCAGATCGTCGCGGCACTCGAGCGGACGCTCACATCGTGACGGAGATCGACGCGACCGGGAACGCGCCGGGGATCCTTCCTGGCGGTCAGCGCGCGGCTCTTCGTGTTCCCGGGCTGAGAGCCCGGGCTCGGCGCGAGAGTGCGCCCTATAAGGGCGCGCACAGAGCCGAGCGCGCCCTCTCAGGGCGCGGATTCGCGAAGACAACGCCCGCGCCAAGATCGAGCAGCGGGCGATTGACGCAGTCGCGACGCCGGTCGTAGGTTCAGCGGACCGAGCGCTCCAGAGGTGGGACATGAGCCACGCAACCGTCAACCGGCGGGAGTTCCTCAAGACCGGCGCCGCCGCCGGAGCCACACTCGTGATCGGGCTGTATCTGCCGGCGTTCGATCCCCGCACCTCGCACGCGCCGGCAGCGCCCGAGCCGTTTAAGCCCAACGCCTGGATCGAAATCCGACCCGACGGCGCCGTGACCATCTGGACCGGGCGCTCCGAGATGGGGCAGGGCGTGCGCACCGCGATGCCCATGATCGTGGCCGAGGAGCTCGAGGCCGATTGGACGCGCGTGCGCGTGGCCCAGGCGGACGCCGACCCCGCGTACGGCGACCAGTTCACCGTCGGCAGCCGCAGCGTCCGCTCCGGCTTCGAGCCGCTGCGGAAGGCAGGGGCGGCCGCCCGCGAGATGCTGATCGGCGCGGCGGCGCTCACCTGGAACGTGCCGCGCGAGGCGTGCCGGGCCCGGAGCGGCTTCGTCGAGCACGTGCCGACCGGCCGCCGGCTCGGCTACGGCGACTTGGCAGCTCGCGCCGCCACACTCCCCGTGCCGGCGGACCCCCCTCTCAAGCAACCTTCCGAATTCCGCATCCTCGGGCACCGGACGCCGCGCGTGGACACGCCGGACAAAGTCAGCGGCGCAGCGATCTTCGGCCTCGACGTGCGGGTGCCGGGCATGGTGTACGCCGCGGTGGCGCGCTGCCCCGTCTTCGGCGGGCGCGTGCGGACGTTCGACCCCCGCTCTGCCCTCGCCGTACCGGGGGTGCAACGCGTGGTACAGATCTCGAGCGGCGTGGCGGTGGTGGCGGACCGCACCTGGGCCGCCTTCCAGGGGAAGAAGGCCCTCAAGATCGAATGGGACGAGGGTGCAACGGCGCGCTGGAGCAGCGATGGGATCTGGAGCGCGTTCGCCGCTGCGGCGGCGCGCTCAGGCGAAGTTGTGCGCGCGGTGGGCGACGTGGACGCGAATCTCAAGGCCGCCGCGCGGGTGGTCGAGGCGGTGTATCAGGCGCCCTATCTCGCCCACGCCTGCATGGAGCCGATGAACTGCACGGCCCACGTGCGGGACGGCCGCTGCGAGATCTGGGCGCCCACGCAGTCCCCGCAGGGAGTGCAGCGGGCGGCGGCGCGGGTGACGGGCCTCCCGGTCGAGGCCACAACGGTGCACGTGACCTACCTGGGCGGCGGCTTCGGGCGGCGCGGCGGACCGGTGGACTACGCGACCGAGGCGGTCGAGCTGGCGCAAAAGATCGAAGTGCCCGTCCAGGTCGTGTGGACACGGGAAGACGACATTCAGAACGCCGTGTATCGCCCCGCGACGTACAATGTGCTGCGCGCCGGGCTCGACCCAAGCGGCGCGCCGGTGGCGTGGAGCCACCGGCTGGTGGGGCCCGAGGGCGGGTCGTTCCTGCTCACGCGCGGGGCGGACGAGCTGATCTATCCCCTGCCCCATTTCCGCCTCGAGCGCGCCACCGTGGACGCCCGCGTTCCCATCGGGCCGTGGCGCGGCGTGGGGCCTTCACAGAACGGCTGGGTGGTCGAGAGCTTCGTGGACGAGCTGGCGCACGCGGCGGGGAAGGACCCGTACGCGTACCGGCGCGAGCTGGTCGCGGGCCAGCCGCGGCTGCGCGGGGTGCTCGACCTCGCGGCCGAGCGCGCGGGCTGGGGATCGGCGCCGCCGGCCGGCAGGTCCCGTGGGATCGCGCTGTGGCAGTTCGGCGAGACGTTCCTGGCCCAGGTGGCGGAGGTGTCGGTCGGGTCTGACGGCATGGTGCGGGTGCACCGCGTGGTGTGCGCGGCGGACTGCGGCATTCTCGTCAACCCGGACACGGTCGAGGCTCAGCTGCAGAGCGCGATCGTGTACGGCCTCACGGCGGCGCTGTACGGGGAGATCACCATCGAGCGCGGGCGGGTGGCGCAGAGCAACTTCAGCGACTACCGGATGCTCGGGCTCGCGGAGACGCCGGAGATCGAGGTGCACCTGGTGCAGAGCGAGGCGGCGCCGGGCGGGGTGGGGGAGGCGGGGCTGCCGCCCATCGCGCCGGCGGTGTGCAACGCCGTCTTCGCCGGCACGGGGAAACGAATTCGGCGGTTACCGATCGGGCGGCTGGTGTAATTCTCACCCCCCTGACCCCCTCTCCCCCTGGTCAAAGATTCATTCCTTAATTCGTCCGAAGCCTGCGCGAATTCGTCCGGCTCTGCGGAATCACTCTCGTTTCCCCATTCCACTACGGCCGGTGCCACTCCTTTCGAAAGGTGAACAGTGGACTTTGATAGAAGCTCTCGGGTGACGTATTTGTCAGGTGCACCCCTCCCGTAACCGGGTCGTGTCCGATCGCCTGATAGCACATCCGGACAAACGTCGCGCACTGCACGGCGTGCTTGTCGTCGAAGATGTTCTTTTTGGCGAGCCGTCGCGTGATGATCGCCCACAACGTGCCGAACAGCTCCCCGACGGGATAGCGAAGATGCTCCTCATCGTAAGCGTAGCTCAGCGCTTGCGTGAGGAGTGTGGTGGTCTCCGCGGTGCTCAGGTTCATCCCCAGCACGCAGCCGTGAGACACATTGTCGAGGCACCACTTTACGAGGCGACTCTCCATGACGCCATTCTGCACCTCCCAGTCGTCCACGCTCACGCGGAGGTCGCTTTCGAAGATGTAGATGCGGCCATCGTTCCGTCCGTCGGCACGGCGCTCAGCAAGAAGAAACGTATGGGACCACTTCGATGGCTTGTGGTCCGGCGTGATGCCCGCCTCAGCATCCCGAATGAGCCTCCCCTTAAGATCATCCTGGCCGATCAGACCCACTCGCCCAGGGGCGTAGTGTTGGTTAAAGAAGGACAGCAGTGGCTGATTCATGGCTTGGACCCTCGTTGGAATCCGGCCTTCGCTGCCACATGCATCGACACGTGGTTGTGCGGGTCGAACGAAGCGCCCAGCACCTCTGTTGGGGTGAGAAGGGCTTCAAGTCACCACGCGCGGCGGCGCAGTCAGTGGCCGGTTTCCGGCAACGCCCGGAGCTTGTCGGGGTTGACGATGATGTAGATGGTCTGAATGCGGTTGCCCAGGATGTCGAACACCATCGCCGCCCTGGGCTTCCCGCCCACGTATGCGACCACGCCTGGCTGGCCGTTGACCTCGGCACGTCGCACGACCTGGTCCGCCGGCACGAACTTCCGGCGCGCGCCGAGTATAAAGCGGGCCACTTGGTCCGCGCCGTGGATCGGTTTGAGGGCGGCGGCGACCTTGCCGCCCCCGTCCGACCAGAGTGTGATGTCCTCAGCAAGCACGGCCAGCAGTCCCCCGATGTCTCCCGCGGTTGCCGCCCGGGTGAAGCGGTCGAGCAGCCGCTCCGCCTGCTCCGGCGTCGCCTCGAAGCGGGCCCGCTGCGCCCCGATGTGCTGCTTCGCGCGGGCGAGGATCTGGCGGCAGTTCGCCTCGCTCTTTTCGACTATGCCAGCGATCTCGGCGTATTCGAACTCGAACGCATCGTGTAGCAAGAACACCGCGCGCTCGATCGGCGACAGACGTTCGAGCAGTACCAGGAAGGCCATCGAGAGCGATTCGGCGAGCTCGACGCGCCACGAGACCTCGGGAACGTGCTCGGTCACGACTGGCTCCGGCAGCCACGGGCCGACATACGTCTCCCGCTGCACCCGTGCGGAGCGCAGCTGGTTGATGGACAGCCGCGTGACGATCGTGACGAGGTAGGCCCGGTGCGAGCGCACATCGGTATCGGACGCCTCCCGCCACCGTACGTACGCCTCCTGAACCACGTCCTCCGCCTCCATCGCGCTGCCGAGCATCCGGTAGGCGATGGAGTAGAGCAGCGGGCGGACTCCGGTGAAGGCCTCCAACGGACGCGTGGCAGTCGCGGTTTCCATGACTCCCCAATTCCGTGACAGGTGAGCGAGCCTGCTTGTGACAGCGAGCTGCGCCGCTCCGACGTGTCACACGGCTCCCCTCTCGCTTGTCATCAAAGTAGCCCGGACACCGATGGGTTCCCGGATGACACTGTCACTGACACAGGACGGCACTCCATGAGCTTGCAGACGGCCCAAGCGCTCGCCCAGGCGTCCAGTCTCGCGGTGTTCGCGACGATGGCCATCTGGTACGTCGCGCCATGGCTCAACCGTCGGGGGCGTGCCGCGGCGCTGGCCCCGCTGCTGTGGGTCCATGTGTTTCGCTATGTCGCCCTCCAGACCGTCTCGGCGCAGCACGCCGGGTTCCCGATCTCCGACGGCGGGAGAGACGAGATCATCTCCGGCGACGTCGCCGGCGCGATCCTGGCCGCGCTGGCCATCGTCGCGCTGCGCTGGCGCGCGCGCTGGTCGATTCCGCTGGTGTGGCTGCTCGTCGCGGAGACGGCCTTCGATACCGTTACCAACGTGATGGGCGGGATTCGAGAGCGGCTGTTCGGGGCCGTCAGCGGCGTGACCTGGTTCATCCTGAGCTTCTACGTCCCCGTGATCATCGTGACTCTCGGCCTGCTCGTGTGGCAGTTGTACACGAGGCGCGGGGAAGGAGTTTTCAATCCATGAAATGGCACCGCACGGCAGGCAACGTTCTGATCTTTCTGGGCGGACTCGCGCTCATCGGGAGCGCCAGCGCCAAGTTCGCCCAGGTACCGCAGGTCGTCTCGGAACTGAACGGGTTCGGCTTCCAGGGAAAGCTGATGTTGATCGCGACCGGGGAGGCGCTGAGCGCGCTGCTGCTTCTGGTCCCGCCAACTCGATCGATCGGGGTGCTCCTCGTCTCGGGGCTGCTGGGCGGCGCCATCGCCACCCACATGCAGCACGGTCAATCGTATGTCGGCCCGGCCGGCCTCCTCGTGCTCGTCTGGCTGGGCACCTGGCTGCGCCATCCCGAGACGCTGTGGAGCCTCACTTACCCCCGCTGAAAGGACGAGAACGTGTACCGTCTGTGGCGCTTCACGCCGTGGCTCACCCGGCTCATACTGGGCGCGGCGACGCTGATCTTTACGCTGATCGGTGTGAAGTACATCACCGATCCGGTGCGCGCTGCCGCGAGTTTCAAGATCTCGCTCGGCTCGGCGGCTGCCATCACGAGCATGCGCGTCGGCTTCGGCGCCTTCCCTCTCGGGTTCGCGATCATCGTCGCGAGCTGCCTGGCATCGACATCTCGCCTCCTCCCGGGACTCTACTTCGTAGCCACGATCATCGGTGTCGCCACGGCAGCGCGGGTGCTCGGCATCGTGGTGGACGGTGCGGCGCCGGAGAGCGTGTTCCTGCTGCGGCCGGAAGTCGCTCTGTTGGCGCTGTCCGTGGTCGGCGTGTTGCTCGAATCCGGCAGGCGGCGGCACCAGCGGACGCACACCGCTTGACCTGAGCTCCCAGCGACGCTGGGGACCGCCGACGATCTTCACGACGGCTTCGAATCGCGCCAGCTCGCTTGACTCCAACCGGCCCTCAAGATGTCGCGTTGGCCTTCAGAACAAGACTCCGCGGCCGCCGGAATTATTCCCGCAGGAATAAGCGGTGGGCGCGCGAGGTCTCTGGCATCGAAGGAAACTACTGTTCCACTCTCGCAGGAGGACAATCGCGTATGTCGTACGTGCATGCCGTTCCGGTCCGGAACGCCGCGGGGCTGCTGCTCGCCGCCGTTGCGCTCGCCGGGGCCGCCGCGCACCGCGCCCCGGGCAACCCGGCGGCCGTGAGCGCCAAGCTGTCCGAATGGAAGGTAGAGCTCTCGGCGCGCAGCATCGCCGCCGGGACCGTGACGTTCACTGTCGCGAACGTCGGAAGCATCCCCCACGCCTTTGAGGTCGAGGGGCAGGGGATCGAGCAGGAGACCGCCGTCATCCAGCCGGGGTCAAGCGCCACCCTGACGCTCACGCTCAAGCCAGGGACCTACGAGGTGTACTGCCCCGTGGGCGAGGACTCGCACAAGAAGCTCGGCATGGAGACGCACTTGACGGTGGTGGGCGCGACGCGCCCGGGCTCGTCGGGCTACGGCGACTCCGAGATGGGCGAGTCCAACATGTCTCACATGAGTGAATCGCCTGCGAGGGGAGAGAAAGTCCAGGCGATCCGGGTGACCAGCGGCGGGCCCGTCATCCAGATCCTCCCGGGCCCGTTCCCTTTCCCCGACAGCGCGGCCCCGATCCTCAAGCAGTTCGGGGATGAGCGGGAGGGGCTCGAGTCGCAGGTGAAAAACGGGCCCTACTCGAACAACGTGACCCCGATTGCCGGCGCCTTCACCTTCACCGCCTGGGACAAAGGCGCGGTGCGCGACTCGGTGGATGGAGTCGCCGAGTTCATGACTCAGGACGGCGCCCGCTGGAAGCTCGCGCTGGACCGTGTCCAGACGAAAGATGTCCCGCACCACCCGCGCTTCGGCGGCGTGATCCTCGGGCTTTACTACCACGGCAACACGGCGGTGCACACGCCGCTCGTGCCCACGATCAACAGCGCGGTGGCGCTGTGGGCGTTCGGGCACCTGTACAAGAACGGCGCGCTCGTGACCGACAACGCCATGGTGCACGTGATGCTGTTGTCCCGCACCCGGCGCGACGGGGACTTCGCGCTCGCCTGCTGGGATTGCTCCAAGCACAAGATCGAAGAGTTGCAGCTCCAAATCCTGCCTGGACCGGGCGAGCCGAAGTTGGACGCACCCGGCGGGTTTCTGTTCGTCAACTGGGAAAAGTCCAGCTCCGCGAAGCCAGCGAGCTAAGGGGGATGATCCAATGCGTTTACGCACCGGAGTGATTGGCATGATCGCGCTCGCAGGTTGCGGCGGCTACACGGCGTCCGGCCCCTACGGGGGCGGGGGCGGGGGCGGCGGGCCGGTCGGGTCTGTGACCGTGGGGAACAACGGGGGAATCGTGTTCAGCAGCGCCCATAACAGCACCGCGAACCCGGCGGTCGACACCGTGGCGGTGGGTGGCACCGTGACCTGGACGTGGACCAACAACCTGGGCGTCTCCCACAGCGTCCAGTCCCAGGGGTCGACCGCGTTTGCGAGCAGTCCGATCATGAGCGGCAACGGTCAGACGTACGCCGTCACGTTCACTGCGCCGGGAACCTATCAGTACGACTGTGCGGTGCACGGCACGGCGATGACCGGCACGGTCGTGGTGCGGTGATGAACGCGCCGGTGGAGGGGACCGTGTGCTGCGACCTTGAGGGCACAGTGCGCAAAGAACATCATGCTGGGTCCAGGGGGCGACGTGAAGCTGCTCGACGTCGGAGTAGCGCACGACATGGCCCTGCTCTTGGCAGCCGACGCGTTCCAGCCACGCGCCCTGGCCTACATGAGCCCAGACCAGCTCCTGGGGGACGCGCTGGGTCCAGCGAGCGACATCTATGCCCTGGGCGTCGTGTTTTACGAGATGCTCACGGGCCGACCCCCCCACGCGGGGACCACCGTTGCCGAGCTGCGGATCCAGCGTCTGCTGCGCCCGCCTATCCCGGTGAACTGGCTCCGCCCGACCTTGTCTCGCGCATTGGCGGACGTGGTTGCGCGGGCCCTCCATCCCGAGCCCGCGGAGCGCTGGCCGTCGGCAGTGGCCTTCGCGCAGGCGGCGGCTCGGGCGGTCATGAGCGGCCCCTGAACGCGGTTGGCAGTGACCACCTGCTTGCTAGATTGGTCCGCGTGCCGAAGCAGGTCGCGGAGGAACGAGATGGCGAAGACCAGCGCAGGTCTCCTGATGTTTCGCCTCAGGGACGGTGAGCCCGAGGTGCTCCTGGTGCATCCGGGAGGACCGTTTTGGGCGAAGAAGGACGAGGGGGCTTGGTCGATTCCTAAGGGTGAGTTCCCAGCGGGGGAAGAACCGCTGGCGGCCGCGCAGCGTGAGTTCGCGGAGGAGACCGGCTGTCGAGCCCAGGGCCCTTTCATCCCGCTGACGCCGATCACGCAGCGCAGTGGCAAGGTAGTCTACGCCTGGGCGGTGGAAGGCGACTGCGATCCCACGCAGCTACACAGCAACTTGTTTTCTCTTGAATGGCCTCCCAAGTCGGGCAAGCATCAGCAATTCCCCGAGGTCGACCGAGCCGAGTGGTTCTCTGTCGCGGTGGCACTCCAGAAGATCATTCCCGCGCAACGCGGGTTCGTCACCGAGCTGGCAGCTGGAACGCGGAGCACGGGCTAACGGCGCAACAGCTCCGCTCCGGGGACTTGCTTGATCTTGGCCCAGACGTGCCGGCTATCCAACCTGCCGCAGAACAGGCACCACGGCCCCCGGAGCGGCAGCGCCTGGAGCGCAGGCCCAATAAGTTGCCGGCGCTGCGCCGGAGCGTGTGCCCAGTACGACCGCAGCCGCAGCTCGACGGCCACGACGTAGTACGGCTGCTCGGCGATATGGCGGACGTCCTTACGCGCGATGTATGCGGCCTTCAGTAGCGGGATCTGCTCGAGTTGCTGACGGAGTCCCCGCACCTCTTCGGGCGTCAGCGCATGCGGCAGCAGCCGATCGCGAGCGTCGACGCCCCGTCGCTCGGCGAGGGCGAGCTCCCACAGGTCAGCCGCAGCCCAGGCGCGGCGCTGATACTCCTCCGCCTCCCGCTCCCGCCCGTGGCGCTCGTAGAAGCGCGACACGAGCTCGTATCCGCTGACCCGGGCTGCGGGTTCTCGCTCGCACACCCAGGCGATGTGCTGCACACCGCTGGGATCATCGCCTTCAAGCAGCACGCTGCCGAGTGCATAGCGCGCCTGATGATGGTCCGGCGCCCGTTCGACCAGGGCCCTCAGCCGGGGCAGTGCCCCCTCGGCGCCGTTCAGGTCCAGCTCGAGCTGGGCCTGCTCCCACTCCTCGCCGGGCGTGAGCGGCCGCGCCGACGCCGCGGTGGCGAGCTCGGCGAGCCGCTGCTGGGCCTGCGCGGCGAGCTGGTGGCGCCGCTGCCAGGCGCTGCGTACCTCCCGTGCCCACAGCGCACCGAGCCGCGACTGGAGCTCGGGCAAGGTCTCGCCGAAATGGAATTCCGCCGCGCTGAGTGACCCTCCTTCCCGACCCAGGGCTAGAGCTGGTTGCGCCGACACGCGGAGCGCCGCGAGCCGGTCCGACAAGCTCGGATGCGTGTCGCCGTGATCCGTCCTGCGCCGCAAGGCCTGCTCCAACCAGCGGCGCTCATCCGACGGAGTCGGCCCCGCGCGTAACGCCACCGCCAGCGAGCCCATGACCCCCGTCGGCGGTTCGGGGTCGATCTGCGCCCGCGCGAGCACCGCCGGCCACCACCGCTGCTGCAGGTATGATCCCATCACCTCCATCCGGGCGAGGCCACGCGCCAGGACGTTCTTGCCCGCGAGCTGCGCTGCGAACTGGTCAGCGTCGTACTCCTGCCTCCGCGCCAACACCAACGTGTAGGCGTTGAAGTACGGCGCCCAGCGCGTCAGGAACCACTGCGTAGCGAGACCACCGTGCCCCCCCTGGGGTTGCGCCCCGAGCCGTAGCCACATCACGCGGATTCGGTAAATCCAGGAACCAAACCGCCCGTGCTGGCGCGACAGGTGCCCGAGCTCGTGCGCCAACGCCGCCCGGAACTCCTCCGGGGAGAGCGTCTGCATCAGTGGCAGGCCGAGCAAGAGGTAATTGCGATACCATCCGAACGGCCCGAGGCGCGGCCGCTGTACCACCCCGACGTTCCCGACGGTGGTGATGAGGATGCGGTGCAGCCGTGGCGTCCGGAGGCGGGCCGTGAGCATGTGCACCAGCGCGACCAGTCCGGGCCCGTCCCCAGCGCGCAGCCGGACTCCGCCGGGCGCCGGAAAGCGCACCCACAGGACCCGCCCCGTGACCAGCAGCGTGGCGCCGAGCACTGCGATGGTCATGAGGAGCGGCGAGAACTGGGAGTGGCTCGCGCGGAACGTGAGCCAGCTGACTCCGGCCACTACCGCGAATGCCACGAGCAGCATGAGCCCGGCGTAGACATACCCAAGGGCCGCGAGCAACACGACCCGCATCGCGTACGCCGCAGGATGAGCGGCCGCGTAGGCTTCGACGCGCTTGACCAGCGCGTCGTACTGCTCGCGCTTCATGCGGAGACCCAAGCTGCGTTAGCCGCTCCGTCCAAACTGGCGGGTGTACTTCACGATCAGCGATCGCGCCTGGGGCCGATTCCACTGGAAGAAGCCGTCGGCTTCGCGCCCTTCATTGTAGACAATAAACAAACCGTTGCCGGCCGTGCTCAGCCAGCCGAACCGCGCGTTCGCCGTCCAGGTTTGCGCCTGATTGCTGTATTGTACCAGCGCCTGGCAGAGCACGCGCGGCGTGAAGAAGTACGCGATCCGCGTCGCAATCAAGGAGCGGACGAAGTTGCCCTGGTCCAAGCGCACGTCGTTGTACTCGACGCGCAAGGAAGTCGTGAGGGAGCTCGCGTGCCGGGCGGCAAGCGTCACGCTGCCGCCACGGCGCCTCCCGTTGTAGAACCCGCCCACGTCGGCGCGCAGGTCCAGCGAGAGCGGCGCGCTCGGGTTGGTCGTCAAGTCCCAGCCGAGCGACGTGTAGTCGTACGAGCCCACGGGCAGCGTGACGGTGCTGGCGATCGCGAACGGCTGCTGCAGCCCCTGGTGCTCGACGTTGACCTCGGGGCCGAAGCGGCCGCCGTTGGCGAGCTCCACCTCGGTCAGGTCGAGATGGATGCGGCCCTCCTGCCAGTAGCCGTTCAACCCATAATAGCCGCGGTAGTTCACGTGCGGGATCCACTGCTTGAGCAACGGGATGCTCGGGAAGCGTTGCTTCCACATGACGCCTGCTTCGTAATAGCGATATCCGCCCCCGCGATTGAGGAAGCCGACCTCAGGATTGAAGTCGCTCCCCACCTGGATGATGCGCGCGACGTTGCTCCAGGCACCGGTCTCGTATCCCAGGCGCGCGCTGTACGCCGCGGCGTTGCCGCCGGGACTCGGGCTTGCCGAGGCCGCGCCCCACCAGTCGATCGTCCACGCGTCCCGAATGCCGATGCGTCCGTCCAGGCCGTACACGCGGTTCCAGTCTCCGGTTTGCGCGGTCGCCATGCGCTGCACGGCGATGACGCCGATGCGCGATCGCGCAGCGAGCTGGCGCGCGACGCGCAGCACGGAATACGCCATCGCCGCTTGGACGCCGGCGCGACGCTCGGTGAAGATCTGCAGGGCGCCCACCGTGAAGTCGCCGACGCGTCCGGTGAGTCGTCCGCCGCCCAGGATCGGCACCGGTTGGCCGAGGGTGTCGATGCCGATCCGCCGGGTGAAGAACAGGTCGACCGCCTGGGGCGTACCGGCGGAGAAGATGCCGGCATTCTCGAGAAAGAAGGGCCGCTTCTCCGGGAAGAACAGCGGAAAGCGGGTGAGGTTGGTGCGCTGCTCATCGACCTCGACCTGCGCGAAGTCGGTGTTGTACGTGAGGTCGAGGGTGAGACTGGGCGTCACGCCATACTTGACCTCGCCGCCGATCTCCCCCCGCCGGCGGGCCTCGGCATCGAACCTTCATCAAACTGAACTGGCGCGGAATGAAGGACCAAAACGCCTCTTCGTTCTTGCGGCGGATCGAGCGCACGAGGTTGAGTCCCCACGTCTGCCGCTCACCGGCGCCATGGCGCAACGTCGTGAACGGGATGCGGAACTCGGCGTACCACCCGCCTGAGTCCACGGACGTGGCGACGGTCCAGGTGCCGTCCCAGTTGAGGTTGAACCCTCCCAGCGACCCGGCCATCGCCCGCGGCTGGCCCGGCAGCTGGATGCCGCCGCCTTCGCCTTCGTTGACGACTTGCGCGTCGTACTCGATGCCGGCCGGGGTGGTCGTGAAGACGAAGCCGTTCTGCCGATCGTGGTAGGTATCGAGGAGGATGCCGAAGTAGTCGCTTTTCGCGATGTCGCCGTCGCGCACCTGCTCGCCGGCCACGATCCCGGCGGGGTCGCTGTCGTAGAGCCAGGCGCCGACGTACAGCGCCTGGCCGTCGGTGACGATGCGGACTTCGGTGCGCTCGGTGACCGGCGCGCCTTCGTGCAGTTCCCGTTGCACAAACCCGGTGACAGGCGTGGCTTCCAGCCATGCGGGGTCGGTCAGGCGACCGTCAATGACGGGCGGCGTGATCACGGCCCGCGCGCGGGCCGCGGGCGTCGAGTGGGTCGGTGCGACGGAATCCGCGGGATCCTGTCGTGTGGCGGCCAGACCGCTCACGGCGATGAGGGGAAAGCTCAACGTGAGAGCGAGCGATCGGGTGTGCATCCGCTAACGATGAAAAGTATTGACCCGCCCCGCAACGCTATCGTACTACCGAGCTGGCGAGCACCCCACGGCGTCAGCGGCGACCGTATACGTGGACGATGGCTTTGCCCCGCCCGCCGGTCGGGAGGGTGCGGTAGAAGAAGTTGATCCACCGGATGACGCGCGCGGCTCCGGGCAAGGCGATCACGTGGCTGCGGGACTTCGCGGTGAAGGAGAATCGCCCGGTGGGGGAGAAGCTCGTGCCGTCCGCGAACGTGATCCTCACGTCGAACAGCTCCAGGTCGCCACCCTCTACCACGAGCCGGATGCGCTTGAACTGGCCCGCACTCGCGGTCCGGATGATATCGCGGTCTCCCCCGGAGCCCACCGCACGTGAGCCGAGGCGAACCCAGTGCTGCTGGACAACCGCGGGGGCGGGGGCGGGCGAGGGGAGTAGCACGATCGCGACGCAGGCGGCGCCGCGGGCCAAGTGGGAGGCGTGCAGCACGGTCGCTCCGAGTGGCTGTGAGGGCAGGACGTAATGCTCGCAGCGTGCGGGCCGCAAGGACCTGCGCGCGCTCCATTGGGGCAACTCGCACCCCCCAGCGGCTGATTCACGCCACGGCCGCTGCCCCAACACCACGCGCTTGCTAGGTTGCCACATGCCAACCGTCCGCCTTTCCACCCTGTCTCATCGCGTTATGAGAGCTCCGCTGGCGTTGATCCTGGCAATTCTCAGTGCGTCAGTCCCGCTTACGGCGCAATCTCCACGATGGCTGGAATCACAAAGCCGACCTCACAGATCGTGAGATCGGGCTTGAGGTTGCCCCTCCAGGATTCGAACCTGGATTACCGGATCTAGAGCGCCGGCCCAGGGCAACGCAAACAGACAAATTGACCGGAAGTGGCGTCCCGACGAGCATCGGCGCCCTGTCGGTCTGGGCGGGACGCCCGGTTTGGGCGACTCGAAAGGATTAGGCTGACCAGCCTGGTGCGCCGAGTTGTGCGGTACACTGCTGGTTAGGTAGCGAGGTCTGGTGGAACCGTGTAGCCTAGAAGTACCAGTCGAATTCACGTTAGGCGGCCCAACTGATCTCACCGTCCAGACCTTGGCCCGGTGTCCGCAATGTTTTGGAAGCGCAGCGGTGACCTGATCTCGATCTCAGCAGATGGACAAGGCGAGTCACTCAGCTTCGGCGCCGGCGAGCTGGCTGACATTCGCTACGCATGCGCCTGGCCGGGCAGCTGCGCGGTACTGTTGACGGCCGCGCGAACGAGCACAGACCGTGCGAGCGTTAGGGAGAATCGAGAGGGAATTACCGGGCGTACAGCGCCAGTGCAGGAGGCATCGAGAGGTTTTCTGACGAGTACACCAACACCGCCATACCCTTACCAGACAATCGAGGAATCGCATATTCGAACGGAACATCGCTCGTCGTCATCACTGACGGCCAGCGTAGGGCGTATAAGGTCGGACGGTTTAACTGGGGCCCGACCTCAGTTTCCTGCAACGAGCGTGGCAATCTCGTCGCAATGGCCAAGTGGAAGGGGAACCACCGCAAGCTTGTCTTCGCCGACCTGAGGTCGAACACGCTTTCTCTGTCGCGATTCTCATTTCATTCGTATCTCTTGCTTGGCGACGCAATCCTCTACGTCCTCGATAGCGACGTCAAGCGCTACGCACCGGCATCTGGGCAGAATCGCTCGATCACACCACAGAGCGTTCGCGCCGAGCTTCTCGATGCCGTTGGTATTCGGACGGCGCGCGTCTCTCAGGCCGAGACCTTTGAGCGGTTTTGGTACGGCATCGTTCAATTGCCTTATCAGGAGCACCCCCTGGGCATCGTCGCGCCAATCGAACGGCCGTGGCGTGTTGGAAATTTGTCATCAACGGGCGACACCTTGTGTCTCACGCTCGAGCGCTTCGAGAACGCTCGTCTCGCCGGAACTCGCCTGATGGCCATCGGCAGGCGACAGGAGTGCATTGCCGCTGGTTGGCGACCCCTTGCGCATCCCAGAATCCCGGACCACGGCTTTCAGTTCTTGTCGGATGCATGACGGCCCTGCTGTGTCGTTGGGCTGCGGTCTGCCAGCTACTGGCGCGCGCGAGCGCTGACCCTTCGGTCCCCGCCGCCTTGTTGGAGTCGCGCCGTGATTATTTCACGAATGAAGCGCACGCCCATGTGGCAATTCTGGCAGTCGCCCGAGAGGCAGAAGGGCAAGGTATCGGCCGGGCCTTACTGCAGGCGGGTCAGGATTGGGCACGAGCCAACCGGTACTCGAAGTTGACGCTCGCGGTCTTCAAGGAAAACGAGCGCGCCAAGCAGGTGTACGAACATCAAGGGTGGCGGTCCGAGCTCGAGACCGGTACAAACCATTGGTTTGACCGTCGTGGCGCCCAGGGACGCCCGAACCGTTGGCTCGCCAGCCGTGACCTCTTAGCTTAGGGCCAACGCGGCCAGGCGGTGCGCGTCTCGGCACATGTCACCTCTAGCCGTTCGCATCGGTGTGGGCGTCCTCGCCCTCCTCGCCCTTATCGCCCTTCGCGGCAAGCGCTGGGCCTACCTGACCTTCGTGCTGCTCGGGCTCCTCTATTTTCCCGCGCAGACCCACTTCCGCGTGCACGCCCCGAAGTGCGAGCAGCTCCTTCCCACGCTGCACCTGCTCGTCCCCTTGCTGCACAACTACGCGTACATCGCGCTGTTCGCCGGCTTCTACTGGATGACGTGGGTACAGTTCGGAAGGTCAGACGCGCGCGGCGTCTGGGCGCTCGTCGCGACGCTGCTCGTGGCAGCCCTCGTCGAGATCGCCGAGGGCATGACGGGCGGAGGGCGTGGACAGGTACATTGCCGCGTGCGGGATCTCGTACCGGATGCTGCCGGGGCGGTGGGCGCGGCGCTGCTGCTCGCCGTCTGGTCCCGGCTCCGCCGAAAACCGGCATACGTCAGACTCGGCATGTCTCGCCCAGCGGCCGCCCCGCGCTCGGCTGCCCCCACAACCCGTGTTGTCGTTCCTCCTCGCGCTGTGGTTCCGCCTCCTCTCCCGTATCTCCCGGGTCGGGTCGTACCTCCGCCCCCCGATTTTTCACCGGGCCCGAGCCCTGTTACGCCAGCGGCGGACATGGATCCGACGCATGAGGTCGCGCCGAGGGTGGGGGCCGCGATCGCTGCACGTGCCGCGGTCATCCAACGCCTTCAAAAGATCCTGGCACGTCTCTGGGAAATGTTACAGCGCCTGTGGATGAGCATACGTCGACGTCGCCGGACCATCGTCTTCGGCGTCGTAGTCCTGGCGCTCGGGGGCGCCGGGGCGCTCGTGATGCTGCGGCTCCGTGCCGCAGCACCTGCGGTCACCGTGCAGCCGGACACGGCACCAGCGCTGCTACAGCCACCACCGCCCCCACCACGGCCCCTCCAGTCGGAAGCCGAGGGATACTACGAGCCGAGCTACAAGTTCACGGTCTCCGATCGGCGCTTCACGCGCCTGACGCTGCGTCCGCAGCCCTTTGTCACGTTCTCGCGGCCCGGGATCCGGGATGAAGTGGGGTGTGCAGATGCACGGATTAGCCCCGTTGCGGCACACCTGCGCTGCGAGTTCGAGCGCGTCGGCCTCCTTGTCACGATCGAGGGCCAGTTCCCGTCACGCACGGTCACAAGCCGCCTCGATGCACAGGTGCTGAACGCCTGGGTCACGGTCACCAATACGCGCGGGGAGACGCTGTTCCGCGCGCGCGAGTCGTTCTATTGGCACACGCCCGATTGAGAATGCGCCAGCGACTGGATAGGATCCGTTAACAAATAGGGGCGCAGCATGCTGCGCCCCTACATCAATCCCAGTTCTGCACACTATCCACCCGCGCAGTATTCAGTCGCTAGTCTCATCCTTCTCGTTTTTAATATCGGCGAGCAGGTCGGCCGCGTCCTTCTTGTACTGCGGATCCATCACGTCGGCCACGGGCAGCGTCGCAATCACTTGCAGCTGCTCGCGTGCCTTGGAGTACTTGCCGAGGTCGACGTACACCTCGGCCAGCTCGAGGCGATGATAGACGTGATTCGGTGCCAGGCGCACCGCGGTCTCGAGGTGCATCACCGCGTCGTTCCAGTTCGCCTTGTCCATGAAGCCGCCGCCGAACAACGCCTTCGCAAAGAAGCGCTGGAACCCGGAGAGCCGCTTCACTTCGGCATTCCAGGCGCCGAGCACGTGATGCGCCAGGTCGTGGGTGGAGTCGATCTGGACGGCTTTGGTGGCTTCATCGAAGATGATCTTCGCGTAGCGGACCCGCTCTTTACTGCCTTTCGTGCGTGACAGCCGGCCCAGCACCATCGCGAGCACGTAATGGCCGTCCGGCTTCGTCGAATCGGCGCGAACCGCGCGCTCGGCGTACACGCGGCCCACGGCGTATAGGCTATC
>QHTT01000040.1 GCA_003220935.1 Gemmatimonadota bacterium
AAGGACCAGGCCCTGCCGTCGCTCGCCACGGCGGATCCAGCGACGCTCGAACGGCTCGGCGTGAGTCCCGACTCCGCTGTGCGCTTCCTCACGCTGCTGGCAACCACCGGCGTCCCCGTCAGTGTGCCCGCTGCGCGGGGCGACCGGGGCACCGACAACACCGCCGCCCTGCTGCGGATGGACTGGAATCTGACGGAGGCGCACACACTGATGTTGCGTTTGGACGGACGGTGGAATTCTGACGACCCCACGCGCGTCAGGTCACTGGCTCTCCCGTCCACCGGGGGGAGGCGCTGGGAGCGGGCTGGGGGCGTGATGGCGTCATTGACGTCCCACTTCGGCGAGCAACTCATCAACGAAGTGCGTGGCTACGTCTCGGCCGAGCACACCGACGCTGGGGGGTTCCTCGCGCTCCCGGAGGCGCGGGTGCACGTCACGTCGGACCTGCCAGACAGCATCCGGGGCATCGCGACGCTCACATTCGGGGGCAACCACGCCTTTCCGCAACACACGGACAATACCACGGCTGAGGTCCGCGAGGAGGTCTCCTGGTTGACGCAAGACGCGACGCACCGCATCAAGCTCGGCGGCTATGTCAACTCCGTGCGGCTGCGCGCGAACCAGACGCCCAACCAGCTTGGCACCTTCGTGTTCCACTCACTCGACGCGTGGGCGGCGGGAAGGCCATCGTCGTTCACCCGAACCCTCGCGCCGCTCTACCAGGCGGGGACGTCGTTGAACGAGGCGCTGTACCTGGGCGACACGTGGCGCGCGGGCGAGCGGCTGCAACTCACCTACGGCGCCCGCCTCGAAGCGACGGAGTTCCGCGACACGCCAGCCTACAACCGCACTCTCGATTCGCTGTTCGCGGTCCGCACCGACCGCATCCCGGGTGAGCGGCATGTTTCGCCGCGAATCGGCTTCACGTGGACGTTCGCTGCCGCATCTGGGGGAGGGGAGGGAGCGGGGCAGGGGTTGCCGCAGGGCATCCTGCGCGGCGGCGTGGGAGATTTCCGCAGCCTGCCGCCCACCGCGCTGTACTCGGCGGCGCTGGGCGCGCCCGGGCTCGCGACCGCCGAAACGCAGCTCGAGTGTATCGGGTCGGCGGTGCCGACGCCTGATTGGGCGCGGTACGCGCAAGACCCGGTGACCATCCCCTCGCAGTGCGTCGACGCGGCGAGCGCCGTGACGATCAGCCCGCGCCCCAACGCCACGGTGTTCGATCCCGGTTACGCCGCGCCGCGCGCCTGGCGTGCCTCCCTCGGCCTGCAGCAGCAGTTACCGGGGGCGTACACGCTCACCGTGGACGCGAGCTACGCCAAGGGCGTGCAGCAGTACGGGTTTCGCGATCTCAACCTGGTGGCAACGCCGCGGTTCACGCTGCCTGACGAAGGCGGTCGCCCGGTCTACGTGCCCGCTGATTCGATCGTACCAACGACGGGCGCGCTCACCTCGCTGGACTCCCGCGTGCATCCGCAGTTCGGCCAGGTGACCGCGATCGGCTCGGACCTCCAGTCGGATACCAGACAGCTCGCGGTCGGCGTGAGCCGCTTGCCGCCGCGCGGTGCGGCCTTGCAGATGTCGTACACCTTCACCCGGGCGCGTGACCAGTCGTCGTTTTCCTGCTGCGCCGTCAGCCAGGGATTCGCGGCGCCGACCACCGCCGGTGACCCCAACGGGCGCGAGTGGGCGACGAGCGCCTTCGAGCGGCGGCACTCCCTGCTCGCCATCGTCTCGTTTCCCGTCAATGCGGCGCTCGGGGTGAGCGCCTTCGGCCGGCTCACCTCGGGGGCCCCGTTCACACCGCTCGTCGGCTCCGACATCAACGGGGACGGCGCGCGCAACGATCGGGCGTTCGTGTTCGACCCGGCGACGGCGGCCGACCCCGCCGTCGCGACCGCGATGCGCGCGCTGCTCGCGACGGCACCGCCGGCCGTGCGCGACTGCCTGCGGCGGCAGCTGGGACACGTGGCCGGGCGCAATTCCTGCAGGGGACCCTGGCAGCCCGCGCTCGACTTCCAGATCAACTGGCGCCCCGCGTACTTCGGACCCGCGCGGCGCCTTACGGTGTCCCTGCTCACGGTCAACTTGCTCGGCGGGGTCGACCTGTGGCTGCACGGGGCGGCCAACCTGCACGGCTGGGGTTTCGCCGCGGCGCCCGATCCCGTCCTGCTGTACGTCCGCGGCTTCGATCCGGTCGCCCAGCGGTTCGGCTACGGCGTGAACGGGCGGTTCGGGGCGACGGTTGCCGCGAATGGCGGCGTGACGGTGCCGTTCCAGCTCGCCATTCAGGCCCATCTTATCGTCGGCCCCGTTGCCCCGAGCCGCCGCGTCCGCACGCTGCTCGGCGAGCCCGTGGCGCGCGGGGGGGGCGGGGGGGGCGGGGCCGTGCCATCGGATTTCGCCGCGCGACTCGCGCAGATCCTCGCCAACCCGATACCCGCGATCCTCGGCTATCGAGACTCGCTCCAGCTGACGGCCGAGCAGGTCGCGCGGCTGCAGGCGATCTCAGACTCGCTCGACGCCGCGACCCGGGACGTGTCCGATTCGCTCATCGCGGAGAGCCGGCGGGCCGGGGAGCATGCCGATCCGACCACGGTGTATGACCGGCTGCGCCTCAAGCTGGCCGAGGGGCGGCGGCTCATCCGCCATGCGCTGGAAGCGGCGCAGCGAGTACTCACGCCCCGCCAGTGGGCCAGGATCCCCGACGCGGTCAAGACGCCCGCGCCTCGGTAACACCAACATCCTCTACCAATGACCACCTTGTGGCTGGGTGCAGGCGCTGCGGCCGCCGTCGTTCTGGCGGTACTTGGCGTGCTCCAATACGCTCGTTCCGGCTCCAACCTGCTGGTATCGGTGAGGCAATACGAGTTCGAGTTACCCGCGACTGCGCAGCAGGCATTCGCGAAACTCGCCGAGCGCATTTCCCCCTGGAGTGACGAGCCACTGGTTGGAATCGACGACGACGTGGCAGGGGGCGTGGAAGCCGTCCTCAAGGTCTTTGGCATACGTGTCGGGCCGAGGCTCGGAATCTTCTGGAAGATCATGCTCAGGAATCGTGGTCGGGCGCCCGCGGAGGCGGTCGAGTTGCACGTGCCTGAGGCCGTCCAAATTGAGGTGCGGCGCGGCAGCATAGGGGACGGGGTCTCGGAGGTGTGGGTGGTCCTCCGGGATCGGGCGGTCATAGGGAGGGTGCGACCGGGTGAATCCGTGAGAGTGCTCGCCTGGGGTCCCCGCGTCTCGGAAGAGCCGTCAGTCACTCAATCCCAGGGCAGGGCAGCGGTCCGGGTGCTCAAGATGGTGAGGTCGAGATGGGTGCGGTTAGCGCAGGTTCAACTAGCCCTCCTGGTCGTCATCCTGCTCTACGTCGTGATTCGGCTCACGTGGCTGCACTAGCGGAAGCGAGGGTTGAGGAACGGCATCTCAGTCCGCCAGCAGCTCCAGGACGCCCTTGAGATGCGCCGCGTCTCCCGCGCTGAGCGAGTGCACGATGGCTCGCTGCTCCTCGGCGAGCGCCCGCATCGCCCTCGCGTAGGCCCGCTCCCCCGCTGGCGTGAGCGCGGCGAGCACGCCGCGGCGGTCGCTCGGGTCGGCGCGCCGGCGGACCAGCCCCTCCTTCTCGAGCCGGTCCACGAGCTGGGTGATGTTGGACCGGACGCAATGCTCTCGCTCGGCCAGCTCGGAGAGCGGCAGCGGCTGCTTCGCTTCGACCAAGGGACGCAGCACTCCCAGCTTGGCGAGGGACAAGGGGCCTACGGCCGCTTCGAGCCGTGCCTCCACGGCCTCCGCCGTCTCCAACAGGGAGCGCACCAGAGAGTCTCCGGTGGCCCGAGGAGGCGCGGGCTTGCGCGGACGTTTTTTCACGGCCTCATCATACGGGTCGTCGGTCGCGAGGGTCAAGCCGAGCAGTCACCTTGATGGTGTGGCCTCACCGCTTGGCCGGCGCTCGAGGCGAGCGCCAGCCCAGTGGCGCGCCGCGTCAGAAGGACAGCGTGACGCCGCCCTGCCAGGCGATGTCGTGCTGCGTCTTGTCGAAGCCGTAGCGGTCGAGCTTGTAGACGTTGTCGCGCGCTTCCGCGCGGATGCCCGCTCGCCCGAAGCGGTACTCGAGCCCGGCGCCGAAATTGCCGGCGAACTTGGTCCAGGTGTCCGAGGCCTCGAGCTGATGGATGCTGATGGCGCCGGCGCCACCGAGCACGTAGGGCAGGATCCAACCCGAGCCGCTCTTGATCGGATAGCGCAGCACCAGGTCGGCGTCGTAGGTGAACTTGTTGAACTTGCCGCGGCCCACGAGCCCCGCGGCGGTGCCGTCGAGGCTGTCCTGGGCCCAGCCGCCCGTGGCGCGGATACCCACGTAGTCGTTGATCCAGCCTGTGGCATCGAGCGAGGCAGCCCAGCCGAGCCCCAAGCTGTTGGCGCCGGCCTGATCGGCGTCGGCCGCGCCCGACAAGCCGCCGAACCCGCCGCCCACGGTCACCTGGTCGAAGACGGGGCGGGCGGCGGTTTGCGCGCGCAGCGCCGCTCGATCGCTTGACCGGAGAGTCTGTGATCGCGTGACCTCAACATGGCGTGTCGGCCGCGCAACACAGGCCTGACTAGGTGCACGCTGCAACCGGTTTCCGTCCGCAACGCGCTGCCGAGCCCCGGTGTGGCCCGGGCGTTGCAACGAGGCAACGAGTCGCTGTTCTCAGTAGTATCTGACCTCCAGAGGGTGTTGCGTCACAGCCGCATGTCCCAGCTCGAGGACGTAGCCGACCGGGACCCTGCTTACGTCGTCCTTTCACCAGCGATGCTCGAGGCGGTGCGGCTCCTCGATCTGTATGCGCCGGCGGAGACGACGGTAGTGTTTTGGGGTGAGACAGGCACTGGGAAGACCCATCTCGCGCGCCTCTTGCACGCGCGCAGCGGCCGACCCGGCCCCTTTAGAGAGATGGCGGGGGGCGAGCTGCTCGACTCGGGTCTGGCGCCCGACCAGCTGTTCGGCCACGTGCGGGGCGCGTTCACCGGCGCCCAGACCAGCCGGGGTGGGATCATTGCCGAGGCGGCGGGCGGGACGTTGCTGTTCGATGACTTTCAGCTGCTGCGAGCGTGGCAGCAGTATCTCCTGTTGCGGGTCTTGGATGAGCAATTGTACCGGCGGGTGGGGAGCGACCGGGATGCGCCGGTCGGCTGCCGGCTCGTCTTCGGTATGTGCGAGCACCCGGACGACCTCGTCGCCCAGGGCAAGATGCTCAAGGATGTGCGCTACCGGTTGGAGCATTGCATCGTACGGGTCCCGCCGCTTGAGGAGCGGCGGGAGGAGATCGTGCTGCTCGCCCAGCATTTTCTCGCCCGCTGTCCGGCCGAGACCCGCGTCACGCACGGGCCTCAGCGATTCACGAAGGAGGCGATCACGGCCCTCGAAGCAGCATCGTACCCCGGGAACGTGCGCGACTTGAAGGGGCGAGTGAAGGCGGCTTACCTGCATGCGCAAGGGGAGGAGACGATCGGAGCGCACCACCTGCCGGGCGACGGTCGTGGGTCGGTGCGCTTCGATCCTCAGGCCGAGCACG
>QHTT01000042.1 GCA_003220935.1 Gemmatimonadota bacterium
GCCGGTAAGGCCGCCGGTGAGGATGTCGCAGTAGGTGCCGGGTAGCATGCCCGTCGCAATCGTGGTGTCAACGCCGCCACCGTCCCGGTTGATGGCGACGAAGCCCTTATCGCCGCGCGAGAACGCGATGGCGTTGACCCCATCCTCCCACCAGTGATTGATGTCGGTGCCCGCGACGACGTGACGGAAACGCACCATGTTCCGGATGTACGGGTCGCGGTGCTCGCACACCCATTGGCCGATCGTCGCCGTCTCGAGGCTCGACGCGCACGTCACATCGTTCGTATTGCCCCCGGCGTCGGACGGTGGTCCCATCATGTTCCCACCGGGACAGTCGAACGCGTAGCTCGAGAGAATCGAGGGATAGCCGTAGGGCTGTGCCAGCATCCACACGTTCGCGAGGCGGAACACGTTGCCGTCGCGATAGCCGATGCCGCAGTCGTGCTGCGTGTCGTGGTTCTGGAGAAACACTACGGCCTTGTCGGAGGGTATGAGCCCCCAGGCGGCGGGCGAAAACTGGCTGCCGGGCGGCCCGTTCGGATTGAGTTGTGAGATGTGCTGGCCCCCGATCCCGCGGAACTTGTCGCCGACACCGACGAAGGTGAACTCGGTGATGTCCGCCGCGCCGCCGGAAGCGTACGCTGCGCCGAAGTAGTCATGCGGCGACAGCGCTTCCCCCGCCCCGCCGCCGATCACCTCAAGGAAGTAATAGGGAACCGGGCGCCCCTCCGCCCTCAGCGTGGAATCCACGATCGCGAGAATGCCGTCCAGCTCCACCTGCTGGATGTGCTTGGCCGCGTCGATGCGGAAGCCCGCAACGCCGAGGCGCGCGAGCATGATCAGGTAGCCGGCGATCTTCTGCCGCACCGACGGCAGGCCGGTATTGAGGTCGGGCAGCGAGAACAACTCGCAGTCCTGCACGTTGGCGGCGTTGGAGTAGTCGTTCACGGTGCACGGCGCGTGGAAATCGCTCGGCGTATACAGTCCCGGGTAGTTGTACTTCGTATAGGACGTGCCGTTCGAGCCCGTGCCCGGGCTCGGGTAGTTGGTCATGTGGTTGATGACGGCATCCACGTAGATGCCCACGCCCACCGCCTGGCAGCGCTGCACCATGTCCACGAACTCGGTGCCGGTTCCCGAGCGACTGCGCGCGATGCTGTAGCTCACCGGCTGGTAGCGCTCGCTCCAAGGATAGTTAGGAGCCTGGACGCTGTGCTCCTGCGGCGGCGAGACCTGCACCGCGTTGAATCCCGCGGGCCCGAGAACGGTTTCGCACTCGTTCGCGATGTCCGTCCACTTCCACTCGAAGAGGTGGACGAACACGTCGCCCGCCGCCATGTGACCGCTGGGGCGATAGGTCGGACTGAGCACCGGGCGATCCGCGGGAGGCGGGGCCGTGACGTACGTGGAGGCCGTCGTACCGGAGCAAGCCGCGGCGGCGAGCGCGAGAGCGGCGGGTCGCAGGAAGCGAGTGGGCCCCGCGCCCTCAGACAGAGAATCCCGGCTACGGGGCGTAGCCCGGATTCTGCTTCAGGTTTGGGTTGGCGATCAGCTCGTTCGCCGGGAGCGGGTACAGATTGAACTTCGCGTCAGTCGCAGTCCCGTCTACCACGCCACCCTTCCACGCCCACTTATACGTGCCAGCAGTGAACAGGCCGAACCGGATGAGGTCGGTCCGGCGGTGCGCCTCCCACAAGAGCTCGCGCCCCCGCTCGGCCAGGATGTAGGCCAGTGTGAGCTCCGGATCTGTGATGTCCCCGCTGGTGCCGCCGTACGCACGCTCGCGCAGCGCGTTCACGTAGGCAAGCGCCTGCGCCCGGGTGCCGCCACCGCCGCGCAGCTGCGCCTCGGCGTAAATCAGGTAGGCCTCGCCCACCCGGAACACTGGAAAGTCCGTGTCCACGAAGCCGGAATTCGAGCCTGAGGCGCCGAGCGATGTCTTGTTGACGAACTTCGGCGCAGCATACCCGTTGGTGAACGTGCCGATGTCGGCGACGGCGAGCGTCTGGCCGGTTGTGTAGAGGTATGCCGGTCTCTTGTCACCCGCGGCGTAGAAGCTGTCGGCCTGCGGCTTGATGCGAAGTCCGTACCAGCAGCCGTCGATACCATAGTCGGCTGGCTTCATGCTGCCGCCGCAGGATGCATGAACCAGGAACGTGACGCCGCCGTAGCTCTGCGTGTGCGTCCCATCCTGAGTGATCGCGAAGAGGATCTCGGGAGACGTGTTGTTGTCGGCCATGAACATGCGTCGATAATTCGAGTCCAGGCCGTAGCCTAGACCGGCGCTCGAGGTAATCACGGTCTGCGCCTCGGTCAGCGCGCCCGACCAGTTCGGCGTGCCGGTGTAGACGCTGTCGTTCAGATAGAGGTTGGCGAGCAGCATCCCGGCCGCCAAACGTGTCGCTCGGCCGTAGGTGCTCGGGCTGGGCGCGGGCAGTGAGTCCTTGATGGCATTGAGCTCGGCTACGGCGTAGTTGTACAGGTCGGCGCGCGTGCTCTGTTGCGGCGGCGTGGCGCCGAGCGGGTCGTCCTCAGTGACGAGCGGGATGTTGGCGAACAAACTCAGCCCGTGCCAATAGGAAAGCGCACGGAGGAACCGGGCTTCCGCGCGATACTGCTGGATCTGAGCTCTGAGCGACGGGCTGACGTTCCCCCGCGCGGCCAGCACGGCACCCGTCGTCTGGCGCAGGAACTCGTTTGCCATCATCACCTGGTAGAACACGCGGTAGTACATCGCCTTGACGAACGGGTTGCCGACATCCCACTGCTGCGTGTTCAGGTCGCGCAGCCCGAGATCGCCCCACGCGATCACCGCTTCGTCGGTGGGCAGCTCCTCCAGCTGCCAATACAGGCGCAGGTACTGTGAGAAGCCCTCGTCAATGCTCTGGATGTCCGGCTGGCCCGCAGGTCCCTGTTGCCCAGTCAGGGCGAGCCCCGCGTAGATCTTCGCCAGTAACGCCCGGTAGGAGTTCGGATCGTTGAAGAAGTTGGCGTCGGTGACGCTACTCTTCGGCGCCACCGTCGGATCGGTGCAGCCCGTCGCGCCGAGAAGCAGGAAGGCCGCGGCGCCGAGCGCCTTCCACTGGCTGGTCGTCATAGCTCGGCTCCGTTTCGAGTGATCGGATCCATGGTCGCGAGCCTCAGAACTGGACGCTCAACCCGCTCGTGAATATACGCGAACGGGGATAGATGTTGTTGTCGATGCCGTTCAGGCCGGCGGTCGGGTCCACACCGTTGTACCCCGTGATCGTGAACGCGCTCTGCACGCTCCCGAAGAGGCGCAGCTGTTGGCCGAGATAGGGGAACTGGTAGGCGACCGTCAGATTGTCCAGGCGCAGAAACGACGCCCGCTCCACGTAGTAATCCGAGAGGAGTTGCTGCGTCGTGAACCCCGTCTCGAGGACCGACGCATGCAGGTTGTACGGCGCCCCCTGCTGGAGCTCCCGATAGTCGCCCACGTTCGAGGCCACGTTGTTGTACACGTAGTTCCCGAGCCAGGCCCTCATAGTGAGGCTCAGCTCGAGGCGACGGTAGGCAAAGGATGACGTGAGACCGAGAATCCACTTCGGCGCCGGGTCATGAAAGGCGCGCGTGTTGCTATTGAGATTGCAGCCCGTGACGACGTTGTCGCCGGCTAGGTTGTAGTAGCTGCCCTGCACCGGCTTCCCATTCTGATAGACCTGCTTACAGACGAAGAACGAGTTGATCGGCTGGCCCGGCTCGAGCACCTGGATCGTGCTGCCCACCCCACCCGCGATTCCCCCGACGTTGATCAGCTGCGCGCCTACGGCGTTTGGATTGATGCTGAGCAGCTCGTTGGTATTGTGAGCGGCCGTCAGGTTGGCGGTCCAGCCGAGTCCGCTCGGGCTGCCACGCAGCAGCTCGGCGTTCAAGCTCAACTCGAAGCCGGTGTTCTTCATGCTGCCGATATTCGTCGTGACGAAGTCGGACAGGTTCGTGCCTGCAGGGACCGGCACTGTAAAGATCAGGTCATCGGTGTGCTTCGTGTACCAATCGAGCGACCCGCTGAAACGCCCGCCGTGCAGGCTGTAGTCCGCGCCGACGTCCCACGTGCCGGTGGACTCCCACTTGATGTTGGGATCCACGGCGGTGGGGCGTGCCGTGCACACGAACTCGTTGCCAAATTGGACCTCCGCCTGCGCGTTGCACGGCTGGAACGTGACGTGCTGCAGATAGTTTCCGAACGCCTGGTTACCGGTCTTGCCATACGACGCGCGGAGCTTCAGGTCCGTGAGCCACAGGAGGCCCTGGAGGAACCCCTCCCGTGACGCCCGCCAGCCTACAGACACCGCCGGAAAATTGCCCCACTGGTTGTCGGGTCCGAAGCGTGAGGACCCGTCGCGCCGCATGCTGACCGAGATGAGATAGCGATCGTTGACGTTGTAGTCGGCTCGCCCGAAGAAGGAGATCAGCCTGCTGTCCTGCACGTTAGGCAGGTAGGGCGCTGCTAAGCCGTCCGAGGGAATCCCGTTGTCCGCCAGGTCGTTGCTCGTGAACTGCGTGACGCGAATCCCGGGATAGTCGCCGTGCGACTTCGAGTACGAATAACCGCCCGTCAGGTCGACGTGTCCGGGACCCAGGTCCACAGGTGGGGCGTAGTCCAAGTACGCGTCGAGCGATGAATTCGCCTGGGTGGGTGTGGTTCGGTTGTAACTGCCCCGATCGGGCTGCTTCGTTTCGAAGTGGATGTTGTTCGGGTAGAAGGTCACCCGGTCGGCCTGGGTGACGTCGTAGCCCAAGTTGACGGTGCCCGACAGCCCCTCGACGTGCGTGAACCGAGAGAGGTCATACTTGGCCTGGACGTTACCGACGGAGCGGTAGGTCGTGCCGTGATCCGTGGCGAAGTTGAGGACCTCCACCGGGTTGTCGGCCGACGTCAACGAGTTTCCGGGCCAATTGTAGTAGCCGGTCGCGCTCGCCGAATCGAGGATCGGCTGGGTCGGGCCCATCTGCGCGGCATTGTACAACACGCCGTTGGGTGTGAACCGATCGTAGGTTCGCGTGCCTTTGAGGTTGGCGTGCAGGTTCAAGCGATTGTCGTAGAGCTGCTGGCTGTAGTTCAGACCCAGCGAAATCCGCTCCGCAGTGGTGCTCTTGAGGATGCCGTCCTGGTTGAGATATCCCACCGACAGGCGGTAGTTGTTGCTCGCGCCGGCGCCGGAGAGCACCAGGTTGTGCTCCTGGCCCCAACCGGTGCGGCTCACGAGCCCGAACCAGTCGGTGTTTTGGTTGCGCAGTAGGGTGTCGAACTGCGACGCGTGTGCCTGCACGGCCGCTGCGAACTGCGGGCCGTTCAGCATCGCGGAGAATCGCGTGACGTGGGCCGCGGACATGCTCGCGCTGTACTCGACGCGAGGCCCTCCTTGCCCTGATTTCGTAGTGATGAGCACGACACCGTTGGACGCGTTCGCCCCGTAGAGGGCCGCGGCGGAGGCGTCCTTCAAGACAGTCATGCTACCGATGTCGTTCGGATTCAGGAAATTGAGCGGGTCACGCCCGACGCTGAGTCCTCCGCCGGAACCCGTGCCCAAGGGCACGCCGTCGACCACGTAGAGCGGCTCGCTGCCCGCATTCACCGACGCCTGACCGCGGACGCGGATCGAAAGACCACCCCCGGGTTCGTTGTTGTCCACGACCTCGACCCCTGCGACTTTGTTCTCGATGAGCTGCTGTGGGCTTACGATCGTGCCGGTGTTGAACTGGGCCGAGTTCACCTGAGTCACGGAACCGGTGATTTCGCCGGCGCGACGCTCCCCGTAACCGACCACGACGACCTCCGACAGGCGTACCGCCTGGGGCGTCAGGGCGATGTCGACGACGGTTGTGTCGCCGCGCCCGACCGTGACGGCCCGCGCCGCCGGCGCATACCCGATCATCCGCGCGCGCAGCGAATCGCTCCCCGCGGGCACCCCGTTCATGAAGTAGCGCCCGTCTGCTTGAGTCTGCGCGGCGCGACCCCTGGCCGAGACGGTGACCCCTGAAAGCGGTTGCTGCGTCGCGGCGTCGGTGACGCGTCCGCGGATCGTGCCGATGGGCTGTTGCGCTGAGAGCGGAGCCGTCCAGAGCACCGCCAGGAGGGCAGCGATAATGCAGCAACGTCGTCTCATGGTCTCCTCGAGCCGGGAACCGCACGCACCCGGGCCGACCGGAGGGTCCGGAGCGAGGGAGGAGGAGGTAATTCTCGGGGACGATTCTGTCAACAGCGTCGATTTGGGCCGACCGCGTTCGTCGTATCGTTAGAACCAGGCTTCCGGCTCCCGAACCCGTCACTGCGACAGGAGACACACGTCCATGCATGCGCTCTCAAGAGCAGTCGTTTCTCGGTGCACCATCGCTGCGGTGCTCGCCGGCATAGCGATCCTCCCCGCCCCGTGCCGCGCTCAGGCACCGGCCAAGCGCACCGCGCAGGGCGCGTGGGGGGGCAAGACGAATGGCGCGGGCCATTACGCAGACGTGAACGGCATCAAGCTGTATTACGAGATCCACGGCACGGGCCGACCGCTCATCTTGCTCCACGGCGGCCTCGGCGCCATCGAGATGTTCGGCCCCAACCTCCCGGCGCTCGCCAAGGGCCGTCAGGTCATCGCTGTCGACCTGCAGGGGCACGGGCGGACGGCCGACATCGATCGCCCCTTAAGCGTCGCGTTGATGGCAGACGACATCGCCGCGCTGATCAAGCACCTAGGACTGGAAAGCGCCGACGTCATGGGCTATTCCCTGGGCGGCGGAGTCGCACTGCAGACGGCCATCCGGCACCCCGAGGTGGTGCGCAAGCTCGTGGTGGTCTCGACGCCGTTCCGGCGCAATGCCTTCTATCCCGAGATCCTGGCGCAGCAGGGACAGGTGGGTGCCGCCGCCGCCGAGGCCATGAAGCAAACGCCGATGTATCAGCTGTACGCGAGCATCGCGCCGCGGCCCGAAGACTGGCCCCGGCTGCTGGGAAAGATCGGCGAGACGATGAAACAGGATTTCGACTTCTCGAAGGAGATCAGCGGCATCAAGGCGACGACCCTCATCGTCGCGGGAGATGCCGACATCTTCCCACCGGCGCACGCGGTCGAGATGTTCGGGCTGCTGGGCGGCGGGCAGCGAGATGGAGGATGGGATGGGTCCGGTCGTCCGAAGTCGCGGCTCGCCATTCTGCCGGGTTTGACCCACTACACGATCTTCAATGCCCCGGCGCTCGCGGCGACGGTCACTCCGTTCCTCGACGAACGAGCGCCGTGAGTCCTTACGTCGTCCACGGCAGCACGCGACGCTGCTGGCTGCTGGCGACCGCCAGCTCCAGCCCGCGCATCACGTCCAGCGCCTGCTCTGGCGTGACCGCGAGTTGCGCCGTTCCGAGTATGGCGTCGCGCACATTCTCGTAATAGCGCGCGTAGCTCGAGGGAACCGTCGGCACGGGTCGCGTGCCCTCCGGCGTGGTGAGCGTGCCGTACAACGCCGGCGGGTCCGCATCCCAATCAGGCTCACCGGGCGTGCGGCCCGCCTTCAATGCGGCTTCCTGTGCATCGACTCCGTACTTGATGAAGGAGCCTGCGGTGCCGTGAACGGCAAGGCTCGGGCCCGGCGCGGCCGCCAGCATGGACGCGCGCAATACCGCCCGCAGGTTTGAGTAGTGCAGGGTCACGTCGAATGCATCGTCCACCGCGCCGCCGTCGCGCTCGATGCGAATATCGGCCGCGACGGCGCGCGGGGTTCCGAACAGGACAAAAGCCTGATCCAGCAGGTGGGGCCCCAGGTCGAACCACACACCCGCGCCTGGCTCGGGCCGCTCGCGCCACGCGCCCGGCTTCAGCTCGGGCCGGAATCGATCGAAATGCGATTCGTAGGCCACGATGCGGCCGAGGGCGCCTTCGGACAACAGTCTTTGCAGCGTGACGAAGTCCCCGACGTAGCGGCGATTCTGATAGACAGACAGGACCCGCTGCTGCTTCGTAGCCAGCTCGACGAGGTCTTGGGCTTCCGCGAGCGTGGGGGCGAACGGCTTGTCGATCACGACGTGTCGGCCGGCCAAGAGGCATTGCTTCGCGATGGGATGATGCGAAGTGTTGGGGGTGGCGATGACGACCAGGTCGACGGACCGGGTGAGCAGCTCATCCACGCTCGTGACGAAGTCGACGTCCGCGTAACGCTGGTCGGGCGCGCCCTCCCCGTGGCGCTGCACGATGGCGTCGAGGCGGAGACCATCGACCGCGCGAATGACCGGGGCGTGGAAGACCTTGCCGGCGAAGCCGAAACCGACCAGTCCGACGGTGAGCATGACCGGTGAATGTACCAGGACCGCTGGCCTTCGCCCCGCTGCGCGAGCAACACGGCGCAGTGGGTTTCGTCCAGGTCGTTTAACCCTGGATCCCCCCTCCACAACGCCCCATCCTTACCTCGCCACAACCTTCAGCGCCGATTGTCCATGCGCCGCAAGCAGCCGGGCGAGCAGATCCGGCGTGAGACCCTGTGGGAAACGACTCACCAGTCGCAGCTGCCTCGCGAAGTCCGGCGCCGGCGGCGTCTCGCGGAGGTCACCCACCTGGGAGAATTGCCCGGCCTCGAGGGCGCCGTAGGGAACCAGCGTCACCGTGTCCCGGGCCAGGACCACAAGCGCCGTGTCCTGCACAGCGAGGAGTTCCCCCTGCGCCCTTCCGCCTCCCCGCAGCGCGAGCGCCACCGCCACCCCTTCGGGCCGTTTCGCCGGGGCGAATCGGTCGACCCTCCCGCCCAGGTTGCACCCGAGCGTCGCGAGTACTGGTCCCCACACCCAGCTTCGCCTCATCGGCCCCTCACTTTCCCGGGCTCGGCCGGGTTGCGAACGCGCGCTCGCGAGCCTCCCGCACCGTTCCCCATGTCCGGAGCGCCTTCAGGAGGTCTGCGTCAGGGGACTCCACGGCGCCCGTATCGTGCGCAGCTCTGAGCCCATCGCGGCCGATCCAGGGCTGGTAGTAGCCCTGGGTGGCGATCAGGAAGGTCTGCGCCAGCTCCGCTGCTGCGGCCCCCACTTCGGCGACGACGGTAAAGCGCTCGCCAGGCGAGGTCCGGAGGTATCGCTGGTCGGCGAGTCGCACACTCGCGAGCGCAGAGGAGTCGTCGCGCCCCTGGGCATCGAGCAGCTCGAAGGCGAGCGTTCGGACGACCGGGCGGCGCGCTCGCATGGCGAACACGACCCGGTCGATCCGCCAGTTGTCCGCCGGAAAGGACAGCCGAACGCGAACGCTGTCCCGTTGAACCACGGGGATGAGGACCGCCACGTCGTTCCACGCGTGCGGCCCCGAGTCGCGAAGGCGCGCGATCTCGCGGTAGCCGCGGCCGTCCCAGACGGCTATGCGCATGCCCATCCGCTGCTCCTGCCAGCGCGCCAGCGTTACCCCCCCGCTGTCCAGCTCACGGCCGATCCAGTCGAGCGATCGGGCGCCACGATCGCCCAGCATCACTTCCGAGTACAGCAGGCTCGCGAGCAGACTGTTCCTCAACCGGACGACCAACGCAACGCTGTCGCCGCTTGCCGGCGCTGGGGCGACGAGGTAGATGGCATCGTCCAAATGGGCGGGCGACGCCCCTGCCAGGGTCTGCGCATCGGTCCGGAACGCCGCGCCGTCGGGCAGGGCAAGGAGGAGACGGAGGTCACGGCCCGCGGCGTCGGCGATCGTGGTAGCAGGAACGAGGTCACGCACGGCCAGCGCGGCGCCGTCTGGGTCCGGGAGTGCGGTCTCCTCCAGGGCGTGGCGGACCTCCAGCAGCTCGAGATGGTTGACGTATTCCGTTTCGAGCGCCTCGTTGCGCACTTCCAGGCGGATCCGGCCGTCCCGGTCCGGGCGAATCCCGAGCCGGTCGACGTCACGCGTCTCGAAGGTCGCGCCGAGCGTGTAGGAGAAGCCCTCCGCTTGGAGCGCCCACGTGCCAGCGCTGTCGGCGTAGACGGTCGGACAGTTCCCGAAGCAATCCGAGGTTGAGCACACGATCACAAAGGCGGCCACTGCGGCCGCCACCAGCCCGGCCGCCGTGGCGAGCGTGGACACGATGGCAGTGGGCGCCCCGTTCGTGGCCCTCCGGAAGGACTCCATTGCGACGACGCTGTCGAGCGCCACGACGGAGACAGCGGTTGAATCGCTGAGCCTCAAGCCGTACCGCACTCCTGGCCCCCGGAGCGTGTCGCGGGCGAGGAGCACTCCTGTCCGGTACAGTACCGTGGAGCCGTTCCGGAGGTGGGCTTTGACCGGCGTCTGAATAGCGAGGGAGTCGGCGTTCGATCCGATCGCCTCGACCCGCACGCTGTGGAAGACCCAGATGCAGGCCCCGGCGACGAGGCCGAGCGCGGCCGATAAGAAGACGCGCAGCACGCGGCTGCGACCGAGTAGCAGGACCAGCGCCAGCCGCACCATGGGCGTCTCCTCGCCTGTACTCCGCTGTACTCCGCCAACTCCTCAATACGACAGTCGGCTCGGTGATATGTCAAGCAGACTAGGAGCCGGTGCGCGATTATCTTCGAACTCGAGCCATGCAGACTGATCAGCGCGACCGCCTCACCGCCGCCCTCGCCGGCCGCTATGTCATCGAGCGAGAGCTGGGGAGCGGCGGCATGGCGACCGTCTATCTCGCGCACGACGTCAAGCATCACCGTGAGGTGGCGCTCAAGGTGCTCCGCCCTGAGTTGGCGGCGGCTCTCGGGCCTGACCGGTTTCTGCGTGAGGTCGAGATCGCCGCCAGGCTGAATCATCCCCACATCCTGGCGCTGTACGACTCCGGTGAGACCAACGGGTTTCTGTTCTACGTGATGCCGTACGTGGCAGGCGAATCGCTGCGCCACAGGCTCGAACGTGAGAAGCAGCTCCCCATCGAGGAGGCGCTCGCCATCACCCGACATATCGCTTCCGCCCTGGGGCACGCGCACGCCCAGCACATCATCCATCGGGACGTCAAGCCGGAAAATATCCTGCTCTATGAAGGCGAGGCGATGGTCGCCGATTTCGGGATCGCCCTCGCCGTGAGCGCCGCGGCGGGGGTGCGACTCACGCAGACGGGGCTCGCGGTGGGGACGCCGGCCTACATGAGTCCGGAGCAAGCGGTGAGCGAGCGAGCCTTGGATGCTCGCTCCGACGTGTACAGCCTCGGCTGCGTGTTGTACGAAATGCTCGCCGGCGAACCGCCGTATACGGGAGCAACCGCTCAGGTGTTGATCGCCAAGCGGTTGGTCGATCCCGTGCCGGCAGTCCGAAGGCTGCGGGCCGCGGTGCCGGTGGGCGTCGAGCAAGCGCTGACGAAAGCACTCGCGAAAGTCCCGGCCGACCGGTGGGCATCGGCCCTCGCCTTCGCCGAGGCGCTCGCCACCCCGGCCGGCCCGCGCCCGCCGTCCGTCGCGGTTCTGCCGTTCCTCAATCTGAGCGCGGACCCCGAGAACGAGTACTTCGCGGATGGTATCACGGAAGACGTCATCGCCCATCTGTCGAAGATCCGTGCCCTCAAGGTAATCTCCCGAACCTCGGTGATGGCCTTCAAGCAGCGGGAGCAGAGCTTAAGGGAGATCGGGGCGAGGCTCGAGGTCGCGACGCTGCTCGAGGGCAGCGTGCGGCGTGCCGGCGATCGGGTGCGGATCGTGGCGCAGCTCATCGACGCGGAATCGGACCGACACCTCTGGGCCGAGACGTACGACCGTCGGCTCACCGATGTCTTCGCGATCCAGACGGACGTGGCTTTGCAGATCGCGGCCGCGCTCAAGGCGGAATTGTCTCCCGATGAGAAGTCGCGCCTCCACCAGGAGCCCACGAGCGATCTGCAAGCCTACCAGTTGTATCTGCAAGGCCGACACTGTTACCTGCGCTACACCGCGGAAGGGAGTCGCAGGGGGATCGAGTACTTCGAGCAGGCAGTCGCCAAGGACCCCAACTACGCCTTGGCGTACGCCGCCCTCGCCATGGTCTATACGGAGCTCGCAGAGACCGGCTCGCTGCGGCCGGGCGAGGCCTACGCCCGAGCCAGAGACGCGAGCGCGAAGGCGCTGGCCCTCGACTTGGGGCTCGGCGAGGCGCACTGCATGCTCGCCTACATCACGGCGGTCTGCGACTTCAACTGGGTGAGCGCCGAGCAGGAGTTCAAACGGGCGCTGGAATTGACTCCCAACAGCGCGGATACCTACGACCTCTATGGGCGCATGTGTTTGGCACTGGAGCGGAATGACGAAGCACTTGCCATGGAGCGACGAGCGCAAGAGCTGGACCCGCTGGCCCACCGGGCGGACGTCGCGAGGGCGCTGTTGCGGGCAGGACGCTACGACGAGGCTCTACAGGCGGCCACACACGCCGTCGAGCTCGACCCGCACTACGCTCGCGGGCACGCGACGCTCGGGTGGGCCTATCTGAAGAAGGGCATCGTGAAGCAGGGCGTGGCGGAATTGGAGATCGCGGTATCCCTCTCCCCTGGCGACACGCTGTGGTTGGCACAGCTGGGGCAGGCGTACGGGATGGTGGGAGACGTCGCGAGAGCCCGGAACGTGCTGCACCAACTCGAGGAGCTGTCGGGCCAGAGATTCGTTTCACCCTACCACATAGCTTTTGTCTATACGGGCCTCGGCGAGCAGGACAGCGCGATGGACTGGCTAGAGCGAGCCTACGAGGACCGATCAGGCCCCGTCTACAGCGTCAAGGGTTCGTTTTTGTTCACGACGCTTCACGCGCACCCCAGATTCATCGCGTTACTGCGGAAGATGAATCTGGCGTGACGAGATGAAGCTGGCTCGGGGTCGCGGTCTTAGTGCACCTCGACGAAGGCTGTGCGCTTTCATAAAGTCGTGTCAGGCGGCACCCCCATGGGTCGCCATCCACAAGCGAAAACCCCAGATGCTAAGGGCCGCGCTTAGTACGACAATGAGTGCCATGCCACCCATGAACCAGGGATCGGAGGCCGGCGACCGCCACCGCGTGATCAGCTCCACGATGTGCCCGAGGGAGAAGAGCCCGAAGATCGTGCCGGTCGTCAGGAGGTAAGCTTTCACACCTTGCCCTCTGAGGCGATTGCCTACTGCTGGCGTTGCAACTTGTGCATCAGGCCCTCCACTCCGCTCACATACAGGATCTCGCAGGGGCGATAGCCCACGACCCGGAGGTCCGTGGCGGTCGTCAGGTGGAAGCAGTCTCCCGGCAGCAGATCGGTCTCGCGGCCTGCGCGCTCGCGCGCCTTGGCGCGGCCCGACAAGACGACGCCGACGTGCGCCGGCAACCCGCCGCCGCCGGCCGCACGCGACCACTTCCAGCCGGGGCCGTAACTGCCCTTACCGATCATCCTGCCGCCCACCTTGATCGCTTCGAGGCTCCCCTGCTCGAACACCAGCCTGCGGTCCGGGCGCTCGAAGCGCTTGACGTCCGGCCCGGCCTCCGCCGCCGCGCCGTTCTGGCGCGCCTCCCGCGCCGCTGCCATCGCCTTCTCCCTGTCGTGAAGACGACTCTCAGGATGCCGATGCGGACCCCAGCGCGCTCGCCGAATTCGGACGCGCAATCCGGGGCGCCAAGTGGAGGTCCGGATCCGTGGAGGCGAACGAGTTCGCCGGCCGCGGCCGGCGAGGGGACGAACACGACGAGCAGAATACGAGACTCCCGTCAGCCGCTCGCCTTCATGCCCTCCCCCTGCCGGTACACGCGCGGGGGCTTGAGGCCGGCGGACTGACCACCGTCGATCGGCACCACGGCCCCAGTCACGAATGACGACTTCTCGGAGCAGAGCCAGAGGACCACGGCAGCCACCTCGTCGGGGCGGCCGATGCGCCGCATCGGAACGGACAACGCGGCCCCACGCTGGGCCTCCTCGCCAGCCCGCTCTAGGTGCTCTGTAAGGATCGGCCCGGGGGCCACGACGTTCACCCGAATCCCGCGGTCGGCGTAGTCGAGCGCGGCGACCTTGGTGAGACCGATGATGCCCGCCTTGCCGGCGACGTAGGCGGCCAGAGTAGTGAACGCCGAGACTCCCGCGACCGACGCCATATTGACGATCGCGCCGCCGCCCGAGCGGAGCATGGCCTGGATCTCATACTTCATGCCGAGGAACGTGCCGCGAATGTTGGTGCGAATGCCGCGATCGAACTCGGCGGGATCGATTTCGGCGAGGTGCGCCGGCAGCGGGCCGTCCGTGCGTTGTTGAAGGCGGCGTCGAGGCGCCCGAAGGTGCCGACCGCCTGAGCGACGAGGTGCTCGACCGACGCCGCGTCGCCGACGTCGGTCGGCACGGCGAGCGCCCGGCCGCCGGCCGCACGGATGCCCCGCGCCATGGCTTCCAAGGCGCGTTCGTCGCGCGCCGCCAGCACGACCGCCGCCCCCGCCTCCGCGAACGCGCGCGCCGTCGCCGCGCCGATCCCCCGGCTGGCGCCCGCTACGAGCGCGACCTTCCCATCAAATGCTGCGGACATCGTGTCCTCCGAGGAGCCTGCCGCCGTCGTCACCTTCCTGCTGTGTTTCATCGGCACTCCCTCCCGGGCACTCATGTGATCGCGGCAGACCCGCGCCCATACACGAGGCCGATCACCGTTCCCACGATCGCGAATTGGAGCAGGAAGAACGCTCCCTCGGTCGCGACGAACGGCCCAACCGCCCCGATGTCGAACTTTCCGGCCTCGGCGAGCACACCGTAGCTTCCCATGAAGAGACCCATCAGCACCCCGAATTTGAGCCCTTCAAGCGCCGGCGTGCCGGCTCCACGAAACCGCGGGTAGAGGAACGCCATCAGGAAAGCCTGGATGAGCATCGAGAGGATGCCCAGGTGCAGCAGCGGCTCCCTTCGCATCCCCGCGGTCATGTAGAGGTCTTTGAACACGACGAGGTGCCACGCCGTGGCGACGACGAACGTGATGATCAGGTACGCGAAAAACGCGAGAATGAATCTGCGCCTGTCGCCGCTCATCTTCTTGCCTCCTTGAAGAGCGTGAACTGCGCCTTGACCGGTGCGACGAAGCTCACGTCGCCACTCCCCGTCTTGGTCAACATCAAGTATTGTGGATTGCGATACTGGAAGGAAACGTGGGATGGTAGCGTGGAAGGAAGCCGCATCACGCCCACCTCCGCTGGAGGCTCTCGATGGAAGTCATCATTCAGCGAAACTACGAGCAGATGAGCAAGTCTGCGGCACAGGTCGTCGTCGAAGTACTCAACACCAAGCCGAATGCCGTGCTCGGCATGGCCACCGGATCCACGCCACTCGGCCTCTATCAGGAGTTGGTGCGGCTGCACAAGGAGGAGCAGCTCGACTTCTCTCGGGTGACGACGTTCAACCTCGACGAATACGTGGGCCTGCCCGTGAATCACCCCCAGAGCTACCACTACTTCATGCACGAGCACTTCTTCCAGCACGTGAACATCCCGCGTCACAACATCAACATTCCCTCGGGCACGACCGGCAACTACCCCGCCTTCTGCCAATGGTACGAGAAGCGCATCGCGGAGTGCGGCGGCATCGACCTGCAGATCCTGGGCATCGGCTCTGATGGCCACATCGCATTCAACGAGCCGGGCAGCTCCCTGAGCTCCCGGACGCGGCTCAAGACGCTGTCCAAACAGACTATCGACGATAACGCCCGGTTCTTCGAGCGCCGAGAGAGTGTGCCGGTCTATGCGATCACCATGGGCGTTGGGACCATCCTCGATGCGCGCAAGCTGGTCCTGGTGGCGAGCGGGAAGGCCAAGGCCAAGGCGATTGCCCAAGCCGTCGAGGGACCGGTCACCAGCATGGTGACGGCCAGTGCCATCCAGCTGCATCGTGATGCGATCGTGATCGTCGACGAGGAGGCAGCCGCAGACCTGACCATGCGGGACTACTACGAGTTCATCTACGCCGCCAAACCGGCGGCGCCGAGGGCGTAGGTGAGCGATCGCCCGATCCTCCGCGTCCAGCATATCGCCAAGTCGTTCGGCACCGTCCTGGCCGTCAACGACGTCTCCTTCGACGTCCGACCCGGGGAGATTTTCGCGTTCCTGGGGCCGAATGGCGCCGGCAAGACCACTACCATCAAGATGCTCACCACCCTGTTGCGCCCGACGACGGGCTCGCTCGAGCTCGACGGACTCGACGTCACCATGCATCCGACGGAAGTCCGCAAGCGGTTCGGCGTCGTCTTCCAGGATCCGAGTCTCGACAGCGAGCTCACGGCGTGGGAGAACATGGACATCCACGGGGTGCTGTACCACGTGGCGCGGCACGCCCGGCGGGCGCGGTGTGAAGTGCTGCTGCGGATGTTCGAACTGTACGAGCGGCGCGATGACTTGGTGAAGACGTTCTCCGGCGGCATGAAACGCCGCCTCGAGATCGCCCGTGGGCTGCTGCACACGCCGAAGGTATTGTTTCTCGACGAGCCGACGCTCGGCCTCGATCCGCAGAGCCGCAATCAGATGTGGACCCACGTGCGCAACCTCAGGGCCACCGAGGGCGTGACCGTGTTCCTCACCACCCACTACATGGACGAAGCGGATCGCGTGGCCGACCGCATCGCCGTAATCGACCACGGGCGCATTGTCGCCACCGGCTCGTCGGCGGAGCTCAAGCAGCAAACCGGTACCGATTCGCTGGAAGCCGCGTTTTTGGCGCTCACCGGCACGATGATCCGGGACGAGAGCGCCACGGCCGCGGACCAGATGCGTCAGGTCGCCCGCGTGTGGAGGAGATAGGCGCATGGCCGTCGTCTTCGTTCTGTGGCTGCGGGAAGTGAAGAAATACCTCCGCTCGCGCGTCCAGATCGTAGCATCGCTCGGCGGCCCGCTCATGTACCTGGGTGTGCTCGGGTTCGGCCTCGGGCCGGTGTTTCAGCGCGCCGGCGAAGGCAGCTATCTCCAGTTCATGGCGCCCGGCGTGATCGGCATGGCCGTGCTGTTCACCGCCATGTTCTCGGGGATCGCCATGCTGTGGGACCGTCAGTTCGGTTTCCTCAAGGAGACGCTGGTCGCGCCGGTGCCGCGCCTGGCGATCATGATCGGGCGCACCCTCGGCGGTGCCACGGTCGCGGTGTTGCAGGGCACGCTGATTTTCGTCGTCACCCTCATCGCCGGATTCCGCCCCGTGAGCGTCCTCGCCGTGCCGCTCGCGTTTCTCCTGATCGCGCTCGTCGCCGTGGTGTTCGCAGCGCTCGCGACCGCGATCGGATCGACCATCAAGGAGATGCAGGGGTTCCAGATGGTGATGAACTTCCTCGTGATGCCGATCTTCTTTCTCTCCGGCGCGCTCTATCCGCTGCCGGGGCTGCCGCGGGTCCTCGCAGCGCTCACGCGGGTCGATCCGCTCACCTACGGCGTCGACGGGATGCGCGGCTTGCTGATCGGGAGGGGGAGCGCGCACTTCGGCGTCGCGTTCGACGTTGCCGTGCTGCTCGCCGTCGGGGTCGTGTTCGTCGCCGCCGGGGCGTGGCGGTTCTCGAAAATCGAGGCTTAAATGGCGCGCTCTCTTGTGCTGTTGCCGCTGCTCGTGAGGAGTGCGGCATCCCAGACTCGCGCGATCGTCTATACCACGGCCGAGAGCACCAGCGACGCTCGACAGCCACGGTTCTGACACGTTCCTAACTGCCCGCGGGTGCCCGGCTGCTGAGGTCGTGAGCATAATTATCCGGATATGCTCCTCGCGGTGTGCGTCGTCCTCCTGTTTGCCGACTCGGCGCCGACCTACTCTGGGTGGGACCGCCAGCTGGACG
>QHTT01000070.1 GCA_003220935.1 Gemmatimonadota bacterium
ACGCGTACGGGCAGCGCCAGCGCGGCATCTCGCCGCACGGAGGCGCGTCGTGAGCGACTACCGGGTGCAGGTGCGCGTCATGCCACGCGCCGCCCTACTCGACCCCCAGGGCCAGGCGGTGGAGCACGCCCTGCACGCGCTGGGCTTCGGCGACGTCGCCCAGGTGCGCGTCGGCAAGCACCTGGTCCTCGAGGTGAAGGCGGCGAGCCGCGAGGAAGCTCTCGCCCGGGCGCGTGCGATGTGCGACCGGCTGCTCGCCAACCCGGTCACCGAAGACTACGACCTCGGCGTGGAGGCAGCCGGATGAAGCGCGTGGCGGTGATCGTCTTCCCCGGCTCGAACTGCGATGGCGACGCGCTGGCGGCCGCCCGGGAAGCCGGATCGGACGCGTACTATGTGTGGCACCGCGAGACCGATCTGCAGCAGGCCGACTGCGTGATCCTCCCGGGAGGCTTCAGCTATGGCGACTATCTCCGCTCAGGCGCGATTGCGCGGTTCTCACCGGTCATGGCGGCGGTAGCCGCGCACGCGCGCGCCGGCGGCCCGGTGCTCGGCATCTGCAACGGGTTGCAGATTCTGTGCGAGGCGGGGCTGCTGCCGGGCGGGCTGATGCGGAATGCGCGGCTCCGTTTTTTGTCGCGGCCCGCTTGGGTGCGCGTCGAGACGACGGACACCCCGTTCACCTGCCTGTACCAGCAAGGCGACGTGCTCGAGATCCCGATTGCGCACGGCGATGGCCGCTACGTCGCCGACGAGCGCACGGCGGCGGAGCTCGAGGCGAGCGGCCGCGTCGTGTGGCGCTACGTGCGCGACAACCCTAACGGCTCGATGCACGACATCGCCGGCGTGTGCAGCACCGGCCGCAACGTGGTGGGCATCATGCCGCACCCGGAGCGCCGCAACGCAGCGGTCTTGGGCGGCCAAGATGGAGCCCGTGTCTTTCACGCGATGGAGGCTCGACATGCGACGCAGCACGCTGTGGATGTGCGCGCTGTTGGCGACCGCCACCTCAGGGTGTAAACAGGTCAACGAGCAGTACGCGAAGATCAAGCAGCAGATCGAGCAAAAGCTCGCGGCACGCCGGGGTCGCACCGCGACGCCGCAGCCTGCGGTCCCTGCGCCAACGCCGCTGCCTCCAGAGCCGGCGCCGCCGAGCGGCGCCGAGCCGGCGGCCCAGCCGCCTGCCAAGCCGCCGCGCCGCCCCAGACAACTGCCGGAGCAGCCGCCGGCGACCCGCGATGTTCCGTACGACTCACCGGACACGGGCACCATCGCGCCGGGGATGGGCGAGAACGACATCTACGCGCTGTGGGGCCCGCCAGTGGCGGTGCGGCGCCAGGGAGAGTGGACGTATCTCTTTTTCCGTAACGCGTGCGAGTACACGTGCGGCACCGAGGATGTCGTCACGCTCCAGAACGGGCATGTGGTAGATGCCGTGCTCCGCTGGCCAGGCCACGGTTACAGCGGCCAGTCGTCCTCCCCCGTGGCGACGAAGCCGCACTATACGCCGGGACGCGACAGCCTGAAGCTCAAACCCGACTCTGCGCCCTGAGAGCGATGCCCGACAAGCCGAGCAAGAACGAGGACGAGTACTTCGCCAGGCGTGACGCCGAGCTGCTCCGCCAGCAGCGCGACGCAGCGCACCGCGCCGCGGTCGACGCCGAGCGCCGCTCCCATTACATGAAGTGCCCCAAGTGCGGCTACGACCTGATCAGTGGCGAGTGGCACGGCGTGCAGATCGATCAGTGCACGCATTGTCACGGCCTCTGGTTCGATGCGGGCGAGGCAGAAACCGTGCTCGCCCACCCTGAGCCATCCATGATGGCCCGCGTGTTCCGCGCGGTACTGCGCGGCGTTTCCGGCGCGAAGGCGTCCGACGCGTGACTCGGGCGGTCCCATTTCCGGGCGACCCGCCGATCACGCCGGAGCTGGTTCGCGACCATAATCTCACCGACCAGGAATACGGCCTGATCGAGGCGCTGCTCGGGCGCGCGCCCACGTTCGCCGAGCTCGGCGTCTTCTCCGCGCTGTGGAGCGAGCACTGCTCCTACAAGCATTCCCGGCCGATCCTCCAGACCTTCCCGACCGCCGGCCCGCAGGTGGTTCAGGGCCCCGGCGAGAACGCCGGCGTGCTGCGGCTGCCCGACGGCTGGGCGGTCGCGTTCAAGATCGAGTCGCACAATCACCCGTCCGCCGTCGAGCCGTACCAGGGGGCGGCGACCGGCGTGGGCGGCATTCTGCGCGACGTGTTCACGATGGGCGCCCGGCCAGTGGCGCTGCTCAACAGCCTGCGATTCGGCCCTCTGGAGGATGCGCGCAACCGCTATCTCCTCGCGGGCGTGGTGCGCGGCGTGGGCGACTACGGCAACTGCGTCGGCGTCCCCACGCTGGGCGGCGAGGTGGATTTCGGGCGGAGCTACAGCGGGAACCCGCTCGTCAACGCCATGTGCGTCGGGCTGCTTCGGGAGGCGGATCTGATCACAGCCGCGGCGCACGGTGTCGGCAACGTGCTCGTCGTGGTCGGCTCCAGCACCGGGCGCGACGGTATCCACGGCGCGTCGTTCGCGTCGGAGGAGCTCACCCACGCGAGCGAGCGGCGGCGGCCGCAAGTCCAGGTGGGCGACCCCTTCACCGAGAAGCTGCTCCTCGAGGCGAGCCTCGAGCTGATCGCCTCGGGCCACATCGTGGCGATCCAGGACATGGGCGCGGCGGGCCTCACGTCGTCGTCGGCCGAGATGGCCGCGAAAGGCGGCGTGGGCGTCGAAATCGACCTGTCGCGGGTACCCACGCGCGAGCCGGGGATGACGCCGTACGAGATCCTGCTCTCCGAGTCGCAAGAGCGCATGCTGGTCGTCGCCAAGGCAGACCGGGTCGCGGATGTGCAGGCGATTGCGGCGAAGTGGGAGCTTACCGCCAAGCCGATCGGCCGCGTCACGGACGACGGCATGTATCGGGCGACGTGGAAAGAACAGGTGGTCGTAGAGATCCCGGGGCGGCGGTTGATCGACGATTGCCCCGTGTATCATCTGGAGGCTCGCGAAGACCCGGCGGTTGCGGAGCTCCGGCGCGGTACGCCGCATCCCGCATCTCGCATCCCGCATCCCGCCGACGTCCTGCTCACACTACTCGACCATCCCGCTATCGCCTCCAAGCGCTGGGTGTACGAGCAGTACGACTCGACCGTCCAGGCGAGCACGGTGATCGCGCCCGGCGGTGACGCCGGTGTGATCCGCGTGCGGGAGGCGGAGTTCGGCCTGGCCGTCACGACGGACGGCAATTCGCGCTACGTCGCGCTGGATCCGTACGAGGGCGGCAAAGCGGCGGTCGTCGAGGCCGCCCGCAACGTCGCGTGCACGGGCGGGCGCCCCCTGGGGATCACCGACTGTCTGAACTTCGGCAGCCCCGAGCGACCCAGCGTGTTGTACCAGTTCCGCGAGGCATGCCGGGGGATTGCGGACGCGTGCCGGGTGCTCGAGACGCCGGTCACGGGCGGCAACGTCTCCTTCTACAACGAAAGCCCGAGCGGCGCCGTCGATCCCACGCCGGTCATCGGGATGGTCGGGCTGCTCGCCCGAGCCGACCGCGCGGTACCGAGCCACGCGCGCTCGCCCGGCGACGTCGTTTTCGTCTTAGGGGAGACCCAGGCCGAGCTCGGCGGCTCCGTGTTGTGGGAGGCGTTGCACGGATTCGTGGGCGGCGTGCCGCCCCGCGTGGACCTGGCCGCCGAGCGGCGGCTCGTCGACTTCCTGGTCGCCGGCGCGGAGCGTGCCCTGTTTCGCTCTGCTCACGATTGCTCGCAGGGGGGGCTCGGCGTCGCACTCGCCGAGGTGGCGATGAGCGGCCCGTACGACGACACCGGGTTCGGTCTCGATGTTGATCTCACCACTTATGGCTTGCGCCTTGCGGCTCTCGAGCTGTTGTTCAGCGAGTCCCACGGCCGCGCCGTCGTCACCTGTCAGCCCGCGCGCGCCGCGGCCGTCGTGGCGCTGGCGCAGGAGCTCGGTGTGCTCGCGCACCGCGCCGGCACGGTGGGCGAGCGCGGCGGCGCCCTGCGGCTGCGGCTGCGCGACGCTCGCGTCGAGCACCCCGTGGACCGGCTGCGGGAGGTATATTTCTCGGGCCTAGCTCGTCGCATGGGAGACTGACCGCAACATGTGCGGCATCATCGGTGTCACCGGCATTGCGGACGCGTCCCGCGTCGCCTATCTCGGTCTCTACAGCCTGCAGCACCGCGGCCAGGAGTCGTCGGGGATCGTGGCCGTGGACGGCGAGGGCGCGGCGCGCTCGCACCGCGGGATGGGCCTCGTCTCCGACGTGTTCGACGAGCAGGTGCTGAGCGAGCTCCCCGGAGATGTGGCGATCGGGCACACCCGCTACTCGACCGCCGGCACGTCGGTGCTGGCGAACGCACAGCCGATGCTGGCCCGCTACCGCGAAGGCCCGCTGGCGCTCGCGCACAACGGCAATCTCACTAACGCCGTGCAGCTCCGCTCGGATCTCGTGACCAAGGGCTCGATCTTCCAAAGCTCGTCGGACAGCGAGGTGCTCGTCCATCTGATCGCGCGCTCGGAAGCGCGCGAGCCGGAGGACCAGCTGCTGGACGCCCTGGAGCGCGTCGAGGGCGCCTACTCGCTCGTAATCACCATCGGGCGCACGCTGTACGCGATCGTCGACCCCCGCGGCTTCCGGCCCCTCGTCCTCGGCCGGCTGGGGCGAGGGTGGGTCGTGGCGTCGGAGACCTGCGCGCTCGACATCACGGGGGCGACCCTGGTGCGTGAGCTCGAGCCCGGAGCGTTCATCCGGATTCACGGCGAGGAGCTGGACCCGCTCCCCACCCTGGCCGCGAAGCCGCACCGCCGTTGCGTGTTCGAGCTCGTGTATTTCTCGCGGCCGGATAGCACGATCTTCCGTCGCTCGGTCGACGGCGTGCGGCGGGCGCTCGGACGCGAGCTCGCCCGCGAGCACCCGGCGCCCGGGGCAGACTGTGTGTTCTCAGTCCCCGATTCGTCCAACGCCATGGCGCTGGGATATTCGGAGGAGTCCGGGATCAAGCTCGAGCATGCGCTCATCCGGAACCACTATGTCGGCCGCACCTTCATCCACCCAGCCCAGGCGGGGCGGATGGCCAAGGTGAAGATCAAATTCAATCCGGTGCGGGAGGTGCTCGAGGGGAAGAAGGTGGTGGTCGTGGATGACTCGATCGTGCGCGGCACCACGAGCAAGGCCCTGGTCCAGCTGATCCGGCATGCCGGCGCCGCAGAGGTGCACTTTCGCGTGGCCTCGCCGCCCATTACGGGGCCGTGCTATTACGGCATCGACACGCCGACGAAAAGCGAGCTGATCGCGTCCAGCCACGACGTCGAGCAGATCCGCGAACATTTGGGTGTGGACACGCTGGGTTACCTCTCCCTGGACGGGATGCTGCGCGCCGCGGCCGGCGCGGGCGATCCCGGCGAGTTCTGTCACGCCTGTTTCTCGGGCGACTACCCCACGGAGATCCCCGAGGACGATCTGGCAGGGGCGCGGAATGCCGCGCCGCTCCTCACGATCCCGGTCTGATGCCACCGTGCCGTCGCTCGAGCGCTGGGTCTATTTCTTCGGCTTGGGCCGGGCCGACGGCTCGGCGGCGATGCGGGACATCTTGGGCGGCAAAGGGGCGGGTCTGGCCGAGATGGCGAACCTGGGCCTCCCGGTCCCGCCCGGGTTCACTATCTCCGCCAAGCTGTGCCTCACCTACCTCGAGCAGGGTACCTTCCCTCCCCAGCTGCACGAAGAAGTCAGCCGCCACCTGAAGCAACTGGAGCACGCCACCAAGAAGCGATTCGGCGACCCCGCCAATCCGCTGCTCGTCTCGGTGCGCTCGGGCGCCGCCGTGTCGATGCCCGGGATGATGGAGACGATTCTCAACCTCGGTCTGAACGACGACACAGTGCAGGGGCTAATCGCCGGATCGAAGAACCCCCGCTTCGCCTACGACTCCTACCGCCGCTTCGTGCAGATGTATGGCGATGTCGTCTTCGATTTGGGCAAGCAGCCGTTCGAGGAGGTGCTGGAGGAGTTCAAGCGGCGCCGCAAGGTGACGCGCGACATCGACCTTCCTGCCGATGACCTGAAAGCGCTGGCGCAGGAGTTCAAGTCGATCATCCAGGCGAAGCGGGGCGCGCCGTTCCCCGAGGACCCGGCCGCCCAGCTCTGGGGCGCGATCGAAGCGGTCTTCAGGAGCTGGAACACGCGCCGGGCGGCGGACTACCGCAAGGTCCATGGCATCCCGGACGACCTGGCGCCTTCACGCGTGACTGCCGCACCGGCGAAAACGTGCTGAACGGAGACTTCCTCCTGAACGCGCAGGGCGAGGACGTCGTGTCGGGCGCCCGGACGCCCGAGCCGATCGCCAAGATGAAGCGCGGCGCGCTCGCCAAGGTGTACGGCGAGCTGGAGCGCATCGCGACCAAGCTGGAGCGACACTTCAAGGACGTGCAGGACATCGAGTTCACCTTCGAGCGCGGCAAGCTATACATGCTGCAGACCCGGCGCGCCCAGCGGACCGGTCTTGCCGCCGTGCGGATCTCCGTCGAGCTGGTGGACGAGCGACTGATCACGCCGGACGAAGCGGTGCAGCGCGTCCCGCCCCAGGACTTGGATCAGCTGTTCCACCCCATGGTGGACCCGGACGCGGCGGTGACCGTGGTGGCGAAGGGCCTGCCGGCATCGCCCGGCGCCGCGATCGGCGACGCGGTGTTCGACGCCGACGAGGCCGAAGCGTTGGCGAAGCAGGGCCGCAAGGTCATCCTGATCCGCCCCGAGACATCGCCGGAGGACTTCCACGGAATCGTGGCGGCGCAGGCGGTGCTCACGGCGCGCGGCGGCATGACCAGTCACGCGGCAGTGGTGGCGCGGGGCATGGGCAAGACGTGCGTCGTCGGTGCGACGGACATCGAGGTCGATCCCCACGGCGGCCGGTTCCGGGCGAACGGCCGCGTGGTGAAAAAGGGGCAACTCATCACCGTCGACGGGACGACCGGCCGGGTGATCCTGGGCGCGGCGAAGCTGGTCGAGCCCAAGATCGGCGCGCACTACGCGAAGCTGATGAGCTGGGCGGACGAACGTCGCCGCCTGCGGGTACGGGCCAACGCGGACACGCCGCACGACGCCATCCGCGCGCGCGAGTTCGGCGCCGAGGGAATCGGGCTGTGCCGCACCGAACACATGTTCTTCGAGGGCGACCGCATCACGGCGATGCGCGAAATGATCGTCGCGCCGGACGAGCCGGGGCGGCGGCGCGCGCTCGCGAAGCTGCTCCCGATGCAGCGCGCCGACTTCGAGGGGATCTTCGAGGCGATGGCGGGCCACCCCGTCACGATCCGGCTGCTCGACCCGCCGCTCCACGAGTTCCTGCCGCACGGCCGCGAGGAAGTCGCCGGGCTCGCGAAGGTGATGGGGCTCTCGGCGGCGGCGCTCGAGCGGCTGGTGGATTCGCTGGTCGAGGCGAACCCGATGCTGGGTCACCGCGGCTGCCGGCTCGGGATCACCTACCCGGAGATCACCGAGATGCAAGCCCGTGCCATCTTCGAGGCCGCGTGCCGCGTGGTGGCGCGCGGCAAGAAGGTGGTGGTTGAGGTGATGATCCCGCTGGTGGCGCACGTGGAGGAGCTCAAGCGCCAGGCGGAGATCGTGCGGCGGGTGGCCCAGGAGGTGTTCTCGGCCGAGGGGCGCGCCGTGCCCTACCTCGTGGGCACTATGATCGAGCTACCGCGCGCCGCGCTCACCGCCGACGAGATCGCCAAGGAAGCGGACTTCTTCTCGTTCGGCACCAACGACTTGACCCAGACTACCTTCGGCCTGTCGCGCGACGACGCCGGCCGGTTTCTACCGTTCTACGTGGAGCACGGCATTCTGCACGACGATCCCTTCCAGGTGCTCGACCAGGAAGGGGTCGGCAAGCTCATCGAGATCGCGGTGCGGCTAGGGCGAGGCACGCGGAGCGACCTGAAGATCGGCATCTGCGGCGAGCACGGCGGCGAGCCGCGCTCGGTGAAGTTCTGCCACCACGCGGGCATGAACTACGTGTCGTGCTCGCCGTTCCGCCTGCCCATCGCCCGGCTCGCGGCGGCCCAGGCCGCGCTCGAGGAGCAGGGCGTGATCAACCGGACGAAGGCGACCGTCTAGCGGGTACGAATCTTGCCCTTCCAGCCGGGCGACCCTCGCCGGAGCCGTGCGCCATGAACGGACGGTTCGCCCTCGCGTGTCTTATCGTCACGCTGTCCACTGCGCTCACCCCCCGCGACGTCGTCGCTCAGCACATCGCCGAAGGCGGAGCCGGGCTCTACTTCGGAAGCACCTCAGGCTTGAACGGTCCGGTCCTCTTCGTTCGGCACCTCAAGCCGACCGGCCGAGGAACTGCGGTGGGGCTCCGACTCGAGTTCCGGGACGATGATGATGGTGGCGGCCGCTCGCAGGCGCTCGGGGCTGCCTTCGAGGCCGTCCTGCACGTCGACGGGTCCGGCGCATCGGTTTACGTTCCCCTGTCTGTGGGGCTCGAGGGCATCTCGACCTCAGACTACTTCTCGCCCCAATACCGGGACATTGCGTCGGGCATCTACCCCCGTGCCTCGGCGGGCCTTGGGGTCGCCCTCGGCTCCGGGACGGTGCGAACGGCGCTCGAGCTGCACCGCACGTTCAGCACCTATGGGCACTTCACGGCCGTCACGCTCGGCGCCCGGTCGAGCCGCGACGGGAACCGGACTTCCGCGGCTACACCATCGCTTACCAGCAGCTCGCGGTCGGGCGCCGGGTGCAGGGACTGCGTCTCAGCCTGGGCATCGATTTTCTGGACTTCCCGGCCTACAGCACGGGTCTGATCACCATGCTGGGCGGGGTCGGAGTGGACCTCGTCCGGACGCCGGGTGGGGCAGTCACGCTCCGCGCGGTCCCGCAAGGAGGGACTGCGATCTTCGTCGAAGGGCGCCAAGGTTACGCACGAGACCTGCTCGCGCAGCTCGGACTCGAGGCGACGGTGCGGCTCGGCGGAGTGGGGCTTATGGCCGGTGCGGCAGGAACCGCGGGAACGGGCCCGGCCGGCGTGTTCACGGGCGTGCAGTACCGGTTCGGTGCCGCAATGCGACTCTAGCGGGGCGCTGAACAGCAGATCCTTCGCGCCTGCGGCGCTCAGGATGACAGGCGCGCCGCCTACCAAGGCGACGGTCTAACGCCCGCCCCGCATGCCCGAAAGCACTCCGGTCACGAGCAGCGTGACCAACAGCTGCACGATGGCCGCGGTGTACGCTCCGCCCTTCGACGTCCTGTGCGTCACGGCGATGCCCGTCGCGGTCAGAAAGACCCCGTACAGCGAGAATGGATTGATGCCGCGGAGCAGAGCGAGCGTGAGGCCCTTGGCACCGGGAGCGAGCAGATCCAGGCCGAGCGCTGGCTGAAGATCCTCCACCCCGCCGATCGACTCGCTGCCACGCACGGTGAGCACGACGAGGCCGACGACCGTTAGCAGGATGTACGATATCGAGGCGTAGGTCGTGACGCTCAACAGCGTGGCGAACTTCGCCTCTCCCCCGACGACCGACACGAGCACCCAGAGCATCAAGGCGTTAACCGACAGGATCAGCGCGTACACGATGGGGGCGGCGATGATGCCGATCGAGGCGAAGCTCAGCGCGCGCTGCGCCGCCTCGGGTGGCATGTTCGGCATCTGCGAGAACTGCGCGCTCAGCGCAGCCTTGGTATAAGGCAGCTGCATCACGCTGACCAGCACGATGATGATCGCGAGGGCGACGAACGGCGCGAGGAAGCGCGGCTTGTCCCGCACTCGCTCGAACACCGCCGCCGGCTCGAACAACACCCGCACGAGGTCGAGGACCGCGCCCATCACGCCCTCCCGCACGAAAGGTTCGCCTTCCCGGACGGCCGCAACGGCGCCCAATATACGGGAAAAGCAGATCCTTCGCGCCTGCGGCGCTCAGGCTGACAGGCGCGCCGCCTTCTTTAAGTAGTGGGGGTTTTTTCATTCTTTCTTCTCCTTCTCAGGGCGCTCCGCGTCTGTCACCTGCCTATCCGAAAGTTCACGGGAAACGTGATCAACACACGAACGGGCCGTCCGCGAAATCGTCCTCCGCGGATGCGCGCTTGCAGGACGGCGTTCCTGTCGGCCTGATCGAACCCGCGGTGGGGGCTCTGGACTACCTGCACCGACGCTGGCTCAGCGCGCCCGGTCGTGTCGATGATGGCGCGCACCGTCACACGCCCTTGAATCCCTGCCAGGCGGAGCAAGTCGGGGTACTCGAGCGGTGGCCCCGACAGGAACACGGGCCGCTCGTCCACCATCGAGTCTCTGTTCGCAAAGTCTGCGCAGCCGCCCAAGGACCAGCGGCTGGTGTGGAACGCCGGCACCAGTCGGTCTACCACGGCGAGGCAGTCGCCATCGCCCGCCTCCCGAACGCCCGTGGCGTGGCCAATCACACTGTCCTGGGCATCGAATACGAACGCGATGGCCGCGCCCGGGAGCGGGCGCGCGAACACCTCCGGGTAGTACTGGTGCGCTAGGCGTCGCAAATTCCCAGGCCAGTACGCAGGCCAGTACGGAGGAGTCGTTGGTGCCCGGTGCTGCGTCGCGCCCCGTTCCAGTTCCATGACGGCTGACTGTTCACTCTCGGCTGTCGGCCCGACTGGCCGCGGGGCCTCGCACGCGGCGAGGATGGCAGCGGCCGCGAGCATGCTGGCTGCGGTCGCACCCGCCCAGCGCCAGCGTGGCAAGGCCGTCACCATGCGGCGGATCCGCCGCCCGAGAAACGAGGCCGGCTCGCTCAGCGCGGGCGCGCCGAGCGGCAGGCGGGCGGGGCGCTGTCCAACACGCAGTAACAACTCACCGTACGCCGGCGCGTCACCTTCGCGCGCGAGCACGCGGGCGTCGCAGTCCATCTCGACCGCCAGGCGAAGCCGCTGCGACAGCCACCAGAGCGCGAGATTCCATGGAGCCAGCACCAAGGCGGCAGTCCCGGCGGCCAGCAGCCAGGGATCCCGCGCCCGGACGTGCTCGTCCTCGTGCGCTAGCATGAGCCGCCGCTGTGTCTGTGTGAGGTTCAGCGCCCAGGCGGGGATGACGACCCGAGGCGGCCAGAGCCCCGCGACCGCGGGCCCGACGTCGTCGGCGAGGAGCACGGAGCGTCCATCCACGAGCGCGGTCCGCCAACGGCGCCGCAGCGCGACCAACCGGGCGGCCGCCGCCGCGAGCACGAGCAGCGCGGCGACGGATGATAGGCCCCATCCCCACCTCAGGACGCCGTCGAAGTCGCTCAACCTGAGCGCGCGTCCAGAGACGGGTGTAGAGGGAGCCGTTCCTTGGGGCAGCGCCGCTGCGGCTGCCGCCGCCGGGGCGCGCGTGGGCTCGGCGAGGGGCACGGGGATGACCCTGAAGGCCTGCGGTCGTACGGTCGCGGCGATCGGCAGGAAAAGCGTGCCGATCAACGCACCGCTCCACGCCCAACGGGTCGGCCGGCCGGCGAGGTAGAGCGCGCGTTCCGCCGCATACGCGGCGAGGGTGAGGGCCAAACCGATACCGATGCAGTACAGCATCCAGGCGGCGATCATGGCTGCTTCTCCCGGAGCCGATCGGCCAGCAGCTTGCGCAGGCGGCGCAGCTCCTCGTCACTGAGATGCTTGTCGGAAACGAGCTGGGTCAAGAGCAGCTCGGGCGAGCCGTCGAACACCTTGTCCAAGAGGCGGCGCAGCGCGCTGCGACCGGCGGCCGCGCGCTTGACCAAGGGCCGGTAGCGGTGCGCCCGCCCCTCCCCGGTATGCGCCACGTGTCCCTTTTGCTCGAGGGTTCGCAGCACCGTAAGCACGGTGGTATACGCGAGGTCGTCGGGGAGCCGCTCCCGGACCTCCGCCACGGTGGCCGAGCCTAGGTTCCAGAGCACGCTCATCACGTCGAGCTCGCGGTCAGTGAAGGTGATGTGCACGCGCTCTCCTACCTACTATTGTTATAGTAGATAACGGAGCTTCCCCCCGCGACTTGTCAACTATGTTTGTAGTAGTGAAACGGGCGAGGCGTGTGGCGGCAACGCAACGGGGGGAAAGGTGGGGCCCTTCCCCTTCCCTCTCCCCCGGCAGTTGCCCGTCCTTTATGGAGGCGCGGGGAATCGAACCCCGGTCCGAGAATGACTCCGATACAGCCACTACGTGCGTAGGCGAGGCTCTTTGAGTCTCGCTATCGCGGCGCCTCGCCGGCCACGGCAGCGACGAGCCCTTGGCAACTCTTACGCGACCCGTTCGGGCCCCAGGTCACGCCAGCCCGAATTTGCGATACGTGAGCGCCGCCTCAGGCGGGCTGCCACTCACGCAGGTGCGTGAAGCCGAAGCTTACGCAGCCAGTGCCAGGTTTGAATTGGCAGTTATGAAATTTGCCAGTGGTTTTACCAGGTGACTGACAACCTGGGCACGCAGCCATATCCTCGCCAAACCCGTCGAAGCCTGTCGCCCCCAACGTCCATCGAACGGGAACCTAGCCGGCGGCGACCGCTTTTTCAACTCGATTCCGCCCGCCTTGCTTGGCGCGGTACAGCGCGGCGTCGGCCGCGCTGCGCAGGTTGGTGATGTCGCGCACACTGTCCGGGTAGCCGGCGACGCCGCACGATAGCGCTAGGGCGTACGGCTGGCCGTCCCAGCGCCACACTGTCCCCTCCACGGAGCGACGGATGCGCTCGGCCACTTCGAGGCCGGACTCCAGCGGCGTGTGCGGCATCCACACCGCGAACTCCTCACCGCCGATGCGCGCCACCAGATCCTTGTCGCGGATCGCCGCCTGCAGAATGGCCGCTACGTGTCGCAGCGCGGAGTCGCCGGCGGCGTGCCCGAGGCTGTCGTTCAGCGCCTTGAAGTGATCCAGGTCCGCGTAGATCAGGGTGGCAAGGGGTGCGTTGGGCCCGCCGTGCAGGGCGAGCCGGCGCTCGAACTCGCGCAGGTTGTTGAGGCCCGTGAGCGGATCGCTCACCGCCCGCTGCTCCGCTTCGTGCACCGCCCGCGCCGCGGCCAGCCGCGAGCCGAGCTCCGCGACGAGCCGCTGGATCTGCTCGGCCACCGGCGTCCCGGGCGGGAGCTGGGGTCCCGTCAGCACCAACGCCCCAACCACAAAATGGCCGTCGAACACGGGGTACGCCGTTCCCGCCCGGTCCTGGCGCCGGCGGTCGGGGAGTGCACTGCCGAAGATGTCCTCTGCGCCGCGCGTCACCACGGGCACGGCCGACTGCAGGGCGCGCATCACGGGTGCGTCGCTGGGGAGCACGAGGCCAGCGAGGCGACCGTCACCGGCGGTCGAGACCGCGACCACGCGGGCCGTGCCGGCCGCGGGGCCGGCGCCGTGGAGCACGATCGCCGCGCCGCGCTGCGAGAACTGCTGCGCGAGCTCGACGCCCGCCTTCGCGATCCCGTCGAGCGTCTTGGCGCCGCTGGCGATCGCCGCGAGCTGCTTGGCCACGAGCTGCCCCACCTGCTCGGCCGGCTCGTGCAGCTGCGCGAGGCGCAGGCTCGCCACCAGCCGACGCAGCTCCTCGGCCGCGGCGGCGGTGTTGTGGGGCGGGGCGTCCGGCTGGGCGAGCAGCACTCCGGCGCCGAATGGGAAATCCCCGACCGCGACGTAGGTGCCCTCCGGCTCGCGCGCCACGTGCGCCCGCCCGTCCACCGACGCCAGCTGCACGATCGCCGCGCCCCGGCGCCGTGTGTCGCGGCTCACGTCGTCTCGCACCGTCACTTCCACATCGCCCTCCTCCAGCCCCACCACCCATCCCACCAGGGCGCCGTGCGCCCGGCGCAACAGGTCGATCGTGTGCGCGAAGTCCGACGGGCGGGTGGCGGGGCGCTCGGCCAGCCACACGCGCACCAGCGGAGCCAACGCGAGCCCCGTAGCGGCGAGGAAGCCGCCCGCGGCGGCGAGCAGCGCCCACAGATTCGCTTGCCACACGGACCAGACGACGGCGACGAGGCCGAGCACGGCGAGTCCGCGCCCGGCCCACGCACCCGCCCGTCTCATGCGTGGTTGATGCGGCTCGCGGCGGCGGCGGCGCCGAACCCGTTGTCGATGTTGACCACGGTGACACCCGAGGCGCAGGAGTTCAGCATGCCGAGCAGCGCCGCCACCCCGCCGAACGAGGCGCCGTAGCCGACGCTAGTCGGCACCGCGATCACGGGGACCGGGACCAGCCCGCCGACGACGCTCGGCAGCGCTCCTTCCATTCCCGCCACCACGATGATGACCGCCGCGCGGCGCAGTGCATCGGTCTGGGTGAGAATGCGGTGGATCCCGGCCACGCCGACGTCGTTCAGCCGCTCCACCCGGTTGCGGAAGGCGCGCGCGGTCACTGCGGCCTCTTCGGCCACAGGAAGATCGCTCGTCCCCGCCGTCACCACGAGGATGACCCCCCGCCCCGTCGGCTCAGGCGCGGGCTCGGGCGCGAGGTAGACCGTCCTGCCGAGCTCGTTCACCTCCGCGCCTGCAAATCGCGCGACGAGCGCCTGCCGGTGCGCCGGCTCCGCCCGGGTGGCGAGGAATTCGCCGCTCGCCGCCGCGAGCCGCTCGGCGATCCCAACCACCTGCTCGGTCGTCTTTCCCTGACACAGAATCACCTCCTGATGCCCCTGCGTGAAGGGCCGGAGGTGATCGATCGTCGCGAAGGGGAGGCGCTCGAACAGCTGCCCCAGCTCGTCCAGCTTCACGCCGCCCGCTCTACCGCCGTCGCTTCTAGATAGGCGGTGAAGATCGCTTCGGCCTGATGCATCGAGTCGATCTGGAAGAGACGCTCGCGCAACGCGGCGGCGCCCGGCACGCCCTTCGTGTACCAGCCGAAGTGCTTGCGGAACTCGAGCGCCGTCTTGCGCGTGTCGCCCTGCAGCCGCAGGGCGAGTCGTGCGTGCTCGAGCGCGGTTGCGAAGCGCTCCTCAGGAGTCGGGGCCGCCCGCTTGGGATGCCCCTCCAGCAGATCTCGCCCCTGGGCGAAGAGCCACGGGTTCCCGAACGCACCACGCGCGACCATGACGCCGGCGCAGCCGGTGTGCCGGCGCATGGCGAGAATGTCCTCCGGGGTGCTGACGTCGCCGTTACCGATGACGGGAACGTCGAGCGCCTCGACCACGCGGGCGATCTCATCCCAATTGGCCTGCCCGGAGAACATCTGCGTGCGCGTGCGGGCATGCAGGGTGAGCGCCTGGGCACCCGCCTCGCGACAGCGCAGCGCGATGCCGACCGGATCGCGCTGCGCCTCGTCCCAGCCGCTGCGAATCTTGACCGTGACGGGTAGCTGCGTCGCGTTGCGCACCGCCCGAATGATTGCCTGCACGAGGCCGAGATCTTTGAGGCATCCCGACCCGCCGTTGTTCTTCACCACTTTCTTGACGGGACACCCGAAGTTGATGTCGATGAAGTCGGGCTCGCAAACCTCGGTCACCATCGCGGCGGCGCGCGCCATGACCGTGGCGTCCGCGCCATAGAGCTGGATCCCGATCGGTCGCTCCGCGTCCTCGAAGCGCATGTCTTCCAAGAGGTGCTCAATGCCGCGCGCCACACCCACCGCGGAGATGAACTCGGACACGACGACGTCCGCCCCGAACCGACGGCACAACAGCCGGAACGGCGATTCCGAGACTCCCGACATCGGGGCCAGGAAGAGCGGAATCTCGTGCGCCACAGGGTACGGGAAGTGCATGGCTGACAACGTAATGACGCGTTGCATATGAGGCAACCACTCATTAGGTTAGGCCGCCCTTTGCCACCTGGACGGAGCGACAGTGCGTCTACGGGAGTTCTTTTCGGAAGAGGCCATCAACCTGGACCTCGAGAGCGGCACGAAGGACGACGTGCTGAAGGAGCTCGTCGGGTTACTCAAGCTCGACGACAAGGCGGAGCAGACGCTCGTCAAGATGCTCAAGCGGCGCGAGACGCTCGGCTCGACGGGGATCGGCCAGAACATCGCCATCCCGCACTGCCGCGCCCTCGCCGTTAACCGGCTGCGCGTGGCATTCGGCCGGAAGCCGCAGGGGCTCGACTTCAACGCCATCGACGGCAAGCCGGTGCACTACTTCTTCCTGATCGTCGCGCCCCCGCTCGAAGTGTCCAATCAGTATCTGCCGGTGCTGGGCAAGATTGCCCAATTCGCGAAAGAGCCGGATGTGCCGGGGACGCTCGCGAAGCTGAGCTCGGCGCAGGAATTCTTGAAGCTGCTGGAGGACAAGAACATCTAGAGGCGTTGCCGGGTAGGCGTTCCCGGTTAAGGCGTTGACAGATGTTGCGCGGCGAAATGTAGTGCGGCTGCGGGTAAAGGGCGCCAATTCGGTAGCGATCCCGCCCAGATTCGTTCCGTGGGCGACTTCAGGAAACTTGTCGCATGGCAAGAAGCGAAACGACTCGCGGTCCTATCGCGCGATGCCGTCTCAACGCTTCCGCGCAACGAGTTGTTTGTACTCGGTGTGCAGTGGCGCCGCGCCGCCTACAGCGTCTCCCTCAACATTGCCGAGGGGGCGACTCAATCCAGCTCACGCCAGTTCCGGCGTTACCTCGAGATCGCGAAGGGGTCGCTTGATGAGTTGCAGGGGGTCCTAGAGCTCGCGGACGCACTGGGCTATGTGTCAGGAACCAGACTGACCGAGCTTCGCGAAGTTCGCACGCACTGCGCACGACTGGTCACGGCGCTGGCGCGAAGCATTTCGTAAACGCAGTATCCGGCAACGCCTGATCCGGCAACCGGCAACGCCTATTCCCATTCGATCGTAGCGGGCGGCTTCGAGCTTACATCATACACCACCCGATTCACGCCGCGCACCTCGTTGATGATCCGACTGCTCATCTTGGCCAGCACGTCCGGAGGGAAAGCGTACCAATCCGCCGTCATGCCGTCCCGGCTCGTGACCGCCCGCAGCGCCACCACGTGATCGTAGGTGCGCCCGTCTCCCATCACCCCCACCGACCTGATCGGCAATAGCACCGCAAACGCCTGCCAGATCTGGTCGTACAGCCCCGCGGCGCGGATCTCCTCGACGTACGTCGCGTCCACCCGCCGCAGCAGGTCGAGCCGCTCCTCCGTCACCAGTCCGAGCACACGGATCGCGAGCCCCGGCCCCGGGAACGGATGCCGGCCCACGATCTCCTCGGGGAGCCCGAGCTCGCGCCCGACCTGCCGTACCTCGTCCTTGAACAGCTCGCGTAGCGGCTCGATGAGCTTCCAGGGGAGGTCGGGCCGCAGCCCGCCCACGTTGTGGTGCGTCTTGATGGTCACCGACGGCCCGCCGCGCGGGGACGCGGACTCGATCACGTCGGGATAGAGCGTCCCCTGCACCAGGAACCCGACGTCGCCCGGCACGTGCCGCGCAGCGTCCTCGAAGACATCGATGAACGTGTGACCGATGCGGCGCCGCTTCTCCTCGGGGTCCTCGACGCCGCGCAGCTCCCCGAGGAAGCGCGCCCCCGCCTCGACCACGCGCAGGTCGAGGCCGAGGTGCGCCCGGAACGTCCGCTCGACCTGCTCCCGCTCGTTCAGCCGCAACAAGCCGTGGTCCACAAAGATGCACGTGAGGCGGTCGCCCATGGCCCGGTGTACCAGCGCCGCCGCCACCGCCGAATCCACGCCGCCGGAAAGCCCGCAGATCGCTCGCTGGGCGGGGCCCACGAGCTCGCGGATGCGCCGCACCTCCTGCTCGATGAAGTGGCCCGGCGTCCAATCGGGCGTGCAGCCACAGATTTCGAACAGGAAGTTATGGAGGATCTCACTGCCGCGCGGCGTGTGGGCCACTTCCGGATGGAACAGCACGCCGTAGACGGGCTGGGACTCGTGCTGCATCGCCGCCACCGGGGCGTTCGCGCTGGAGGCCGTCACGCGGAAGTGCGGCGGCGGCGCGTCGATCCTGTCGCCGTGACTCGCCCATACGGTGATGCAGCTGTGTGGCTCGAAGCCGGCGAACAGACCGGTCGCTTCGCGGATTGTGACCTCGGCACGACCGTACTCCCGCTCCCGCGACGGCCTCACCTTCCCGCCCGCCAGCTGCGCCACCAGCTGCATCCCGTAGCAGATGCCCAACACCGGGACGCCGAGGTTGAGGAGCGTCGGGTCCGCCGTGGGAGCGCCGGGATCGAACACCGAGCTCGGCCCGCCCGACAAAACGATCCCCTTTGCGTCGAACTTCCTGACGAACGCGAGGTCGGTGCCGCGGGCAGCCGGGTGGATCTCGCAGTAGACGTGGGCCTCCCGCACGCGGCGCGCGATCAGCTGCGTGAACTGCGAGCCGTAGTCGAGGATCAGGATCCGGTTCACGCGCCGCCGCTCCCTCCTCCCCCCCCCTGGTACCAGGTGGTGGGCTCGATCACCTCGCCGCGCAACAGGTCGTCGAGCGTCTCGCGCTGGCGCGCCACGTAGTAGCGGTCGCCCTCGACCAGGATCTCGGGCGGCCGCGGTCGCTGGTTGTACGTCGAGCTCATCACGAAGCCGTAGGCGCCGGTGCCGAGCACCGCGAGGTACTCCCCGGGCTCCACCGCCGGCAGCTTGCGGTCGAGCGCGAGGAAATCCCCCGACTCGCAGATGGGTCCGACGATGTTCACCAGCTCCTCCGGCCGACCGCCGTCCTGGAGCGGAACGATCTCGTGGTGCGCGTTGTAATGGCTGGGCCGGACGAAGTCCGTCATTCCGGCGTCCACCACCACGAACTCTTTGCCGCCCGCGTGCTTGCGGTACAGCACCTTGGTGAGCAGCACCCCCGCGTTCGCCACGAGGTAGCGCCCCGGCTCGCACAGCAGCGCGAGCCCTGCCTGTTGGATGGGCGGTGCCACCGCGTCGGCAAACGCCCGCGCCGTGGGCGCCTTCTCGTTGTGATAGCGCACGCCGAGCCCACCGCCCACGTCGAGCGCCTCGATGGTAGCGATGCCGGACGCGCGCAACGCAGCCACGAGCTCGAGCAGCTTCACCGTGCCGCGGTGGTACGGCTCCACGTCCGTGATCTGGGAGCCCAAGTGCATGGCGAGACCGCGCAGCGCGAACAGCGGCTCCGCCGCGATGCGCTGCGCGACGGCTACGACCTCGTCGTACGGGACGCCGAACTTGGCGGTCTTCTCGCCGGTCTTGGTGTAGGGGTGCGTCTCGGTGGCGACATCGGGATTCACCCGAATGCCGACCCGCGCCAGCTTCTTGATCCTTCGAGCGACCGCGATCAGCGCGTCGAGCTCCGCCGGCGATTCTACGTTGAGAAAGCCGACGCCCGCGCGGATCGCTTCCTCGAGCTCGGGCGCCGTCTTCCCGACGCCCGAGAACACGATCGAGTCGGCGTCGAACCCCGCCGCCAGCGCGCGTCGCAGCTCGCCCACTGAGACGATGTCCGCGCCCGCCCCCAGGCTCTTGAGCACCTTGAGGACGCCGATGTTGCCGTTCGCCTTCACCGAATAGCAGATACGGTGCGGCACGTCCTTTAACGCGTCGTGCAGCGCGTGGTACTGCGCCCGGATCAGGTTGGCGCTGTACACGTACGCTGGGGTGCCGACGCGCTGCGCGATGCCGCGCAGCAGCGCTGGGTCGAAGCCTAGTACGCCTGCGCCCACGGTACCAAAGATTGAGGTGGCAATCCGCGCAAAATAGCGGCGTGCCTGGCGGAACTGAACTCCCATACTCCATAGTTCCCTGATGGCCTATGACGCCGCGGCGATCGCCGCGTACTTCGATGCCCTCGGCCTCAGCGAATGGGAGCGCTTCGACCGCACCCTGGGGGATCGTGTATCCCTGGCGATGCACACAGCGCTCCTCGAGCGCTACGTCCGACCCCGGCACCGGATTCTTGAGGTCGGAGCCGGCCCGGGCCGTTTCACCGAACTGCTCCACGGCCTCGGGTCTCGTGTGGTCGTCGCCGATCTCTCGGCGAGGCAGCTCGAGTTGAATCGGGAGGCTGCGCGAGGACGAGGCTTTGCCTCCAGTGTCGAGGCCTGGCACCAGTTGGATATCTGCGACCTTGGGCCTTTCGACGCGACGAGCTTCGACGGCGTCGTGGCCTTCGGCGGACCCTTCAGCTATGTGTTCGAGCGTCGCGACACCGCGCTGGCGGAGTGCGTCCGCGTGCTTCGACCGGGCGGCTACCTCCTGCTGAGTGTCATGTCATTGTGGGGGACGCTGCATCGCCACCGCGCGGCCGTCCGCGACATGCCCCGCGCCGCCATCCGCACGATCATCGCCACGGGGGACTTGACCGCCGAGACGGATCCGACGTCCAAGCACTACTGTCACATGTACCGCGCGACGGAGCTCCGGACGTTCCTGAAGAAGGAGGGCCTCACTGTGGAGCACCTCTCAGCCTCGAGCGCGCTCACGACGGGCGTCGAAAACGAGTTCATCACGGCCCCGGAGCAGTGGGAGGCGTTACTCGAGTATGAGGCCGTCGCGTGTGTCGAGCCCGGGTATCTCGATGCCGGGACGCACCTGCTGGCTGCGGTGCGGCGGGATTCTCTGGCGGCCTAACCCAACCGGAGATTGCGCAACCGCGCCGACTAGCGCTCTACAAATCTGAACCCGCCTGATGGCCGCGTGCGACGGTCCGCTCTTGCGCGCCGCTGGCTGCCAGATCTGCGATCCGCGCCGCTACGACGCTCGACCTGAACCGCGATCGCGTTACGCCGCCGGTCTCGGGTTATGCGTCGGCCGAAGTTCCGCCGCCGGTCCCCACCGCGTTGCGGAGGCACCTGCCGTGGCGTAGTCTCGCTGCTCATGTTGTAGTCTCGCTCGCCATGCAAATGTTTCCCACCAGGCGGGGCAAGGGCGTGGCCCGCCCGGCACTTGTTTCGCTGCTGGCCCTGCATCCCCGGGGCCACGTCAGCGCCCCGGGCGGTCAAGCTATGGCCTTGCTGGAAACAGAGATGCCTTTCGACCCAACCTTCAGGTCAGTAACGTGCTCAAGGGGTGTTGCGGCACGTTGAACCAGTGAGGTGGCGCTAGCGTCGCTCTTCAGTCCTCAGTTGGGGCGGGACGGAGGGCGTCGCCATCCTGGGGCGTAACCAGGGCGTCGGCCGGCTCGACGCCAAACATTTGATGACATCGTATGCACCACAGCTGCGCGGGCCAGCCCCGCAGCGGCACCCGGTCAGCGCAACTCGGGCAGACGGCATATGGAGCGAACGATGCTCGTGCGACGACTGTCCACTGGCTGGGGCGGGTTTTCGTGAGTTCGAGGCAGTGGTGTGGCTGGATCACTGCGCGGTCGCGCACCACCACGACCGTTTCCTCCGGACCGGCGCTGAGCACGGGATACCACGCGCCACGGCGAAGCGGGCATTTTACATCAACCACCAAGCGGGCCCACCGTTCTACTGGAGGAGATCCCCGGCCTAGCCCTGCACCCACGGGACGCCTCGGCCCAACCTAGGGAAACTGCACGTTCTGCACAGTCCATATTACGGACTCGTCCCCCTGCTTGGCAAGCAAGGTCACACTCCGGCGGTCTGTCGTTGAGTGGACACTCGTCCAATACAGCGTTGCGGAGCCTAGTACGCCTGCGCCCACACCGCCTCGGCGACACTCGGCTTGCCGCACCACATGCACAGCTTCGGCGTCTCCGGGGAACGGAACTCGGGATCGGGAAGGACGCGCACCGTGGCTGCGGTCGCCTGCTTGATCTCAGCCTCGCAGTCGGGCGAGCCGCAGAACCCGCCGTAGGCGAACCCCCCGGGCTGTTTCATGAACTCGATGAACTGCGGCTTCGTGACGCCGCGGATCGAGTGTGCTTCGCGGCGGTCCTTTGCGGCCTTGAACAGGCTCGCCTGAATTTCGTCGAGCGCGAGGGCCGCCGACCGAGCCAGCCAGTCGAGGGGTGCCGGCGCCTTGCCACCGGTGCGCCGCGCGGTCATCACCTGTCCCGCTGCCACGTCGCGCGGCCCGATCTCGAGCCGCAGCGGAACGCCTTTCGCTTCCCACTCGAAGTACTTGGCGCCGGGCTTCATGTTCTCACGCAGATCGAGCTCGACCCGGATGCCGGCCTGGGCCAGCTCCGCCTTCACCTGACCCCCGACCCCGGACACCCGACCCCGTTCTTCTTCCGATTTCCAGATCGGCACGATCGCGACCTGCACCGGCGCCAGCCTGGGTGGGCAGACGAGGCCGTTGTCGTCGGAGTGGGTCATCACCAGCCCCCCGATCATCCGGGTCGACACCCCCCACGATGTGTTCCACGCGTATTCGAGGCCGCCGGCGGTGGTCTGATACTGCAGGTTGAACGCTTTGGCGAAGTTCTGCCCCAGATTGTGCGACGTCCCCGCCTGGAGCGACTTGTTGTCCTGCATCAGCGCTTCGAGGGCGTACGTCCGTAGCGCGCCGGCGAACTTCTCGCTCTCGGTCTTGCGACCGGTGATCACCGGCATGGCCATCCAGTCTTCCTGGAACTTGCGATACACCCCGAGCATCTGGCGCGCCTCCGCCTCCGCCTCGGCCTCGGTGGCGTGCGCCGTGTGTCCTTCCTGCCACAAGAACTCCGTGGTCCGCAGAAACAGCCGGGTGCGAAACTCCCAGCGCACGATGTTACACCACTGGTTGATGAGTAGCGGCAGGTCGCGGTAGCTCTGGATCCACTTCGCGAACATCGCGTAGATGATCGTCTCCGAGGTGGGCCGCACGACCAGGGGCTCCTCGAGCTTGGACTCGGGGTCCACTTCGATCGCGGCCGCACCTTCCCTCCCGGTCGCGCGCAACCGCGTGTGGGTGACGAGCGCGACTTCCTTGGCGAACCCCTCGACGTGCTCGGCCTCCTTCGCGAGAAAGCTCTGCGGGATGAACAACGGGAAATAGGCGTTCTGGTGGCCGGTCGCCTTGAACATGGCGTCCAAAGCGCCCTGCATCAGCTCCCACACGCGGTAGCCGTGCGGCCGGATCACCATACAGCCGCGCACCGGCGAGTAATCCGCCAGCTCGGCCTGCATGATGACGTCGTTGTACCACTCGCTGAAGTCCTTGGCGCGGGGAGTGATCTTCTGGGCTTGGGCCATTACTGGAAGACACCCTTCCGGACTTTCGTCAACGCCACTTTGCGTTGTTTCCCCGTTTTCAAGTCCCGCACCACGGCGACCTTCGCCTTGCGCTCGTCCGGTCCGATGATCACGGCACGGGAGGCCCCGCGCGCCGCCGCCAGCTCCAGCTGCTTGCGGATCGGCTGATTTCGGAGCGCGTACTCGACCGCGATCCCACGGTCCCGCAGCCCCGCAGCCAGCTGCAGCACGGGCGCAACGTCCTCGCCGCCCACCGCCACCAAAAAGGCGTCGAGTTGCCCCGACGCCTCGACTCGTTTCCGCTGCTCCGCCAGCAGCTCGCCCAGCACGACGTCTCCCATACCGAACCCGACGCAGGGGAGATCCACACCGGCGATCTCCCTGATCAGGTTGTCGTAGCGACCGCCCCCGCAGATCGCCCGCAGCTCTTTCCCCCTGTCGAACAGCTCGAAGACGATGCCCGTGTAGTAAGCGAGGCCGCGGACGATCGTGAGATCTACGGCTACGAACTCGCTGAGCCCCATCGTGCCGAGCGCTGCGATCACAGTCCGGAGCGACTCTCCCGCTTCGTCGCCGCCCTTCACCTTAGCGAGCGCTGCGCTCACGGTCTCGATGCTTCGGAGCTTCGCTACCTCGAACACAATGGTCGCTTCCCGCTGCCCGATTCCCACTTTCGACAGGATCTCCGCGAGCGCTTCTCCCGGCACCCGCTCGCTCTTGTCGATCACCTCGAACGCGGTCGGCAGCTGGGCCTCCGTAAGGCCGCTGCCGAGCAGCAGGGTCCTCAGTACCCGCCTGTCGGAAACCCTGGCCTGGACATCCGTCGGCCCGAACCCGAAGGCGCGCATGATGTCGATCGTCGCGGCGATCAGCTCGGCGTCGGCGAGCGGGCCCGCCTCCCCGATGATGTCCATGTTGAGCTGGAAGTGCTCCCGCAGGCGCCCTCGTTGCTGCCGCTCGTAGCGGAACAGCTGCGGGATCGAGAACCAGCGGATCGGCTTCTTCAAGGCCTGGGCACGTGCTCCCACCATGCGCGCCAGCGTCGGCGTCATCTCAGGGCGCAGCGCGACCTTCCGGCCCCCCTTGTCCTCGAAGGCGTACAGCTGTTGCACGATCTCCTCGCCACTCTTCTCCGTGTACAACTCCAGCGGCTCAAGCGGTGGCCCGTCGTACTCCTGGAAGCCGTAGCGGCGCGCCACCTCGCGCCAGGTGGCGAAGATCGAGTTCCGAAAAGCGAGTTCTTCAGGGTATGAGTCGCGGAAGCCTGGGAGGGCTTGTCCTTGCATCGCAACAATTTAGGCGACCGGCGCAAAACCGGGCAAGCGGGCGAGCGCGTCGCCAACGGTATGAAACGAGCCGGTGACGATCACGGTCTCCGCGCCTTGTTGCACCAGCTCGAGGGCGCGCTCGAAGTCCGGCTCGAAGGCGAACCGTATCGGCCGCTCCAGCCCCTCCAATTGGATCACCAGCGCGAGCTCCTCCTCGAGGCGGCGCAGATTCCAGCGCCGCTGCTTGGGTGCCGTGGGGGGCACGGTGAACACGAACCCATCTGCCACTACCGCCAGCTCCCGAATCATGCCCAGGTAGTCCTTGTCCCCGAGCACGCCGAGCAAGACGTGAATCGGCGCGGGCGGGCCGACGTCTTGGAGCGTGTGCTTCAGGACGGTGGCCCCGTCGGGGTTGTGCGCCACGTCGAAGATCCACTTGCCGCGCACGTCGAACCGCCCCGGGATGTAGGCCTGGCTGAAGCTCTCCGGCCACTCCTCGCCCACCGGTCCGAAGGGAGCCGGGAGCGCATTCAGCGCCGCGAGCGCTACCCAGGCGTTGGTGTGCTGGTGCCGGCCCAGCAAGCCGAGCGGGCGTGTGGGCGGGGGGGGCCGGTCGGTGTCGACCAGGATGACGGGACTTCCTCCGCGCCGATCCGCCTCGGCCACCAGCACCCGGCGGACGTCCGGATCGCGCTCGCCCGTCACGAACGGGATGTTGGGCTTCGCGATGCCGGCCTTCTCCCGCGCGATGGATGCGAGATCGGTGCCCAGGTAGTCGGTGTGCTCGCGGGCGATCTTCGTGACTACAGTGACGAGCGGGGTGATGACATTGGTGCTATCGAGCCGCCCGCCCAAGCCGACCTCGATCACCGCGATGTCCACTCCCCGCGCCGCGATGTCGGCGAAGGCGATCGCGGTCGTCGCCTCGAAGAAGCTCGCGTCCAACCGCTCGATGTGGGGCCGGAGGACGTTGGCCCACTCGGCGAACGCCTCCTCGCTGATCGGAAGGCCGTCCACCACGACGCGCTCCCGCACCGAGACCAGGTGGGGCGACGTGTAGAGGCCCACGCGGAAGCCCCGTGCGTGTAGCTCCGCCGCGGCGAAGGCGCAGGTCGAGCCTTTGCCGTTGGTGCCGGCGACATGAACCGATGGAAAGTGCCGCTCGGGATGCCCGAGCACGTCCAGGAGCCCCTCGGTCGGCCCGAGGCTCCACTTGATGCGGCTCCCTTGTCGCGCGAAGAGAAAGCGGCAGGCGTCCTCGAAGGACAACCGGCTCAGTCGGCCGCCTCCGCCGGGCGCCGGCCACCCATGTGCCGGAGCAGCTGGGCCGTGGTGTCGCGGAGCTCACTGCGCGGCACGACCGCGTCCACCATCCCGTGCTCGAGCAGGAACTCGGCGGTCTGGAATCCTGGCGGCAGGTCCTGCCCGATGGTCTGCTTGATCACGCGCGGACCCGCGAACCCGATCACTGCCCCCGGCTCGGCCAGGATGACGTCGCCCTGCATTGCATACGACGCGGACACGCCGCCGGTGGTCGGATTCGTGAGGATCGAGACGAAGGGGATCCGGGCGGAGCGGAGCCGGGCGATTTCGACCGACGTCTTGGCCATCTGCATCAGGGAGAGGACACCCTCCTGCATCCGGGCGCCCCCCGACGCCGAGACGATGATCAGGGGGAGGCGCTTCTCGGTGGAGCGCCGGGTCAGCCGGGCGATCTTCTCGCCCACCACCGATCCCATCGAGCCTCCCATGAAGTTGAAGTCCATGATGGCGAGGTCGATCGGCATGCCGTCGAGCCGCGCGTACCCCGACCGAAGCGCCTCAAGCGGGCCGGCCTTCTTGGCGGCCACCTGGAGGCGCTCCTTGTAGCTCTCGAACTTGAGGGGATCGGTGGATTTGAGACCGGGGTCCAGTTCGTGCCAGGAGCCCTCGTCGACCAGGAGGTCAATGTATTCCTGGGCGCTGATGCGGCGGTGATGCCCGCAGTTGGGGCAGACATTGAGCGCGCGAATGAACCGGTCTTTGATGTCAATGTGACCGCACTCGTCGCATTTCTCCCAGGCGTCAGCCGGAATCTCCAGCTTGACCCGTTCCGACGTGCGCGGCTTGCGCTCTTTTTTGAACCAGGCCATTCGCGCCATAGGGGGGCTCTAGAAGGCGACAAATCTGGGATCGGGCCTGGGCGCGCGCCAGTCCTGATCCCATAACTCGTTGTCACAATTCAGCGTAGCCGGACTGGCGGGAGTCCCAGGCCACCCGCAGCGCTATGCCGACCGCGAGCGAGCAGGCCAGCAGGAAGGACCCCCCGTACGAGAAGAACGGGAGCGGGATGCCGGTGATGGGGAGGAGGTTCACCGTCATCCCCACGTTTTCGACGATGTGGGTGAACAGCATGCCGGCGATCCCGAACACGCACAGGCTGGAAAACGCGTCGGTGGCGCGCCGGGCGATCCGCAGCAGCATGAGGGTCAGGACCGCGAACAGCGCCAGCGCGATGACCACGCCCAGGAACCCGAGCTCCTCGCCCACCACGGGGAAGATGAAGTCGGTGTGCTGGGCCGGAAGGAACGCGAGGCGCTTCTGGGGCCCCTGGGTGAACCCCTTGCCAAGGAAGCCGCCGGACCCGATGGCGATCTTCGACTGGATCACGTGCCATCCGGTGGCGCGCGGGTCGACCTCGGGGTTCAGAAACGCGAGCAGCCGGTTCTGCTGGTAGGGTGCGAGCCGCCGCCAGAACGGCACGGCGACGATTCCCATGACGATGTTGGCCAGCATGACCGACAGGCCTTCCCACACGTACGGCCGCCACCACAGAAGCAGGGCGAACAGCAGAATGATCCAGGCGCCCCATGCTGCCGTGGAAAACGCCAGCGCCAGGCCGATGGCGGGCGAGCCGAACAGCAGCAGCAGCGACGCTTTGGTGCCCGCCCAGTACAGCATGGCGAACAGTATCGCGATGAACACGATCGCACTCCCCAGATCCGGCTGGAGCACGACGAGGGCGAACGGCACGCCGACGATGATGCTGGGGTACACGAGGTCGCGCAACGTGGCCGGCGGCTCCCGGCGCTCGGCGAGCCACCGCGCCAGCATCAGAATCACCGCCAGCTTGGCGAGCTCGGCCGGCTGTCCCAAGCGTAGCCCGCCCAGCGTGATCCACGACTTCGAGCTCGCCGCCGTCCCGCCTCCCGTCCCTACCGCAAGCGTGAGCAACAGGACCAGCACGGCGATCGCGTAGGCGTACGGTGTGGCCCACTCGAGGAGTCGGGGCGACAGGCCAAACATGAGGAACGCCGCGATGGCGCCGACGGCGAGCCAGATCAGCTGCTTGTGCCAGATCGTGGTGACGAACGTGGGCACGTCGGTCTGCCCGGCGGAGTACAGCGCGGCCAGCCCATAGGCGGCGAGCGCGACGACTACGCCGGCGAGCGGTCTATCGATTTCGCGGAGTCGGGGTCGCACCGGTCGTATCCGTGCGGGTAGTGTCGGCGTGTGAGGTATCGGTGACGGTCGTGTCCTCGGTCGGCAGCCCCGGGAGGATGGGCATCGGCCGCGGCGCTGTGTCGGTCGGGAGCACGATGCGCATGTGGGAGGCGATGGTCGTGTCCACGCCGAGGTAATGCCCGATCACCCGCGTGACGAGCGGTGCGACGAAGGGCCCTTCGCGGGCGAATTCGATGATCGCGCCCGCGACGATTTCGGGCTTGTCGGCGGGTGCGAAGGCGATGAACCAGCCGTGCGCGGGCCCGTGCGGGTTCTGAGCGGTGCCCGTCTTTCCCGCGATCGTGATGGTGCCGCCGAAGCGGCCGGCGCCGCGCGCGGTACCGCGCTCGACCACGCTGATCATCGCCTGGCGGAGGCCGGCGAGTTGATCGGGGCTCAGCCCGAGCGTCACATCGGTGTTGGACGCGGGGTGTACCAGGAACGGTGCCCGCGCCCGGCCGTCGCTCGCGAGCATCTGGTAGAAGCGGACCATGTTGACGAGGGTCTGCGCGTTCTCGCCCTGCCCGATCGCGAGGTTCAGCGTCACTGCCGAAGTCCAACGGCGGGGGCCGTAGGCGCGGTCGTAGTACTCGGTCCCCGCGGGGAACTCCGGTGTGATCTCTCCGGGCAGGTCGACGCCGGTGCGCGTGTGGAATCCGATCCGGTTGGCCTCTTCGAGCAGCGAGCTGAGGCCGATCTTGAGGCCGAGCTGGTAGAAATAGACGTCGCAGCTCTGGGCGATCGCGTCGGCAAGGGCCAAGTCGCCGTGCCCCTGCGCCGACCAGCAGCGAAAGAAGCGGGTGCCGTACTGCAGCCCCCCGCGGCAGGGGATCGGCATGTGACTGCGAAAGGTGACGAGGCCCCGCTTCAGGGCGATCGCGGCCACAGCGAGCTTCCAGGTCGAGCCCGGCGGATAGCGAGCCTGAATCGAGCGGTCGAAGAGAGGGTGGCTCTCGCTCTCGTTGAGGCGACGCCAGGCGCCGGGATCGATGCCGCCGACGAAGGCGTTGGGATCGAAGCCGGGCGAGCTGTACAGCGCGAGGATCTCGCCTGTGTTGGGGTTGAGGGCGAGCAACGCGCCGCGCTGGCCGGCCGGAAAGATCTGCGCGACGTAGCGCTGAAGATCGAGATCGATCGTGGTCCGGAGCGGCTGGCCCGCCACCGGCAGCAGCGTCGACGCCGCGCCGGCTTCCCGTACCACGCGACCCAGGGCGCTGACCTCCACGAACCGCATGCCGTCTGCGCCCCGCAAGGAGTCGTCGTATTGGCGCTCGAGGCCATCCTTCCCCACGACCCCCCCCAGCCGCACGCCGGTGAAGCGCCGCTGCCCCCGCTCGGCCTCCGTCACTTCCCCCACGTACCCGATGAGGTGTGCCACGAGGCTCGAATCCGGGTAGTGGCGTTTGGGCTCAGGTTGGATCAGCAGGCCGGGGAAGATGACCCGTCGCTCTTGGAGCGCCGACACCAGCTCGAACTTGGCGTTCGTGAGCACCGTCACCGGGAGATAGGGGGCCCGGCTGTGGCGCAGCAACACGCGCGTGAGCTCGGCGCTGTCGAGCTTGACGAGCGGCGCGAGGCGGCGCAGCGTGGCGCGCAGCGAGTCCTCGTCGCCCGGTAACAGGGACACCGTGTAGCCGGGCACGTTCTCGGCGAGCACCTTGCCGTTGCGGTCCATGATCAGGCCGCGCGGGGCGGGCAGCGGGATCGGGCGCAAGCGGTTCAGCTCAGATTGGAGCCGGTACTTGCCGTGCTCGAGGATCTGGGTGCGGAAGAAAACGACCACGAACACGCCGATGACCAGCCATACGACGGCGCGCGCCACGCGCAGGCGTCGGTCCAGCAGGTGGGGATGGAACGAGCTCACGCCTCACCCAGCCGGATCGCGAGATGGCGCCCGAACAGCCACAGCACGAGCACGCCCGCCACGGCCGTGGTGGCGCTCTGGAGCGGCGACCATACCAGCAGCTCCCACCCGAGCATCGTGCCCTTGAGCTTCCCTGAGGCGACCGCCACGACGAGGTTGCGGAGCCACGTGCCCGCGAAGAACAGGTAGCCGTTCACCCATACGTTCTCGGCGAAGAACACCGCCTTCCCCCAGGCGGAGAGATACCCGACGAGCGTGTGGGCGAGGGCGCCCGCGCCGAACGACGCCGGCGTCAGGGCATCCCGCAGCAGCCCGATCAGGAACCCTGCGCCCGCGCCGCGGCCGGGCTGCGCGCGGATCGAGTACATCAACAGCGCCAGCAGCAGGAAGTCGGGGCCCACCGGCCGGCCCCACAGGCGGACCGTGACCGCGAACTGCAGCACCACGAGCCCGACCAGGATGATGTAGAAGCGATACCGGTCGCTCCGCCTCACGGCGCCGGACTCCCCGATTCGAACAGCGAGCGCAGGTCGCTGCGGAGCGGTGGCCCGGTCAGGATCATCACGTGGGTTACGGCGGCCGGGTGCACCGCGGGCCGGACGAGATAAGTTCGCTCCCAGCCCGCGGCCTCGCCCGCCACGGCCACGACCGTGCCGATGGGAATACCCCGCGGCAGCACGCCGCCGAGGCCCGAGGTCAGGATGAGCGTCCCCTCCGGCACGAGCTGGCTGTAGGCGACTCCCTGCAGCTCGAGCAACCAGGCGCGTGGTCCCTCGCTGCCATGGGGGGCTACAATGCCGTACACGCTCCCGTCAGCCGCCATGACGCTGGCGCGGAACTCGGGATGTGCCCAGCTGACGACCACGCTCGTTTGTGCGTCCACGCTGCTCACGATCCCCACCAGGCCCTCCGGGCTCACCACCGCCGACAGCGGCTTCACGCCCTGCTTGCGCCCCGCCGCCACGAGAAAGGTGAGGGCGTTGGTCGGCTCCGCCTGGTGCAGCACCTCGGCGGGGACGTAGCCGGAGCCGAGGCGGGGCCCGAGCCCGAGCAGGCCGCGCAGCCGCTGGTTCTCGCTGCGCAGCTCTGCGAGAAACGTGGCGGCGAGCGCCGCTGAGTCGCGTTCCGCAACGACGGCGTCGTACCGCTCCAGCGAGGCGGACAGCCGCTCGGTCTGTTGCTGCAGCGCGAGCAGGGGGGCGAGCACCGTCTGCCGCAGCGCCCGCGCGAACGGGTCGCGCATCCGGTCGGGGAGGCCCATCGCGGCGATGGAGAGCAGGACGCACCCGATGAAGACGAGGGTGTCAGCCCGTGAGGCGTAGCGGTCCGCTCCGAGCGCCATCGCCCTACGTGGTCAGAACGTTACGGTATTTCTCGGGATCGTCGAGGATCCGACCCGTCCCCCGCACGACACAGGTCATGGGATCTTCGTCGAGGTGGATCGGCAGGCCCGTCTCCTGCTGGAGCAGCACGTCGAGGCCGCGAATCAGCGCGCCGCCACCCGTCATCACGATGCCGCGGTCCACGATATCGCTGGCGAGCTCCGGGGGGGTGATCTCGAGCGCGCGCCGGACTGCGTCGACGATCTGCTGGATCGGCTCCTGCACGGCCTCGCGGATCTCACTCGAGTGCACGCGCACGATCTTGGGAATGCCGGAGACCAGGTCCCGGCCCTTCACCTCCATCTCGCGCTCCTCGCCCACGGGGGCCGCGGATCCGATCTGGATCTTGATCTGCTCCGCGGTGGGCTCGCCGATCAGGAGGTTGTAGTTCTTGCGCATGAACTGCACGATCGCCTGATCCAGCTCGTCGCCACCGGTGCGGATCGAAGTGTCCGACACGATCCCCGAGAGCGCGATGACGGCAATCTCCGTGGTGCCCCCGCCGATGTCGATCACCATATTGCCGGTCGGCGTTTCGACCGGAAGGCCCACACCGATCGCCGCCGCCATCGGCTCGGCCACCATGTAGACTTCCTTCGCGCCCGCCGACTGCGCCGAGTCTCGCACGGCGCGCTTCTCCACCTCGGTGATCCCTGAAGGGACGCACACGATCACCTTGGGCTTCACGCGGAACAGGTGGCGGTCGATGATCGTCTTGAGGAAGAACCGCAGCATCTTCTCGGTGACGTCGAAGTCGGCGATCACGCCGTCCTTGAGCGGTCGCACCGCGAGGATCCCATCGGGGGTGCGGCCCAGCATGCGCTTCGCCTCGAGCCCGATCCCCTTGATCTTGCCGGTGGCTTTCTCGATCGCGACGACGGAGGGCTCGTTCAGGACGATCCCCTCGCCCTTGACGTAGATCAGGGTGTTGGCGGTGCCGAGATCGACGGCAATCTCATTTGCCGGGCTCCAGGCACCGAGCTTCCAATTCGGCCAGCGTAAGGGCACGAAGGTCGTCGAGTTGAAGTTGTTTGGCGGGCGCGAACGCGCCTCAAGCTAATGTAAAGCGTAACTTCAATCAAGGCTGATGCTTGACGCCCCTTACAGGCGCCGCTACCGTTCGCCCATGCGTCGCCCCCGTGCCGCTGAAGTCGCCGTGGTCAACCTGGCCGCGTGCGACCGCTGCGGCCTGTGCCTGCCCCTGTGCCCGCCCGAAGCGATCCACCTCGAATTCGACGACCTGGTGATAGACCGCGGGGCTTGCACCGGCTGTCGCAAGTGCGTCGCGCCTTGTCCGGTCGGCGCGCTCGCCATGGTCGATGCCTGACGTCGACATCTTGATCGTCGGCGCGGGTCCGGCCGGCTGTGTCGCTGCGGCCTGGGCGAAGCGCGCCGCGCCGGAGCTCGACGTGGTGGTGCTCGAGCGGGACCGGGCGGTGGGCACGCCGGTGCGCTGTGCCGAAGGCGTCGGCGACGCCGGGCTCCGCGAGTTCGCGAACCCCGAAGGCGCGCCTTGGGTGGCCCGCAAGATCTCCCGCGTCATCTTCATCGCGCCGAACGACTCCGAGGTGCGGGTCGCCGAGCGGGACGTGGGGTGGATCCTCGACCGCACGCGGTTCGATGCCTTCCTCGCCGCGGAGGCCGGCGGGCTGGGCGCCGCCGTGCTGGTCGGCACCGAAGCCGCGGGGATGACGCCGGGTCCGCACGGACGCTGGGACGTGCGCGTGCGCAGCGCGCGCGGCGAGACGACCTACCGGGCGAAGGTCGTGATCGGGGCGGACGGCGTGGAGGCGATGGTCGGCCGCTGGGCGGGCCTCGAGACCCGTGTCCCCGCGCGCGACATGGAGTCGTGCGCGCAGTACGTCGTCCGGGGAATCGACTTCGACCCGGACGCCATCTACTTGCAGTTCGGCCACGACATCGCACCGGGGGGATATGCCTGGGTCTTCCCCAAGGGCGTGGGAATCGCGAACGTGGGACTCGGGCTCGTGGCGCTCAAGAGCGACGGCCGCAACGCACGCGAGTATCTGGACGCTTGGCTGGCGCGCCGCTACCCGCGCGGCGCCTGCGCTGGCTACACGGTCGGTGGCGTGATCGTGCACACGACGGTCACGCAGACCTACACCGACGGCGTGCTGGTGGCGGGCGACGCCGCTCACATGATCAACCCCCTTTCCGGGGGCGGCATTGTGAACGCGATGAAGGCCGGGCGCCTCGCCGGCTGCACCGCCGCCGCGGCGATCCGCGCCGGGGACACGAGCGCGCGACGGCTCGCGGCGTACCACCACGCCTGGATGGAGCTGCTCGGCCTGGACCACCTCAAGTACTACCGCATCAAGCGGGCGCTTGAGGATCTGGACGACGAGTTCTTCAACGCGCTGGCGCGGACGGTGAACGCCATTCCCCAGGAGCGGCGCACGCTTGGCCGGATCTTCACGCACGCGCTGGTGAAACATCCGCAGCTCATTCCGGTGGCGGCGAGGTTTTTCATGTAACGCGGAAGTCGGAACGCGGAATGCGGAACAGCCCCGACTGTTCCGCGTTCCCACTGCCGCGTTCCGCGTTGGGGAGGGGTGGATGCTGAGCATCGATCTTCGAGGCAAGCGAGCCCTGGTCGCGGGCGTCGCTGATGATGGGGGGTACGGTTTCGCCATCGCCAAGGCGCTCGCCGAGGCCGGCGCCACGGTCTGCACCGGAACCTGGCCGCCTGCGTTGAACATCTTCTTGAACCTGCTCGAGCGGGGGAAGATGGACGAGGCGCGCCGCATGTCCGACGGCTCGCTGCTCACCTTCGAGAAGATCTATCCGCTCGACGCGGCGTACGACACGGCGGCGGACGCGCCCGACGACGTGCGGACGAACAAGCGGTACCGGGACGTCGGCGACTTCTCGATCACGGGGGTGGCCCAGCGCCTCACGCAGGACTTCGGGTCCCGGCCGCTCGACATCGTGATCCATTCGCTCGCCAACGGCCCCGAAGTGAAGAAGCCGCTGCTCGAGACGAGCCGCGGCGGCTACCTCACCGCCGTAAGCGTGAGCGCGTACTCCCTGGTGTCGATGGTTGCCCGGCTGGCGCCGCTGATGCGCCCGGGCGGATCGTTCCTGTCGCTCACCTACATGGCGAGCGAGCGGGTGGTGCCGGGTTACGGCGGTGGCATGTCGTCGGCCAAGGCGGCGCTCGAGAGCGATACCCGCACACTCGCCTTCGAGGCGGGCCGCCAGTACGGCGTGCGTGTGAACACCATCTCGGCGGGCCCGCTCGCCTCACGCGCCGCGAGCGCGATCGGCAAGATCGAGCGGATGGTCCAGTACTACGCGGCCAACGCTCCCCTCACCGAGCCCCTCTCCGCCTGGGAGGTAGGCACGACCGCCGCGTTCCTCGCCAGCCCGCTCGGCAGCGGCATCACGGGGGCGACGGTCTACGTGGACAAGGGCTATCACTCGATGGGGATGGCAGTGGCGGGAGGCGAGGGGCTCTAGCCTCGGTCACCGGCCGATCGCGATCTCCAGCTTCGTCACGGACGCCGCGGGGAAGCGATACACGAACGGTGAAGCGCTCACGGCCACGCTCGCCGTGGCGGGCTCGACGCTCCGCGGGGCCTCGAACGTGTTGTGATCGTGGACGTCGCGGGCGGCGAGCGTCGTCGCCCGCACGGCGGTCACCGCCGCGCCCCGTACCGCGATCTCGGCGTCGCGCGGCTCGGTGAGGTGCGGGTTGGTGACGGTCAGCGTGAGCGCATCACGCTGCAGCGATGCCGAGCCGTTGAGCCCCCACAACGCACGCTCGCGTTGCTGCCCGTCGACCCAGCTCACGGGCGGCGCGGACGCCACCACGCGCACGGCTCGCGCGCCTTGGTGCGCCGCGTACAGCGCGAAGACGTGGTAGGTCGGCGTGACCAGGAACTTGTCTTCGTGGGCGAGGAACAATGACTGGATGCAGTTGATGAGCTGCGCGATGTTGGCCATCGCCACCTTATCGGCGTGACGATTGAAAGTGTCGAGCGTGAGGGCGGCGACCAGCGCATCGCGGATGGTCGACTGCTGCCCGAAGAGGTGCGTGGGATCCACGTTCGTCGTCATCTTGTGCCACGCGCCCCACTCGTCCACCACCAGCTTCACCCGATGCTCGCGGTCGCTCTCCCCCATCACCTGCCACTGGGAAGTGATGAGCGACTCCATGCGGTTGGCACTGCTCAGCAGGTCGTACCAGGCCGGTTCGTCGAAGGCGAGGGCCTCACCGTTGGGGGCGCTGGAGTAATGGTGCAGCGCCCAGCCCCACATGCGATCGAAGCTGCGGCGCTCGGCCAGCTCGCGGAAGCACCGGCGCGTCCATTCCAGGTCTCCGCCGCTCGGACCGGACCCGATGAACGCGAGGTCGACGCCGTACGCCGGGACCGCCCAGGTGGCGAAGCGGCGGTACTCGGCGGCGTATTCCTCCGGCGTGAAGTTGCCGCCGCATCCCCAGGACTCGTTGCCGATCCCCCAGTACCGCACCGCGAACGGCTCCCGATCGCCTCCGGCCGCGCGCTGCTGGGCCAAGGTCGTGCTGCCCGCGGGCGAGTTGCAGTACTCCACCCACGCCATGAAGACCCGAGCCGGGAGCGTGCGGACGTTCACCGCGAGGTAGGGGGCGGCGCCGATGAGCCGGCAGAAGTGGATGAACTCGTGCGTGCCGAACTGGTTCGGCTCGGACTTGGCGGGCACGTCGCCCAGCGCTCGCAGGTGCGGGTCGTCGCCCCAGAAGTTGGTGCGGTGCGGGCGACGGTCCCGCGGGCCGATCCCATCCTGCCAGTCGTAGGAGTCTGCGAAACAGCCGCCGGGCCAGCGCACTACGGCGGGATGGATCGGCCGCAACGCTTCGACCAGCGCCTGGCGGATCCCGCCGATATTCGGGACGCGGGAGCGCTCGCCCACCCACACGCCGTCGTAGACCACGCCGCCTAGGTGCTCGACGAAATGGCCGTACAGCTCGGGCGCGATCGTACCGATGGGCTCGTTTACGAGGACGTCGATGTGGGAGTCGGCAAGCCGGGCACGGCCGCCGCGCACCGCCCCACCGACCGGCCCCCAGCCAGGCGTCAGGACGCCGGCGCCGCCCGCGAGCACGGCGCCAACGAACTCGCGCCTGCCGATTGCCGTCATGCCCGGAAGGAGAGGTAGGCGGTCACGCGCGAACCCTCGGTGATGGTCGGGTGGGGACACTACAGGTGCTGGCTGCGCTGTCAAGCAGTGTTATCTTGTCTGCTCCGGACGTCCTTCAGCTCTGTGCTTTCCGGACTCTCTGCCATGCACCTCGTGCTGCGGCCTTCCCGACTTCTCCGATCACAGGCTCGCGTGACCGCTACCGTCTTGTTCGGCTTGCTCGGCCCGCGCGCCGCGGCGGCGCAGCGGAGCACGCTCGACTTTGATCGGGCGTGGCGGTTCCACCTGGGCGATGTGCCCGGGGCCCAGGAGGCCGGCTTCGACGACGCCGGCTGGCGGAGGCTGGACCTGCCGCACGACTGGAGCATCGAGGGGGAGTTCAGCGACACCAACCCCGCCGGAGCCAACGGTGGGGCGCTGCCCGGCGGGGTGGGCTGGTACCGAAAGACCTTCTCCGTAGCCGAGCGGGACACGGGCCGCCTGGTGTTCGCCGAGTTCGACGGCGTCTACCGCAACAGCGAAGTGTGGATCAACGGGCATTACCTGGGAAAGCGCCCGTACGGGTACAGCTCCTTTCGGAACGAGCTGACACCGAACCTCCGCTACCGCCCAGCGACCAACGTGATCGCCGTGCGCGTAGACAACTCGCAACAGCCCAACTCGCGGTGGTACTCTGGCTCGGGCATCTACCGGCACGTCCGGTTGGTCACCACGGATCCGGTGCACGTCGACCAATGGGGCACATATGTCACGACGCCCGAGGTCACTGCGGCCTCGGCCCAAGTGACGATGCGGACGACCATCCGCAACGCGACGCAGGTCGACCAGCCGATCACGCTCCGGACGATCCTCTATGATGCCGCCGGCAAGCAGGTGGCGACGGCCGTATCCGAGGCCCGCGTGCCGCGCGACTCCATCACCGAGATCGCGCAGCACCTGGTCATCAGAAGCCCGACGCTCTGGTCCGTCGAGCGCCCGTACTTGTACCGGGCCGTTTCGCGGGTGATCTGCGGCGGCAGGTCGTGCGACGAGTACACCACGCCGGTCGGGGTGCGGACGTTTTCGTTCGACTCCGATCGGGGGTTCATCCTCAACGGCAAGCAGCTGAAAATCCGCGGTGTGTGCCTGCACCACGACCTCGGAGCCCTGGGCGCCGCGGTGAACACCCGTGCGCTCGAGCGACAGCTCCAGATCATGCGAGCGATGGGCGTCAACGCGATCCGCACCTCGCACAACCCGCCCGCTCCCGAGCTGCTCGACCTCACCGACCGCATGGGCTTCATCGTGCTGGACGAGGCCTTCGACATGTGGAAGAAGGAGAAGACCAAATACGACTACCACCTGGACTGGGACGCATGGCACGTGCGCGACCTGTCCGACATGGTGCGGCGTGACCGCAATCATCCCAGCGTCTTCATGTGGAGCATCGGGAACGAGGTCATGGAGCAGTGGACCAATGACGACACCACTGCGATTCCCATTGCTCGCGAGCTCGCCGGGATCGTGCGCCGCCTCGACCCTACCCGGCCCATTACGTCCGCGAACAACAACGGCAGTCCCGCAAACCCGCTGTTTCATGCCGGCGCCCTCGACCTGCTCGGCCACAACTACCACCACGAGGTCTGGCCGAAGCTTCCGACGCAGTTCCCGGGGGGGAAGTTCATCATCACGGAGGCGATGTCGGCGCTCAACAGCCGCGGCTTCTACGAGCAGCCTTCCGACAGCGTAGCGAGCTACGCAACGCCGTACGTGAAGGACAGCGGACCTCAGCCAAACAAGAACTACCGGCTCTCGTCGTACGACGACCGGAAGGCATTCTGGGGCTCGCTGCACGAGGAATCGCTGCGCCTGTTCGAGCGATACCCATTCCTCTCGGGGATGTTCATCTGGTCCGGGATCGACTACCTGGGCGAGCCCACGCCATACGAATGGCCTGCGCGCAGCTCCTATTTCGGCGTTGTCGATCTGGCGGGTTTCCCAAAGGATCCTTTCTATCTGTACCAGAGCGAGTGGACGGCGCGGCCGATGCTGCACGTCTTCCCGCACTGGACCTGGACGCCCGGCGATACCGTGGACGTGTGGGCCTACACCAACGGCGACGAGGTGGAGCTGTTCCTGAACGGCGCCTCGCTGGGCGCGCAGCGCAAGGCGCCTGACGTTTTCCACCTCATGTGGCGGGTCGCGTACACGCCGGGGACGCTGCGGGCAGTGGCGCGCAAGGCGGGGCGGGTGACGGCGACCCAGGTGGTGAGGACGGCCGGTGCGGCGGCGCGCATCGCGCTTGCGCCCGACCGCTCGGCCCTCCACGCCGACGGGAATGACCTGTCCTTCGTCACCGTGAGTGTGCTGGACCGCGCGGGCGTCGCGGTGCCGACGGCGGACCAGCTGGTACGGTTCCAGGTCAGCGGTGCTGCCCGGATCGCAGGCGTCGACAACGGCGACCAGATCAGCCATGCGCCGTTCCAAGCCGACCGCGTGCAGCTCTTCAACGGGAAGGCGCTGGTGATCGTGCGCGCGGGCGAGCGAGGGGGGACGGCTACGCTGACGGCCGAAGCCGAGGGACTGGAGTCAGCCAGGGTTCGCATCGAGCTCGGGGCGCGTCGCTGAAGGGGCGGCGTTCATCGGGCATGGTCTGGGAGCAGCGGTGGCATCCGCTGCGGCGCGAGTGGGTCATCGTGTCTTCCCACCGCAACGAGCGGCCCTGGCAGGGTGAGCGCGTGGGCGAAGCGTCCCGCCCGCTGCCGCCGTATGCGGCGGACTGCTACCTGTGTCCGGGCAACGTGCGCAGCTCCGGACGGCGGAACGAGCGCTACACCGGCGTCTTCGTGTTCGACAACGACCACCCGTGCGTCGGCGCCGCAGCGTCCACGCAGCTCGTGGCACCGGCGGGGATCTATCGGAATCGGCCTGCCAACGGATGTGCTCGCGTCGTCTGCTTCACGCCGCGGCACGACGTCACGCTCGCCCAACTCAGCGAGTCGGAGATCCTCGGTTTGCTGGAGGTGCTGCAAGCGCAGTACCGCGAGCTCGGCGCGCGCGACGAGGTACGGCACGTGCTCGTGTTCGAGAACAAGGGCGAGGTCGTCGGCGTCAGTAACCCTCATCCGCACTGCCAGATCTACGCGACGAACTTCGTGTTCAGGACCATCGAGCTCGAGACGGAAGCGCAGACGGCATACCTGGCCGAGCACGGCCGGCCGCTCTTCCAGGATATCCTGGCTGCGGAGGAAGCGGACGGCCGGCGTCTCCTCGTCCGGGGCGACCAGGCGCTGTCATTCATCCCCTATTTCGCCCGCTACCCCTACGAGACGTTCGTGGCGCCGCGTGCCACGCGTCCCAGCTTGGCGCACCTGACACGCTCCGAGCTCGCGGATTTCACGGCCGTGCTGGGGGAGACCCTCATTCGGCTCGACAACCTGTGGCGCATCCCGTTCCCGTACGTCCTGGTGCTGCCCCAGGCGCCGACGGACGCATCGCCTTATCCGGGGTTCCATTTTCACATCCAGATCCATCCGCCCCTGCGCAAGCCGGGCCTCCTCAAGTATCTCGCTGGGCCGGAGATCGCCGGCGGGAACTTCTTGAACGACACGGCGCCGGAGGATAAGGCCGCCGAGCTCCGGGCGGTCTCGAGCGTGCACTACACGCGAGAGCCCTGAGATGGCCGGCCCCGAGCGCCTGCTCGAGCCGATCCTCTCGATCCACGAGCGCATCCGCGCCGCCGCAGTGGATGCGTGCGCTCGGGCTGCGACGGAGCAGCTCGCGGCCGTGGCGGCTGATGCCCCCGACGTAGCGGGCGGCGACACGATTTACGCCATCGACCGGCTGGGCGAGGACAGCGTCGTGCAGGGCCTCACGGAGCTGGCCCGGGAGGAACCGCTGTGCCTGGTCGCCGAAGGGCTCCCTGGCGACTCGGTCGTGCTCCCGCCCGATGCGCGCGAGACGGATTGCCGCTGGCGCCTGCTGGTGGACCCGATCGACGGCACGCGGGGCCTTATGTATCAGAAGCGGAGCGCCTGGATCCTTACCGGCGTGGCGCCGAACCGCGGTACCGCTACCCGGTTGCGCGACATCGTGCTCGCCGTCCAGACCGAGATCCCACTGGTCAAACAGCATCTTTCGGATCAGCTCTGGGCGCTGCGCGGCCAGGGGATGCAGGCGTGGCGCTACAATCGACTGTCCGGCGCGCGGGAGCGCCTCGCGTTGCGACCCTCGGCAGCCGACACCATCGCTCATGGCTTCGCTACCATCGTGCGATTCTTCCCGGGGGCGCGGGACGTCTTGGCCGCCATCGACGATGAGGTCGTTCAGGCGCTGGTGGCGCCGGTGCCAGGGAGGGCCGCCTGCTTCGAAGACCAGTATGCGTCCACCGGCGGCGAGCTGTACGAGCTGATGGCCGGTCACGACCGCTGGGTGGCGGACCTGCGGCCACTCGTCCAGCCGGTTCGCGCCGCCCACGGCCTGCCCCCGGGTCTGTGCTGCCATCCTTACGACCTGTGCACGGCGCTCATCGCCGAGGAGGCGGGCGTGATCGTGACCGATCCCACCGGAGCACCAGTCGACGCCCCATTCAGCGTGACTGCCGACGTGGCGTGGGTCGGGTACGCCAATGCGCGGTTGCGAGCTGTGGTCGAGCCGGTCCTGCAAGGCGCGCTGCGGCGCCGGGGCTTGCTGCCCCCGGTGGGACCAACAGCAGATCCTTCGCGCCTTCGGCGCTCAGGATGACACCTTCAAAGCGCCCTGCGGGTTGTCATCCTGAGCGAGCGCGCGGAACGCGCGCGAAGCGAAGGACATGATCCGGCTTCGCCGCCTCTCGGACGTTCGCGCCACGGGCGACCTCGTCTGGTTCCAGCGCGCGCTCGACCGGCTGCGAGCCCTGCGCCATGATGTGGATCCCCGGCTGCAGGGGTTCTTCTCTGATGCCTCACCCCTCTACATCGCCCGCGCGCCGGGGCGACTCGACGTCATGGGCGGAATCGCCGACTACAGCGGAGCCCGCGTCCTCGAGCTGCCGCTCGAGTGCTCGACCGCGGCGCTGCTGCAGCGCCAGGCCACGGCGCGTTGCGACCTGGCGACCCGCCGCGCGGGAGGGTGGCAGTTCTTCAGCGCTGACCTCCCGCCGCTCGTGGAGCGGGATGGGGCGCTCAGCACAGCGGCGGCACTGGCGGCCTGGTTCGCGGGACGCGAGTCCGACCGCTGGGCCAGTTACGTCATGGGCATCGTGCAGCTGTGCCTGCAGCGCGCCGTTCGAGAGGGGCGAGGCAGGACCCCGGGCCTGCGACTGCTCATCGACTCGACCGTGCCCGAAGGGAGAGGAGTCGCCTCGTCGGCGGCACTCGAAGTCGCGGCGGGAGCGGCTGTGGCCGCGAGCTTGGCAGATGACATGACGGAGACCGACCTGGCCGCGGCCTGCCAGGAGGTGGAGAACCACGTGGTCGGCGCGCCGTGCGGGATCATGGATCAGATAACCAGCGCCTGCGGCCGCCACGACCGGCTCCTCCGGTTGCGCTGCCAGCCGGGCACGATCGAGGGATACCTCGAGATCCCGGCAGGCTATCGGTTCTACGGCATCGATTCCGGGGTCAGCCACGCGGTCTCGGGAGCCGACTATGAGACGGTTCGAACCGCAGCGTTCATGGGCTACCGGATGATTGCCGCCGCGGCCGGATTGCCGGTGCAGCGCGAGGGCGGTCGGCTGCGCATCGACGACCCGCGCTGGGGAGGCTATCTCGCCAACCTCACGGGGCCTGAGTGGGCGGCGCTCGCCAGGGGGCTACCGGAGGAGATAGCGGGGGGGGAGTTCCTGGAGCGCTACGGGGGCATTACCGATACCGTCACTGCAGTCCACTCCGAGCGCCGCTACCCAGTGCGGCCGGCCACGGGGCACCCGGTGCGCGAGCAAGCACGCGTGGACCGCGTTGCCGCGCTGCTCGGGGTGCTGGCGGACGAGCCGCAGGCGGCGGTCGAACTGGGACGTCTCATGTGCGACTCCCACAGGAGCTACGGCGCCTGCGGCCTCGGCAGCGACGGCACGGATCGACTCGTGGAGCTGGTCGCCGCCGAGGGGCCGGAGCGGGGACTGTTCGGCGCGAAGATCACGGGTGGAGGGAGCGGGGGCACCGTAGCCGTCTTCGGTAGGCGCGATGCGGCGGCGCTGGTGCGCGACGTGGCGGCCCGCTACGGCGCGGAGACCGGCCGCGAGACCGGCGTCTTCACGAGTTCCGGGCCGGGAGCGGCGGAGACCGGAGTCCTGCTGCTCGAGCCGGACGATATGAGCGGCGGCTATTGACGTCAGACGTCAGATAGCGTGCTTCGCAATCTGATCTCTCATGTCTGACGTCTCAGTCGCATCAGCCAGCTCGTTCCTACCGCGCACCGGTTAGCGGTGTGCGCGACGAATCGTCCCAGGGCACCGAGCCCGTCCTGCCGCAGCCCGAACGGGACGCTCCCGGCGTCCCACGTGTACACCGGCACCCGAGGCACACGCATCGCGCTTTCGTTGCCGTGCACTCCTCCAAAGCCCAGCTCGTAGCCCACCGCGCGCGCCAGCCGCTCGATGCGCTCGTCCGCCACCCCAAACGGGTACGCGATCCCCCGCCCCGCGCTGGGTCCGAGCCGGCGCACGAGTGTCGCGCGTGAGCGCCCCAACTCGTCGGCCGCGCGGGCGTCGTCGAGCCAGGTGAGCCGCGCGTGCGACGCCGTGTGGGATGCGAAGTCGAACCCCCGAGCCCGCCACTGCTCGACAGCGCGCCAGTCCAGATGCGGAAGCCGGCGCCAGGTATAACGCATATCCCAGGTGTTGGTGGCGCCGACGTGGTCCGTGATCAGGAAGGTCGTGGCCGTGAAGCCGAGCTCGGCGAGCACGGGATAGGCGTGCTGGGCCAGGCTCGCATACCCGTCATCGAACGTCAGCAGGAAGGAGCGTTCGTTGCGGGAAGGTAGGGGCGCAGCATGCTGCGCCCCTACGCTATCGGCAGCATTCGCCCCTGCAGGTGCCTGGTCTGCGAACTGAGCCAGCGTGAGCGTCTTCCAACCCGCATGCGCCAGCGCCGCCATCTGGTGTGCAAACACCGTCCGGGCCACGCGCGTGACGCCCAGCTCGAGCGGCCCTCCGATGCGATGATAGCAGAGCACCGGACCGGGTCTCACACCGTTTCCGAGTTCGGCCGGCTGACCTGCTCCAGCGCCGCGGCGGCGTCAGGCCACCGTTCGGCGGGCTCCGGTGTGAGACAGCGGCGTGCCAGCTCCGCCAGCCACGGCGGTAGCGAGCGCACTTCCTCGAGGGACTCCGCTTGTATCGTGGGGGGCTGGCCTGTGAGCATCTCGTGCAGCAGCACGCCGACCGCGAAAATGTCGTCACGCGGCCCGGTGGGCGCGCCACCGTTGCGCCGTTCGGGTGCGACGTATGCTGGTGCGCACAACGCCGCGTTGACGGCGCTCGCGATGCCGCTCGGCAAGGCGCGGGTGATGGCGTCCACGATCCCCGTGTCTGCGACCAGCACCCGCCGGCCAGCGAGCAACACGTTCTCCGGCTTCAGGTCGCCGTGGGGGATGCTCCCGCGGTGCGCGTGTGCCAGGGCGACGAGGACGTCGCGGAGAATGTCGACGGTCTGGCGTAGTGGCAGCTCGCCGTGGTTCGCCAGCCAGGCACGCAGAGTCGTGCCCTCGATGAACCGCCGCGTATGGTAGACGATCGAGCCGGCCCGACCCGCACCGCGGGGGGCCACGAGCTGCGCGTGTCCGAGTCGATCGGCGAGCAGCACCAGCTCGCGCTCGAACACCCGGGCGTCCATCGCAAGCGAGAGCTCGCCCGGCAACACCTTCACCAGCAACTCGGGATCGGTGAGCGGCCCCACGGCGACGAACAGGCGGCAGTTGCCGACGGGCCGCACTTCGCGCTCGACCCGATACATCGGGCCGAGCGCGTTTTCCAGCGCCGCGCGCAGCTCAGACATGGGCCGCAACCTTGCGCGCGCGTCCGAGGGTGTCAAGCGACCGATCCCCTCGCGAGGGCGTCATGCCGTTGCTACGCGTGCGTGGCGCGAAGCTCCGTCCATTCAACCTGCCGGGCCTCGATGGTCTCGCGCACCTGGCGCTCGCGCGCGCTCAGCGCGGCCCCCCCCGTCTTCACTTCGACGAACACGACGCGCCGCAGCTGGCCCTCGTCTAGCCCGTCGAACACCACAAGGTCGACCGGCGTGCCGAGAAATCGCGCGTCCTTCGGGTTGAAATGAAAGTCGGGGAGGTATGGGACCAGCTGCTCATGCACCTTGCCGACGGTGACGGCGTGACTGCGCTGAATGGCGTCCTGCCGGATGGCGTCCGTATAGCGGGATTTCCAGGCTTGAACGTACAGTAGGGCCAGGAGCACGCCGATGCCGACACCGATGATGAGCGCGACGAACGTGACGACCAGTTTCACGGTCACCTCACAGAGGGGTTTCAGCGACCATCGCCGTCCTACGGGGTTGTGGCCGCTACAGTCTCATTTTCCTGAGCAGCACGTCCAGACCGGGGTGCCCGCGTAGCGGATCCAGGATCGGATTCACCTTGAGATACGCCAGCCACCCACGCCGCTCCTGGTAGGCTCGCTCGACCCAGTCAAGCGCCTGCGGCCACTGCTCCAGCCCCAGGTGCAGCATGGCGTAGGCGACCGGTGACACGTACCCCGTCCGTCGGAGCGCGTCGAGCTCCGCGAGCTGGTCTTCCGCTTCGGCCCGCCTGCCCGTGCGCGCGAGCACGTAGCCCAGCGTCGCGATCGTGTAAGGGCCGCTGCCGGGAAGCGCCATCGCCTCGCGGGTCGCCCGCTCCGCCTCGGCCCACTGCCCCTGCTGTGCGAGGGCAAGGGCGAGGAAGCGGTAGGTCTCAAATGCGGTGGGATTCATCGCGAGCGCCCGGGAGAGGTGATAGCGCGCCTGATCGTAGCGCCGCGCGTAGTAGTAGGCGAACCCCATGCTGCGGCGGATCGAGACCGAGGCGGGATCGAGCTCCAGCGCAGTGTGGCCGGCGACCAGTGCCTCGTCGAGCCGCCCCATCGCCGCGAGGAAGAACGCGAACCATTGGTGGGCGGTGGGATAGCGGGGGTCGAGCTCGATCGCCCGCTGGAATTCCCGTCCGGCTCCGTCCCAGTCCCAGTCGTAAATGAACAGCGCCCAGCCGAGCGAGGCATGAGCCTCCGCGACGGTCTCGTCCAACTCGAGCGCCTTGCGCGCGTACCCCTTGGCCCGAGCGAACCCGTCGGCCACCGCGACACTGCGGTAGTCCAGTTGCAGGGCGTACGAGTCCGAAAGGCCAGCGTACGCCGGGGCGTAGGCCGGATCTTCGGCGATCGCCTGCTCGAAACAGCGAATCGCCTCTGTGATATCCTCTTGCGTACGCTTGTTCCAGGCGTAGCGGCCCTTCAAGTACAGCCCGTAGGCAGCGAGGCTGCGGGTGTACCGCTTGGCGACGGGCGCGGCAGGAGCGGCGAGGTCGGCGAACGACGTCACCCGCAACGTGTCGACGATGGTGCGGGCGATCTCCTCCTGAATGGCGAACACGTCCGCGAAGGTACGGTCGTAGCGCTCCGACCAAAGCAGCTGCCCATCCTCGGTCGAGGTGAGCTGCGCCGTGATCCGCAGCCGCTCCCCCGAGCGACGCACCGTGCCCTCGAGCACCCAAGCGGCGCCGAGCAGGGCGCCGGTGGCGCGGACGTCCTGCGGCTTTCCCTTCAGCGCGAACACGGACGTGCGCGAGGCTACCCGCAGCCCCTCCACGCCTGCCAGGGCCGCGATCAGCTCGTCCGTGATGCCGTCGCTCAGGTACTCGTTGTCCGGGTCCGGGCTTGCGTTGACGAAGGGGAGCACGGCGATGCAACGGGCGGCCGTCCACGAGACCGGACCACCCGGCGCTGAGCCCTGCCCTTGCAGCGCCGCGACGAACGCCCCGGCCGATGCGAAGCGGTCGGCCGGGTCCTTCGCGAGCGCCCGGCCGAGCGCCCGCTCGACGTGGGGCGGCACTTCCGGCCGGAGTGCGCGGAGGGGGCGGGGCGTTTCCGTGACCTGCTTTGCCATGGTGGCACGCGGCCCCGGGCCGAGTATCGGCGGCTCGCCCGCCAGCATCTCATACACGATGCAGCCGAGGCTGTAGACATCACTCGGGCTTCCCAGGTTCTGCTCTCCGGCCGCTTGCTCCGGGCTCATGTACTCAGGCGTGCCCAGCGTGAGGCCGACCTCGGTCACCGCGTCCCTCCCTGCCCCGCTCGCGGCGCGGGCGATGCCGAAGTCGGCGAGCACCGCGTGGCCGTCGGCGAACAGGATGTTCTCGGGTTTCACGTCGCGGTGGACGAAGCCCTCCCGGTGGGCATAGTCGAGCGCTGCCCCGACGTCGCGCGCGATGCGAATCGCCTCCGGCAGCGCGAGCCGGGGCTCACGCGCGAGCCGTTGGCGCAGCGAGCCCCCCGGCACATGGGGCATGACGTAGTACAGCAGGCCGCCTGCCTCGCCGGAATCGATGAGCGGTAGGATGTGCGGGTGGGTGAGGCGTGCGGCAATGCGGATCTCGCGCAGAAACCGCGCCGCGCCGAGGTGCGCCACGAGCTCCGCTTGCAACACCTTGATCGCGACCTTGCGACCGTGCTTCCGATCCTCCGCCAGATAGACGGCGGCCATCCCGCCCCGGGCGAGCTCACGCTCGATGCCGTAGCGGTCGGCGAGGGTGGAAGCGAGCGCGGCCGGCGTCTCCGCCATCAGGCCCTGAATATGCCCGCGGCTGGCGTCTCTGGCGACCCTCGAGTCCCGCGACTATCGTGAAGATTCACCCTTCGAGGCAACGTTGCAGCGCATGGGCGATCTCATCTCTCGCCGCGACTGGCTGGCGGCCGTGGCCGCGGCGGGCGCGGGGGCGGTGGTGGCACCGCAGTCCAGCGTCGGACCGGCTCCGGTGGGGCGCCCCGAGCCCCGTCCCATCCTGCCGCTCACGTCCACGAGCGATGTGTTCTCGCCGAGTCATGGCCGGGCGTTCATGCGATTCAGCTTTGCCTTCCCCGAGCCGTCGGTCGAGTTCGAGGGCCACCGCTTCGGCTTTCTCGTGTTCACGCGGGAGAATGCCTACGGCCTCGACGCCAGTCGCATGACCGCTGAGCGCACGGCAGGTGGGTTGGAGATCCGCTGCACCGGCCTCGTATGGGCAGGGGGCCAGCAAACGGCCCCGGGTCGCGTGACCGCCCAGCTGCGGAAGGACGGCGACTTTCTCGAGTGGGATGTCACGGCAGAGATGGACCAGCCCATCAAGGCTGTCACTAGCGTGATCCGCGACGTGCCGCGCGGACAGGTTTCGGCGGCGGGGAACGAGCCATTCGATCCGCGCGACAACGAGCTGCTCTACGGCTATCCGTTCGGGGGCGGGGACCTGTTCGGCGGCAACACTGCCTGGAGTCTCTCGACGCCGCTCGTGATCGTGCAGCGCGCCGAGGGCGACTGCGTCTTTCTCTCGTCGCTCGACGATCGCGTCCGCGCCAAGCGCTTCTTCTTCCAGCCGGGCGAGCAGGCCTATCGCCTCGAGGCCGTGTTCGAGGCCGAAGGCTGGATCGACCAGACCACGGTCCGAGTTCCCACCTGGCGCCTGGGCCGGAGCAAGACGCTGGACGACGCGGTGCAAGCGCACACCACCCACCTCGAGCACGCTTACCATCTCGAGCCGTGGGAGACCCGGCGCGACGCCCCGGACTGGCTGCGCCGTCTCGCGCTCGTCGTCGCGTTCCATGGCATGCACTACACCGGCTACGTGTTCAACGACTACGCCCGCATGCTCGAGATTGCGCGGTGGGTGGCGACGCTCATCCCCCCGGACCGCGTGCTCCTCTTCCTACCAGCCTGGGACGGCCGCTATTACTGGGATTATCCGCTGTACCGCGCTTCCGATCGCATGGGTGGCGAGGGGGGGCTGAAGCGCCTCATCCGGGAATCACAGCGCCTGGGTTACCGCGTGATGCCGATGTTCGGAGCCAACGCCGCCAATCGCCGCCAGCCGGTCTTCGCGCGGATGGCCGATGCGGCGACGCACAAGATCGACGCGGATCGCTTCGACGTGAACTGGGTGGACTGGGACAACGACCGTCACCAGGAGGGCTGGTTGTCTTACATGAATCTCGGGGTCGCGTCGTGGCGCGACTGGCTTAGCGCGCGCATCGCTGATGTGATCGAACGCTATCACGTTGACGCGTACTTCCTCGACATCGCCGGCGGCTGGGTCAACAACCCCCAGGCCGATATGCACGAGGGAATGCGGCAGCTCGTGCACGAGCTCCGGGCCCGGTATCCGCAGGTCATGCCGTGCGGCGAGATGCATTACGACGCGCTGCTCGAGTTCATTCCGCTTTACCAGGTCGGCCTGGGGCGGGCAGCCCGCTACGCTCGCGCGTTCTCGCACTTGAGCCACGCGGCACCGGGGCTCGGCAGCTCGGGGGTGCATGAGTCCGGCTTCAGCCGCTTCCGGCACGAGACGCTGGGGCTCGCGCCTGGCACGATCCCTACCCTGACCGTGGTGGACGACACGTTCACCGGCCATCAGTCGATGATGGAGGCGGTGATCGCGCGGGCGAAGCAGCGGATGTGAGAGGAGCCGGGACGCTAGCGCTCGGCGTCCCCGCGAATCAGCCGCAGCCCGAAGACGGTCGCGATCTGGCTCCCTGGCTTCGCTTGGAAGCGCACCGTCACCTTGCTCTTGCCACGGACTACGTCTTCGGGGAGGCGATACTCGAGATCGAAGAAACGATGCGGGTCGGTTAGGCCGAGCTGTTGGTTGCCGATGCTGCGGCCGTCCACCTGAATCTCGAAATCGGCCGGGGTGCCCCTCCGGTCGCCGCTGAAGTAGGTCGCAATGAGCACCATCGGATGTGCGGGATCCACCGACAGGTCGTAGGAGAACCACGTCCGGCCCCTGCGGCCCGGCCGGCCCAGCATTCGCTGTGGCACGGCGCCCTCGCCGGCCTGATAATTGAATTGCCGCTCGAAGACGACCTCCCCGGGCTGCAGGTACACAACGGTAGCCGCTGCGAGTTTTCGTAGCCGTTCCGCCTCCGCTGCGTAGGCGCCCTTCTGCTGATCCCATTCGGTCGGCGTAAACAGGTCCCAGTACGTCGAGTACGTCCGGCGGTGCAGCCGGAAGAACGGTTGGAAGGCGACATCGTTCAGCTGGCCTCGGGCGTCGGGCTCGCGGCCCACGCCGTCGGTGCGGAAATGGCCGGGGGCGCCGGCGACAGGCTGCAACCAGGTCGCTACCGGATCTGCTGTCACGAACACCGGGACCTTCGGCGGCGCGGGCCGCTCCCCTTCCCCTCGGTGCCCGTCCGGCTCGGGCCCCAAGTCGCCCGCGAGCACCAGCGGGCCCCACATGAGCGACACGCGGTGCGGGTTGTCGGGCAGGGGCTCGAGGTGGAGCGCCTTGGGCAGCGCGACCTCCACCACGTCGCCGCTCCTCCACAAGCGCTTGAGTTTCACATACGAGCTTGCGTCGTACGGCGGGCGGCGGTACTGGCTCCGGCCGCTCTGATCGAAGCTGTCGGGCGCGGGCTCCTGACCCGGCGCCACGACCGTCTGGCCGTTGAGCCTCACCCGGAATCCTTGGCCGGCCCAATAGGGACGGCGCAACGCCAGCGTGAATTGCTGCGGCGCCTCGAGGCGCAGCGCCAGCTTCGCAGTTTCCCCCTCGGGGAAGTCGGTTTCCATTGCCAGTTGCACGCCGGCCTTGGCCCAGGTGGCGCTGGAGGGCACGTACAAGTTCACCCAGAGCCGGCCGTCCGCCTCGTAATAGATCCCGTCGCCGTGCAGGGCGTGGCTTTCCATGCCGGTTCCCACGTCGCACGTGAAGTCCCGGAACATGTCCTGATACTCGTGCGTCACCGCCGGGCCCACCGGCACCATGTAGCACACCCGCCCGTCCTCGGGGTCGATCGACGCGAGGATGTGATTGAACAGCGCGCGCTCGTGGTAGTCGGCGTAGTGCGGGTCAGGCCAGAAGGAGAACAGCCGGCGCGTGAGCTTGAGCATGTTGTAGACGTTGCACGTCTCGGCGGTACGCCCGTCGATCCAGTCGCTCAGCTCGTCCGCCGGGCCGAAGTACTCGTCCTTGCCGTGGCCGCCGCTCGAGAAGCTGTGATGTTGCACCACGCGATCCCAGAAGAACCCGGCCGCGAGCAGGTCGGCCGGTGTGCCCGTGTAGAGGAAGCGGGCTGCCGAGCCGAGGATCTTGGGGATCTGCGTGTTGGCGTGCGTGCCGGCGAGGTCGTCCTCATGGCGCTCGAGCGGCTCGAGGAACGCGCGGTGCTCGAACTTGTAGGAGAGCGCGAGCCAGCGCGCGTCGCCCGTGTCGGCGTACAGGTCGCACATCACCTCGTTCATGCCGCCGAACTCGGTGTTCAGCATGTGCTGTAACTGCGTGTCGTCGAGCCCGGAGAGGATGCGATCGGCCCAAGCGGCGAACTTGATCTCGACCGCGAGCGCCGTGCGGTTCCCGGTGTGACGATACGCGTCGCGTAGCCCGGCGTACGTCTTGTGCAGTATGTACCAGGGGGACCACTCGCCGTTCAAGTCGAACGCGGCCGAGCGGATCTCACCCCGGGCCAGCTCGCCGAACGCTCTCCGGCCTCCTTTGAGCGCGCTCAGGTAGCCGTCCCCGTGGGCGTCCTGCACCTGTTTCAGCTCCCCCACGATGTAGTCCGCCCGCTGCTTGAACCGCGCGTCGCCGGTGGCGGCCCACATCAGGCTCACCGCCGAGAGGTGATGACCCGCGATGTGACCGGTGAGGTTCCGGCCGTCTCCGTCCCAGCCGCCGTACGGCTCGGCCTTCGGCGGGAGGCCGGCGCGGTCCCGGTAGTACGCCAGCATCCGGTCGGGCTCGAGCGCGAGCAAGTAGCGGGCGTCCAGCTCCTGGGCGTGCTTGAGCGGTCCCGCCTGCAGCCGGACGGCGCTCAAGGGGAGCGGCCAGGCCTTGACGACGTCGGATGCGCGGGCGCGGGGCGCTCGGGCCTCCGCTTCAACGAGCAGGGGTGAGTAGCCCAGCAGCGGTAGTGCCCCCGCTCCCGCGCCCAGACCGAGCTTGATGGCGTTGCGGCGCGACAGGGTCATCGTCCCCCTCCTCAGCCTGTGAAGTACAGATAGGCGAGCAGGATAAGCCCGAGCACGATGCCCGAGTTGATCACGTCCCAGCGGTTCCAGCTCGCCCGCGACTGTTCGCGGCTTTCTGCCGTCACCGTGCCGAACGTCAGGTTGGTGACCTGCGCCGCCTCGGGCGCCGCCGTCGCAGAGCTCACGACGATCATCGTGAGACATGAGACGACGAAAATGAACAGGCTGTAGTACTGAAAATAGATGTTGTTGACGATCCAGAGAAACGAGCCGGTCGGGTACCCCTGGGCGAAGCCCGCCATCCCGAGACTCACCGGCGTATCGACGGCGAGGCGGAAGGCCCCGAGCAGGAAGCCGACGATCAACGCGGCGAGGCAGCCTTTCGCGTTCAAGCGTTTGAACGTCACGCCTAGAAAGAACACGGCGAAGATCGGCGGTGCCAGATAGCCCTGGACGCCCTGCAGATAGTCGTACAACCCCTTCGAGCCCTGGATCACGGGGATCCACAGCAGACTGATGAGCACCATCGCGACGGTCGCCAGCCGGCCGACCCGGACGAGCTCGTGCTGGTTCGATTGTGGCTTCAGTCGCTGGTAGAAGTCGATCGTGAACAGCGTGGACGAGGCGTTGAACGCGCCCGCCAGCGAGCTCATCAGGGCCGCCAGCAGCCCGGCGACCACCATCCCGCGGATCCCCGCGGGCATGACAGTGGTGACCATGAGGGGGAAGGCGGCCTGCGCTACGTTGGGGATCGCGCGGCCGTCGGCGCCCACCATCATCGCGAGGCCCGGCGCCCGTCCCGTCTTCGCCAGGGCGAGGGCGATCATGCCCGGGATGATGAAAATGAACACGGGGAGGAGCTTCAAGAACGCGGCGCAGATCGATCCCCGCCGCGCCTCGCGCTCGTCCCGCGCCCCCAGCGCGCGTTGCACGATGTACTGGTCTGTGGTCCAGTACCACAGCCCGATGATCGGGGCGCAGAACAGCATGCCGAGCCACGGGTAGTTGCCGTTGAAGTACCACGCGATCCGCGTGGGCTCCTTGACCGCGGCCCAAGTGCCGGTCAAGCCGTGGGGAACGAGCGGCTTCCACAAGTTGAACATGTCCGGATCGAGGACCGCCCGCAGCTCATGCCAGCCTCCGAGCGCCCTGAGGCCGAAGAGGGTGAGCAGCGCGGAGCCTGTCACCAGCAGTATCGTCTGCAGGGCGTCGGTGTACGCCACGGCACGCATCCCTCCCAGTACCGTGTAGAGCCCGGTCAGCAGCACGACCGCCACCGATCCGATCCAGAAGCTGTTGAACGCTCCGATGCGCAGCTCGGGGAGCAGCACGCCGAACACGACCCCGCCCGCGAAGATGCCGACGGCGAGCTTGGTCAGCACGTAGGCCACGAGCGAGATGAGCGAGAGCACCGAGCGGGCCGCGGGGGAGAAGCGCCGCTCGAGGAACTCCGGCATGGTGAACACCATGGTGCGGGCGTAAAACGGTACCATCACCCACCCGAGCACGAGGAGGCACCAAGCGTGCAGCTCGTAGTGCGCCAGCGCGACGCCGCTCGTCGCCCCGGCCCCGGCCAGGCCCACGAGATGCTCGGAGCCGATGTTGGACGCGAAGATCGACGCGCCCACGACGAACCAGCCGAGGTGGCGGCTCGCCAAGAAGTAGTCGTCGGCGGTGTCGCGGCGTCGTTTCAGGACCCAGGACGTGAGCGCCGCGATCGCGGCGAAGTAGCCTGCGACGATCAGCCAGTCCAGCGTGCTCATGCGTCTCCATTCGTGGTGGAAGGTCGCCCGTAGTCCCTAACGGGCACTCGTCCTGCGGTTCGGATCCCAGACTGCCACGCCGACCCGGGAGTCGGCCGTTCCGTAGTACAGGTACCAACGGCCATTGAACGGAACCAGCCCCTCAACGAACGTCGTTCCCTCGACGTACTGTCCAGTTCGCTCGTAGTCCTCACTCGGTTTGATGAATGGCTCGTCCGAGCGCGCAATCAGCCTGAGCGGATTGCGCCGATCGTAGAGAGCCTGCCCGCCCGCGTAGATCCGCGGCGGAAGACCCGGATCCCCGTAGGCTCCGCTGTTTCCCGCATTGTAGATCACCAGAATGCCGTGCTCGGTCATGATGGCGGGCGGGCCCGCCTCTACCAACCAGGAGTCGAAGTACCCCGGGCGAGGAGACAGGACCTTCACCAGTTTTCCGTCGGTGTCTTCCAGCGGCGTCCAGTCTACGAGGTCGTCGGACGTCGCGATGAGAATGTCGGGGACGTTGAAGTACATCCAGTACTTGCCGTTCACCTTGGTCGCGATGACCCGGTTCCCCTGCACGCGGGTGAGGATCGCCCCGGATTTGGATTCCAGGTTGCGGTACTTCCCCCCGGCGATCTTGGCGAATGCCGGACCATGCTTGGTCCAGGTGATGAGATCCCGAGAGGTCGCCACGGCGAGTCGGGGGATGTCGCGGTTCCACTGGGTGTAGGTGAGCACATAGGTGCGGTCCTCCATCTCGACGATGCGCGGATCCTCGACTCCCCCAGGCCACTCGAAGCTCGCCTGCGCGTCCTTGTCGGGGTACAGCACGGGCGCGCTGCCGCGTGTGAAGCGCAGGCCGTCCTGGCTCTCCGCCAGCCCGATCCGCGAAGTGTGACGGCCGATCTTCATCTCGCCCGACGCGTCTTCGGCGCGGTACAGCACGTAGACCTTGCCGTCCTTCACCACGGCGGCCGGATTGAAGGTGGCGTACTCCTCCCAACGCACGCTGCTGTCACCGAGCGGCGAGCGGAATGTGGAGGTGGCTCTCGGCGTGATGGCCGGATTCACCAGTGCGGGCTTCACAAAGGGACCGAACATCCACTCGCGTCCCTGTCCGCGCGCTGGCTCGCCCGTCAAGCAGCTGAGGAGGGACGCCAGCGCCGCCAGCGCGGTATCGCTTCTCATCATCGACCAAGGAATGCACGTGAGGTGTGAGGCGTTTCGGAACACGGACCCCGCTTAAGCTGCCGGCCGACGGCGCTCCCCGCAACCGCGGCCAGCGCCTCGGAGCCGCGCAGCTTATCTTGCCTACCCCGGCATCCACGGAGCACAGATGACCCGCCGTGCCTGGAGCCTTGCCCCGCTCATCGCCCTCGCGCTCGTCGGGTGCCGGCGCGGCGAGCGCCCGAGGGCCGCGACGGGCCGCGCCGACTCGGCGACGGGCGCCAAACCCGACTTATCAAACCCCGCGAGCGCCGCCATGCGGCAGCGCGCACCGGGTACGTTCCGCGCCCGGTTCGAGACCCGCAAGGGCTCCTTCGTCATCGCAGTCCAGCGCGACTGGGCCCCGCTCGGCGCCGATCGGTTCTACAACCTCGTCAAGAGCGGCTACTTCGACGGCGCGCGCTTCTTCCGCGTGATCCCCGGATTCATGGCGCAGTTCGGCATCCACGGCGATCCGCAAGTGGCTGCGGCCTGGCGCGACGCCACGATTCCGGACGACCCGGTGCGTCAACCCAATACCCGCGGTGCGGTGAGCTTTGCGACGGCGGGGCCCGGCACGCGTACCACGCAGCTCTTCATCAATTACGGCGACAACAGCCAGCTCGACGGCATGGGATTCGCCCCGTTGGGCCAGGTCGTCGAGGGTATGGACGTTGTGGATGCGCTGTATGGGGGATACGGCGAGGGCGCCCCCCGCGGCCGTGGCCCCGATCAGGGCCGCATCCAGCTCGAGGGCAACGTGTACCTCGAGCGCGAGTTCCCCCGGCTCGATTACGTCAGAGTCGCGAGTATCGTCACGCCGTGAACCGCTTCCTGCTATGACGACGACGCACGTCGCTGCGGGCATTCCGCTGCCGCCGCCTGTCGCGCGACCCCAGGACGCGCCGCTCCGCCAGGACGTTCGCTGGCTCGCGGCGACGCTGGGCCGGGTGGTACGACGGCTGGCAGGTGAGGACACCTTCCGGGCGGTCGAGGACCTGCGCCGGGGCAGCCGCGCCCGACGCCTCGGCGTCCCGGGAGCGCCGGACCTGGACGCGCTGCTCGCGCACACCCGATCCCTCGCACCGGAGACGGCGCGGCTCACGGCACGCGCCTTTACGGTGTTCTTCATTCTGATAAACGCCGCGGAACAGGCCCATCGGGTGCGGCGATCGCGGCAGGACGACCTGGCGGCGGTGCAACGCGGATCGGTGCGCTGGTCGCTGCGACGCCTGCGCGAGGCCGGCCAGCGAGCCGAGGAAGTCGCGCGCGCCCTGGCAGCGGTGAAGGTCCGGCCGGTCCTCACCGCGCATCCCACCGAATCCGCTCGACGCACCATCCTCGATCTTCAGTCGCGCCTCGCCGAGGGTCTGCTGGCGCGGGACGGCACCGCGGAGCCCCAGCGTCGCGCCATCGAGCGTCGTCTCGAGGGCGAGGTGGAGCTGCTCTGGCTCACCGAGGAGGTGCGGCGCGACCGGCCGTCGGTCATGGACGAGGTGGCGAATGCCCTCTGGTACCTGGAGGACCGCCTGCTCGAGGCCGCGTCGCGCGTGCACGAACGACTCGCCCAGGCCTTCGAGGACGAGTTCGGCTGCGGACTCGCCCCGGTGACCCCACTCACACTGGGGAGCTGGGTCGGGGGTGACCGGGACGGCAACCTGTTCGTCACGGCGGAGATCACGCTCGCCGCCGCGCGTAGCGCTCGTCGGGCGGTGTTGGGCCACTACGGGAGGGTGCTGGCCGACCTCGCGGCGCGGCTGTCCGTGTCCGAGCGGCTTGCCGCCGTCGCGCCCGAGCTGCTGGCTTCGCTCGAGCGTGACCGCGCGGAGCTGCCGGGCGTGTGGGAGCAGAATCGCCGCCGCAATGCCGACGAGCCCCTCCGTCTAAAAGTCAGCTTCATGCGGGCCCGGGTGGAGCGCGATCCGCCCGGTTACGGCTCGCCCGGGGAGCTGGAACGCGATCTGACGCTCGTCGCGGACGCGCTTGATGCGGTCGGTGCGGCGCACGCCAGGCGTACTCTGGTGGAGCCGCTCCTGGCCCAGGTACGCGCCCACGGCTTCCACGGCTACCGCCTGGACGTGCGAGAGGACGCCGCCGTGCACACCCGGGCGCTCCACGATCTCACCGCAGCGGTCGGCATGGGCGAGCTGGACGGCGCGGCCATCCGTCGGGAGCTCGCCGGCCGGCGTCCGCTGCACGCCCAGCACGTCGTCCTGGCGGAGCCGACGGATGAGGCGCTGCGGGTATTTCGGGCCATGCGGGCGATCCAAGACGAGATCGGGCAGGCCGCGGCCTCGACCTACATCGTCTCGCGCACCCGGTCCGCCGACGACCTGCTACGCGTGCTGCTGCTGGCGCGTGAGGGAGGGCTCGTGGACCTGTCGCGCGAGCCCCCGCTCTCCCGCATCGACATCGTCCCGCTGTTCGAGACCCTCGAGGATCTGGAGCACGCGCCGCTCGTCGTGCGCTCGCTGCTCGACGACCCGATCTGGCAGCGGCACCTCACCGCCCGCGGGCGACACCAGGAGGTGATGCTCGGCTACTCTGATTCTGCCAAAGACGCGGGACTCTTCCCATCGGCGTGGGCCCTCTACCGCGTGCAGGAGGACGTCGCCCGAGCCTGCGCCGGGGCCGGGATCTCGTGGACGCTGTTCCACGGCCGCGGCGGCACCGTGGGCCGCGGGGGAGGCTCGCCGGTGGCGCGGGCGCTGGCCGCGCTTCCGCCGGGAACGGTGCACGGCGGGATCAAGATCACCGAGCAAGGTGAGATCGTGTCCCAGAACTTCGGCCTTTTGTCCATCGCCGAGCGCAGTCTCGAGCTGATGCTGAGCGGTGTGCTGGTGCATCGGTTCGAAGACTGGCGGGACGCCCTGGAGCCGGGGGAGGAAGCGCGGTTCCGGGAAATCATGGATCGACTGGCGGCGGAGGCGTTGCCCCGCTACCGCGCGCTGGTCTACGGCAGCGGGGAGCTGTTCCGGCTCTTCCTCGACACGACTCCCATTCGGGAGCTCGCCGACGTGCGCTTCGGGTCCCGGCCGGCCTACCGCGCGCTGGGGGAGGAAACGATGGAGGGAATCCGGGCGATCCCGTGGGTCTTCGGGTGGACCCAGACGCGGCTCATGCTCCCGGGATGGCTGGGCGTCGGCCCCGCCCTCGAGGCCGTCGCGAGCGAGGCCGGCGGGCTGGCCGTGTTGCGCCGCATGGCTCACGCCTGGCCGTTCTTCGACGACCTCCTCGCCAAGGTGGAGATGGTCTGCGCCAAGGCCGACATGGCGATCGCCCGGATGTACGTGCGCGAGCTGGGCGGCGACCTCACCCTGTTCGACCACCTGGAAGACGAGTTCCGCCAGACAATCGCTGCGCTGCTTCGCGTCCGAGAGAGCGACTACCTGATGCGCGACAATCCCATGTTGCAGACGGCGATCGGCCTCCGCAACCCGTACGTGGATCCGCTCTCGCTGCTCCAGGTGACCTTGTTGCGGCGCAAGCGCGATGGCGCCCCCGGCGACCCGGCTGCAGCGGCGGTGAGCGCCGGCCTCGCTTCCACCGTCAACGGCATCGCCCAGGGGTTGCGTAACACCGGCTAGGGGTTGGAGACTTGGGCCTCGGGACTAGGGAGGAGTGAACGATGACTAGGCGGCGCGATTTCATGAAAACGTTGGGTGCCGCGGCACTGGGCCACGCTCTGCGGCCCCGAGCCCCGAGCCCCGACCCCCGAGCCGTGCCTCGCAAGCTCAGTCGCATCGGGCTCGAGCTCTTCTCGGTGCGGGACGCGATGGCCCGGGACCCGGAGCGCACCCTCGCCGCCGTGCGCGCGAGCGGCTACACCGACGTCGAGCTGCTCTGGTCGTTTGGCAACTTCGGCCGCACGACCGAGCAGGTGCGCGCGGCGCTCGATAAGGAAGGACTGCGCGCGCCCTCGGCCCACTGCTCGCCGACCATCCTGTTCGTCGGATGGGACCGGAGCCTCGCCATCGCGCACCGGCTCGGGCACGAATTCTTAATCGTGCCATCCTTCACCCCGGACACGGCGCGCTCGCTCGACGACTGGCGGGAGTGGGCTGACCGCTTCAACGCCGCGGGCGCGGCCGCCCGGCGCGCCGGCATCTGGCTCGCGTTCCATAACGAGGCCGAGCACATGACTCCGATCGACGGTACGGTCCCCTACGACCTGTTCGTGCAGCGAACCGACCCGACTGTCGTCCGCCACCAGCTCGACGTCGGCAACATGGTAATGGGCGGCGGCGACCCGTTCGTCTACCTCGAGCGGTATCGCGACCGCTATTGGAGCTTTCATCTGAAGGACGTCGTCGCCGACCACTCGCGGGACACCGAGCTCGGTACGGGAACGCTCGACTTCCGACGCCTGCTCGCGGCCGTGCCCGACATCGACCGCAAATTCTGCTACGTCGAGCAAGAGGGCGCGAAGGATTCGCTCGCCAGCGCGCGGCGGAACTGCGATTTTCTCACGAAGCTGGAGTTCTAGGGCAACCGCCGCAGGTCGCTATTGCTGACGAACGCCACCCGCCGGCTGTCGGGCGACCAGGAAGGCACGTTGATCGTCCCCTGGCCGCCGTACACATAGGCGACCACGCGGACGTTGCTCGACCCGCCCCCGCCGGCGGGCATCAGGCGCAGGTAGACGTGCTTGTAGAACGGGTGGTCGTCGGGCGCGACGTCCTTCATGAATGACAGGAACACGATCCACTGGCCGTCCGGGGATATGTGCGGGAACCAATTGTTGTACTGGTCGCTCGTGACCTGCTCCGGGGCGCTGCCGTCGGCTCGCATCCGCCAAATCTGCATCGTCCCGCTGCGGACGGAGTTGAAGTAGATGTACTTCCCGTCGGGCGAGTACTCCGGCCCGTCATCCAACCCTGGTGCGCTCGTGAGCCGCGTCTCGTCCCCTCCGTCTACAGCGATACGGTAGACGTCGAATTCCCCGCCCCGTTGTCCGGTGTAGACCAGAAACCTCCCGTCCGGCGACCAGCCGTGCAGGTATGACGGGCCCAACCTCGTGACCCGCCGCGGCGTCCCGCCCCCGACGGGTAAGGTGTACACGATTGACGCGTCGTGATCTTCTGAGCTGTGGTGGCTGATCCCGAGCGTTCGCCCGTCGAAAGACAGGACGTGGTCGTTGTTGTTACGGCTGGCGAACCCCGTGTTCACGGCGACCGGTCGCCGATCCGCGAGATCGAAGCGATACAGGAGGCCCTGGCTGTTGTAAATCAGCGCTTTGCCGTCCTTGGTCCAGTTGGGCGCCTGGATGGACTCGGGAGACCGGTACACGATCGTGCGGTCCCCGGTTGCGACTTCGAGGACTTCCAGATTGCTCCCGATATAGTCCTGGTACGGCACAAACCCGTCGCGCGCTGGCGCGGTGATCCGGACGTCGCGGAAGGTGGCGCGCT
>QHTT01000043.1 GCA_003220935.1 Gemmatimonadota bacterium
TCGCGACGGTGAGCGGGAGCGGGCTCGTGACTGGGGTGACGGCGGGCGCGGCGACGATCACAGCCACAAGCGAAGGACAGAGCGGCACGGCGACGATCACGGTGAGCACGGTGCCCGTGGCGTCGGTGACGGTGAGCCCCGGCACGGCGTCGGTGCAGGTGGGCCAGACGGTGCAGCTCACCGCGACCTCGAAAGACGCCAGCGGCAATCCGTTGTCGGGACGGCCGGTCAGCTGGGGAAGCAGCAACACGGGAGTCGCGACGGTGAGCGCGGGCGGGCTCGTGACTGGGGTGACGGCGGGCGCGGCGACGATCACGGCCACAAGCGAAGGACAGAGCGGCACGGCGACGGTCACGGTGAGCACGGTGCCCGTGGCGTCGGTGACGGTGAGCCCCAGCACGGCGTCGGTGCAGGTGGGCCAGACGGTGCAGCTCACCGCGACGCCGAAAGACGCCAGCGGCAATCCGTTGTCGGGGCGGACGGTCAGCTGGGGGAGCAGCAACACGGCAGTTGCGACGGTGACCGCGAGCGGGCTGGTGACGGGTAAGGCCGCGGGCACGGCGACGATCACGGCCACGAGTGAAGGAAAGAGCGGCCCTTCCACTATCACTGTCACACCGGTGCCAGTGGCCTCGGTCACGATCACCCCGGCTACGGCGACCATTCAGACAGGGCAAACGGTGCAGCTCACGGCGACGCCGAAGGATGCGAACGGCAATCCCCTCACCGGGCGTACGGTGACGTGGGCCAGCAGCGCGGCGAGCGTCGCGAGTGTGAATGCGACTGGTCTCGTGACAGGGATCGTCGTCGGGATGGCGACGATCACCGCGACGAGCGAGGGGCAGAACGGCACGGCGGCAATCACGGTCACGGCACCGGCGAGCGGCGGGACGCCGGATCCGACCGTGCTGCTCGTGGCAACGACCGCGCAGGTGCCTCTCACCACCGCGTACGATGCGCTCAGGGTGCCCGCGCTCGCCGCCGGCGGCTGGTATCTCGACCCGACGACGGGGGTGAAGATCTACAAGCTCACCTCCGGCACGTTCCCGACGTCGAGTCCCAACTGGGGGCATGACTACTCCGAGGGCGGGGACGAGGTGTCCCTGCCGTACAACGGCAACACGCGCGCCGTGCTGGTACGGCAGAACGGCGGCGCGTGGTGGCTGGTGGACTTCACGCCGGGCGGGGGCGTCGGCAACGGACGCCAGCTTGCGGGCCGGCTCGCTCCCTGTTTTGACCAGTCCTTCTCATTCTCGAACAACCCGGCCACGCCGTATTACGCCTATGTCAGCGACTGCAGCGCCATCATCCGCTTCGATATCCGCACGATGACGGAAGCCCCCGGCAACGGCTGGCCTATCAGCGAGAGCAACGCTTGCTGGCTGCAGCAGAGCGAGAACGACGGGTTGTTCACCTGGTTGCGCGGGCAAAGCGGCCCCACGGTGGCCGCGTTCGAACCGGCCACCAACACCCTGAAGACCTACACGAACTCGGGCGTCAACGAGCCGCGCATCGACCGGGCGGGCCGCTACATCGGGCTGTCCATGAACTCGCCGCCCGAAGCCCTGTTCGTGTGGGATTTCACCACCAATAACATCATCTGGCAAACGAGCGGCGATCCCGGGATTCCCTTCTCGCACAACGCCAGCCTGCGGCGGCGCTGGTTAGTGGTGGACTGGAACTCGAGCTCGCCGCACCAGTACGCGATGTTCACCCCCGACGTGCCCAACTCGGGGCAATACATCGGCGGTCCCGCCAACGCCAACGACTTTTACGGCAATGGGAACTGGATTCAACATCCGGCCGATCTCAACGACCAGTGGGCGGTGTTCAGCACGATGGAGGGGCTGCAGTCGAGCGGCAGCGGTTGGCTGGCGCCCGGGGGGATGGTGCTGATCACCCCGAACGGGCAGCGGCGCCTGCTGGGGCATCCCTACAACACCGGGACGAACTACACCTTCTATAGCTTCGTGCGGTTTGCGCCGGACGGGCGGTACGTCCTGTTCACCTCGGACATGGACGGCTCCGGCCGCAATGACGTGTTCCTCGCCGAACTCCCCATCCGATAGGGATGACGATCAGTAGCTGGCTCTCCCCCGGGGCGGCTCCGTTCCCGCGGGTAGCTCACGGGTCGACCGGCGCACGTACTCCCGGTACGGCCCGGGGAGCATCACGCGCACGAATTCCTTGAGACGCCGGACGAGTCGTGCCCGCCCCCAGCCGCGGAAGCGCGCGAGCTCGCGCACGCGGGATGCGGGAGTGGTAGCCTTCAGGCAGTAGCGTCCCAGCACCCAGCAGCCGCCGACGCGCTCGGGAACAGGCGTGGGCTCGGACGTGAACAGATAGTGGAGCCCGGCGACTGCAGCGGACTGGAGCACCACCGGGGAGATGTCACCGCCGGGAACCGACGCGACGGTGCAGGGCTCGCCCAGCAGATCGGCGAGACGATCGCAGCTCGTGCGCCACTCGCCGACCATCTGGTCGAGGGTCTGCTCCCGGAAGATGTGGGGGTGGGTGCGCGAGTGGCTGCCGATGATATGGCCTGACCGCCGCAGCGAGCGGATCCCCGCGGCGTCGAGGAAGGTGCGCTCCCCGATGCGACTGGTGATGATGAAAAAGTGGCCCCGCCAGCCGCGCCGGGCCAGCTCATCGCCCACCTCCAGCGCGCTCTTGCCGCCGTCGTCGAAGGTCAGCACCAGATGCCGGCCCGGCGCCGTCGGGTCGATCGCGGTTACGAGCTCCGGTCGGAGCGAGACTCCGGCGAATGCGTCGAGGTGGCGCCGGAAAGCCGCCCGGCCGAGGGTGTAGGCGGAGGCGCCGGGGGATTGAACCCCCGACTCGTAGGGCGTGTCCGTGATATCGTGGTAGGCGAAGCTCGCGACCGCAGCCACGCCGCCTCAGCGCGACAGCGGCAGCTCGGCATGCCGAGCCTGGCGTTCCGAGCCCACGAGGAGCTCCCCGAGGGCCCGCAGGAATCCGAGCCCGTAGCTCACGTGCATGACCGGGAACACGAGTGCGAGGGCGACGGCGCCGCGGAAGCCTGCGTGGCGCCCGGCGGTGATCGAGCACGCCAGCACGACGAGCAGATAGGCGGCGGCCGTCGCACCGAGCAGCAGGCCGGCCAGGCCGACCCAGGGGCTCAGGGCGGCGGTCGCCGCCAGCAGCAGCACGAACGCGGGTGGGACGAGCTGCCGGGCCGTCATCACGGCCCCCACCTTGCGGGCTACGAGCGGCTTGGAGTAGCCGTATTGGTAGTACATCCGGGCTACCTGCGAGAGCGAATCCCGGGCGAAGTAGTGGGAGACCACGTTGGGCGAGAGCAGGATGCGCCCCCCACGCTTGATCAGCCGGGCATTGAACTCGCTGTCCTCATCCCGCGCCAGTTGCTCATCGAACAGGCCGACCCGCTCGAACGTCTCGCGGCGACAGCAGAAGAACGCGATCGTATCGACCCAGCGCGGTTGCCGCGAACCGATGCGGAAGTAGGCGTTGCCGACGCCGAAGGGGTGCGACATCGCGATCGCGATCGCCCGTCCGATGGGCGTCTGGTTCCCGGGCACCGTGATCAGCACGCCCCCGACGCTGTCTGCGCCGGTTCGCTCGAGGGCGGCGACGAGTTCGCTGATGTAATTCGGCGGGTAGACGACGTGGGCGTCCATGCGTAGCAGGATCTCGCCCCGGCTCGCTCGGATGCCGATGTTCAGGGCGACTGGCTGGATGCGCCGGGGATTGTCCAGGACGCGGATGATCGGCTGTCGGGAGACGTAATCGTCGAGAATCGCCCGCGTGCGATCGTCGCTCTGACCGTCCACGACCAGCACCTCGAGCCGCTCGCGGGGATAGTCGCTCGCGAGGATCGAATCCAGGCACCGCGCAATGTAGCGCTCCTCGTTCCGGCACGGCACGATGACCGACACGACGGCGAAGCGCCTGGCTGCCGTGCTCATGCGCGCATCGCCTCCGCAGGGGGGGCAGGGGGGGCGGGGGGGATCCGAGCCGCCGCGCCGGACCGCGCTCCGAAGTACCGGCGGGCAAGCGCGGCCCGCACCGCCCCGGCGACGTCTCCGACCCCCTGGACCCATTCGCCCACGGCGGGCCAGCGGTCGTCTCCGCTCCACGTCTCGCTCCGTGTGCCGTGGGGTTGCGGCCCGAGAACCTCGCGCAGTCCCTGCAGGATGCTCGGATAGGGCTCCGGGCACCCCGGAGGGGGACCCGCGGCGACGTAGAGCAGGCGTTTCACGTCCCCCCAGAGCCAGCGGAGCGTCACTCCGGTCTCGTAGCGCGTGGGCGGCTCGATGGGCGCACCGCGCAGCAGGTCTACCCACAGCTTCGGGAAGTCGACGCCGGATGCCACGGCCAGTTCCAGAGAGCCCCAGAACCGTCCGTTCACTTCGATGAGACACGGTTCGGCAGCGCCATCGTCGCGGAACTCGACCATCGCCGGGCCATGCCACGCCAGGGCGGAGAGCAGCCGGGCCGCCGCCGCCTGGAGGCGCGGATCGAGCGCCGTGGAGCGTCGCAGACTGCTTCCCGAGCCCGACGGCCGGACGTCCCGGATGCGCTCGTGCGCAAACCAGGCGACAGGCTCGCCGCGGTCGCACAGCGCGAACACTCCCTTCCCCCGTCCCGACACGATGCCCTGAATCACCGGCCAGAATTCACCCTGTCGGCAGGCGCGCACTCCTGCCTCGAGGTCGTCGGCGTTCTGCACATACCGGGCTCCGTGGTCCGCCAGGAACCGCTCGCCGTCCCAGAAGTCGCTGAAGCGGGGCTTGAGGATGCAAGGGTACCCCACGGCCTCGGCGGCAGTGTGACAGTCGGCGAGCGACTGCGGGAACCGTGTGGGTGGGATCCTCAGCCCGCAGGCTTGGGCCAGCTCCAGCGTGCGCGCCTTGTTGAAGGCGCCGACGAGCATCGCTTCGGGACCGCAGCCCAGCGTCATCCCCAGCGCTTCCCACTGCTCGCGCTCCGCGTTGCACAGCCCGCAGGAACGCTCCCGCTGGGGCAGCACGACGTGGACCCGCCGCTGCAGCGCCCACGTGCGCAACGCTGCGAACGCCGGACCCGTCTCGCCGGCCAAGCGGAAATGGGCGCGGCAGTAGCGCGACCAGGCTGCGAGCGGCCGACGGTGGGCACTCGCCACGAAGACTACGTGCCCCGCCCGGCCGAGCGACCGCACGCAGGCAAGCGCCTGGGTGGTCTGTCCATCCAGAACCAGGATGCGCTCGACTGTCACTGCCGCGCTCCGCCCTTGCGATCAGGGAACGGCACTGGGCGCTCCCAGGAGGTCTGGCTGACGGCCCCGAGACGTCGCGACCGAGCGGTAAACAGCGATCACCTGCTGCGTCGTCTGCCGCTCGTCGAGGTCGGTCACGGTATCGCGGCCGGCGATGCGCTGGCCCCGCCGCAGCACGCGCTCGAGCGCGGCGGCGATGGTCTCAGGCCGCTCATCGGCGCACAGCTCGCAGCCCTCGATGCCCCGGAGGCGCAGCGGCACGTCGCCGACGGGGACCGAGACCACCGGGAGATTGCAGGCCAGCGCCTCCTTGACGGTGTTGGGTGACCCCTCCTGCGCCGACGGGAATACGAGCACGTCGCACGCATTCATGAGCAGCGGAATGTCGGTATGGGGCGTGCCCCAGGCGACCACCAACTCGGCGGGCGTTGACTGGTTGAGGATGTCAACCGCCTGCCGCGCCAGGGGGTGTCGCTTGCGCGGGTCCGCGGGGTTCCCGACGAACAGCACCAGGCGCTTGTCGAGCGCCAGGCCGAGGCGACCCCGCGCCTCGTCTCGGGGGATCACGCGGAACAGGTTCAAATCGAGACCCGACGGGATGACGTGCGGCCGCACGGAGCGGGGGAGGTAGTCCTTCATGTGCTCCGAGACGACGATGGCCGCGTCGGCCCAGCGGGCGACAATGCGGCACGCCAGCTGGAGCACCCTGCCGGCCAGCGTGATCCCGTCCCAACCCACGATGCCTTGCACATCGTCTCCCCGGAACGTCACGACCAGCGGCAAGCGCTTCGGCAGCGCCAGCAGTCCGCTCATGCCGAATTGGGCGTGCACCAGATCGTAGCTGTGCTGCGCTATGCGGCGACGCGCGCGCACCCAGGCCCGCACGTAGTTCCACGGGTTCTTGGCCCCCTTGAAGTGGAACACGTCCACGTGCACGCCCGCCGCCTGGAGGAACTCCGCTTGCCGCTTGATGAAGTACGTGGTACGGGGACGGCCGTCGGCCACCGGCCATTCGCTGGTGATCATCAGGACCCTGAGCGGTGCGTCGGCCGTTGTCATCGTCTTCTCAATGCCGCGGGGCGGAGCTGTCGCCGACGTGAGACCCTGCGCCAGCCTGCGGAATGCCCGCGCCGCCGCGACGACCGGTATCAGAAACAGTCTCGTGGCGGCGGTCCAGTCACGCGCGGCGATCCGGCTACCCAGCTGTCGCACGTACAATCGGCTGTTCACCCGCAGGATGGGGAAGCGGTACCCGCCCGCGCGGAACTCGACCCGTCCCCATCCTCGCAGCCCGAGCACCCCCCGCATGGGTTCGGCAACGAGCGGCTGCCAGAACACGTCGCGATGGATCTGATCCACATAACTCAGGTAGCAGCCGAGGCCGGCGAGCGCGCCGTGGCGCCGGGCCGTGGCCAGGATATAGTCCCAGTCCAAAGATCCGCGGCGGATCGCGGACATGGTAAAGACCACGTCGCACAGGGCGATCCGGAGGCGCCCCCACATCCGCTGCAGGCCCTGGAGCACGAGTTGATCTTCCGGCGGGGGCGTGGCAAACTCGGACCCGTCGACCACGATATGACGCCGATGCCCTATGAGGACCGTCGGAAAGACAGTCTGCTCGCCGACGACTCCCAGGCGGCCATGTTGCACGTCGAGAGGGGACGGGCAGCCGTCAATCGTGTACGTCGTCGTTCCGGCGATCCACCCGCCGATGTCACGAGCGGCGAGCGAGGCTCGCAACCCGGCGACGATCCGGTCGTCCACCCGAGCGGAGCGCTCGAGCAGCAGCAGGTCGACGTCGTCTCCCATGTCCGGATAGTCCTGAAACAGCTTCGGGAACACGTACTCGATGCCGTGGGCTTCGCAGGCCCGGCTCAGCTGCCGGACCAGCGCGAGCGTAGAGCGCACTCGCTCCCGCTCGCTGGCCACGGCTGCGGCGAAACGCTCGGGGATTTGAACGCCCAGCGTCGCGAGGCGTTCCGCGGTGCGCACCAGCACGCCGTTCGCTCGCGTGAGATCGAGGAGCAGATCCCAGTCGAAGGGGTCCGGCGCACGCGCCGCGATGCTTGCGTCCACCAGCAGCCGCAGCACCCAAGAGGCGTGCCGACGCTCCGTCTCGGGGCTCACGCGGCGTCGAGTCTCTCGAGCGCGACCGTGCGGAGGGCGGCCTGTGCGGCCGCGAGGTCGTCGTTGCGAAGCCGGACGGCAGCACGGACCCACGGGAAGACCGTTTGGTACGCCGTCCAGCGACCCCGCAGGTATTCGACGGAGTACTCGCCCTTGCGCGCGTAGGACTGCTCGGGGCCGGCATCCACCAGCACGGGCAGGGTCGGAGTGGGTGTGATCAGCTTGAGGAAGCGGATCCATCCCCAACCGCGCCCGTCCGCTACATCGACGAGCGTGTCGTAAAAGTATCGATCCATGATCAGGACCCGTTTCCTGATGCCCTCGATGTAAGCGCGGTAGCACAGGAACAGGAGCAGGTCCACCGGATAGATCAGACGTCGTAGGACCTTGCTCCACACGATGGCGTCCCAGGCGCGGCGCAGGATGATGCGACCAGGGCTGGTCGCTCCGGGGTTAGCCGGAGTGCGGTCGCCGTTGGACGGCGCGCCCGCCGGCTTCATCGGGCCCTTAAGCCGATCACGCACCATGCGCGCGTAGGCGTAGACACCCACTTCGTCGTCCAAGTGCAGCACCGCCACAGGTCGCTGCCGCTCCTCTAAGGCGGTACGCAGCGACGCGATCAACGTCGATTTTCCGGCCCCATCCAGTCCCGAAAGCGTGATGAGCATGCCCCGCGCCTTTCTCTTGGTGGCCTGCCCGAACGACGTGCAGGTCCCGCTTGCTCGTACGCACATGCCGTGCCATGCTGCCGGGGATCAATTCGTTGGCACGTAAGGCATTAGCTATCCCGCGGCTGCACCGCAGCGGCCTGCCTCCCCGCCGTTTGTGGCAGGACTGCTACAGCGGCGCGGCGCCGGTGCCTACGCACAGTGTGGTCCCACACACCCCGAATAAACCCGAGTCCGTAGCTCACGTGCAGCGTGGGGAACACCGCAGCGGCCGCGGCGCCGCAGGCCGCGCCGTGCCGGAGCGCCGTGTGGAACGCACATCCCAAAACCGCAGCGGCGTAGGCGCCGACGATCCCAAAGAAGGCGAACCTCGCCCCTGGGATCCAGGCGCTTGCCGCGGCCGTCAGCGCCAGGGAGAGGATGAACAGGGCGGGAATGAGCTGCCGCAGGTTCATCACGCGGCCGACTTTGCGGAAGACGAGCGGCTTGAAGTAGCCGTACCCGAGGTACATCCGCGCCACCTGGCGCAGCGAGCGCCGCGCGTAGTACTGGGACACGACATCGGGGACGAGCAAGATGCGCCCGCCGTGCTGGATCAGCCGCTGGTTGAACTCGTCGTCCTGGTTGCGCACCATCTCTTCGTCGAACAGGCCGATGCGGGTGAAGACGTCCCGCTGCCAGCAGCCGAACGGGATGTTCTGCACCAGGCGAGGCTCAGTGACGCCGATCCGGAAGTACGCGTTGCCGACGCCGAAGGGATGGGCGAGCGCGGCCGCGATGGCGCGCGCGATCGGCGTGTCGTCCGCGGGGAGCGTGTCGATGACGCCACCGACGTTATCGGCGGCGGTTTCTCGGAGCGCGGCGACGAGGCGGGGGATGTAGTGCGGCGGGTACACGGCGTGCGCGTCCATGCGCATGATGATGTCGCCTCGCGCCATGCGAATCGCGGCGTTCAGGCCTGTCGGCGTGACCTGTTGCGGGTTGTCGAGCAGGCGGATCGAAGGATGCTGGACGGCATAGCGCGCGACGATGTCGCGGCTCTGGTCGCGGCTCATCCCGTCCGCGACGAGCACCTCGAGGCGCTCCTGCGGGTAGTCGCTCCCGAGAATCGACTCGAGACACGCGCCGATATAGGGCTCCTCGTCCCGACACGGGATGACCACCGAGATCAACGGCAGCGGGGGCTCCGTCGCGCGCGGGCCGGGTGACGGCCCGGTGTCGGGCCGCGCGCCCGGGCCGTCGGTACCGCGCCCCGCGGTCGCGCGGCGAGCGAGCGCCGCGGCTTTCTCGTCCGCGGGGAGCTCGCACACCACGGCGCGCAGCTTGCCCGCAGCGGAGTGGGGCACGACCGCCACTTCCTCGAGCTCCACCGCCACCGCACCCATGCGGGCGCGCAGCCGCGCCACGATCTCCCGAGCGGTGTCGGCCGAGAAGCCGGGCGCCGGGCTGTAGCGCACCCGCAGCCGCTCGAGATGCTCCTGAACGATCTGCGCCTCGCGCAGCGGGAGCCCGTAGAACACGGGGTTCAGCCAGTAGACGCGGCGGCCGTCGCGGGTGATCAGGAGATCGTTCGTCCGGCCGTCAATCGCCGCCAGCGCCGGCAGCGTGCGCCCGCACCGGCAGCCCGCTGTGGGATCTGCGACCCTGCCGCTGTCCCCCACGCGGTACCGCACCAGCGGCATGTCGGGGTTGAGCAGACCCGTGCAGACGAGCTCGCCGCTTGCCTGTGCCGCGGCGGGTGCTCCGTCCGCGAACCGCTCGATGAAACCGACCTCGGGCCACTGGTGCAGCGTACCCGCGTCGCATTCGCTGGCTGCGGCGACGGTCTCGGCCATCCCGTAGGTCTCCCGGACGGGGCAGCCAAAGGCGTCCGCGATGGCTGCGCGCTGGTGCTTGAGCAGCGGCTCGGAGTTGGTGATGGCGACGCGCAGTCTCAAGTCGCGCCGCCCCAGCCGCAGCGCCTCCAGCGCCAGCGCGGTCATCGAGGAGGCGTACCCGTACAGGTACACGATCCGGTAGCGCGCCAGGGCGTCGAGGTAGTACGGGATGAGCTCGCGGGCGAGGTGGTAGGACGACAGGTAGAGCTGGCGCAGCGCGGCGTTCCAGACCCAGAACGGCGGCCGTGCCTGCTCCACCGGCACGACGAGCTGCCCGCCCAGCATCGCCCAGCGGTCGTTGCCCGTCACCCCGTGCCACAAGCGGGTGCGGGCTGCCGAGAGGGCGTACAGCTGCTCGAGCGTACGGCGGCTCCGCCACAACACGAGCGGCTTGCCCGTGGTCCCGCTGGTCTGCTCCCGCAGCATGCGGCGCACATCGCAATCGTCCGCCACGAAGGCGCGGGGCTGGGCGCGCACGGCGTCCTTCTCGAGGATGGGCCAATGCTCCAGCTGCTCCCAAGACGCGCAGTCGCCGTTGCGCCGGCGGGCCTCCCACTGCTGCCGATAGTACGGCACCCGGGTGGCGGCACGGTGCAGCAGATAGGCGAGCCGCTCCTCGCGCCACACGCGCCACCGCTCGGCGCTCCAGCGTTCCCGCTCCCGGGCCTCGGCGACGAGCCGCTCGGCGTCAGGGCCGTAGCGCCACCAGCGGAGGTACCACCCGTGGAGCGTGGCGGCGACGGAGCGGGCGGGCGCGGGCAGGCCGTGGTACAGCCGGAGGGTGAGGTGGCTCACGGGGCGCGCCGCACAGCGGGGGTGTCCGCCGCGCGCCGTGGCGGCGCCCGCCCGCGTCGCCCGCCGGGCAGTGGCTCGGGCGCGGCAGCCTCTGACCGCGCCGCCGGCGGGAGGCGGCGGATCGTCTGCAGATGCTCAGCCAATTGTGCGCCGTTGCGCCACATGTCGAATTTCTCCTCCGTGCGCCGGCGCGCGAGACGAGCCAGCGTCTGCCGCAACGCGGCGTCGCCCAGCAGGCGCTCGAGCGCGCTCGCGAGCGCCGCTACGTCCCGGGGCGGCACGAGCAGGCCGCACCGCCCCTCGTCCAACGCTTCGGGGATGCCCGCGACCCGCGACGCGATCACGGGCGTGCCCAGGGCCATCGCCTCACGCAGCACGTTGGGCAGTCCGTCTCCGAGGCCGTCGGACGGGTGGACCAGCACGGTCGCCTCGCTCATCGCGCGCCGCACCTCGGCGAACGCGAGCCAGCCTCGGAACCGCACGCGGTCGGGGATGCCGAGCTCGGCCGCCAGGGCCCGCAGCGCACCCAGCTGATGGCCGTCGCCCACGATGTCGACCTCGACGTCCAGGCCGCGGTCCACGAGCGCGCGCGCTGCTTGGAGGAGGTAGCCGAAACCCTTGTCCTTCGCCAGGCGCCCCACGGCGATGATCCGGTGCGGCGGACGCCCCTCGGGCCGGTAGGGGAAGCTCGACAGGTCCAGACCGTGGTAGCACACGTGGACTCGCTCGGTGATCCCCGGCGCTACGTCACCATAGTGCTCGGCGATGTAGGCGCGATTGAACTCGCAGCAGGTGAGGATAGCGTCGGCGTAGCGCAGTTTCTGGCTCAGATAAATCGGCCGATAGTACAGATCCGTGCCCGCGTGCAGCCAGATGGAGAAGGGGATCGGGCGGTCGATGAGGCGATGGAACAGGTAGGCGCAGGAGCCCGCGTAGTTTCCCCAGTAGGCGAGCACGTGATCGTAGCCGGTGGCGTGCTGCGCGGTCCACGCCCAGGCCTTGGGGAGCACGTACAGGCTCTTGGCGAGCGGGCCCATTCCGTACCGGGCGGCGGCCGTGCCGATCGCCGCCCCCTCCCGCAGCACTACGCCGAGCTCGCGGGGGCGCCACGGTTTCGCCTGCCACAGGCTGCGGGCCAGACCGATGTGGTGCAGGCGGCTCGGTGGCAGGACGTCTCCGTCCATGATGTCGAGGCTGTAGCGCCACAGCCCTCGGTCCAAGGGATAGATGGAGAAGACGTCGATGGCCACTCCGACCTCGAGCAGCGCGCGCATGTCGCGCTCGAAGAACGTGGCCACGCGCGCTGGGTACTTGCTGGTGAAGACCGCCAGCCTCACGCGCTCACCACGAGAGCCCGTGCTCGCGCAGCCACAGCTCGAGGGAGAGGATCTCGAACACCCGCTGGTACAGCCCTCCCCGACTGATGGCGCCGCCACGGGCCCCGGCCCGCGCGTCGCGGAACTGGCGCAGCCAGCGCGGCACGAGGCCGGGGGCCAGGATCGGCCGGGTGCGGGCACTGGCCCCGAGCAGCAGGTCCTCGAGCACGGCGTGAAAGCCGGCGGGGAGCATGACGTCGAGCGGGATGGTGAACCCGTGCTTGGGGTGTGTGGCTACGGTCTGCGGCAGCCAGCGAGTGGCGAGCTCGCGCAGCACGACCTTACCCCGACGGCCGTCCGTCTTGAGGCGGTGCGGCAGGGTGAGGCCCAGCGCTACCAGCTCCTCGTCGAGCATGGGCACCCGCACCTCGATGCTCGCCCGCATGCTCATCATGTCCACCTTGCGCAGCATGTCCGAAGGCAGGCTGACGGCGAACAAGTTCTGGGTCATGCGGCGGGACAGCTCCTCGAGATCGGACACGCCGGGTGGCTCGAACCCATCGAAGTGCCGGTACACCGGCGCCATGCGCTCCCGCGCCGCCGGGAGCACGAGCTCGCGCTTCTGCTCCTCGCTCAGGTAGTTGGACAGGCCCGCGAGCAGCACGGCCGAGTCGGCGCGCCCGGCCTGGGCGAGCCGCACGGCCTTTGCCACCTGACGGCCCCAGTCGCGGGTCCAGCCGGCGAGCCGGTCTCCGGCCGCCCGGGCGGCGCCGCACATCCAGTCGGGGAGTCGCATGAGGCGGATCAGGCGGTTGGCGTACCAGAAGCGGTGATAGCCTCCGAACCCCTCGTCGCCACCGTCGCCCGACAGCGTGCAGATGATGCCGCGATCGCGCACGGCGCGAGAGATCCAATAGGTCGGGATCAAGCTCGTGTCCGCGAACGGCTGGTCGAAATGCCGCAGCAGATCCAGGACCGATTCCGGAGTGAGCGCCTGGTCGCTTAGCTCGATCGTGTGATGCTGTGTGCCGTAGTGCCCCGAAACCGCCAGCGCGGGAACGGTTTCATCGTGGGCCCGATCGGGGAAGTGGACGTTGAACGTCGTCGTCCGCTGGCCCGTGATGCGGCTGTGCGCGGCGACCACGAGCGACGAGTCGATGCCACCGGACAAGAGCGCCGCTACCGGGACGTCCGCCACCGATTGGGCGGCTACGGCCTCGAGCAGCGAGCGCGAGGCCGACTCGACGGCTTCCCCCAGAGTGCGGGCGGGATCGGGGCGCACCTCGATCTGGTCGTACTCGCGCAGATGATGCCCCTGCGTGCTGATGGTGAGACAACTCGCCTTGGGGAGAGCCTCGATGTTCGCGAAGCCGGTCGCCGGCTCCGGGATGTAGCCGAGGCCCAGAAAGTCGTAGCACGCCTGGCGGTCGATCGCGGGCCGGAATCCCGCCAGCGCGATGAGCGCCTTCATCTCGCTCGCGAAGGCCCACTGGCCGTCGTGCCGCGCGAAGAACAGAGGCTTCACCCCGAAGCGGTCTCGGGCGAGGAACATGCGTCGCTGCCGACTGTCGTAGATCGCGAACGCGAAGATCCCACGCAGGCGGGAGACCATCTGCTCGCCGAATTCCTCGTACAAGTGAACCAGCACCTCAGTGTCGGAGGTACCACGGAAGCGGTGGCCGCGGTGCTTCAGCTGGGCCGTGAGGTCCCGGTAGTTGTAGATCTCGCCGTTGTAGACGACGTAGACGCTGGCGTCCTCGTTCGCCATCGGCTGATGGCCCGAAGGCGAGAGGTCGATCAGCGCCAAGCGGCGGTGGACGAGCTCGCAGTGCTGGTCGGTCCAGTACCCGCTGCCATCGGGGCCTCGATGCGCGAGCAGAGCGCCGGCCCGGGCGGACCACTCCGGGTCGGGAGGCAGCCGCTCGGGGTGAAACCGCCCCGCTAGGCCGCACATCGCAGAGATCTCACTTTGGTCATTGTGCCTCCGCCGGGGTTATGCAAAACGCGTACGGCACCCCCCGCAGGCCAACTCGTGGTGTCGTCTGATGTTATGTACGTGCGCCGCGTGGCGCTGCTGCGCTGGCTGTGGCAGCTGTGTGACAAGTTCGGCGCTAGCGGCTGCGCCACCCCTCTCGGAACGCCCGGTCGCTGGCACGGCCAGGGGTCGGGCGGCCGGCGAGCACAGCGGCTGGTGGCGGGAGCCCGCTCGCATCCTTCCCTCTGTAGCGCATGCTCGCGAGCCCGTAGGCGAGCACCAGCCACAGCAGCTTCGACGCGATCCAGTTGCCGCTCATGTTAGCGGCCACGACGACCAGCAGCAGCGCGAGCGGCAGTATCCCGTGGGGGCCGCGCCGCGCCTGCCACGCCCCGACGCAGCAGAGGCCGAGGCCGGCGAGGAAGGGGATCGTGCCGGCGAGTCCGGTCGAGCTGAGCACCTCGAGGACGAGGTTGTGCGCGTCCCGCCGGCGGAAGATCCGCTCGTTGAGGCGGAGGCCCAGCTCGTACTTGTTGTTGACGGGTCCCCAGCCGATGAGCGGACGCTCGCGGGACATCTGCAGTACACTCGGATAGATCCGCTCTCGCCCGGCGAGCGCTCCGCTTTCGACCGATTCGGTGAAGCGGCGCCGTACCGCGTCCGATCGGTACGCTGCGAAGATGACCAGCCCGATCGCGAGCGCCGCGATGACGGCGTTGCGCACTACCAGCCACAGGGTGCGCGCGCCGCTGAACATGAAGGGGAGCAGCCCCGCACCCAGCGCCACGATCCCGCCGCGCGAGCCCGTGTCCACGACGGAGAGGCCGAGCAGGGCGAGGATCGGCGCGACCAGCCAGCGCGGGCGCAGCAGCGGTCGCTCGGCACCGTACTGGAGCCCGAGCAGCACCACGAACCCCGCGGCGAGGATCATGGCACTGTTGTTGGCGTTCTGCCCGAGGGCGGTGACGCGCTCGCCCCCCCCCCAGATCGCATGGGTGGTCCGCGCGATCCCCACCACCGGCAGGAGGGCGCGGATGGTGCCGGCGAGCGCCAGGACAACCACGGTGAGTCGAGCGATGCGAGGGGACTGAAACAGATTATACGCGGCCCAGAACACCAACACGGCCTGCAGCAGCAGGGCGAACAGCTTGGTGACCTCAGCTCCATAATTAGCGTTGTTCACGTCCGTGGCGGCGGCGTGGCGTGCGTTCCACACAGCGGAAACGGCAAACGCGTACAAGTACACGAGGAACCAGACCAGCGCCGCGGGCCGTCGTGCGTAGCACGCCCGCAGCGCGAGCGGTGTCGTGAGCAGGAAGACCGCCGCCGTGATTGTCGGGATCTCGATCGGGAACGACCGCTCGGGAAACTCGAACGGGATCGAGAACACGAGCAGGGCGAACGCCCAGCGCACGATGGGATTGATGGCGGGGGTGGCGAGCGCGGTCGTCACTCCCGGTCGAACCGGCGCAGCGGAGCCCAGCGCTGGGCCTGGCACCCTCCACCCGAGCGTCACGGGAACCGCCGCCGCGCTTCGCGGAAGCGCGTGAGCACCGCCGCGCGCAGATCTGGAGGAAGCCCGGTCGCGAGCGCGACGGGGAGCACGACGGCGAGCGTCGCCCCGACCCCGGCGGCCCACACGATCCAGTGCGTCGCGACCACCCGATCCCCGAGAAACGCCGCCGCGGCGAACAGCAGGCTCATCACCAGCAGCGGCCGCAGCATCCAGCTGCGCGGCCCGGCGGACGGCGGCCCCAGGCAGGTCCGTACGAGGCGCGGATAGGCGATGCTCTGGGTGAGGCGCCCGGCCAGCACCCCGGCACACAGCCCGACCATCCCGAAGCGCATGGTCAGCAGCGTAGCGAGTCCGATCGTGAGCGCGGCGGTGGCCGCCGTGACGGCCACGCGCAGACGGGGCTGCAGGGCGGCGTCGATGACGAAGGCGTCGCTCCGAATGAACGCCGTCTGCGCCATGATGAACACGATCAGCAGGTTGACCGGGGTGCCCGCGTAGTTCTCCGGACCCACCCACAGCCCCAGCAACGAGTGGTTCCACAGCAGGATGGTCGAGCCGACGGCGGTCACGAACAGCCAGGTGAGCGCCAGCAGCTCGCGGCGCAGCCGTGTGGCCTTGTCGTACTGCCGCTCCCCGATCACGCCCCCAATACCGGGGATCGCGCCGCCGGCGGCGAGCACGTGCACGTTGACCGCCAGGCGTGTCGCGTACCCGGTGAGCACGTACGACGTGACGGCGACCGGTGACACGACGATGCCCAGAATCACGGCATCGCTGGCGAGCAGCAGCTTCGTGATCGCCTCACCGGCCGAATACCACAAGCTCAACCCGAGCAGCTCGCGGACCTCGGCGCGCGTGGGGCGCTCCACGCCGAACCAGCGGACGTATTTCTTCGAGACGAACCAGAAACAGAGGCCCAGCAACCCGTAGAACACGATTTGCGAGCCGGCCGCGCCGGCGAGCCCCAGGCCCACGTAGACGGCGCCCGCCGTGAGCGCGCCCCCCAGCACCTCGAGGAACGCCTGGAGGCCCATCCGCTTGTACCCCAGGTTCATGCCGCGTAGCACGGACTCGGGGAGCGACGCGAGGTTGGCGAACAGCAAGGCGATCATCAGCAGCGCGCAGGTCGCGCGGACCGCCGGGTGCAACGTGGGGGCGACCTTCGTGATCGCCGGGGCGAACCAGATCAGGGCGCCACCCAGGAGCACCGTGAGCGGCAGGAACAGCAGCCAGACGACGAGCGAGGCGCCGACGTAGCGGCGCTTGGCGCGGTCGTCGGGGCTCGCCTGGAGGTTGGCGACGACGAGCCGGAGGGCCTGGGTCGGGCGTCCGTCTCCCGCGCTCATGTACCCCACGAGCCGCCCGAGCATCTCCCAGACGCCGTACAGGGAGCGCCCCAGTCCTGACACGAGCACCGGCACCACCACGAACCCGACGGCGACCTTCGCCGCATAGTCGAGCAGTGACGCGGCCACGTTGAGCGAAGCCCGCTGTGTGAGACTGGCGGCGGGCGGCCGCTCGAACGCAGCGGGACGCGGCGGTGTCGCCGCGTCAGTGGCCACGGTGAGTCTCGTCCAGCACGGTGCCGAGCGCCCTAACGAGCCGGTCGACCGAAGCGTCGTCGGTTGGGAGGGTAATTACGCGGTCACGCGGAGAGAGGTGACGCAGCACCTGCGCGAACGCGGTCCGATACGCAGCCGCCAGCTCGACGATCTCGCGGTCGGTGAAGTCGCGCAGCTCGTCGTCCCGCTTGCTGCGGCCGCGCAGCCGTCGCGTCAGAATCGGGTCGGGGGCGTCGAGCAGCACCACGCGGTCGAGCAGCGGAGCCCACTCGGCAGCCCGGCGCCGCCACCAGCGCGCCGTGCGGCCGTTGCCGAGGGCGGCGGGGCCGAATACGCACACCCAGCTCAGCGCGAACACGGGGCCCTCGTCGAGCACGACGAGCCGGGTATGGCGCAACCGGCGCCGCAGCAGCAGGCGCAGGGCGCTGAGTCGGATGACCTGCGCCAGGATCGGCCAGGAGACGGATCGGGTCCCCCAGCACAGGCCTACCAGCGCGGGCAGGGACCGCAGCGCGCCCGCGAAGAGCAACGGCCGCGGCAGGTTCCAGACGCTGGCGCGGATAGCGCCCGGCTGCGCGCTCAGCCGCCTACAACTCCTGCCACAGGATGGCCTTGAGGTCGGCCACCACGTCCGCCAGCGGCTGCCCAGCGTCGACGACGCGGGCGCCGGCAGCGCTCCAATCTACGCTGCACACGAGCTCGCCGCGCTGCCGCACGTAGTCGGCGGGCTCATCGGTCTTGCGCCGCACGGCGACCTCAGGATCCACCAGCAGCACGATGAGCAGGTCGGGGAGCAGGATTCTCTTGTAGTACGCTGCCTCGATCGCGATGAGCCACCGTCCCAGGCGCGTCGGCTCGAGCCGGTCGGCGAACAGGTCGAGCTGCGGGCCGGAGAGCTCGCGGTTTTGCGGGATCGGGTAGCGCTCGCACAGGGCGAGGCCTCCGGCGAGGGCGAACTGGCGCGCCCTCACGTAAAGCCGGTAGCGGTCGCGGGCGGTGCAGACATCGCGCAGCGCCGCGAGGTAGCCCCGCGCCCGCAGTCGCTCCGCGTCGGTGACCGCGCACACACCCATCGCCCCTGCGGCCTTGAAGACAGCGCCGACGGCCAGGGTGAGGAGCGAGCGCGGCGGGCGGCCGAGGTGCGCGGTCATGATGGCGAATTCGTCGGACAGCCACTGGCGCAGCTCGCGCACGCAGGTGGATTTGCCCGCGCCGTCTCCGCCGACCAGTGCGACGACCGTCCCGCCGTGGGCCAAGTGCTTCCGTCCGTCGCGCCACAGGTCGAGCCGGCCGCCCAGCGTGACGAACCAGCGCACTACCCGCGTCATCGTGACCGTGAGCGGCGGACGCCTGGCGTGCGGGCGCAGCCGGCGGTGCAGCTCGCGCCGCAGCGCGACGCGCGCCCAGCGGCTGTACCCGGGGCGCAGGGACGCGATGCACGCGTCGATGAACGGCACGTCGAGACAGGGGAGGTGCGCAGCCAGAACGTCCGCCAATCTGGCCCGGTCGGTCTTCGCCAGCAGCGCGTCGAGCTCGCCCTGGATCCCTTTCAGCCACGCCGGCTGACGGCGGCGCAGCGTGTCGCTCGTGCTGTAGCGCTGCACCATGCGCGCGGCGAACGTGACGAGCTCGAACTCGGCGGCGGGGACGCGGAACACTGTGCCCTGGACCGCCGAGGCGAGGAGCGGCGTCTCAATGGGCAGACGGTACACCGTGCGCCAGATGCCCCCGATGACGAGGCGGTAATGCGCGTGCACGTGGATCAGCCGGCCGGTGACAGGGTCGAGCCCGAAGTAGCTCTCGATCCCCGCGATGGCGCTCTGCGGCGGGGGGTCGGCGCGCCGGAACCCGAGGGTCGTGAGGACGGACTGGAACCGCGCCTCGCCGGGGCGGTCTACCAGCAGGTCGATGTCGCCCTCGCCGCTCATCCAGCGGTTCCGCTTCCAGTTGCCTTTCCACTGGAGACAGGTGACCCGCTCGTCGCGCAGCGCTTCGCCCAGTCGCTCGACCAGCGAGCGCGCTGCTCCCCTTGCCGGAGAGCGCCCCGGAAGCGCGGCATTGGGGCCGGCGCCGGCGGGCGACGAAATGGGGGGGGTGCCGCTCATGGGTGCGCCTTGGGCTCCCGGCCCGTGGCGCTTCATCGGGGCGGCAGCGACCTCGGGCACGCACGGCAGCGCGCGTCCAATGTCCCCCCTAGAGCCATAACGGCGTCGATCCAGCACATCCTGCCAGCTCTAAGCAGGAGCCGTGCGCGGGGGCGCACTTATCTAACCGCTGCGATGACAATCTGTTACAATGGTCGGTCCCGCGACACACACCCGGCCGTGTCGCAGGGGTGCGACAAATTGACGAGGTGCCGCAGTCAGTGGCACGTGCCGGTCCCCGAGTCGGTAGCCGTCTGCCCTGCGACCGGGATGAACTTCCACGAATACGACCCATCGGCGAGCGTGAGCCTGAGCACGCCGTTCACGCC
>QHTT01000071.1 GCA_003220935.1 Gemmatimonadota bacterium
TACGTCGAGGACACGCCGTTCACCTGGATTCAGGGAGACCAGGTGGGCGGCAAGTCACTGATTTGGGGCCGGCAGGTGTACCGCTGGAGCGACCTCGATTTCGAGGCAAACCTGCGCGACGGGCATGGGGTCGACTGGCCGATCCGCTACGCCGACGTGGCGCCCTGGTACAGCTACGTCGAGCGCTTCATCGGCGTGAGCGGGGAGAAACTGGGCCTGCCACAGCTCCCGGACGGCGAGTTCCAGCCGCCGATGGACATGAACGGGGGCGAGAAGTTCGTGAAGGCCGGGCTCGAGCGCGCGTTCCCCGACCGGCGGCTCACCATCGGCCGCGTGGCGATCCTCACCCAGGCGTTGAACGGCCGCCTGCCCTGCCACTACTGCGGCCCCTGCGAGCGGGGCTGCTCCACGGGATCGTATTTCTCGACCCAGGCGTCCACGCTCCCCGCCGCGCGGGCGACCGGTCGGCTCACGATCCTTCCCAACAGTCTGGTACACTCGCTGATCTACGACGCGGCCACGAACCGGGTGACCGGCGTGCGCGTCGTGGACACGAACACGAAGCAGACGCGCGAGTACTCCGGCCGTCTGGTGTTCCTGTGCGCCTCGACGCTCGCCACCGCTCGTGTGCTCCTCAACTCCAAGTCGGCCCGATTCCCCAACGGCCTCGCCAACTCGAGCGGGGTGCTCGGACGCTACCTCATGGACCACCACTTCCGGGTGGGCGCGAGCGGGGTGATCGAGGGACTGCTGGACCACTACTACCAGGGCAATCGCCCGAACGGCATCTACGTGCCGCGGTTCCGCAACCTAGGGGACGACGCGTCGCGCCGCAGCGACTACGTGCGCGGGTTCGGCTATCAGGGCGGCGCGAGCCGCCAGGGCTGGGCACGCGGCGGAGGCGAGCCCGGCTTCGGCGTGGAGCTGAAACGCAAGCTGCACGACCCGGGGCGCTGGACGATGGGCCTGACCGGGTTCGGCGAATGCCTGCCGCGCGCCGACAACTACGTCGAGTTGGCTGACCAGACCGACGAGTTCGGGATCCCGCAGTTGCGGGTCCACTGCACCTGGAGCGACAACGAGCTAGCGATGCGGAAGGACATGGCTGCCTCGGCGGCCGAGATGCTCGAAGCGGCAGGGTGCAAAGAGGTCCGGACGTATGACGCGAATCGCGCGGGTGCGCTCGGCGCAGAGCCCGGGCTGGCGATCCACGAAATGGGCACCGCCCGCATGGGGCGCGATCCTCGGACCTCGGTCCTGAACGCGCACAATCAGGCGCACGACGTGCCCAACCTGTTCGTGACCGACGGCGCGTGCATGGCCAGCTCGTCGTGCGTCAATCCGTCGATCACGTACATGGCGCTCACCGCGCGCGCCTGCGACTATGCGGTGGCCGAGCTGAAGCGCGGCAACCTCTGAGACTTGCGGAGGGGACATGATCGCCTATCGATGGTGGCTCCTCGCGCTCGGGGCCTGCGCCACGGCGCTCGGCGCCCAGACGCGTCCCACTACTTTCGGCGCCACCGAAGCACGGCCGAATCAGCTCACCGCCGCCGAGCGCGTCGCCGGCTGGCGCCTCCTGTTCGACGGCCGTACCCTCGCCGGGTGGCGCGGCCTGGGCTACGACACCGTGCCCACCGCACACTGGAGGATCGTGGATGGCACGATCAAGAAGATCGCGAGCGGCAAGGTGCCCCGCGTGGCGGATGGGCGCCCGCTGAACGGCGGCGACCTGATGACCGTGGAGACGTTCGGGGATTTCGAGCTGAGCTGGGAATGGAAGGTCACACCGGGCGCGAACAGCGGCGTCAAGTACAACGTCTCCGAGGAGCTGTCCGTGGCGCAAGGCGGGGCGATGACCCCCGCGGCGGTCGCGCAGGGCGCCATCGCGCCGAATCATTCCGCGTTGGGGTTCGAGTACCAGATGCTGGATGACGATCGCCACCCCGACGGGCAGATGCCGACGCACCGCGCCGGCGCGCTGTACGATCTCGTGGCGCCGACCGGTGCGAAGCACCTCCGCCCCGTGGGCGAGTGGAACCAGTCGCGGGTGATCTTCCGCGGCAACCACGGCGAGCACTGGCTCAACGGCGAGAAGATCGTGGAGTTCGAGCTCGGCACGGCGCGCATGGACTCGGCGCTCGCTGCGAGCAAGTACCACTCCATCCCTGGGTTCGCGGAGCGGCGCAAGGGGCACATCGTCTTGCAGGATCACGGGGACGAGGTCTATTTCCGCAGCATCAAGGTGAGGGTGCCATGAAACGGCGCAAATTCCTGAAGACCGCTTCCGCCGCGGGGCTCGGACTGGTCGCTCCGCGGGGGTTATCGTCCCTGGTGTCGCGGCCCAGCGAGCAGGTCGTCGTCGCAGTCATGGGCTTGAACGGCCGCGGCGCGGTGTTGGGCCGGACGTTCGCCCGCACGCCCAACGCCTTAGTGGCCTACGTGTGCGACGTGGATGCACAAGTCCTGGCCAAGGCCGTAACCGACGTTGCGGGCGCTCAAAGCAAGGCCCCCAAGGGGCTCGGTGACTTCCGCCGGGCACTCGAGGACAAGAGCGTGGACGCGCTCGTCATCGCGGCGCCCGACCACTGGCACACGCCGGCCGCGCTCCTCGCCATGCAGGCGGGGAAGCACGTCTACGTCGAGAAGCCGTGCGGGCACAACGCGCGCGAAGGCGAGCTGCTGGTCGAGGCGCAGCGCAAGCACCAGCGCGTAGTGCAGATGGGGACGCAGCAGCGCTCCGCGCCGCGCTCCATCGAGGTCGTGCAGGCAATTAAGGAAGGGGCGATCGGACAGCCCTACCTGGCACGCGCCTGGTACGCCAACACCCGCGCCACGATTGGACGCGGCAAGCCCGCGCCCGTGCCGGCGAACCTCGATTACGAGCTGTGGCAGGGCCCGGCGCCCCACACCCCGTACCGCGACAACGTCATCCACTACAACTGGCATTGGTTCCGGCTGTGGGGCACGGGCGAGATCTGCAACAACGGCACGCACGAGATCGACGTCGCCCGCTGGGCCCTGGGCGTGGACTACCCGATCCGCGTCACCTCGGTCGGGGGCCGCTATCACTTCGACGACGACTGGGAGTTCCCCGACACCCAGGAAGCCTGCTTCGAGTTCGCGGGGGGGAAGACCATTATCTGGCAGGGCCAAAGCTGCAATGGCCTGACCACGTATGGTCGCGAGCGCGGCACCGCCATCCTCGGCACCACGGGCAGCGTGGTCATGGACCGCGACGGCTACGTCGTGCACGACCTCAAGGGCAAAGTCGTGAAGCAGTCCCTCGCCGCGCAAGCCGGAGACGGTCTCAATACGCATGCCGACGACGACATGACCGTGCTGCACATCGCGAACTTCGTCGACGCGATCCGCACCGGCGCCGCGCTCCATCAGCCGATCGCGGAGGGCGCGAAGAGCGTGCTGTTGGGCCACCTCGGCAACATCGCCCAGAGCACGGGCCGCGCGCTGCGCACCGATCCCCAATCCGGCCGCATCACAGGAGATGAGGAAGCGATGAAGCTGTGGCGACGGGAGTACGCTCCGGGCTGGACACCAGTCGTGTGACTACGATCGCCCGCCCCGTGACGCGGCCGCTTCACGAGGACCGGTTTTTCGATCCCGACCCGGCGATCCGACGCGGCGCGCGGGCGCTGTACGAGGAAACATGCCGGCTGCCCATCATCGCGCCGCACGGGCACATCGACCCGCAGATCCTGGCGGAGAACGCGCCCTTCCCCGAGCCGACATCCCTGATCGTTCAGCCCGACCACTACATCCTGCGGCTGCTGTATGCGCGCGGGATCCCGCTCGAGCGGCTGCTCGAGGGCGATCCGCGCAAGGTATGGCAGCTGTTCGCCGAGCACTACTTCCTGTTTCACGGCACGCCGACCGGCGCCTGGCTCGATCACGAGCTGCACGAGGTGTTCGGGATCGCAGAGCGCCTGACGGGAGAAACGGCCGGCCGCACCTACGACGCGATCGTGGAGAAGCTCGCCAGCCCGGAGTTCCGGCCGCGGGCGCTGTTCGAGCGGTTCAACATTGAGGTGCTCGCCACCACCGACCAGGCCAGCGACCCGCTCGATCACCACCGTGCGATCCGGGAGTCGGGGTGGCAGGGAAAGGTGATCCCGTGCTTCCGGCCCGACGCGGTTTTCAAGATCGCGGCGCGCGACTGGCCGGTGCAGCTCGACGCGCTGGGCCGCGAGCACGGCGCACCGCTCGTCGACTACGGCGAATTCGTTCACGCCCTCGAGGATCGCCGCCTCTTTTTCAAGCGCATGGGGGCCACCGCCACGGATCACGCCGTGCTGGAGCCTTACACCGGCTGGCTCTCCCCGGACGACGCCGAGGTGCTGTTTCAGCAGGCGCGCCAGGGGGAGGCGAGCCGCGCGGACGAACGACGCTTCGAGGGACACTTGCTCATGGAGATGGCGCGGATGTCCCTGGAAGACGGGTTGGTGATGCAGCTCCACCCCGGGGCGTTTCGAAACCACAACCAGTCACTGTTCGAGCGGTTCGGTCCCGACCGGGGCGGCGATATTCCCGTCGCTACCGAGTTCACGCGCAACTTGCGGCCGCTCTTGAACGCGTACGGCAACGACCCGCGATTCACGCTCGTGTTGTTCACCCTGGACGAGTCCACCTACAGCCGCGAGCTGGCGCCGCTCGCCGGCCACTACCCCGCGGTGCGCCTCGGGCCTCCCTGGTGGTTCCACGACTCGCTCGAGGGGATGCGGCGCTTTCGGGAGCGGACGACGGAGACGGCGAGCATCTACAAGACCGCCGGGTTCAACGACGATACGCGCGCCTTCTGCTCGATCCCCGCCCGGCACGACCTGGCCCGGCGCGTGGACGCGAACTTCCTGGCGGGACTCGTCGCCCGACACGTCCTCGACGTGAGCGATGCGCGCCGCATGGCCCGGGCCCTGGCGTATGATTTGGCGAAGGAGACCTACAAGCTCTGAGCCGGGCCATTGCTGTGGCGTAAGCGCCACAGCGCTACGCCTGTACAACCAAAATGCGCGCGACGGTGTCTAAATAGGGCTGGACCCAGCGCCCGAGTCCCTCCGCGAAAGGAGTCCCCATGCGCTTCCTCGATACGCGCCGGCAGCGAATCGCCGCGGCCGTGCTCACGCTTGGAGTCCCGGGCGCATGGCTGCTGGCGGGCGAGCGCCGAGCAGCAGATCCCTCGGTGGTGGCACCTGTGAAGCGCGGGGAGTTCAGGGCGGTGGTCTCGACGGCCGGCGAGCTGCGGGCGCGCCAGTTCGTCCAGATCACCGTGCCGACCGGCGGGCAGCAGGCGGGCGTCTACCAGATCAAGATCTCCTCGATCGTGCCCGAAGGCACGGTGGTGAAGCAGGGGGACGTCGTCGCCGAGCTCGACCGGACCACCGTCGCCCCGAAGCTCCAGGAAGTGTCCCTCGCCCTCCAGAAGGCGGAGGCGCAGTACGAGCAAGCGATGCTCGACTCGACGCTCAACCTCTCCACGGCACGGGAGAACATTCGGACCATGGAGCTGGGGCTCGAGGAAAAGCGGCTCGCCAAGGAGCAGGCCGTCTACGAGGCGCCCACGGTCAAGCGTCAGGCGGAGATCGATTACGAGAAGGCCGAGCGCGCACTGGCGCAGGCCAAGACGGACTACGAGACCAAGACCGAGCAGGCGAAGGCCAAGATGCGCGAAGTCGGCGCCGAGGTCGCACGCCAACGCGGGCTGCTCAAAGCGGTGCAGGATTTCATGGCCGGCTTCACCATCAAGGCGCCCAGCCCGGGAATGGTCATCTATGCTAAGGAATGGAACGGCAAGAAGCGGACGACGGGCTCTCAGGTGAACGTCTGGGATCCCGGGGTCGCCCAGCTTCCCGACCTCACCCACATGGAATCCGTCACCTATGTCAACGAGATCGACGTCCGCAAAGTGGCCGTGAGGCAGCCCGTGGCGATCACGCTGGACGCCGATCCCACCAAGCGCCTCACCGGTAAGTTGACGAGCGTCGCTAACGTAGGAGAGCAACGCCCCAACTCCGACGCGAAGGTGTTCGAGGTAAAGGTCGAGGTCGAGCAATCGGACTCGACGTTGCGCCCCGGCATGACTACCGGCAACGCGATCGAGACGCTCAAGGTCGCCGACGCGCTGTTCGTGCCCCTCGAGGCGCTCGGCAGCGAAGGCGGGTTGTCGTTCGTGTACAAGCAGTCGGGCGGACGGGTCGTCAAGCAAGAGGTCATCACGGGCGCGGTGAACGACGACGAGGTGATCATCGTCCGCGGCCTCGGTGCGGACGATCGGGTGCTGCTGTCGCCGCCCGCGAACCCCGAGCGCCTCACGCTCACGCGGTTGGCGGCCGCCGGCGCGAGTGTGGCAACCGCGCCCGGCGACACGGGAAGGCAGGCGTCCAACAAGGATTGATGTCGTGCGCCTCGATCGCGCGACCCTGGCGCGGCTCCGCGTCGAGCTCGGTCCCCTAGCGAGCTCCACATTCCGCACGGCCGTCGAAGCGCTCCGACACAACAAGCTGCGTGCCTTCCTGACCTCGCTGGGTATCCTGTTCGGCGTCGCCTCCGTCATCGCCATGCTCGCCATCGGCAAGGGCGCCGAGCGCGAGATTCTCGAGCAGCTGCGCCTGCTCGGCTCCAACAACCTGATGATCACCCCGCTGGTGGAGCAGAGGGAGGGGCCGATCGAAGAGCGGTCGGAGAAGGAGGTGAAGAAGTTCTCACCGGGGCTCACCTACGCCGACGCGGAAGCGATCGCGCGGGTGATTCCCGGCGTCGATGCCGCCTGCGCCGAGATCGTCCTAAACACGACGATCACGCGCGAAGGGCGGCATCGCTCGGGCAAGGTCGTGGGCGTGGACACGTCGTACTTCCGGCTGACGAACCTCGCGCTCGCGAGCGGCGATCAGTTCACGCCGCTGCAGGTGGAGCGCGGCCTGCCCGTCGCGATCATCGGGCTCGGCGTGCGGTCGCGATTCTTCACCACGGAGGATCCGATCGGCAAGCCGCTCAAGGTAGGCAACAACTGGGTCACCGTGATCGGGGTGCTGGTGGACCGGCGCGTGAGCAGCGAGACCAGCCAGAAGCTCGGCATCCGCGACGTCAGCATGGACGTGTATGTCCCGGCGCGCACGCTGCTGCTGCGCTTTCGCAATCGCGCCCAGCTGACCCAGCGCGACATCGAGGCCGCGGCCCGCCGCTTCACCGTCGTCACTTCCGACAGCGCCACCGAGAGCGAAGAGGACCGTCAGGAGCGCCTCAATCGCAATCAGCTCAACCGCATCATCGTGCGGGTGACCGACTCGCGGCTCGTCCCCTCCGTGGCCAGCGTCCTCCAGCGCATGCTCGCGCGGCGCCACAACTCGGTCGTGGACTTCGAGATCACGGTGCCCGAGCTGCTGCTGAAGCAGGAGCAGCGCACCAAGGGGATCTTCAACGTCGTGCTCGGCGCCATCGCGTCCATCTCGCTGCTCGTCGGCGGCATCGGGATCATGAACATCATGCTCGCCTCGGTGCTGGAGCGCATCCGGGAGATCGGCGTCCGCCGGGCCGTCGGAGCCACGCGGCGGGACATCCTGCTGCAGTTCCTGAGCGAGGCGGTGCTCATCAGCGTCGCCGGCGGGGTGGCGGGGATTCTCGTCGGCACCGGGCTCAGCGCCGCCATCGAGCGCTTTGCGGGCATCCAGACGATCGTGTCGTACCTGTCGGTGGTCGTCGCCTTCGGCGTGTCGTTCACCGTCGGCCTCGCGTTCGGGATCATGCCGGCGCATCGCGCCGCGCGTCAGGATCCGGTAGTCTCCCTTCGCTACGAGTGATTCCCATGCGCTCCTCACACGGCAGGGGCGCCGTGGCGGTGTGGCTCGCGCTGGTCGGCGCGCCACCGCTCGGCGCACAGCAACCGATCACGCTCCAGGACGCCGTCGCCCTGGCGCAGCAGCGCGGGCTCCAAGCCCAGGCGGCGAGAGCCGCGCGTGACGCCGCCCGCTACCGGAGCGCGGCGTTCACGGCCCGGCTGCTGCCGCAGCTGTCCCTCGGTGGGAGCGTGCCGACCTACAACCGATCGATCATCCCGGTGACGCAGCCCGACGGCAGCACGCTGTTTCGCCCCCAGGACCAGACCAACGCAGCCCTGCGCCTCCGGTTGTCCCAGAGGCTACCGGTCACGGGCGGCGAGCTGTTCATCTCCTCGTCGCTGGCCCGCCTGACCGTGAGCGGCCCCCAGGCGATCGAGACATGGTCCTCGACGCCGATCACCATCGGACTGCAGCAGGACATCCTGCGGCCGAACGTCGCGGCGTGGGACCGCCGCGAGCAGGCGGTGAGCGCCGAGCTCGCGGAGCGACAGTATCGCGAGGCGCTGGAAGACATCGCGCTCGCGACGACCGACCTTTTCTTCGACAAGTACGCCGCACGGGTGGCGCTGGACAACGCCGTCACGAACGCCGCCGTGAACGACACGCTCTACACGCTGAACAAGGGCCGCTTCGAGGTCGGCAAGATCGGCGAGAACGACCTGCTACAGAGCGAGCTGGCGCTGCTGCGGGCCCGGGCCGCGCTGGAGCGTGCGCGGCTCGAAGATGAGCGCGCCACGGCGGCGCTGCGCCTCGCCCTCAACCTCCCCCCAGGCACGCCGCTCGAGATCGCCGTGCCCAGAACCGTGCCGGAGTTCGATGCCGACACCGCGCGCGCCGTGGCGGAGGCCCTCCACAACCGCGCCCTGGTGAGCGACGCAGAGCTGCAGGACGTGCAGGCTCGGCGCCGGGTGACCGAGGCCAAGCTGGGGGGAGGCTTCGGCGCGACCGTGCAGGCTGGCTACGGCTTCAACGCGACCGCACCGACGGCGGGGCTCGCGTATCAGAACCTGCTCGAGGCCCGCCAGTTCACGGTCGCGGTGCAGGTGCCGCTGGTGCAGTGGGGCGCGCACAAAGGGGACGTGCAGGCCGCCGAGGCCGATCGCCAGCGCGTGGCAAGCCAGTCGCGGGCGGCGATCGATCAGGTCGCGCACGACGCGCACTTCGCGGCGTTGCAGCTGTCCCAGGCGCGTCGTAACGTGGCCCTGCTCGCCAAGGCCGACACGGTCGGCCAGAAGCGGTTCGAGGTGGCCTACAACCGCTACGTGATCGGCCGCATCGCGATGGACAATCTGTACATCGCACAAACCGAAAAGGACCAGGCGCTCACCAACTTCGTGCAGGGGCTGCGCGGCTATTGGCAGGCGCACTACCGCCTGCGGCGCGTCACGCTGTTCGACTTCCCGGCTGGTCAGCCGATCCGGTGAAGAAAGGAGCGAGCGATGGATCGCCGCGTGTTCCTGGAGACTGCAACGCTGGTCGCGGGAGGTGCGGCGCTGGGCCGGGTGTCCGGGGAGCGAGTGCCCGATGACCCGCCGACGGTCGGCATTCAGGTCGGGGCCGTGTCGTTCGCCGACGAAGGCACCGACAAAGTGCTCGATGGCTTCCAAGAGATGGCCGGGATCAACACCCTGTTTCTCGCCACGTTCACCTATGGCCGCGGCATCGGCGGTCGCCAGCTGCGCGGCCAGCCGCTCCCGGATCATGGCAAACAAGAGTACGATGACAACTTTCGCGGCGGCAACTTCGCGACGCCGCATCCCCAGTACTACCGCCACACGAGCATCGCGCCCGAGAGGGCGCCCGATCACCCGGACTACGACGTGGTCGCCGATGTGCTGCCGGCGGCACACCGCCGCGGGATGAAGGTGATCTGCTGGTTCGAGGACGTGTTCCGCCCCGACGTGCCGGGGTTCGACCAGGCGGCGGAGATCGATCTTCACGGCAAGCCGACCGGCCTCACCTGCCACCGCAATCCCAACGCACGAAACTTCTGGCTCGGGCTCGCCGAGGACTACCTGCGGTCCTACGACGTGGACGGCCTGATGTGGGGGAGCGAGCGCCAGGGACCGCTCGACAACGCCCTCGGCGCGAGCCACGGCAGCTCGAGCGCGGGCGGCGTGATCGCCTGCTTCTGCCCCCACTGTCTCGCAGCCGCGCAGCAGGGTGGGATCAACATCGAGCGTGCGCGGGAAGGCTATCTGGCGCTCGAGCGTTGGACCGCGGCGCTGCGTGCCGGGCAGCGACCCACCGACGGGGCGTTCGTGACCTTCTGGCGCCTGCTGGTGAAGCACCCGGAGCTCCTCGCGTGGGAGCGGCTCTGGAACGAGGGGCTCCATGACACCTACCGAGACCTGTATCGCCTCGCCAAGAGCATCGCCCCGACCAAAGGGAGCGGCTGGCACATCTGGCACAACAACTCGTTCTCGCCGTTCTACCGCGCGGAGCAAGAGTACGCCGAGTTCGCCAAGTATTCGGACTTCTTGAAGGTCGTGATGTATAACAACTGCGGCGGCCCGCGCCTCGCGCAGTACGTGCGGAACATCCACGGAACGCTGTTCGCCGACTTGACACCCGAGCAGATCCTGGACTTCACCTACGGCGTGCAGCAATACCGCGAGCAGCCGCTCGATCGCATCGCCGAGCAGGGCCTCTCGGCCGACTACGTGCTCCGCGAGACGCAGCGCGCCGTGGCCGGCGCCGGACCGCGCCTCAAGATCTGGCCGGGGATCGACATCGACATCCCCACTGGGGCGAGCGAGAAGAAGACCCAACCCGAGGACGTGTATCAGGCCGTGCGGGCGGCGTTCCAGGGCGGCGCCCCCGGCGTCCTACTGTCCCGGAAGTACTCTGAGATGCAGCTCGCGAACATCCGCGCCGCGGGGCGGGCGGTGCGCGAACTGCAACCGGCGTGAGGGAGCGTGTGTAACGCGTGCTCTCGATGCGCTCGCGATACAACGATCCCCACTGAGCACGCTCGTGTCCCTACCTTCGACCCCCTGGCTAGTCGCGTGGTGCTTGCTTATGCGATCTTGACGCGGCCGACGGGGAGCACTAGACTCCTTAGCACTTGACGGGTTGCTGTAGCGATTTTGCCACCAACGAAGGGTCCGGGAAGCACTCCCCGGACCCTTCGTATTGGCGGCTGCGAGCGGGTCGCTTCTTCTTCTATTTCCCGGAGCGCGCGCGCTTGTCATCCTGAGCGCCGCAGGCGCGAAGGATCAGCCTCATGACCTCCACCGACCTGGCCGCGGCTTTCGCGCATGCGTTCGGCGCCCCCCCCTCCTCCGCCGGCCCCGTTCACGTGGTTCGCGCGCCCGGGCGCGTGAACTTGATCGGCGAGCACATCGACTACTGTGGCCTGCCCGTCTTTCCCATGGCTCTCCGGCAGAGCGTCCGCATCGCGTTTCAGCCGCGCTCGGAGCGAGAGACCCGCCTCGTCAACCGCGATTCGCGCTTCGCGCCCAGCGCCTTCGTGATGAGCGAGAGCATCCCGCCAGCTCCGGCGGGGGACTGGGGCAACTACGCCCGGGCGGCGGCCCGGGCCCTGGCCGAACGCTTCCCGGACCTGCGGGGCGTCGACGCACTGGTGGACAGCGATCTCCCGATCGCCGCGGGGCTCAGCTCCTCGTCCGCGCTCGTCGTGGCCATGGCCCTCGCGCTCATGCACGCGAACGGGGTGACGGTGCCGTCGCTCGAGCTGATGGAACTCCTGGGCCGCGGCGAGCGCTACGTCGGCACCGCCGGCGGCGGCATGGACCAGGCGATTATCCTCGGTGCGCGGGCCGGGTGCGCGTCACGGATCGACTTCCACCCGCTCCGGCTCACGCCCACCGCCGTGCCCGCCGACTGGCAGTTCCTCGTGGCGTGGAGCCTGGTGCCCGCCGAGAAGTCCGGGGCCGCCCGGCAGGCGTACAACGAGCGGACGCACGAGTGCGACGAGGCCCGGCGCCTCGTGGCCATGCGGCTCGGCCAGCGAGACGACATCACCTACCCCGCCCTGCTCGCGGCGGCCTCAGTCGAGCAGCTGCTCGAGCTGGCGGGTGCGAGGGCGACCCTCTCCGGCGTGCTCTCGCGGCGGTTCCGCCACGTGGTCACAGAGGGAACACGCGTGCGCCAGGCGGAGGCCGCGATGGCCGCCCAAGACCTCGCGGCGTTCGGGCAACTGCTCGACGCGTCGCACCAGAGTCTGCGGGACGACTACGAGGTGAGCCACCCCGAGCTGGACCGGCTGGTGGAGCTGGCCCGGGAGGCGGGCGCGGCGGGCGCAAGACTCACGGGCGCCGGGTTCGGTGGCTCGATCGTGGGGCTGTGTCGCGCCGAGCGCGCGCCGGAGGTCAGGGACGCGCTGCGGGACCGCTTCTACGCCCCACGCGGCGCGGCAGGCGACGTCGAGCGGTATTTGTTCAGGGCCGAGCCGTCGGCAGGTGCGGAGGTTCTGACCCCGGGCGCAAGCCCGGGGTGAGTGAGGGCCCCCGCCGGGCGGATCTGGTCGCGCAGGAACTTCAGGCCGCGAGCGAGTTGCGTCTCCACGGTCTTCTCGCAGATGCCGAGCCGGTCGGCGATTTGGGCGTAGCTCAGGCCGTCGATCAGCCGCAGCCTGCACACTACGGCTCGTTTAGAGGGAAGCTCGGCGAGGGCTCGTTCTACGGCCGCGACCAACTCCGCCGCCTCCAGGTCGGACTCGATCTCAGCCGCTGCTGCCACCGGACCGACCCGCCCCCTCCACCGGCGCGCCACGGCGGCACGCTCCAGTCGGTCGCGGGCGGCGTTGCGGACGGCGAGGTAGAGGTAGTTGCGCACTGCGCCGGCGGGGACCCAGTGCTCCCGGCCGCGCCAGATCCGGAAAAACACCTCCTGCGCGACCTCTTCTGCATCCTCCTTCGAGCGTACGTAGCGGAAGGCGAACGCGTACAGCCGCTGCCAGTACGTGCGATACAGCGCCTCGAACGCGTCCATGTCCCCGGCGCGGATGCGATCCGCCCACGCGCGTTCGTCGACGTCGGTACGGACGTCGTCCCAGGAGGTCTCGGGCTCGTTGGCGAAGCTGGTGTTGAGCGGCATCGACGGCGACCCGGGCGTCAGCTTGCCAGAATCCCACCACGACGGCGAGTAATCATTCAAACTCCCGATACGCACCAAACACGGCTAACTGATCTTCTCCAAGCTCAGGAGGAATCGGCAGACAGGGTTCATGCAGTTTTTCGCATAACTGATTCCACAATGCCGTGCGGGCATACCTTTGATGTACCTTCTGAAACGAAACGGACAACAGGAGTTTTTTGGCCTCCTGAGATTCACCTTTATCGATCAAGAGCTGCACGCGTCGTTCTATTATCCACTCATCGTGAAGGGCGTCTACCCGGTTCAACCACTGCTCACGTTCGGCTAGAGTTCGTGTTCCTGAGCTGCGGAGCACGTCGTCGCGCTCGACAATAATCTGGGGATGCAATTGCAACCATTGCTCCTGAATAGATCCTAACGCCTGTGCGGCCCCTTCGATATCACCGTCCAATTTGAGCAGCCGGGCCAACAAAGCCTTGGCGATCCCCAGGCTGCTCGTCGAGAGCACTTGGATCGCTGCTTGCTTCTTGCCTATTCCGGCGAGCCAAGTGCCATAATAGAATGCCCATCGTTCTGCCTTATCACCATCGGTATTCTCGATGGCCCATTCAAAAGCTGCATTCATATTTTCCATCGCGGAAGGAGCCCAAAGACACTGCTGAATTTCAGGGGGTTCCGGTATGGTTCCTTTGGCTTTATGAGCACTCAAAAGATCTTTCCAAACCTTCACTTCTTCCTCTCTTGCCCAATCGAACAGCGGAACTTCGTCGATAGGTCTGAGTTCTACGTTGGGAAGCTGCAGCGAATAGATATCCAATGCTTTGTTTGCAGGGATCCAAAACTCCACGTGCGATCGGGCTTCCTGGGGTTGTAATTCCAACTTTATCGACTGATCACGCATGGGTCCGCCCTGGATTTCCACGTACGGGGCGTCTCGTGCGCTACTCAGCGTCGCCCACACGCGGTCCTTGCCGACACCGTAGCTCCATAATTTCATTCCCGGCGCGATCGCCTCATCAGCGATGTGATAGAGCCCTGTCCCCAATGACGCGGTGAAGGCCCCAAAGGCATTCGCGTCCTTTGTCTTCCAGAAGTAGCCCGTCATCTCCGTGATATCCGATTCCCGTCTCGGCCCCGATTGCTGCCAATCGATGGTCGCAAGCTTCGAACCATGTCGCAGCACTTCACCTCTGGGAAAATGGAATTCGGTATCGGGAGCGGATGGCAACGCGGCATTCGACCAGGACATCCAGGGATAGGCAGCGGTTCCGGGATTATGAAACACGGCGCGCTGCGTCAGGAACTCATCGCCCTCCCCCAGCGAGTATTCCACTGTCCACTGCATGCCAAACCGCAGTTCCCGTTCGCCACAGCTGACGTACACCCGCTTGTCTGTCTGATCGGTCCGGGAGAGTACCTGTTCGTTCTGCGTAGGGGAGTGCGAAATGGGAAAGCTGACGGCAATCCCGCCGGCCACAAAAGCGAATCGGGGGAGAATCCGCACCGGCCTGATGACAGCCGATGTGTAGAGAACCTCCTTGCCGGATCCCTTATGAATGAGGGATGTGACTTTGCCCCCGAGGTCGGGGCAAATCACGGCTCTGACGTGCTCGTTCTCCAACACGATGAACCGGTAGTTTTTGAGTACCGGTCGGTGGGAGGTCTCTACATAGCTGATGTAGGGATAGACACCATTCGGATCGAACGCTGTCGGAACCGGACCTGCGGGCGTCAGTTCGTGGGTGAGGACGTAATCCTGAACCTCGCTACAGACCACTCCGCTATCGCGCAAGGCGATCGCTTAACGCCTCCAGCATCCGCATCCCCTTGTGCACGGCTTCCGTGATTCTCGCCTGATCGTAATTGCGCTTACTGTAATCGCGATCTCCCACGAATGTGGCCAAGTGGTTGTCCAGTTCCCGGAGCTGCCGTCTGATCGTGCCATTGGTCGATTGGGATGCCAGCGCGCGCAAGATCCGAATCTTTTCATAATCGACGATTCCCTCGCGTAGCTTCTCAAATCGGACACTGCTGCTCGCGCCTGGATAAACGAGAAACTCATCGCCTGCGGGCCACAACGCATGGCGCGCGTCCCGCACCGGATCGGCCGGCCAGGCATCGTAGGCCCAGCGCAGGAATCCATCATACCCGTACGCTGCCGAGTACCAACCGATATACCGGCCTTCGATCGGCGGCGAAAAGACAAACGTGTTGGGCTTCTGGGGCGTGCAGCACACGTAGTACGTGGTCGTGGACCCTCGTGCGGAACGCGCCCTGAGCTCCTGCTGGCTCGGCTCGCTGGTGATGATCGGAGAGTAATCGTTGAGGAGCGAGTCCAGCTCCGTATGCCAGTTTCCAGCGTAGGTGATCTTCCATTTTGGAGAATGCGCCCTGATCACCCGGATCGCGGCGAGGGTGAGCGGCATTTCATTTTCGTTGATGCCAAGATAGGTCCGATCGAACCAGCCGCGCTGTTCCAGGTGGCCTTTGAGATCGTCGAGAAACGCCCGCCACGCTGCGGCGAATTGCGCCGAGTCGGGTGACCACTGTTCGGAGACGTAGTTTCCGGATCGCTCGTCGAGGTAGCGGAAGCGGTTCCCCCACGGCAGCGGCGTATAGATCGTGATCGCCTGCTGCACGCCGACGGCGGTCGCCAGCTCCACGTACTGATCGAAGATGTTGTAGTCGAATTTCCAAGTCCCGTCAGCCCGCTTGGTCCATTCGATCATTGCCCCTTCGATCATGTAGGAATTGTCCGACCACGGGGAATGGACGGCGTAGGTGGTGATGTATTTCCCACCCGCATCCGCGTACAACTTGAGATGCCGCCGCAGGAGTGCTTTGTGCTCTTCCGACCAGGGCTCGACGTGGTAGTACCAGGCCACCACCCAGGGATTCTGCCATAAGTCCAATCTGAACTTCCAATCACCAGGTGGAGGCAAGGTTTGGTCTTGGACCGTGATCGCCACCCGCAGTGTCGCACGACCCTTCTCAGAACTGATGTCGACCGTTCCCCGGTACACGCCGGATGTCGTGCCCGCGGGAATGTCCAACGACAGCCAGATCGGCCTCACGCTGCTTGCGGGCAGGTCGAACCGCTGGAACGGCTCCAGCCGGTCCGGCATGAGATAGGGCGGGTTCGAATCGGTCGCCCCGCAGCTCACCTCGTTGGCGCCGTACGGGTAGTTCGATACGACATACCGCACGAGATACATGTGCACGTTGGCGCCGGGCAGGACGCCGCCGTTCGCGTTGACGAGATCGCTGACGGCCACGCGTATCTGGTTTACGGTATCCGGTGACCAGACGACCAGCTCGGTGTTCAGCCGTTCGCCTTTCCAGCCGGTGGCTTCCCATGTTTGGGATTGCTGCTGCAGGTCCGGGACCTCACTTCTGAAGTATGCCTGGTCGGTGGAAGCGAACGAGACGTTCAGCCCCTTGGGCTGGAGCGACCAGCGCCGCGGATCGCTCGGGGAGTCGAACGTGTATTCCGGTTGAAAATGGAACGGCGGAACGCGGAGTTTGGCAGGATCAAGCCGTGCGCGTTGGACTCCGTCCTGGCCGTGAACGACGGCGACAATCAGACACGAGAGACAACAGGCTACCAGAATCCTGCGCATTACCAGCCCGGATTTTGGGTGAGCGTGCCCTTTGACAATTGAATCTGCTGCAACGGAAGCGGGTCGAGATAGTGCTTCGGCGCGATGAATTGGCGTGAGGCCGCCGGATCAGAGATGACGAAGCCACCGGCGTCGACCTGGATATCCGCCCCGATCACCAGGCCGGGATCCCGCTGCTGGTATTCCGTGCCGACGAACTTCACGCCGCGCAACGCCTGCGGCAGCTCGGTTTCGGCCGTCTTCCAGCGCCGCAAGTCGTCACGCCGGAATCCTTCGAACGCCAATTCCACGGTCCGCTCTCGCCGAATCTCCGTGAGCATGTCGAGCCCGTTGGCGCTCACCAGACCATTAGTGAGGGCAGGCATGCCAACCCGGTCGCGCAACAGTTTGATCGTCCGGTTCAGGTCGCCATCTGAGATTGTACCGTCCCGCTCAAACAGCGCCTCGGCGAGGATCAACAGCACTTCCCCGTAACGAAACTCCTTGAAATCGTACTGCCCGACAAAGTGGGCCGCCTCGTCGGTTTCGTCCAGGAATTTGCGCAGCATGTAGCCGGTGCGAGTGGCGTTAGTGCCCGAAAAGCCTGGAATGACCGGGTTGAACCCATTCTCCTGGTGAACAGTGCTGCCGGGGACGACGAATGTCATCGCCATTCTCGGATCCCGGTTTTGAAATTCAGTTGTCTCCAGCGAATCATATCCCTGAAACTGCGGCGAGATCGTAATGGGCAGGCCGTCCTTGCACAGGTACATGTCCGCCAGCTTCTTCGTCGGAATCATGTAATTGAACCACAGTTCTCTGGTCCAGTTGTGGGTGGCGCGACCCGCGTAATACCGTCTGGCAAGGATTACTTCCTTGCTGTCATCGCCCTGCAGGATGAACAGGAACTTGTAGGCGCTGTCTGTACCGTGGTCTCGATACAGATCGTACTCATTCGACGCAATCAGTTGCTCCGCGGCATTGATCGATGCCGTAATCATCGCCGTGGGTGAGCCCTCGTTGTGATACCTGAGCCAGGTCCCCTGGTACAGCGCGGCCCGGGCCTTCAGCGCGAGCGCCGCGCCTTGCGTCACCCGCCCCATCTCCTCGGGGGCCAGCTGACTCTGCTTGACGAGTTTCGGCACCGCGGCGTCGAGGTCGGCGATGATGAAATCGATGATCTCTTGTTGCGTGGCTCGCGGTGAGTACACCTCCGGCGAGTTGACGTCGAGCACCGTGGTGATGAGCGGCACACCGCCGTACTTCTTTACCAGGTTCCAGTAGTTATACGCCCGGAAGAACAGCGCCTCGCCTACCCAGCGATCGATTTGCGATCCCAGTCCCGATTGCGTGGCTTTCGCGAGCAAATAGTTGGTCGCCCGGATTCCGGCATATGCATTGTTCCAGACGTCGGAATTCGCCTGTGGCAGATACGACCCGTTGCTCATCGATGACATCTCCGAGCTCCCGCTGCCGGTGGCGATATCTGAATTGAGGTCGACGTAGGTACCGCGTGCACCCCCCCCTTGGTCAGGGCCGCGCAGCGCGAAGTAGAAATCATTGGCGGCCAGCTTGAACTGGTCCGGACTCTTCCAGAACGAAGCGTCCGAGACTTGATCCTTCGGACCGAGGTCGAGGCCTTTGCAGCCCAGCGCCAGCATGAGGAGGGCGCCGGTGTACGTGACAGTGAGCCGGTTCATGAGTGCGCGCCCCATCAGAAGGTGATGTCCATACCGAAGGAGTACAGCCGCTGGAACGGATAGTTGAAGCCGTTCGCGATCGACTCGGGATCCCAGCCGCCCTTCACGCTGTGCTTCTCCCAGAGATCGAACCCGCTGAAATACACTCGGGCGTGCGTCATCCTGGCCTTCGCAATCAGACGCTCCGGGAGCGTGAACCCGACCTGCAGGTTCTTCAGCCGCAGATAGGCCGCGTTGACCCTCTGCAGAGACGACGGCTGATAGTTCCAGAACCGGATGTCGCCGTGCGACAGCCGCGGATACGGCGCGTTGGGACGATCCTCATTCCAGGTCTGGCCGTAGTAGAAGAGCGGCGGCTGCCTCCACCAATCACTCCAGGGCATGCGGTAGTCCCCTTCTCGGAACAGGGTCCGCTTGCCGACCCCCTGGAAGAAGGTGCCGAGATCGAACCGTTTCCACGCCAGCGTGAGATTCAGCCCGTACGTGTACCGCGGCGCGAGATTCCCCAGATTGACGACATCACCATCCTGGCCCGGGTTGTCCCCGTACAGGCTGATCTTCCCGTCGCCATTCAAGTCTTTGTACCGCGCGTCGCCGATCCCGATGTCGCTGGGCACGCCGCCGAGCAGCTTGTACGCGTCGAGCTCGGCCTGATTGCGGATCAGCCCGTCGAACACGTAGCCGAAGTACGTGTTCACCGGATAGCCCTGACGGACATAGTTGTAGCCCAGGACATAGGTGTCCTGGCCGCCATAGTTCACGACCTTGTTCTGGGCATCGCTGAGCGATATCCGGGCCGAATACGATAGTCCCCGGAGCGCCCCTCTCCATCCAACCGATGTTTCGAAGCCCCAGGCCTTGAGGCTTCCCGCGTTTGCGAACGGCGGTGTTGCCCCCAGCAATGCCGGAGCGTTGATGGGCACGAGCATGTCTTTGTTGCGTTTGACGAAGTAGTCGAACGTCACGTTGAGACGGGATGACAACAGCGTCGCGTCCCACCCCACGTTCGTCGTGGCGATCGTCTCCCACGTCCGGTCTTTCGCCACCATGCCCGACAGGTAGGCCGATTGATCCTGGCCACCAGCTCCGAACGGATACGGCCCACGGCCGCCGATGGTGATCAGCTGCAGGTAGTCGTAGAGGTTGATGCCTTCCTGATTCCCGGTCTCGCCGTACGAGACGCGCAGCTTCAGGTCATCGAACGTGCTGAGATGACGGCGCGCAAATGGCTCTTCGGAGATCCGCCAGGCGAGCGACACGCCCGGGAACAATCCCCAGCGCTTGTCGGGGCGGAAGCGGGAGCTGCCATCGTAGCGCAGCGTGGCATCGAGCAGGTACTTGTTGTTGAACCCGTAACTCAAGCGAGAGAAGAGCGATCGGATCGCCCACTGCGAGCCGCCGCCGCCGGTCCACGTGTTGCCGGTCCCGCCGAGATTGAGTCCCCACACGTCCTGGTTCGGGAAGTTGTATCTGCCTGCCTGGAACCAGTCCACGTCGTCGTCTTCGTGCGATACGCCGCCCATCAACTCGACCGCGTGCCGGTCCGCAAACGTCCGGCTGAACTGCGCATACCCGACGTAGTTCCGATGCACCGTGGTGCCATTGTACCGGCCCACCCAGTTTTGATCGGGATTGGTCGAATAGTAGGCGATGTTGCTGTCATTCCACTGGTAGTACGGGAAGGACTTGCCGATATCGGTGTTGTCCTCCGTGCGGTAATCGATGCCGGACTGGAGATTCAACTTCAGTCCATCCAGCGGCTCGACGATCAATTTGAAATTGGTATTGACGTTCCGCGTGACAAAGGTGGCGGTCGCAGCTTCCTTCGCTTGAGCCACCGCGTTGCCCCAGCCCCCTTGCGCAAAAAAGTGCTGACCGCTCTCCGTGTAGATGGGATGATTGGGCATCCCAAAGATCCCTTCCACGATCACCCAGGGGCAGCTACACCAGGAACCGTGGGTAAAGCCGCCGATGTCCGACCGGTCCTGATTCTCTACGCCGAGGCGTGTTTCGAGCCGGACGCGCCGCGAGAAATCGTAATCGTAATTCAGCCTGAGCTGATAGCGCCTGTTGTTGTCGTTCGCGTAGCGAATCACGCCGTTCTGATCCGAGTAGGCGGCCGAGACGTAGTAGGTGGAATTGTCGCCTCCACCCGAGACCGACACCGTGTGCTTCTGCTCGAAGCCGTCTTCGAACAGGGCTTTGCGCCAATCGGTGTTCGTAAAGAAGAGCATCCACCCCGAGCTCGCGTAGATCGGATGCGGGATGGGCGTCGGATCGCCGATACGTACGCGGTTGAGCAGATCCGGGGTGTACATCGGCGCCGCGCCGGCGTGGATGTTCGCCTCATTATCCATGACCGCCATCTGATAGTTATTCGGCGTATCCATCATTCCGGTTAACTTCGTGACGGCGGTGTTGTTGCTGTACGTGAAGACGGGCGCGGTGCGCGTCCCGCGCCTGGTCGTAACCAGCAGCGCTCCGTCGGCCGCCCGCGCGCCATAGATCGACGCAGCCGCATCCTTCAACGCCGTGATCGATTCGATGTCCGCGGGGTTCACCAGATCGAGATTGCCGGGGACCCCATCGATCAGCACCAGCGGCGTGTTCCCGCCATTGGCCGACGAAACACCCCGCAGATTCAGATCGAAGTCTTCCACCCCCGGCTGCCCCCCAGACCGCTGCACGATCAATCCGGGAAGCGCACCCTGAAGCGCCGACAACGTGTTGGTGATCGGGCGAGACTCCAGTGCCTGGGAGCTCACAGTACCAACCGCTCCGGTGAGGTCCTCCCTTCTCTTTTCACCGTAGCCCACGGCCACCACCGCCTCCAGCTCGATGGCCTGCGCTTTGAGCTGAAAGTTCACGACCGCCTCCTGCCCTTCCGCCACCACCACGCTGGTGTCGGCGGGAGTGTAGCCCAGCATCCGGGCCCGCACCCGGTGCGTCCCGACCGGCACACTGCCGATGACATAGCGGCCGGCGGTATCGGTCTCGGCGGTAAGCCGCGTCCCAGTGACGCTCACGATGGCGCGCGGCAGGGGAGCACCGGTCTCCGTCGCGGTCACCCGTCCGGCGATGGAGCCCAGCTGCACCGCCGGCCCGTCGGGCCGCTTGACCAGCGTGGCGCGCCCGTCCGGCGTGAACACGACGTCCACGCCCGCGTCGAGCAGCACGTCCGTCAGCGCCGCGGCCACGGTAATCCGATCCGCGCGCAGATTCACCGTCGCCGCGATCGGCAGGTCGTCGTCGGCATAGACGAGGTTGAGTCGCGCCTGGCGGGAGATCTCCGCCAGCGCCTCCTTGAGCGTGACGCCGTCGAGCGCGAGCGAGAGCGGCTGTCGCAACACCCACGAGCGCTTCAGGTCAACCGGTACCGGCGCTCGGCGCTCCGCCATTGCCAACAGGAATCGCGGGGCTCGGCTGTCGCTCGGATCACCCCCGTATTGCGGGGCCGCGGTGCGAGGGAAGAGCGCCAGGGCCAATGCAAGCATGACAAGGAACGATGGAAGGCGGTTCATAAGCCAACTCCCCGGAAGCAGACGGGCATGACGGTTACCTACCGTTCCGAAGCAAGAACGCGGACCCGCCGGCGCGTTCGACACGCAGACCGAGGGTCAATGCAATCCGCTGCAGGACCAGGTCGATCGGCTCGTTCTGGAGCGTCGCCGTCAGCCGGCGCCCGGCAAGCGCGCTTTCGGCCAGACGGATCTCGACGTTGTACCACCGCTCGAGCGTGAGCACCACGTCGCCCAGCGGCGTGCCGTCGAAAGTGAGCACCCCTCTGGTCCACGCGAGGTACCGCCCGACATCGACGCGACGCCGGAGCGTGACGACGCCGCTCGGATCGAGCCGTCCGAGGTCCCGGACCCCGAGCACCAGCGCGGAGGGGGGGGCGTCCGGTCGAGGACCGCGCGCGCGCGCAGCCGCCGTCGTATCGGCCCGCCACAGCGCCACGCGCCCTTCGGCCACGACCACCTCGGTCGCGGTTTGATCATACGCCCTGACCACGAACGCCGTCCCCAGATCCTCGGTCACGCTGCGGGTGGTGTGGACGCGGAGCGGACGCTGTGAGTCGGGTGCGACCTGGAAATACGCTTCGCCGTCGAGATACAGGTCGCGGTGCGCTGTGCCGTAGTCGGCCGGGTAGCGCACGCGACTTTTGGGCGCGATAGTGACCTGCGTGCCGTCCTGCAGGCGGATGACCATCCGCTGCGCCGCGGCGGTGGCGTACTCAGTCCACTGCGGCGTCCGCCGCAGCAAGCCCCCCAAGCCCCGCACACCCCGCCCCCCGATCAGTGCGATAACAACCGCCGCGGCGGCAAGCGCCGCCGCGAGCAGCCGGCGTGACACGCGCGGCGGCGGAGGGTGGGCGACCTTGAGCGCCTTCACCGCCTTCGCCCAGGCCGCATCGGTGCCGCTGTGCGGTGCTTTGTCGGCTATGACGCGCTTGATGAGCCGCAGATCGTCCAGGAGCAGGGCGTGCGCGGGGTCCTCCGCGAGCCACTCCTGCACGGCCTTCGCGTCGCTAGCCGTCGCCTCGCCGGCCAAGTAGCGGTCCAACAGGAGGTAGAGGCGCTCGTCCTCGAGGTGCACACCCTTATAACGGGGCAGGCCGGTCCTGACCCCCAAACCGACCTTTCCTACAGTTCCCAGGCGATCAGGCGTCAGCGTTCAGGGCAGTTGCCAGACGCCAAGTTGCAAGCGGTCGCCAGACGTCAGCCTCCAGGCATCAGGACTTCCTAACCACTTGCACTGGTGTCTTGAAACCGCCTGCGGCTTGGCGTCTGTCAACTGCCCTGAGCACTGCCGACTGGCGACTGCCGGCTTAGTACGCTTATTCGAACCCCACCCGCGGCAGCGCGCGGAACAGCCCCCACGCCGCCGCGCCTGCGGCTACCAGGCACACGATCGCGGGCAGCGGCTTCCCGTACAACACGTATCCCGTGCCGAACAGCGCCGCGTAGATGACGACGCAGCCCAGGAACCAGCACAGGAAGGCGGCGGTCACGCTTTCCCCGGGAGTCGCCGGCCGGGTGGTCACTGCGCGGCTCCAGCCTGGGCCCAGGGGCCGAATGCGGTCATAAAACGTCTGGAGGGTGGCGCGGTCGGTGGGCGGCGTCGCGAACGTCACGGCCAGCCACCCGACGGTGGTGATGGCGATCCCGATCACGAGCCGGAGCGTTGGGGCGAGCGGCGCAAGCCCGAGCGCCCCGTGCACGAACTGGAAGTACACGGCTACCACGAAGGAGATCACCATGCCGGCGATCTCGCTCCACGCGTTGACCCGCCACCAGAACCAGCGCAGCAGGAAGATCAGCCCGGTCCCGGCGCCGATCTGGAGCAGGATCTGGAACGCCTGATAAGAGTTCTGGAGCCAGAGCGACAGCGCCGACGCGAGCGCGATCAACAACACCGTGACGGCGCGCCCCACCCGCACGTAGTGACGTTCGTCCTTGTGGGGCGCCACGAACCGGCGGTAGCAGTCCTCGACCGCGTAGGACGCGCCCCAGTTCAAGTGGGTGCTGATGGTGGACATGTACGCCGCCGCGAGCGAGGCGATCATCAGGCCGAGCAGCCCGTGCGGGAGATACACGAGCATCGCGGAGTAGGCCAGGTCGTTGCGCACGATCGCCCGGTCGATGTGGGGGAAACGCGAGGCGATGGAGGCGAGGTCGGGATAGATGATGAGCGACGCGAGCGCCACGATGATCCACGGCCAGGGCCGCACGGCATAGTGGAGTACGTTGAACAGCAGGGTCGTGCGCATGGCGTCGCGCTCCGTGGGCGCGGCGAGCATGCGCTGCGCCACGTAGCCCCCGCCTCCGGGCTCGGCGCCGGGATACCAGGTGCTCCACCATTGCACCGCGAGCGGCACGACCAGGACGGCGGCCGCCGTGCTCCAGTCCGAGAAGTCGGGCAAGAGCGACAGGTGCCCGGCCACCGCGGGGTGGGCGAACAGCCCCGTCAGGCCGCCGACTTGGGGGAGCCCGAGCGCCACGACGGCGGCCATCACGGACCCGACCATCGCGATCAGGAACTGGACGAAATCAGTCAAGACGACTCCCGACAGCCCGGAGCTGGCCGCGTACAGCACGGTGACGGCGCCGCCGACGAGGACCGCCGTGGAGCGATCCCAGCCGAGCAGCACGCCGGCGATCTTGGTCGCGGAGAGATTGACCGAGGCCATGATCATCACGTTGAAGAACACGCCGAGGTAGATCGCCCGGAAACCTCGGAGAAAGGCCGCCGGCCGGCCGGAGTAGCGCACCTCGTAGAACGCGATGTCGGTGAGGGCCGCGGAGCGCCGCCACAGCTTGGCGTAGAAGAACACGGTGCACAGCCCCGTGACCGCGAAGGCCCACCACACCCAGTTCTGGCTCACGCCGCCGGTGCGCACCAGATCGGTGACGAGGTTCGGCGTGTCGGTCGAGAACGTCGTGGCCACGAGCGACACCCCCAGGAGCCACCACGACAGCCGGCGTCCGGAGAGGAAGAACTCGTGGCGCCCCTGACCGGCGCGGCGCACCACCGCCAGGCCAATGGCCACGCAGACGATGCCGTACAGCGCCAGCACGATCCAATCGAGGGTGTCGAGTCGCATGGGCCCCCTGTGATGCGTGCTCGGAGGCGTGGCGTCAAGCCCCGGGCCTTCGCTCGCGCGCGTGCCGCGCGCTCGCTCAGGATGACAGCGCCGCGCCTCTATGGTTTAAGAATAGAGTCACAATGGAGGGGGAGGCGCGGCGAACCAGGCCTCCGCCAGGTCCTCCCATGTGGGGTTTTTCTGTTCGATCAACCGCATCTTGCGTGCGCGAACCCAGCCCTTGAGCTGCTTTTCGCGAGCAATGGCATCGCGAATGTCGCCGTACTCCTCGAAGTAAACCAGCCGCGTGATGTGGTACCTGCTCGTGAAGCCGGGAGTGAGGCCGCGCTTGTGCTCATACACGCGCCGCGCGAGATCGTTGGTGACGCCCGTGTACAGCACTCGCGAGCGACTGGCTATGATGTACACGTGGTAGGTGCGCATGACCCACCAAAGTGTCGCCTGGGGAGGTCGCGACCGGTATCATTTCTCGGAAGGCCGGTGCACAATCTTGCATCGGAAAGTGGTTCCTTCATTTCTGCTTCTCAGAGCGAGCGGACTTGTCATCCTGAACGCCGCAGGCGCACCAGCAGATCCTTCGCTCGCGCGCGTGCCGCGCGCTCGCTCAGGATGACAGCGCCGGGCGTTTCGGTGGGAAAAAGAGTGATGGTGAACCTGGGAAGTGCCTCGGAGCGTGGTCTCTCTCTTCAATTATTCCCCAGAGCGAGCGGCCCTGTCATCCCCAGAGCCGTTCCGGGTACTCGCCCGCAGCCACCAGCTGCCGCAATGCCTCCTCGACGCGCGGGCGGTCATCCGGGTAGGTCATGCCGAGCCAGCGGCCGCGTGTGTCCAGCAGCCGCACCCGCGCCTCGCCCCGACGCACCGCGTCCCGGATCCCCTGTGAGATCAGGAACTCGCTCCGCCCGGCATCGGCCTGGCGCAGGAACTCCGCGAACCCGCGCCGCAGCAGGTCGAACACCACAGGCGTGAAGGCCCACAGGTTCATCGAAACCAGGGCGTCGGCCGCGAGCTGCACCGGCCGGCCGCGAGGATCGATTCCTTCATACGCGCCGCTTCCCAGGCGCCGGATCTCCACGATCTCCTCCACGGTTTCGAGCCACCCGTCGCCATCGGCACAGACGACAGCGCGGTTCACGCCCCCGGCAGCGCTGAGCGTATTGCGGAGCGGGTACGCGATGTTGGCGAACGTCCCGGACGCTTCGCCCGCGTGCCCAGCCACGAGGAACTCCGCCGCCCGCGTGAAGGCGTCGCGGCCATAGAAGTCGTCCGCATTCACCACGGCGAACGGGCCCCTGACCTGGGAGGCCGCCGCCAGCACCGCGTGGCTCGTGCCCCACGGTTTGCTGCGCCCCGACGGGACGGCCGAGCCGGCGGGGACGTCGTCGAGCCGCTGTCGGGCATAGACGAGAGCCGGGCGGCCTCCTCCACCCCCTCCCCAGCGCGCCCCGATCGTGGCGCGCACCGCCGCCTCCAGCTCGTCTCGGATCACGAGGACAACGGTCCCGAAGCCCGCGCGCACCGCGTCGTAGATGCTGTAATCCAGCAGGGTGGCGCCGGCGGGCCCGAGCGGCTCGATCTGCTTCGACCCGCCATAGCGGCTGCCGACTCCGGCCGCGAGGATTACCAGTGCGGGCGCGCCGATGGCTTACCTCGCGGGCTCGAGCTTGGCTCTCGCGGCCTCCACCACCCGTCGCACCCCGTCCTCGAGCGACACCGACGGGCGCCAGTCCCACGTCCGCTGCGCAACGGCGGCATCGAGACAGATCCGCACGATGTCGCCGCGCCGGTCGGCAGCGTGGGTCGGGCCATTCGGGTAGCCCGTAGCAGCGGCTACTTCTCGAAACAGCTCGAGATCCGAGACCTCCCGCGCCCATGCGACGTTGGCGACGACCCCCGACGGTCCGGCTGCCGCGCGCATGGTCGCCTCCACCACGTCGCCCACGTACACGTAGTCGCGTGTCTTGGTGCCGTCGCCGAAGATTGTCACGGGCTCGCCGGCGAGCATCTGTCGCGTGAAGATCGCCACGACTCCGGCCTCCCCATCGGCACGCTGTCGTGGACCGTACACGTTGCCGTATCGCAGCACCGCGGACTCGATCAGCCCGCGTGCCGTGTAGGCGCTGAGATAGTGCTCGACCGCGAGCTTGCTCGCGCCATATTCGGAAATCGGGCGCGTCGCGTCGGCCTCGGACACGGGGAGGCGCTTCGGGTCGCCGTACACGGCGGCCGACGACGCGTAGACGATGCGCCGTGCATCGACGGCTACGGCCGCGCGCACCACGTTGAGGCCGCCCAGCACGTTCACCCGGGCGTCGAAATCCGGCTCCCGGATCGACCGGCGCACGTCCGTCTGCGCCGCCGCGTGGAACACGACCTCCGGCCTGAAGTCTGCGAAGACTTCACGCAGCGACGCCAGATCGCAGATATCGAGTCGCTGGAGCCGGGCATCCGGCGGGACGTTGCTGGCCGATCCCGTGGACAGATCGTCCACCACGCACACGCCCTGGCCGTCCGCCACCAGGCGGTCGACGATGTGGGAGCCGATGAATCCCGCTCCACCCGTCACCAGCACCCGCGGCCCTGTGCCGGTCAAGCCGTGACGATCCCCAACCGCGGCCATGTCTTCCAGCGGCCGCGCGTGAAGTCCGGGAACTCGACGGGCTGGCTGCCGTTCGCCACCGACCATTCGGAGAGCGGCGTGACGACGCTCAGGGCAACCGCATCGTAGACGTTCATATCTGTGGGCAGCCCTTCGCGCAGGCACTTGATGAGCCGGTAGTCCTCCAGGTAATCCATGCCGCCATGCCCGGCGCCCCGGCTTTTCTCCTCCATTTGCTTCCACAGCGGGTGATCGAATTCGGCCACGTACGTCTCAGCCGGGTCCCACTCGTCCGGCTTGCTCCGCCCCTCGAGGTAGACGCGGTCGGGGTAGCCCTGGAACAGCCCGCGGGTGCCCTGGACCACGTGGACTCTGCTGTAGGGGCGCGGGAGGTTCGTGTCGTGGCTCACGCAGATCGTTCGCCCATTTGCCGTGCGGATCAAACTCATGTTCACGTCCCCCAGGACGTACTGCTCCTGCCGCTGGGGAGAGCCCTCCAGGAAGTGCTCGCGGGCGTACAGCTGGAGCCCGCGAGATGGGCTGCTCAGCGAAACCAAGGACGCAAACCGGTCGCCCCGGTTGATGTCCATGCAGTTGGCCACGGGACCAAGGCCGTGCGTCGGGTAGAGGTTGCCGTTGCGCTGCATCGAATGGGCCCGGCGCCACAGCCCTTCGCCTTCGGGACTGAATTTCACGGACCGCAGGTCGTGCAGGTAGCCGCCCTCGGCGTGCAGGATCTCTCCGAACAGGCCCTGGCGCACCATGTTGAACACCATCATCTCCATGCGCCCGTAGGTGCAGTTCTCCATCATGACGCAGTGCTTGCCATACTTCTCCGCGTGCTCGACCAGGGCCCAGCAGTCGTCGATCGTGTAGGTCGCCGGCACCTCGGTAACGGCGTGCTTGCCGTTGCGCATCGCCGCGAGGCAGATTGGGACGTGCCACTCCCACGGGGTGGCGTTGAAGACCAGATCCAAGTCTTCGTCCTCGCACATGCGGACGAAGTCCGTGGGGCTGCGGGAATAGCCCGCGGGGCGTGGGAAGCCGGCCTGCTCGACCAGGTCCTGGATGTGGGTCACCTTCTCGGGCACGATGTCGTCCACGGCCTTGATCACGCACCCCTCGATGTGGAGCAGGTTGCGCACGTGCGCGCTCCCCTGTCCGCCCACGCCGACGAAGCCGATCCGCACCGTGTCCATCGGCGGGGCCGCGAAGAACCGCTCAGGTGCAAGTCCGGCCTGCGGCCGCGGCGCGGCCGACGCAGCGCGCATGGTCGGGGCGCAGGCCGCGGTCCCGCCCAGGGCGGCGAGGCCCAGCCCGCCGGCGATCAGCTTCAGCGCGTCCCGCCGGTCCAGGTCGTCACTACTCGCGGTCATGTGAACCTCCTTCGTGCCTGCGCTCAGGATGACAAGGTCGCTCGCGCAGCGAAACAAAGGAAGAGGCCCCTTGCCCGTCGCGGGCCACTCTTCGTAGCTTGCTTGAGCAGCATCACCGGCACTAACGCAAAGGATTGTTCTCCGATGATCCGCTTCCGCGACGCGTCACTCACGCTCCGCTGCCGGGCCGCCCGGGAATCCCTGTATCGGGCCGGCCCGCTGATGGGCGCTGACGGGCGTATTGCGTCTTACGACGCCGCGGTGCGGCGCCGACGAGCCCCCTAGAAGGATAGGATCCACTGCCGTGATCCGGCCTCCCGGGGTGCTCTACTGAACCCCGGGAGGCCGTTCTTGTTGTCTGGACACTTAGAACACGGATCACGTGCATGTCTACTGACGCTCACAACCTTCCGCACCTCCACAACCTCGACACCGAGATTGTGGCGCGCTACACCGACCAGCCGCCCCGGCTGCCCGCCGAGCTGCGCCGGCAAGTCGAGGCGTCCTGGAACGGCGCGCCGGTGCAGCTGTACGCGCTCGCCGACTTAGACCACGCCCTGCGGCTCACTCAGGTGTGGGTCGCGCTCGGGCCCGGGCGCCTGGCCATGGCCCGGCGGGTGGACCGCGGCGAGCAGTGGGAGATCGAAAGCGTGGAGCGCGCCCGCATCCAGGCGGTGCGTGAGGCACCCGGTCTGTCGGCCACCACGCTCACGATCCTCGGGCGTCCCGGCGATGTCCCGCTCGCGGTGCTGCGCTACAGCCATCGCCAACGGCGCGCTTTCGAAAACCTGAAGTTCGTGCTGGAGGAGGCGCTCGAGGGGCGCAGCGTCACCGCTCCGGACGCGGACGCAGAGTACGCAGCGAGCGTCGCGCGGCCGATGCGCGATGCCCAGGCCCTCGTGGCCGGGCGCCGGGTGGCGGTGATTCGTCGGCTGCTCGGCTATCTCGCGCCGTACCGCAGGCAGCTCACGCTCGGGATGGCGGCGGCGACGCTGATCACGCTCGTAAGCCTGGTGCCGCCCTACCTCGCCGGGTATGTGATCGACCGCGTAGTCCGGCCGGCGCAGGAAGGCCGGCTGGACGTCGGCCGCGCCGGCGCGATCGCCTGGCTCGCAGTCGCGGCGATGGCGCTCGTGTACGTGGTCCGCCAGGCGGCGGCCGTAGTGCGTCTGCGGCTGATGTCCGTCCTGGGCGAGTGGGTCGCCCGGGACCTGCGCGCTGAGCTGTACGAGCACCTGCAGCGGCTCAGCCTCGCGTTCTTCTCGCGCAAGCGCACGGGGAGCCTGATCACGCGCGTGTCGGCGGACACCGATCGGCTCTGGGAGTTCCTGGCCTTCGGCGTAGTGGATGTGTCGCTGTCGCTCGTGATGCTGGCCGGTCTCGGCGCCGTCTTGGTGTCACTCGACTGGCGGCTCGGCCTGGTCATGATCATCCCGGTGCCGCTCTTCTGCTGGGCAATTTACCGGCACGGCGAGGCGCTCAACCGGGCGTTCCTGCGCGTATGGCGCAAGTGGTCGCGGCTGACGGACGTCCTGTCCGACACGATGCCCGGTATCCGCGTCGTCAAGGCATTCAACCAGGAGGCCCGCGAGGTCACGCGGTTCGGCGGCCACAACGACGACGTGACGGACGAGATCAACCGCCTGCACGGCATGTGGACCACGTTCTGGCCGCTGCTGATGCTCGCGGTGCACGCGACCACGCTCGGTGTGTGGGTGCTGGCCGTGCCGCGCCTGTTGGGAGGCGGGCCGCCGCTGTCGGCGGGAACGTTCGTCTCGTTCCTCTTGTACACCACGATGTTCGTCGGGCCGATCGAAGTCATCGGCCAGATGGCGCGCACCATGCAGCGCGCCACGACCTCGGCGCACCGCGTGTTCGAGGTGCTCGACACCGAGCCCGAGGTCACGGACGTGCCGCGGCCGGTGCGGCTCGAGCCGGTCCGGGGCCAGGTCGCGTTCGAGAACGTGACCTTCGCCTACGACGGCGTCCGCCAAGTGCTCCGGGGCGTGAGCTTCGACGTCGCGCCCGGAGAGTTGATTGGCCTGGTCGGTCCCTCGGGCGGCGGTAAGACGACGATCGTGAATCTGATCGCGCGCTTCTACGACGTCACGGGCGGTGCGATCCACGTCGATGGCGTGGACCTGCGGCGGCTCGAGACCGGACACTACCGCCGCCAGATGGGGATGGTGCTGCAGGACCCGTACCTGTTTCACGGCACGATACTCGAGAACATCCGGTACGGATTGCCCGCGGCGTCGCTCGAGCAGGTGGTCGCGGCGGCGCGAGCCGCCAACGCCCACGACTTCATCTGCAAGCTCCAGCACGGCTATGACACCGTGGTGGGCGAGCGGGGACACACCTTGTCGGGCGGTGAGCGGCAGCGGGTGTCGATCGCGCGCGCGATCCTCCACGACCCGCGCATTCTGATCCTGGACGAGGCGACGTCCAGTGTGGACACCGAGACGGAGCGGGAGATTCAGGAGGCCTTGGAGCGCTTGATCGCTGGGCGTACGGTGTTCGCCATCGCCCACCGGCTCTCCACGCTGCGCAAGGCGTCCCGCCTGTTCGTGATCGCGGACGGTCGCCTGGTGGAGAGCGGCACGCATATCGAGCTGCTCGGGAAGGCACATGGGAGGTATCGCAGGTTGTACGAGATGCAATTGCAACTGCAATAGCGCGGCTGACCCCGGGCCGATGGCCCGGGGTAAACCCAAACGGCGCCCCGGTTGGTCAACCCCGGGGCGCCGCCCCGGGGTCAGCCGACCCTTTCGAGGGAGGGGTTATGGAACTGACGACGTTGGGCAGACCCGTGGCCGCGGTGGCCTCCGAACTCACGCTCGAGCGCCGCGCCGACGGCCGCCTCTGGGCCGTGCGCGGCGGCGCCGAGCGCGCGGTGTGGGTGCGGCGCTGCTTTCCGTGGTCGGAGCCGGCGCGGCTCGTGTCGCTGCGCGACGATGAGGAGCGGGAGTTCGCGCTGGTGCGCGACCCTGCCGAGCTCGACCCCACCTCGCGGCGGGTGCTCGAAGAGGCGATGGTGGCCGCCGGCTTCGTCTTCGAGATCACCCAGGTGACGGCCATCGACGAGGAGGTCGAGATCCGGCACTGGCGGGTGGAGACTCGGCAGGGGACGCGCTCGTTCCAGACCCGCCTCGACGCCTGGCCGCGGCTGCTGCCGCACGGCGGCCTCTTGATCCGCGACGTGGCGGGGGACCTCTACCACCTCGGCGAACCCGGGGCGCTCGACCACCACAGCCGGGCGTTGCTGTGGGCGTTCGTGGACTGACGCGAACACCGGGTTCGGTACCGGGTTCCCATCCTGAAGGATGGGCTCGGCGCAGCACTGTGCAGAAGCACACTACGCTTCAGCGTCGTGGCGTGCCGAGCCCACGCTTCAGCGTGGGGACCCCGCCGCCCATGAGGCCCGGAGCCCGCGCTGGCGCTCTGTAGCCTCCGGGATCTCCTCGAGCTGCACGACCGGCCGCGCGTAGCCCGCGACTACTACGCTCACGCGCCACGCGCTGGTGGGGCGTCGCACGCTGACGATCACCGTATCGCCGATCCGCAGCCCGTTCACGAACGAGCGAAAGTCCGCCGTGCTCGGGAGCGTGGTTCCGTTCATCGTGGCGAGCCGGTCACCCGTGTGCAGCCCCGCCCGTCCCCACGCGCTAGCCGGGTTCGTGATCAACAGGCTGAGAGCGCTGTCGCGCGGCGGCTGCCAAGCGTAGATCCGCAAGTCGGCCGCGGGCCGCCCGTCCCGGCCGAGCGCCGGAACCCACGACACCCGGGGGCGCATTCCGATCAGGCGCAAGTAGCGATCGAAGTCGATCGGCCTTGCCCCGCGGACGTGCGTCTCGAAGAACGGCCGCACGTCGCAGCCGCACACCGCCGCCACCGTGCGCTCGATGTCCCGTCCCGCGAACCCCCGCTCACCCGAGAAGCGCTCCAGCATCGCGCGCATGACGTCGTCCATCGAGCGGGCGCCATTCGTCGCGTCGCGCACGATCAGGTCGAGCATTGTGCCGAGCAGCTCACCCTGCAGGTGCGTGCTGGCGCTGTAGTCACCGAGGGCGCCCGGTTCAGCGCCGTAGGCGATCACGCTCACGCTCTCGGGAGAGAAGCGGGAGTTCCCCGGGTTCGCGAGGTAGCGCCCGATGAGCCCCTCCAGATGCGCGACGCGGGTGGAGTCGAACACGGGCAGTCCTGCGCGCCGGCGTAGCAGATCGGCGTAGAGCATCGTGAGCCCCTCGCTCCACCATAACCCGCGCGCCCGCGGCGGCGTTCGGTAGCTCACGTCGCCGTATTCCACCGGATGGATGCGCATCAGGTTCCAGGTGTGGAAGTACTCGTGCGCGACCTCTCCGAGCAGCGCCCCGGGATCGCGAGCGAGGTCCGCGCTCGGCGCGCCGAGCGTGACCGAGCTGCGGTGTTCGAGCGCGCCGTAGGCACCATCCTGCAGGAGAAACGAATAGTCGCGATACGGCGCGCGCCCGAACAGCGCGACCGCCTGGCGGGCGAGCCGCTCGATATTGCCCGCGAGCGCCGTCGTATCGAACGGCGCCGCGTCGGGGAGCGGCCAATACACGACGCGGTGCGGTACGCCGTCCACTGCGAAGCGCCAGCCGCGGAGCCGCCCCACCAGCAGGGGCGAGTCCACCAGGACGCCGACGCTCGGCGCGAAAAACGTGCGCGGATCGAGCGTCGGCTCGAGTCCCGTCGCAATCTCCCACTCGGGCGGCAGCTCGAGCGTCACATGCGACGGCGCGAGCGTGGCGCCGACGACGTACATGAACGAATGCGGCCCGCCGACCAACCCACCCGTGGCGGTGAGGAACGGACGCCAGGCGGCGCGGGGCGACTCGGCCGGCGGCAGGTGGATCCGGTAGCGCACCAGCGCCTCGCCACCCGGCGCGACCACACGCCACAGGGCGCTGTCTTCGCGGGTCACCGTCGCCGCGCCGTTCGACGTCGCGACGCGCAGCGCCTCGACGTAGCGCCAATAGCGGTCGTCGTATTCGGGATGCGCAACCATCGCGAGGCGGAACGTGTCGGGGACGTTGCGGAGCCGCAGCTCGACGTCGAACCCGGAAAGGTCGCCGGCGTCGACACGCAGCGTGTAGCCGACGACGGGCTGGGCCACGCCCTCCGTGTAATCCCGCAGCGGATTCTGGCCCGATGCGGTGCTGCCGCGCACGGCGAGCGTCACAACAGTGAGGAAGCAGCCCGCCATCCTGCACATAGGTAGAACTCGTGGGTTCGGGACTGTCGCCGAGAGCGTGGCTACGATGCCGCGCAGGGGCGGAGGGTTTGTCACCCGCCGTGCGCCGGGTGAGCGAGAACGCCGCCTTGTACCATTCCTATTGACACATTGCGCCGCGCCGATCATTGTTCACTTGCAGTGGTACAAGTGGCACTCCACGTCGGAGGGCTCATGCACGCCCGCAGAGCAGGGTTCACCGATCGCGTCCAGATCGTGCTCCAGATCGCGCGCGAGGAAGCGTCGCGGCTGCACCACGGATACGTGGGAACGGAGCACATGCTGCTGGCATTGCTTCGCGAACGCCGCGGCGTCGCGGCAGCCGTGTTGACGAATCTCGACGCCGACCTCGACGAGATTCGACTGCAGATCGAACAGACCGTGGAGCGCGGCACGGCGCAGCCGGCCGCCGACCCCAAGCTTCCCTATACCTCTCGAGCCAAGCACGTCATCGAGCTGGCGATGCGCGAGGCCCAGGAGCTGGGTCATGACTTCGTCGGTACTGAGCACGTGCTGCTCGGCGTGTTGCACGAGGAGAAAGGGATCGCCGCACAGGTGTTGCTTGCGGCCGGCGTGACCCTGGAGAACGCACGGGCCGAAACGCTGCGGCTGCTCGCGGGTCTCCCGTCGGCGGTGGTCCGTAAAGCAGAGGCTGCGGCGCGCAAGTTTCGAGTTCGCATCGATGACGCGTCCGACCGGTCGATCTACGAACAGATCGTCGCCCAGGTGCAAGAAGCGGTTGCGACGGTACAGCTCGGACCCGGGGACCGGCTGCCGCCGGTGCGACAACTCGCCGACGAGCTCGACATCGCCCCCGGCACGGTGGCGCGTGCCTACGGCGAGCTGGAGCGGCGCGGCATCGTCGTCACGGACGGAGCGCGGGGCACTCGCGTGGCCGAGCGCTCACCGTCGCCGGTTCCGCCCAGTGAGCGTCCCGAGAACCTGGTGGGGCTGCTGCGCCCGGTCGCGGTCGCCGCTTACCACCTGGGCGCCACGGCGGCAGAGCTCCGGCGCGCCTTGGAGGACGCGATGCGCGACATCTTCGGCGATTCAAAGGAGCCGAACGCGGCGTGATGTCCCCCGTTACCCGCCGTCGCGCAGGCGACGCAGATACGTCTGGGGATCGTTCAGGAACGCCCGCGTCAGGGCCACGTGATCCAGCTCCCCGTACGCGACCGGCTCGATCGGGAGGCGGTCGAAGCTGTAGATGGTCGCGCCAGGAAACGCGAGCAGGATGGGCGAGTGCGTCGCGATGATGAATTGGGCATCGCGCTCGATCAGGTCGAGCAGGATCGCTAGCAAACCGAGCTGGTTCTGCGGGGAGAGCGGAGCCTCCGGCTCGTCCAGCAGGTACAAGCCGCCGGGCACGAACCGGCCCTGAAACAGATTGAGGAACGCCTGCCCGTGCGAGCGCGCGTCGGGATCGTGGCCGTAGCGCCGCTCCATGTCGCCCAGCGACGCCCGCACCGGACCGGCCGCGAGGCCTTTCGCCACCGCCGACCGGTCCCGATACTGCTCGTCGATCTCCAACAAGCGCTGCTCGAATTCCTGTCGCTCGGCGGCGAGCCGCCGCTGGAAGCCGAAGAAGTCCTCGGCGCGCAGGAAGAAGCCCCGGTGGGTGCGCTTCGACCAGGTGAGTCGCAGCGCGGCTGCGAGCTGCCGCTGTGCCGCGAGCGTGCCGTCCTGCGCGACTTCCGCCGCCCCCACCGTGGGAAGGCTCGCGGCGGCCGCGATCCCCTCGAGCAGCGTGGACTTCCCTGAGCCGTTCTCGCCCACGAAACAAGTCACGCGCGCCGACAGATCGAGCCGGGGCAAGGTGCGGATCGCGGGCACGGAGAAGGGGAACGCCGCCTCGTCGCCGGCGGGCGAGGCTTTCTTCAGGCTGACAGCCAGGAGGTGGGGCACGCGGCCTATTGATGGCACGGCCCGCGCGAGGAGTCAACGGTGCAGGCGGAGTGTCGCAGCGCGGGGTACAATGTGAGGTGCACATGCCCGCGGGCCGGATCGCCTTACTCGCAACGCTCGCCGTATTCCCCGCCCCCGCGGTGGGCCAAGCCGCCTCCAGCGACTCGGTCGTCTACCGCCTCTCGCCCGCCAGCCGGCTGGACGTTAAGACTGGCAAGGCCGGGCTGTTCGGCTTCGCCGGCCACGAGCATCTGATCCGCGCCCGGGGATTCTCCGGCCGGGTCGTGTATTTCCCCAGTGCGCCTGCGCTGTCCCGCATCGAGATCGTGGTCCGCACCGACAGCCTGGAGGTCCTCACGCCTCCGGACACGGAGGAGATCCGCAAAGTGACCGAGGCGATGCGGACCGACATCCTCAAGGTGGACCAGTACCCTGAGATCACGCTCGCGTCGAAACGCATCACGCCGTCGGACGGCGAGTACCGCATCGACGCTGAGCTGACGATCGTTGGCCAGACGCGCGAGCTGTCGGTCGAGGTGCGGGTCGAGATCGGGCAGGACACGCTGCGCGCCGTGGCCGCATTCGCGGTGAAACAGACCGATTTCGGGATCAAGCCGTTCCGGGGCGGGCCGGCAGGGATGGTGCGGGTAGCCGACCGGGTGACGTTCGACATCGAGGCGGTGGCGGTGCGCGACCGCTAGCCGTCACCGCCCTTCCAGTTCCTTCCTTCCAGTGATCCACAGCCTCGCGTACGGCGACGTCCGCTACTTCCGCATGGCCCGGACGTTCTTGGGCCGGGCGCTGTACTGGACGGGCGTGTATCTCGTAGACGGGCTCCTCGTCGACTCGGGCCCGCCCAACCTTGCGCGCGACGTGCGGCGCCTGGTGAGCGAGCTCGGGGTCCGTCAGTGCGTCACCACCCATTACCACGAGGATCACTCGGGCAACCACGCTCTCCTGGCGGGTGCGCTGCGCATCACCCCACTGGCGCACGCCGTGGCGGCGGGGCGACTCGCGCAGCGCGATGCGGCGCCGCAGCTGTACCGCCGCCTGGCCTGGGGAGTGCGGGAGCCCGCCCGCGTCGCCGCGCTGGGCGAATGGCTCGAGACGCCGCACCATCGGTTTCAGGTGATCCACACTCCCGGGCACGCTCCTGACCATGTGGCCCTGTGGGAGCCGCGGCGCGGCTGGCTGTTCAGCGGCGATCTCTACCTCGCGCCAAAGCTGCGCTATCTGCGGGCCGACGAGGACGTGCACGCGATGATCGAGTCGCTGCGGCGCCTGATCGCGCTCGAGCCGGCGGCGCTGTTCTGCCAGCACCGCGGACAGGTGGAGCACGGTGGCACGCGGCTCCGCCACAAGCTCGAATTCCTCCTCGAGCTGGGCGAGCGCATTCAGGCGTTGCGCCGGCGGGGGCTGGACGAGGCCGAGATCGCGCGGGCCTTGCCCGGGAGCGATCTGTTCTGGCGGCTCTGGACGGGGGGAGACTTCTCGAAGCGAAACTTCGTGACCGCCTTCCTGCGGCCGAGGAGCTAGCTCCCGGAGCGGCTCGCCAGATACTGGCGCGCTGCGCCGAGCACCTGTCGCTGCACGTCGGCGATCGACCCTTCGAGCGACGCTCCCGCCGCCCGCTTGTGTCCCCCGCCGCCGAACCGATGCGCCAGGTCCGCCACGTCCACGTCCCCCATGGAGCGAAAGCTCACCTTGATCCGGCCGTTCGCGATCTGGCGGAACAGCAGAGCGAGACGCACGCCGGCGATGGAGCGGGGATACTCGACGATTCCGTCGAGGTCGTCCGCCGTCGCCCCGTGGCGGTGCAGCGCGTCGGGCGGCACAGTTACCCACGCCAGACCGGCCTCCGGCTCCACCACCAGCGTCTGTAACACCTCCGTCATCAGCCGCACGCGGCCTTCGGGCGCGCTGGCGTACACCGACTCGTAGATCGACTCAGGGTCGACACCGCGCTCGAGCAGCGCCCCCGCGACGCGCAGTGCGCGGGGGCTCGTGTTCGCGAACCGGAAGGCACCTGTGTCCGTGAGGAGGCCGACGTACAGCGCCCGCGCCGCGTCGCGTGAGAGCGGCCAACCGACGGCGCACGCGAAGTCGAACACCAGCTCGGCGGTCGCTGCCGCTTCCGGCGCGACGAGCCGTGGTCCGTCCGGGAGCGACCCCTGGCTGACGTGATGGTCGATGCACACGACGGAGTGGGACTGCTTGATGGCGCGCTGCAGGTCGCCGAGACGGCCGATGTCGGAGATGTCGAGCACGACTACGACATCGGCGGCCTCGATCTCCTTCGCGGCCCGATCGGAATGGTCCGCCCCGTTCGGCACCAGAAAGCCGAAGCGCTCCGGGATCGGCGTCGGGTTCGCGATCGCCGGCCGATGCCCACGCGCGGCGAGGAGGTGCCACAGCGCCACCTCGCTGCCCACGCCGTCGCCGTCGGCGTTCACGTGCGTTGTCAAGGCGACGCGCGCACCCGGCGCGAGCACGGCCGCGACGCTCTTCGCAGCGACGGCGCGCTCGGGCGGAACCGGCACTCCATTCAGCATCACTACAAGATACGTCGAGCAAGGGCGTAGCACGAAGCCGTCGCGCAAAGGCGTCGCGCCAAGGGCGTCACGCGAAGGCGTCCGACGTCTCTGCGTGCCGTTGTTGCGTGCCGTTGTTGCGTGCCGTTGTTGCGTGACGGTGTCGCGTGACGTTTTCGCGCGACGCCTTTGCTAGACGCCTTTCCTCAGTCTCGAATGTTTCCGCCCGTAACTCCAGTAGATCGCGAGTCCGATCGCGAGCCACGCGGCCAGACGGATCCACGTATCGGCGGGCAGCGTCAGCATCAAGCCGAAGCAGCACAGGATGCCCAAGACTGGGACGACCGGAACCCAGGGCGTGCGGAAGGGGCGGTGCAGGTCGGGACGCTTGGACCTGAGGATCCACACCCCGCCGCACACCAGCATAAACGCCAGCAGCGTGCCGATGTTGACCCAGGTCCCGAGCAGCTGCAGCGGCAAGATCCCGGTGGCCAGGCAGACCGCAATGCCGGTGTAGATCGTGGAGAGGTAGGGGGTGCCACGGAGCCGATGCCCAGGACCGCGCCGACGTCGATCGCGACGCGAATCCACCAGGGGGCGCCGATCCGCTCCATCGCATAGGCCATCGGCGCCGCAATGTTGAGGTCGCCATACGGGACCACGCCGACCAGCACGGCCGACACCACCACGTAGAGCAGCGTGCAGACCGCGAGTGAGCCGAGGATGCCGATGGGCATGTCGCGCTGGGGGTTCTTCGATTCTTGCGCCGCGGTTGAGACCGTGTCAAACCCGATATAGGCGAAGAACACGAGGCCCGCGCCCCGCAGCACGCCCGACCAGCCGTACGTGCCCCACTCACCCGTGTTGGGGGGGATGAACGGCGTCCAGTTGGCCCGATCGATGTGCGACAGGCTGACGAGCACCACGAGCAGGACGATCGCGACCTTGAGGATCACGATGACGCTGTTGACACGCGCCGACTCCCTGATCCCGATCACCAGTACGGCGGACATCAGCGCCACGATGAGAACGGCCGGCAGATTGATGACCGCTCCGGTGAGGTTCAGCGCGGGATGGGCGCATCCCGCGACGTGCGCGGCCGCCTGCGCGGCGGTGCACCATTGCGTGGGCGGGGCCGTGAGGCTCGCGGGAATCCGGACGTTGAAGAGCCCGAGCAGGGACACGAAATGGGCGGACCAGCCGACGCCCACCGTGGCGGCGCCGGCGGCGTATTCGAGCACGAGGTCCCACCCGATGATCCAGGCCGCGAACTCGCCCATGGTGGCATAGGCGTACGTGTACGCGCTGCCCGCGACGGGCACGGCGCTCGCCATTTCGGCGTAACAGAGGCCCGCGAACGCGCAGGCGACGCCGACGACGATCATCGACAGGGGCACCGCGGGACCGGCGTACAGCGCGGCCACCTGCCCCGTGATCACGAAGATCCCCGCGCCGATGACGGCGCCGATGCCGAGGGTGACGAGATTGAGGGGCCCGAGCGCTCGCACCAAGGCGTGCGCACCGGTCGCCTCTGCTTCGGCGCGAAGGGTCGCGATCGGCTTGGTGGCGAAGAGCGTCATCCCAGCAGAATGGGCGTTCTCCCCGCCGCCGGGCGACGCCGCCGGGACGAGCGGGATCGGACGGGGGACGAGGGGGCTTACGACGCGCTGGGGGCCAGCAGGTTGTGCCGGTAACGCCGGCTCAAGGTGACTCGTGTTCCGGTGTGGAGGATGATGATCGCATCCCCGTGGAACCAAGGCTGGAGCTCGCGCACGCGGTCGAGATTCACCAGCGCCGACCGGCTGATGCGGCGGAACCGCTCCGGATCGAGCCGCTGCTCGAGCGCGGCGAGGGTCGAGCGCAGCAGGTGGGTGCGATCGCCGACGTGGAGCCGCACGTAGTTCTTGGCCGCCTCGATCCAGTCGACGTCGGCGGTGCGCACGAAAAAGCTCCGGCCGGCGTCCTCGACCAGTAGGCGATCGGCCGGGCGCGCGACGCGGCGCTGCTCCAACGCGTGATGGTAATCGTAGGCATGGACGACCGCGACGATCGCCCAGTAGATCAGCACATTCCAGTGAAAGAAGATCGTGAAATCGTCCACCAGCTTCTGGGCGAAGGGGTATGGCGCACCAGCTGCGGCGTGCAGCAGGTCCTGGATGCCGACGGCGGCGACGAGCTGCAGCAGCGCGACGTCGAGGCTCGCGCCCAGGTGAATGAAGAAATACCGGCCGAAGCTCGCCCGGTCCACCCGAAAGCGGCGGGCGAGCCACACGACGACGAGCGAGAGCAGTCCCCACACGTACCACGCGGGAAGCCCTGCGCCGAGCGCCTGCCACCAGGTTGAGGGATCGCGCGCCAAACGCTGCTTCGCAAAGTAGAGTTGCGCGCTGGAAACGACCCCGAGCAGCGTCCACAGGCCGAGCCACCTGAGGCGTGCTCGCATCGGGTCAGGGCTTCTGCGCGAGCTTCGAGGATCGCACGCCGTACAAGAAGTAGAGCACCATGCCGAACACGAACCAGATGATAAGCCGCCGCCACGTCGTCCACGGCAGCGAGACCATGAGGTACGCAGCGGACAGGGCGCCGAGCGGCGCCACGACGAAGACCGCCGGCGTTTTGAAGGCCCGAGGCAGGTTGGGGTCGCGCACGCGCAGCACCATCACCCCGATCGACACGATCACGAACGCGAGCAGGGTCCCGATCGACACCAGGTTGCCGGCTTCCCGAACCGTGAGCAGCGATGCCACGATGGCGACGGCGATGCCGGTGACGATCGAGGTGATGTAGGGCGTCTGGAACTTGGGGTGGACCTTGTTGACGAACTGCGGCAGCAGGCCGTCGCGCGCCATCGAGTAGAACACGCGCGATTGACCGAGCAGCATGACCAGAATCACGGACGACAGGCCGGCGATGGCGCCGAGCTTGATCAGCGAGGACATCCAGCCGAGGCCGGCGTGATCCGCCGCGACTGCGATCGGGTCCGGAACGTTCAAGTCCTTATAGCTCATCAGGCCGGTCGCGATGCCCGACACGAGGATGTATAGCACCGTGCAGATCAGCAGCGAGCCGATGATGCCGATCGGCATGTCCTTCTGCGGATTCTTCGCTTCCTGCGCGGCGGTACTGACGGCGTCGAACCCGATGTACGCGAAGAAGACCAGGCCGGCGCCCGCCATCACGCCGGTCCAGCCGAAGGCACCCCGGTCGCCCGTGTTCGGCGGGATGAACGGGTGCCAGTTGGCGGGGTTCACGGCGTGCGCCGCCGCCACGATGAACAGCAGGACGACGGCCACCTTGATGAAGACGATGACGTTATTGACGTTCGCCGATTCCTTGATGCCGATCACCAACAGTGTCGTGACGATCGCGATGATGATCACGGCCGGAAGGTTGAATACAGCCGGAGCGGTGCACTGCGGCGCGACGACGCCCCGCGCGGCGGCGAGGGAGCAGGGCACGTTGATGCCGACATCCTTCAAGAAGCTGACGACGTAGCCCGACCAGCCGATCGCGACGGTCACGGCGCCGAGGGCGTACTCGAGGATCAAGTCCCAGCCGATGATCCACGCGATCAGCTCGCCCAGCGTCGCGTAGCCGTAGGTGTAGGCGCTTCCCGCCATCGGCACGAGCGACGCGAATTCCGAGTAACACAGGGCCGCGAAGATCGACGCGATGCCCGCCAGCACGAACGCCAGCACCACCGCCGGCCCAGCGTTCTGCGCCGCGACCGTGCCCGTCAGCACGAAGATGCCCGTGCCGATGATGGCGCCGATCCCGAGCATGGTGAGATTGAGCGCGCCGAGGGCGCGCTTCAGGCTGTGGTCGGTCAGCGCCTCGGTCTGCAGGTCGGTGACGCTCTTCCGTCGGAGCAGGTTCATGCGACCCTCGAGCGAAGAGGAGAGCTACGGCCTGGGGACGGGCGCTAGAGTAGGCCCCGGCCCCCCGACCTGTCAAGCCGCGCCGGTCGTCAGATGCTGTAGTTGGGCGCTTCTCGGGTGATCACCACGTCGTGCGGATGCGACTCTCGCAACCCGGCGGTAGTGACCTGGATGAACTCGGTCTCGGTCTGGAGGGCTTTGATGTCGCACACGCCGCAGTATCCCATGCCGCTGCGCAGGCCGCCCGCCATCTGGAAGATCACGTCGGCCACGGGCCCCTTGTAAGGGACGCGGCCCTCGATCCCTTCCGGCACGAGCTTGGACGGCGACACCTCGCCCTCCTGGAAGTAGCGGTCGCCGGAGCCTTCTTCCATGGCGCCCAGGCTCCCCATGCCGCGGATCACTTTGAAGCGCCGTCCCTCGAGCAGGAACGACTCCCCGGGGCTCTCTTCCGTGCCCGCGAGCATCGAGCCCATCATCACGCTGGCGGCGCCGGCGGCGAGCGCCTTCACGACGTCGCCCGAGTACTTGATGCCCCCATCGGCGATCACCGGCACCTCCCCCGCCCCCTCGACCGCCTCGACGATGGCGGTGATTTGCGGCACCCCGACGCCCGTCACGACGCGCGTCGTGCAAATCGAGCCCGGCCCGACGCCGACCTTCACCGCGTCGACGCCGCGCTCGACCAGCGCCCGCGCCCCCGTCCCGCTCGCCACGTTCCCCCCCACGAGCTGCGTGTCGGGAAACGCCTCCCGCAGGCACGCCACGGTGTTGAGCACGCCCTCGGCGTGGCCGTGCGCCGAGTCCACGACGATCACGTCGCAGCCCGCGTCGAGCAGGGCCCGCGCGCGGGCGAGGGCGTCGGAGGTGCCGCCCACCGCGGCCGCGACACGCAGGCGGCCGTGCTGGTCCTTGTTGGCGTGCGGGTGCCGCCGGCGCTTGAAGATGTCCTTGATGGTAATGAGGCCTTTGAGGATGCCGTGCTCGTCGACCACCGGAAGCTTCTCGATGCGATGCTTGGCGAGGATTCGCTCCGCCTCGTCGAGCGTCGTGCCGACGGGCGCGGTGACAAGCCGGTCCTTCGTCATCGCAGCGCGAAGCGGGCGGTCGAGCTCGCGCTCGAACTGCAAGTCACGGTTTGTGATGATGCCGACCAGGCGCCCGGCGTCGTCCACGATCGGCACCCCGGAGATGCGGAACCGCTCCATCAGCCGGACCGCCTCGCGCAGCGGGCGGTCCGGGCCGAGCGTGATGGGATGCAGGATCATCCCCGACTCGCTGCGCTTCACGCGATCCACTTCCGCCGCCTGCCGGTCGATCGGCATGTTCTTGTGGATCACGCCGATCCCGCCCTCGCGCGCGATCGCGATGGCCATCTCGGCTTCGGTGACGGTGTCCATCGCCGCCGACACGAGCGGCACGTTGAGCGGGATACCACGGGTGAAGCGGGAGCGAACGTCGACGTTCCGCGGATGCACGCTGGAGTGCCGCGGCACGAGCAGCACGTCGTCGAAGGTGAGGGCAGTGCCCGGGCGGAAGCTTCCCATGGCGAAAGTTACTGGGGGGCCGGCGGTTCCTCAACCTTCTCCGGGCCCTTCTTCGCCGCCTCTTCCACCGCCGCTTTCCCCGCCGCCGCGAACTTCTCGAGCAACTTCCCGGCCTTTCCCACGGCGTCCATCGTCCCCCGGATGATGTTCACCGGCACCCGCCCCGCCCGCAGCGTGTCCTCGAGCGTCTCCGCCACCTTCTGGAACGGCGCGGCCCCAGCCGGGCGCTCGGCGTACTTCGACTCGAGAAACTCGACGTAGTCGAGCACCAGATAGGCCTTCTCCTCGGGGAGCGCGTCCAGCTTGCGCAACAGGCGGTCGCGCAGGATCTCGTTCATGGCAGCGTCTCCAACGACATGAGGTCGAGCACCGGATTGCCGAGGAACCGGGTGCGACCGGCGCGCACGCGGGCGGTGACCTGCACGGTCGCGAGCGGGGTGAGGGCATCGAGCTGGAGGCGCTTCGCCTCCGGCACGACGACGTAGACGAAGCCGCGCTCGGGCAGCGGTCCGCGCGCCAACAGGTAGGTCGCGCCGTTGGGGATGTCGGGCCGGAGCTCGTCCGCCTTCTGCACCGCGATGAACTGGAGCGTCCAGCGCAGCACCTGCCCCACGTAGCGCTGCGGGTCAGTGCGCAACTCGGCCGCCGTGACGCCGACCAGCACGCCGGCGGGTGCGGCCTGGAGGTCGCCGTTCTTCACCCACCCATCGATCTCGACCCGTGTCCAGTCACCCGAACGGCCCAGCACCCGCAGCGGCGCCGCGGGGGCGAGCGTTCCCGTCGGCGGGCCCTCGGGCGCGCGGTATAGCACCGTGCGCCGCGCGGACTCGACGCGGCTGGGATCGGGGGCGCCGCCGCTCGTGTCCCCGCGGCTGACCCCGGGCCGGCGGCCCGGGGTGTCCAGGGTCCCCTCATCCCCGGGGCTCCGCCCCGGGGTCAGCCGCGCCTGAGCCGTATCTGAGTCGGCGGTCCCCGCCGCCCGCGAGCCCGCCACCTGCGCCACCGCCTCGACGTCGCCTCTTTGGACCCAGCCGGTGCGTGTCACGTGTACCCAGCGGTCCGTGTCACCCGCGTTGACCTTCGTGAGCAGAAAGCCCTGCGGCAGCTTCGCCACCAGCGCGCCCGCCGGGGAGGAGCGGAGGTTCTCCTCGGGCGCGCGGATCACTGCCAGATCGAATCCGGCGCGCGGCGTTGGGCCGACCGACGTGGCGAAGATCCAGCCCTCGAGCGTGACGCCGAGCCAGTCGCCCTGCGCGTCGCCGCCCCCCGCTGAGACCAGGGCGCCCCGGGCGAGGCGCGCGAGGCGCTTGCCGCCCGCTTCCTGGAAGAACCAGGCGCCGTCGGTGGTGATGCGATAGCGCACTTGGGCGGCCAGCGGTGCATCCGGCGCGGACGGCGCGAGCCACAGGACAGCTGGTAGGGCACGGAGGGCCCGGCTAAATTGCATCGCTCTCAATATGGCAAAGAGGCATGGGCCGCGCACCCCGGTCGTTCTGATCGTGCTCGATGGCTGGGGCTTCCGTCCTGGCCGGGAGGGAAACGCCATCGAGCTCGGGCGTACGCCCACATGGCACCGTCTCTGGGCGAACGCGCCGCGCACGCTCCTCAACGCGTCCGGACTCGCCGTAGGACTCCCCGCCGGGCAAATCGGCAACAGTGAAGTGGGACACCTGAATCTCGGCGCCGGCCGCGTGGTGCCGCAGGACATCGTGCGCATCTCGCAGGCGATCGAGTCGGGCGAGTTCTTCCAGCTGCCACCGCTCGTCGAGCTGTGCCGCCGCGTCAAGCAGCGCGGCGCCACGCTTCACCTCATCGGCCTGATCGGGAACGGCGGCGTGCACGCCCTCGACAAGCACCTCCTGGCCGCCATCCGGCTCGGCCATGTGCACGAGCTGCCCGTCGCGATCCACGCCTGGCTCGACGGGCGGGATACGCCGCCGCAGTCGGCGCTCGGGTTCATGCGGGAGCTGGTCGAGGGGATCGGGGATCGGGGATCGGGGATCGGGGGTGGCGGGGCCCGACCCCCGAGCCCCGACTCCCGAGCCCCAGTCGTCTCCACGGTGGTCGGTCGCTACTACGCCATGGACCGCGACAAACGCTGGGAGCGCACCAAGATCGCGTACGACGCGATGGTCCACGGCGTGGGCCAGCCCGCCCCGGATCCTGTGGCGGCGATCCGCGCGGCGTACGAGGCCGGCGGGTCGGACGAGTTCGTGAAGCCGCGCATCATTGCCGGAACGCCCCGCATCAGGAGCGGCGACGGGATCTTCTGCTTCAACTTCCGCGCCGACCGCATGCGGCAGATCGTGCGGGCCCTCGCGCTCCCCGGTTTCGACGCGTTCGACGCCGGCGCGCGGCCGACCGTGGAGCTCGTCACGATGACGCAATACGACGAAACGTTCCCGTTCCCGATCGCGTTCGGGCCGATGGTGCTGTCGCAGATCGTCGCCCAGGTGCTGTCGGACCAGGGCAAGACAATGTTCCGCACCGCCGAAACCGAGAAGTACGCCCACGTCACGTATTTCTTCAACGGCGGCTTCGAGGTGCCCTACCCCGGCGAGGAGCGGCTGCTCGTGCCTTCCCAGCAGGTGGCGACCTACGACCTGATGCCGGAGATGAGCGCGCCCGGCGTCACCGACGTGCTGTGCCAGGCGATCACGGCCGGACACCACGATTTTATCCTGTGCAACTACGCCAACGGAGACATGGTCGGCCACTCCGGGGTACTAGGCGCGGCGGTGCGGGCTGTGGAGACTGTGGACCACTGCCTCGCGCGGGTCGTGAAGACCGTCGAGCAGGCCGGCGCCACGCTGCTCGTCACGGCAGACCACGGCAATTGCGAGCTGATGATCGATCCGACGACCGACGGCCCGCACACCGCCCACACCACGAACCCAGTCCCCTTCCTTATTGTAGGTGGGGACGACGCGAAGACCCCGCTGCGCCACGGGGCCGCCCTGTGCGACGTCGGGCCCACCGTGCTGCGGATGCTGGGACTGGAACCGCCGCCCGAGATGACAGGGCGGGATCTGCGAGAGGTTACATGACGCTACGACGCTACGTTGTAAGTCTGCTCCGTGGGGTCCTCGGGGCGATCGTATGGCTTAGCGTCGTAGCGTCGTACCACGGGAGTGCCGCTCAAGTCGGCCACGACCCCAGCCACTCTCCGTATCGCGACATCCGCCGGGGGGGGGTGGGCGTGATCACCTTCGGCTACCTGGGCGGCTCGCGCGGCGGCCCGGGCGTAGGACTCTCGGACGGGCCGACCGGCGGGCTCCGCTACGAGGTGGCCTTCGGCAACGCGATCGGCGCATCGCTCGGGGTCGCCTACGCCCGGACCACCCGGTTCGTCGTGGACCCGACGAAGGACTCGCTGTCACGCCGGACCGGCCCGTTCGACAACGACGTGGCGCTGGTCGACGTGGCGCTGCAGCTCGCGCTCACCGGCCGCAAGACCTGGCGCGGCTTCGCGCCGTACGTGGGCGGCGCTCTCGGGGTCGCGCTCGGGGGCAGCTCGCCACCCGAGCCCAACGGCTACGAGTTCGGCAGCAAGTTCACCGTGGCGCCCGAAGCGGGCCTGCGCTGGTATCCCGCGCGGCGCCTGTCAGTGCGCACCGACGTACGGCTGGTATTCTGGAGGCTCAAGTACCCGCTCGATTACAAGCAGCCGTCCTCCGACAATAGCCGGGTCCTGCCGCTCGACGCCCCCCTCATCGAGTGGACGGCCCATCCCTGGATCACCATCGGCCTGGGATGGACTTTCTAGGGGAAGGACTGCGGCGCGCCCTCGCCCTCCTCCTCGCGGGCGACGCCGAAGTGACGGGCGTCGTGGTGCTCACCCTGAAGGTCGCCGTCACGGCGACGGTGATCGCGTGCGCCATCGGGCTCCCGCTCGGCTTCTTTCTGGCGACGCGCCCGTTCTGGGGCCGCCGGGCGGCCTTCACGCTCGTCAATACCGCCCTTGCGTTCCCCACCGTCGTCACCGGCTTGCTGCTGTTCGGGCTGTTGTCCCGGCGTGGGCCGCTGGGCGGGCTGGGATGGCTGTACACCTGGCAGGCGATCGCCGTCGGTGATGTGTGCATCGCGCTGCCCATCGCGGCAGCATTGTCCGCGGCAGCCGTCCAGGGGGTGGACCCGCGCGTACGGCGCACCGCCCAGACGCTGGGCGCGTCGGCCTGGCGAACGGCCTGGGCTGTCGCGCGAGAGGCGCGCTTCGCCCTCGCGGCAGTCATCACCGCCGCCTTCGGCCACGTCATCGCGGAGATCGGCTCGGCCATGATCGTCGGCGGGAACATCCGCGGCTCGACGCGTACCCTGACCACCGCCATCGCGCTCTACACCGGACAGGGCGAATTCGGGCTGGCGCTGGCGCTCGGCGTGATCCTGCTGGTGCTCGCCCTGCTCGTGAACATCGCCCTGCAGGTGCTGCAGGGCAAAGCGCATGCTTGAGCTCGTGGGCGTGCGTCACTGCTACGGCGGGCGCATGGTGCTCGATCTTGAGCGGTTCGCAGTCCCGCCGGGTGCGCTGATCGCGATGGTAGGGCCCAACGGCTCCGGGAAGAGCACGCTGCTGCGGCTCCTCGCCCTGCTCGAACAGCCCACCGAAGGGGAGGTGCGGCTCGATGGCGAGCCCGTGTGCGGCGGGCCGGCGCGCTCCCGGCCGACCGCCGCGGCGCGCCGCCGCGTGACGCTCGTCGAGCAGCGGCCAGTTCTGTTTCGGGGGACGGTGCGGGAGAACCTGGGATACGGGTTGGTGGTGAGAGGTGTGAGACGCATAGAAGTGAACAGGGTGGTAGACAATGTCGCCGCGCGGTTCGGCATCGCGCCGCTGCTCGAGCGTCACCGCCACCAGCTCTCCGAAGGAGAGGTGCAGCGCGTCGCCGTGGCTCGCGCGCTCGCCGTCGAGCCCGAAGTGCTGCTGCTCGACGAGCCGGCGAGCTCCGCCGACCGCGCGGCGGCGCAGATGTTGTACGGCGCGCTCGCGGAAGAGCGCCGCCGGCGGCCGCTCGCCATCTGCCTCGCGTCGCACCAGCTCGAGGACGCCTACCGCTGGGCGGACGACGTGCGCGCCCTCGCGGAAGGGAAGCTCTCGCCCGTCACGCCGGAGAATCTGTTCCGCGTCGAGCTTCCGAACGCGGGCGCGGGTGACTTAAAGCATATCCGCGTCGGAACGATCGAGATCGCCGTGATGACCGACAGGGCCGGCCCGGCGATCCTCGCCGTCGCTCCCAGCGACATCTTTGTGAGTCGGGCGCCCCTGACCTCCTCGGCGCGGAACGTGTTCGCCGGGCGGGTGACGCGGCTCGCCCGGCAGCGTCCGGGGGTTGTGCACGTTACGGCCGACGTGGGCGTGGAGCTCGTCGCCGTCGTGACCGAAGCAGCGGCCGGGGACCTGCAGCTCACCCCAGGCGGCCCGGTGGTGTTCGCCTTCAAAGCCAGTGCGGTGCGACTGTTCTAGCGATGCCGATCAGCTATCTTACGCGTATCGTTGAGTTTACCGCGACGCACCGCATCCGGCGCGCGGACTGGAGCGCCGAGCGGAATGCGGCCGAGTTCGGCAAGGCGGTTGTCGATCACAGCCACCGCTATCAGTGCCGCGTCACCGTGCAGGGGCAGCTGGTGCCGGAGGCGGGCGGGGTGATGAGCCTGCCGGCGCTCGACGCCCTGCTCGCCGAGGAAGTGACCGGGCGCCTCGCGGGGCGCAGCATCAACAACGCGCTCCCCGAGTTCGCGGACGGTCGCCATCTCGCGACGGGCGAAGCGCTGGCCGTGTACGTCTGGGAACGGCTCGCCCCACGGCTGCCCGAGGGCGTGACATTGCACGCCGTGCGCGTGCAGGAAGGGCCGCATATCTACTCCGAGTACTATGGCGAACCGTGACCAGGAATCCCCGCCCTTACGGACGGGGCCATCCTCCATAGCCCCGGGCGTCAGCCCGGGGCCGCCGGAGGCCCGCACACCCGGCTCCCGCCGGGGTCGGATGCTCGCCGACTCGGCCGCGGTGGAGGAGTGGCCGGTCTGGCTCGAGGTCAACGGCGAGCCGGCGGTGACGTGGATGTGCACGCCGGGCCAGCTCGAAGAACTGGCCACAGGGTGGCTCCACGGCGAGGGCTACATCGAGACGCTGGACGACCTCGTCAAGCTCCGCCCCTGCGCCACGGACCTGGGTTTCTGGGCGGAAGTGAAACCGGAGCGTGTGGCGCTAGTGAAGGGCGAGGACCGCCGCCGGGTGCTCGCCTCGGGGTGCGGCGCGGTATCCACATTCCTCGCCGATCCGCCGGCGGTACGGCACGCGGTCGCCCGGGGTGAGCCCCCACCACCCGAGATACAGCGGGCGCTCTTCAAGGAGCTGTTCGCCCGCGGCGTGCGCTACAACGAGACCGGCGGGATCCATGCGGCCGCGCTCACCGACAATGCGACGCTCCAGTTCCACGCCGAAGACATCGGGCGGCACAACGCGGTGGACAAGGTGATCGGTGCGGCGGTCATCGCGCGACAGCCGCTCGCCGGCCGGGGACTGCTCGTCACGGGTCGGATCTCGGCCGAGCTCGCGTACAAGGCGGCGCGCGCCGGGCTAGCCTACGTCGCGACCCCGAGCGTGCCGTCGACGCTCGCCCTCACCATCGCGCAGCGCTCCGGCATGGTGCTGGTGGGGCGGGCGGTGAGCGGAACCCCGCACATCCATCGGCCGGACGCATGACCCCGGAGGCGCTGGCCGCCCTCCTCCGGGAAGCGAAGACGATCGCCGTCGTGGGGCTGTCCCCCAAGCCCTGGCGGGCGAGCCACCAGGTAGCGCGTTATCTGCAGCGGGCGGGTTACCGCATCGTGCCGGTGAACCCTGAGCACGACGCCGTGCTCGGGGAGCGGAGCTACCCGACACTCAACGCCGCGGCGCGGTCGCACCCCATCGACATCGTCGACATCTTCCGGCGCAACGAGTTCGTGGGTGCGATCGTCGATGAGGCAATCCGCGTCGAGCCGCCGCCCCGCCTCATCTGGCTCCAGGTCGGCGTGGTGGAAGAGGCCGCCGCGGCACGGGCCGCCGCAGCCGGCATTCCGTGCGTGATGGATCGGTGTCTGATGGTCGATCACCGGGAATTACTCGAGGTGTAATGCGCGGTCCCACGCTCCTGCCCCTCGCGCTGCTCGCCGGCACCTCTGTCACCCCGGGCCGATCCGCCGCACAGACCGGTCCCCAGCCCAACCTTGTCCTGACGCTCGCCGCCGGCGTCGCCGACGGCGGCGCGCTGTGGACGATCCCGCGACAGCCGTTCTGCCCGGCCTACCCGGGCGGCACCTGCACCGCGCCCGCCGACACGCTCCGCCTGGCGCGCGAGCAGGGCTCGAGCATCACGATCGGCGCGGCGGTGAGCTATTTCCCGGGCCCGAGCGTGGGAATCCAGGCCGAGATGGCCTACCTCGGACTACCACTGCGCGACGCCTGTGTCGTCCTCAACGCATCTCCCACTCGGCTCACCGAGCAGCTGTGCGCCAGTATGCAGGGCGCGTCGCACTCCACGGGCGCGATCTCGTTCGTGGCGAGCGCCCTGGTGCGCGCCGCCGCCCGCCACCAGCTCAGCCCCTATCTGCGCGGCGGCGTCGGGCTCGTGGCGTTCGATCACAGCACGATCGAGCTCGTCGGCGCCGACACCACGGGCCAGGCGTTCCAGATCCTGAGGGATGAATCGCCGCAGCGGCTCGCGCTCAGCGTCGTCGCGGGCGCGGGACTCACCCTGGCGCTGGGGCGCGCCTATCAATTCCGCTTCGAGGCCCGGGACGCCGTCGCCCGCTTCGAGCGGGTGACCGACGCCGCGGACGCGTTGCTGGTGCCGCCCACCGGCACCAGGTTCTTTCATCATTTCGTATTCACGATGGGAGTCGACGTGGTGCTCGAGCAGAAGCGCGGGCGCCGCTACTGAGCGTGCGCGCGGCCGTCCTCGCTGGCGGCGCGGCCCGGCGCTACGGCGGGCGTCCCAAGGGTCTCGTCGAGCTGGGCGGCCGCCGTATCCTCGACCGCGTGGTGGACGTGGTGCAGGCCGTCACAGGCGAGCCCCCGCTGCTCGTGGCCAACGCCCCCGACGGCCCCGGCTGGCGCCCCGATCTCCGGACGGTTCCCGACGTGCGGCCCGGGTGCGGCAGTCTGGGAGGGATCTACACTGCCGTCGTCTCGGGGTCCGGTCCAGTGCTGTGCGTGGCCTGGGACATGCCGTTCGTCAGCCCCGCGCTGGTGCGCGCGCTGCTCGACGGGTCGCCGGGCTATGACGCCTTCCTCCCGGAGAGCGACTCGCGCCGCGGCGTGGAGCCCCTGTGCGCCGTGTACGGCCCCGCGTGCGGAGTGGCCATCGAGCGTCAGCTGGAGCGCGGCGACTTGAAGGCGATCGGCTTCCACGCCGACGTCAAGGTCGGTACACTACCCCTCGAGCGGGTGCGCGCGTTCGGCGACCCGGCCGGGCTGTTCTTCAACGTGAACACCCCCGAAGACCTGGAGCAGGCGGAGGCCTTGTGGCGGCGACGCGCATGATCTCGATCATCGGACGCAAGAACGCCGGCAAGACCACTCTCCTGGTGGCCCTCGCGGCGGAACTGGCGCGTCGTCAGTTCCGGGTCATGACCATCAAGCACGGCACGCACCCGGCGGACATGGACCAACAGGGCAAGGACACGTGGCGGCACTGGCATGAGGGGAAGGCGGAGCGTGTGCTGATGGAAGCTCCCGGTGAGCGCGTGCTGTTCGAGCGCACCACCCAGGAATCGGACCCGATCACGCTCGCCCGACGCTACCTCGACGGAGCGGACATCGTGTTGGCGGAAGGGTTCAAGCGGGCGCCGCTGCCCAAGGTCGAGGTATACCGCCTCGCCGCGGGTCCTGACCCCATTTTCGACCCCAAGGCCCACGACCCGGCCGACTGGGTCGCGATGGTCACGGACAATCCGCGCTACCGCGCCGAGTTTCCGGTGTTCCGATTCTCGGACACTGCGTGGCTCGTGACCCTGGCCAACCTCGCGTGGGACCGCGCCAAGATCCTGCCGCCGTGAGATGCTGACCCCAACCGAGGCGGCTCAGACCATACTCCAGCACGTCACGCCGCTCCCCACCGAGCGGCGGGCATTGAAGGAGGCCCTCGACCTCGTGCTCGCCGAGGACGTTCGCAGCCCAATCGACCTGCCGGGCTGGGACAACTCGGCGATGGATGGCTATGCTGTCCGGGCGTCCGACCTCGCGGGCGCGGCCAGCGACCGCACGGCGACCCTAACGGTGATCGAGACAGTGGCCGCCGGGCGATTCCCCGCAAAGCCCGTCGGCCCGGGCCAGGCCACCAGGATCTTCACCGGCGCGCCGCTCCCCGCTGGCGCCGACAGCGTGATCCGCCAAGAGGACGTCGAGCTGCTCCACGACGGCCGCGTCACGGTGCGCGACGGCCGGGATGCCGGGAAGAACATCCGCCGCCGCGGCGAGGATATCAGGAAGGGCGACGTCGCGCTGGCGGCGGGCGCCACACTTGGCCCCGCCCAGCTCGGGGTGCTCGCCTCGATCGCCCACGGCACCCCGCTGGTGCACCGCCCGCCGCGGGTCGCGTTCATGGGGTCCGGAGACGAGATCGCGGACGTCGACGAAGCCGAGGCGATCCTCGCAGGGCGGAAGATCGCGACGTCGAACTCCTACACGCTGTTCGGGATGATCCACCGGGCGGGCGGTGTGCCCCTCGATCTCGGCGTGGCCCGCGATACCAAGGCGAGCCTGCGCGACCATCTCACCCTCGCCGGGGACGCCGACGTGCTCGTCACGACCGCCGGCGTCAGCGTCGGAGAGCACGACCTCGTCCGCGACGTGCTCACCGAGCTCGGCTGCGACATGAAGCTCTGGCGCATTCGGATGCGCCCGGGCGCGCCACTCGGGTTTGGCCTGCTCGCGGGGAAGCCGTGGCTCGGGTTGCCGGGGAACCCCGTGAGCACGATGGTGACGTTCGAGCTATTCGTGCGCCCCGTGCTGCGGAGGCTGCTGGGCCACCCCCTGCCCTTCCGGCGCACCGTGCCGGTATGCGTGGGCGAGCCCATCACGCTGGGTCCCCGGTTGCGACATTTCCTGCGCGCCGTCGTGAATCCCGAAGGTGCCGGCGGTTCGCTGGTCGCGCGCTTGACGGGCCCCCAGGGCTCGGGCATCCTCAGCTCCATGGCCCGCGCGAACGCGCTCCTCATCGTGCCGGAAGACCGGCCCTCCGTGGCCGCAGGGGAGACCCTCCAGGCGCTCGTGCTGGACGATCCCCACCACGTCGCCGAGGTCCCCTTCTAGGTGGCGCTCACCCCGGAGCTGCGCCGCGGCCTCCGCCTCGCTGCCGTCCTGGCGCTCACCGCCCTGATCTACTGGGTGAACCTCCGCACGCCCGCTGCGTTCCGCTTCGGCATCTTGTACGTGCTCCCCGTGCTGCTCGCGGCCTGGAATGACGGCCTCGCGTGGGGGATCGTGTTCGCGGGCGCGACCTCTGTGCTCCGCTATCTCGTCGGGATCGACCAGATGCCGGCCGACACGCCGCTCGAGGCGCGACTCGCGAACGAGCTCTCCTACCTCGCCGTCGTGGCGGTCGCGATCGCGGGGCTGTCGCAGCTGCGGCGCACGCAGGCGCAGCTGGAGCTGCTCGCCACGCACGATCCGCTCACCAACGTCCTCAACGCCCGCGCCTTCTCGACCGAGCTGGCGCAGGAGCTGGGCCGGAATCGCCGCTACGGCCGCCCGCTCGCACTGATCTATCTGGACTTGGACGACTTCAAGAGGGTGAACGACGCACACGGCCACGCCACGGGCGACGCCGTCCTGCGACTCGTGGCCGATGCGACGCGGAGTGCCGTGCGCCAGGCCGATGTCGTCGGCCGGCTCGGGGGCGACGAGTTCGCCGTCCTGATGCCGGAAACCGAAGGCACCGTCGCGCACGCCGCCGCCAACCGGCTCGCCGTCGGCATCCGCACGGTGTTCCGCGGCACGCCGTCCGTGACGGCCAGCATCGGCGTCGTGTCCGTGACGGGGAGCGAGGCAGGCACCGATGAGCTGCTTCGGAAAGCCGACCAGGCGATGTACGAGGCCAAACGAAGCGGGAAGGACCGCGTAGTGCAGGTGGCGCTGTGACGACGGGATAACGACGTTTCTGAACGCCGCTCAGCCCCGCCGCCGGTACTGGGGCGGCGGCAACGAAAGGTCGAACGTGGGCGGCAGGCGCCACGGCCGTCGCAACCGCGCCGGCTCGAACGCCTCGAGCGGCTGAGGGGCCACGACCTCGAACCAAAAGCTGTCCTTCCCCGCGTGCCTCGCCCCGTACAGCAGCCGGTCAGCGGCGCCGATCGCCGTCTCCAGGCTGTCTGCCGGTTGCAGGCACGTTACCACTCCCCCGCTCACGGTGAGCGGCAATCCGGTCGCCTGCGAGGCGTCCCGCAGCGCCTGCTGGAGCTTCCGGATCACCGCACTAGCGGCGTCGGAGCCGGCCTCGGGAAGCAACAGCGCGAACTCGTCCCCCCCCACGCGAGCCACCAGATCGCTCGAGCGAATGGACTGGCGCGCCGTTTCGGCCACCATGCACAGTATGCCGTCGCCCACTTGGCGCCCGAAGCGGGTGTTCACTTCCTTGAAGTCATCGACGTCGCAGTAGGCGAGCGTGAAGGGACGACCATATCGCCGGGCACGCTCGAATTCCCGGCTGGCGATCTCGTAGAACGCGCGCCGGTTGTCGATTCGCGTCAGGTCGTCGGTGCGGGCCAACGTGCGCTCTCGCTGATGTGCCCGATAATGCAGGAACCCGATGTAGCCGAGCGCCAGCAAGAGCGCCGTCAGAACGGCAATGTTCCAGGCCATGGAGCAGGACGGCCGAGCTCTACAGGTCTAAGCGATGGAAGCCCTCGGGGTCCGATGTGCGTCGCTCCGCTCCCGCGCGTCGCTGGGCGCCGGAGCGGCGATCGCCGCCCTTGCGGCGCTCGAACGGGACCGCGACCGCTTCGCGTCGCCGGTCGCGGACCATGCGGCGGCCCAGATCCCTGCGTCGATCCCAACCGCGCCGTCGGGGCTGGTCGCGTGGTGTGGTGGTTGTGCCGTTTCGCATCCCGTCTGCCTCTTCATGATATGGCTGGCGTCGCCGCCCAGCTTCCTCCCCTTCCCGAACGGGAGGAGAACGCAGTCGGCCCGTCAGCGTTGCAGGTTCGGGGCCATTCCCTCGGCTTGGCCCCGATCAGGCTATCGTGTTGACAGGATTGCAGATGTCGTATGACCAAAAGTTTTGGTCACTACGCCGGTGCACCAGGAGTGTGCGGGCGGCTCTACCACTGATGCAGTGTCGCCGAGGCAGTGACGCTGAGGCGTCAGTCGCGGCGGCGACCTACATGCGCTTGTACTTGGGCCCGCTCCCGCCTTCCCGCGGCGTCCAGCGAGGCCCCAGGACGTCGGTCGCCTTGCAATCGATGCAGTTGGGCGCGTTCACCCGCAGGCCGCGGTCCACCCGCTCGTACACTCCTGCCGGACACAGACGCGCGTAAAAATCCGCCGCCTCAGGTGACACGTCCCGGCCGACGATGAGGTGCGTGGGGATGGTGTCGCGGGTCGCGTTCCCGGACTTGAACACCCCGTCGACCTTGGAGAACGTGAGACGGCCGTCGGGAACAACGGGCCCCGGGCTGACGACTGGCCCCGGACTGACGCCCGGCCCCGGGCTGACGCCCAGCCCCGGGCTGACGCCCAGCCCCGGGCTGACGCCCAGCCCCGGGCTGACGCCCGGGGCTATGCGGCGTGGCACGTCCACATCGCGCGACATCGCGATCTTTCCGCCCGGGAAACGGCCCCCCGTGAGCGTCATGAGCCCGGCCTTGAGCCCGCCGGTGTAGAAGCCGTGCTTGAAGGCCAGGCGCATGTTCCGCGTGCGGTACAGGTCGTGGATGATGAACGATGCGTTCACCATACGGTCGTAGTCACCGAGCCGCGCGGCGGATGGGTCCCCGTGTTTGAGCGCGGCGAACACGGCCCGCGCGGCGAACATCCCCGACTGCATCGCGTAGTGGATCCCCTTGAGCGACGGCACGTCCACGAAGCCGGCCGAGTCGCCGACGATCACCACACTGTCGCCCGAGCGCCGCGCCGGGACGGAGTAGTACCCCCCTTCGGGAATCGTCTTCGCGCCCCATTCGACCATCTCGCCGCCCTCCAGGTAGCGGCGGAACAGGGGGTGCAGCTTCATCCGCTGGAACAAGCCGTGTACGTCCAGCGCGCTATCCCGGTAATCGAGGCCTACCACGAGGCCGAGCGCCACGAGGTTCGGCGCGAGCGGGTACATGAAGCTCCCGCCGAAAGCGTCGCTCGCTAGCGGCCAGCCGAGCGTGTGGACGATCGTGCCCAGCGGGCGCTTGGTTTCCCAGATTTCTTTGACGCCGAGCGCGAAGATCTGCGGGTTCTCCGCCGTCACCTGCTGCCACTCGGACCACGCCTGCGCCAGCATCCCCCGCGTCCCCTCGGCGAGGACCGTGACTTGGGCGACGAGGTCGTTCGGCGCAAGGTAGTTGGCGAGCGGGTTGCCCGCACGGTCGAGCCCTGTGGCCGCCGTGCGCACGCCTGCCACCCTCGGGCCGTCCACGAGCAGGCTCGCCGCCGGGAAGCCCGTGAAGATGTTCACCCCGAGCGCTTCGGCCTTCTCGCCCAGCCACCGCACGATCTCGCACAGCGACGCGACGTAGTTGCCCTTGTTGCGCATCGTTGGTGGAGTCGGAAGGCGCAGTCGCCTGTTGGCCGTCAACAGATACACCGCTTCGCCGCGAACCGGCGCGCGGAAGGGAAAGTCCGAATCATGCAGACCGGGGAACAGCTCGCGAAACGCCCGCGGGTTGACGACCGCGCCGGAAAGACAGTGCTCGCCGAGCGCGCCGGCCTTCTCGAGCACCCCAATGTTGAGCTCGGTGCCGTCTCGCTTGGCGAGCTGCGCTAGCTCGATCGCAGTCGCGAGGCCCGCGGGTCCGGCGCCCACGATCACCACGTCCAGCTCCATCCGGTCGCCCGCCCCCGGGGTGCCCACGGGCACGAGGAGCTTGTTCAGCGGCAAGGGCGGCTGGTATTGCGCCGGAATCACCTTTCCCCCTTCCCTGGCCTCTCACCCATGCAGTTTCCGGATCTCTTCGGTCAGCCTGGGAACCACCTCGAACAGATCGCCGACGACTCCGTAGTCGGCCACCTTGAAGATCGGCGCGTCTTTGTCCTTGTTGATCGCGACGATCACCTTCGACGTGCGCATCCCAGCGAGGTGCTGGATCGCGCCGGAGATGCCAACGGCGATGTAGAGGGTAGGACTGACGGTCTTGCCGGTTTGGCCCACCTGATCGGCGTGCGGCCGCCAGCCAGCGTCCACCACCGCGCGCGACGCTCCCACTGCCGCGCGCCCTCCGAACGCAGCCGCGAGCTCTTCGAGCACCTTGAAGTTCGCGGGCTCCTTCAAGCCCCGGCCCCCCGAGATGACGATCGGCGCTTCGGCCACGTCGAGCGTGCCCGCGGTGGCGGGCTTGATCGCCGTCACCACGACCCGGCCGGTCGGCGCGGGCACCGCCACGGTCTCAGCGCTTCCCGCTTTGGGGCGCTGCACCGGCGTGAATACATTGGGCCGCAGCGACACGATCGCCGGCGTTGCGGTGAGCTTGAGTTTGAGGAGCGCTTTCCCCGCGTACACGGGGTGGATCACCGTCACGGCGCCGCCCTCCACGGCCACGTCAGTGACGTCTTGCGCCAGCGCGACCCCCAGACGGGCCGCCACGCGCGGCGCTAGGTCCCGTCCGGTGGCGCTCGCGGCGAACACGACCGCGCGGTACCCCCCTGCCTTCGCGCGGTCGGCGATCACGCGGGTGCACGCCTCCGGCGCGTCCCTGCCGAACGCGTCGTTCGTCAGGGTAAGCACGGTGTCAGCCCCGAACCCACCCAGCTGGTCGATCCCCTGCACCGAGCCCGCCGCGAGGACCAGCGCGTCCACCCTCCCCGCCAGGCCGTCGGCCAGGCGCCGGGCGCCAGTCACGACTTCGCTCGAGACCTTGCGCAGCGCGCCCTCACGTTGCTCCAGCACGGCGAGGACTTTGCTCACAGCACCTTCGCTTCTTCGCGCAGCAGGCGGAGCAGCTCTAGCACGGCCGCCGGCCCCTCGCCCACGACCCTGCCTTCCTTGCGCTGAGGCGGGGGGGTCAGGGCGAGCACCTCCAGACCGCCCGCGCCGAGGCTCGCCGGTTTGACCTCGAGCGGCTTCTTCTTCGCGGCCATGATGCCCTTCAAGGCGGGATAACGCGGCTCATTCAATCCCTTCTCGGCGGTGAGCACGGCGGGGAGTGGAAAGTCCACGATCTCCACGCCGCCTTCGATTTCCCGCTCGGCAGTACCCTTGCCCCCTCCGATCTCGAGATGAGCGATCGCCGTGACGCACGGCAGATCGAGCAGCTCCGCCACCATCGGCCCGACCTGATGGTTGTAGTCGTCGATCGCCATCTTGCCGAACAGGATCAGGTCGTAGCCCGAGTCCCTGACCTCGGCGGCGAGGGCCCTGGCGATCTCGAGACCGTCGGCGGGAATCGTGTCCGTCTGGAGCAGGACGCCGCGGTCCGCCCCCATGGCCAACGCGGTGCGGATCGTCTCCTGCGCGGCGGCGGGGCCGACCGATACGATGACGACCTCGCCCGCGCCCGCCTGCTCCTTGCGCCGCAGCGCTTCTTCCACGGCGAACTCGTCATAAGGGTTGAGGATGAACTTGACGCCCGCCTCATCGAGCGATTTGCCGTCGGAGGCGATCTTGACGCGGGTCTCGGAGTCGGGGACGCGCTTGATGCAGACCGCGATCTTCATGCGGGAGTCATCAGCTGTCGGTTGTCAGTCGTCAGATCCGCCGCAAGGCGCAAGCCCCAAGCGGTTCATAGTCGTAAGTGCGCAGGAAAGCAAACCTGGCCACTTGCATCTGGCAACCGCTTCCGGCTTGTGGCTTATGGCTTACGGCTTCAGAACTCCGCACTCACGCTCACCTGGAGCTGCCGCGGGAATCCCGGCGTGAGAAACCGCTGCACCGGCGTGCCGGGCGCGAGCGGGTTCTCGGCGAAGGTCCCGAAGCTCGGGTAACGCCGGTCCAGCACATTGCGCACCGAGCAGCGCACCTCGAACCGTTGCCACTCGAGGGTGAGCGACGCGTCGGCCGCCGCGTAGTCGGGGAGCCGGCGCGTCGTGTTCGCCTCGTCGCCCCGGAGCCACTGGCGGCCCACGTAGCGCCCGTCGATGCCGAGCCGCAGCGACGGACCGGACGCGCTGCCGACGACAAGCGGCACCGCAATCCCCGCATTCGCCCGGTGATCGGGAACAAGCGGAAGCGCGTTGCCGGAGACGACGACCTCCCCTGCTGGGTCGCGCGGAGTGGCGAGGTCTACGGTGCTGTGGAATGTCGCCGCGGTATATCCGTAATTCGCGTACGCCCGCAGCCCCCCGCCCCCCCTCCCCCCCCCGCGCCCCCTGTCAGGGCGGCTCGACCATTGGGCCCCGAGCTCCAGCCCGGCCCGGCGCGTCGCCCCGATGTTCTGGAAGTAGCCCGCAGTGAGTGTCGCAGCGACGAAGAAGATGTCGTCCCGGACGTCGGTCCAGTACACGTCGGCGCTCAAGTCCACACGGCCCGTGCGGCCGCGGAAGCGCCACCCCGTTTCGTATGTCGTGGCGACGACGGGTCGGAGGGCGGGATCGGGGCCGAGCGCGAACGGCAGCGGACACGCTGCAGCAGGGTCCGCGCAGCCGATCTCGACGAGCGCCGGCGCGCGGAACCCTCGGCTCACCGACCCAAACAGCTCGTGCCCCGACGGCCCACGCCAGGTGAGCCCCACGCGTGGGCTGAATCGCCGGAAGATGTTGAGGCCGCTCTGGCCCGCATCCAACAGGTCTTCGAACGGCACGCGGATGTAGTCGTAGCGCCCCGCGATGGTGGCCGTGAGGGACGGCGCGAGCGGCCAGTTGGCGCCGACGAAAGCGCCCAGGTCCACTTCGTTCGCGAGGACTGACTCCGTGAGCGAGTCCGGTGCCCCTGATCGGACCGCGTAGAGCCGCACCCCCGTGTGCTGGTAGGCGCCGTCCACACCCGCAAGCCAACGCAGCGGGCGCGCCCTGAGAGAGAGTGTACCGGAGAGCTGCACCGCCCCTCCGCCGATGCGCTCGCGGTTGCGCTCGCGCGTATCCGGTGGGCTCGCGTTCTTGTTGAACTGGTCCGCGGTAAGCGTTCGGCCGAAGGCGTTCACCGCGACCTGCACGCGGCTCCCCCCGAGCAAGCGGTGCGCGTTCAGGGTGACCAGATGGGCCTGCGGGGCGAAGTAGTCGCCGCTGGTGAAGTTCACACGGGGGGCGACGGCGTACACGCTCTCGGGCAGGCTGCCCGCCTGGTAGATGCGGTTGTCCGCTGCCGCGTAGCTGAGCGTCGCGTCCCACGTTCCCGTGTTCACTCCGACCTTGCCGAATAGCGTGCCGATGCGGCTCCGCGTGAGCGCGCGCCAGCCGTCTTCGTGCTCGTAGCGCGCCCCGACGTAGTAGTCCCACATTCCCCGGCGATCGCCGGCGTGCGCCTTGAGCTCGTAGCGCCCGAAGCTGCCTCCCGAGACCTCGACCTCGCGGTCGGCCGGCGTGGCGCCGCGGCGGGTCACCAGGTTTACTGCGGCGCCGAGCGAGTTCCGCCCGAGCAGCACCGACGGACCATACGTCACCTCCACATGGTCCACGTCCTCGAGCGGCAGCAGGTCGAAGTTCACCTCGTGAGCGTCAGGCTCGTTCACCCGCACGCCGTCCAGGTACACAGTCACTCCCTGGGGGAGCCCGATCGTCGGGGAGACCTGAAATCCGCGGAGCGTCACGTCCAACTCGCTGGGCGCGCCCAGCTCGTCCGCCACCGTGACACCCGGCAGCTGCTCGAGCGCGTCCGCGAGCGAACGGACGCCGCGCGCATCGAGGTCCGCCGCGCTGAGTGTGGCGGTGCGGCCCGCGAGCCCCCGTGCCAGCTCGCGCACGGTAGGGAGCCGGACGCCGGTCACGACGACCGGGGGCAGAGTGTCGGTGGGGACGGAGTCGGGCTGTTGGGCCCCAGCGGGCGGGGGAAGCAGCGCGAGCAGTAGTGCGCCCTTCAGCAAACGCGGAAGTCGGAACGCGGAACGCGGAACAGAAGACGAGCGCACTGGTGGCCTCGTCCTACTGTTCCGCGTTCCGAGTTCCGCGTTCCGCATTCTTAGTTGAACGCATTCAGCCCCGTAATCTCCTGCCCCAAGATCAGCGTGTGGATATCGTGCGTCCCCTCGTACGTGTACACCGACTCGAGGTTCGCGAGATGGCGCATCGCCTGGTATTCGGCGAGGATGCCGTTGGCGCCGAGTAGCCGCCGGGCCTCGCGGGCGATGTCGGTCGCCATGCTCACGTTGTTGCGCTTGGCGAGCGAGACCTGCTGCGGCGTCACCGTCCCCTGGTCCTTGAGACGTCCGAGCTGGAGGCAGAGGAGTTGCGCCTTGGTGATCTCGGTGAGCATCTCGGCGAGCCGTGCCTGCTGGAGCTGAAAGCCGCCGATCGGCTTCCCGAACACGACCCGGGTCTTGGCGTAGCTCAGCGCCTCATCGTAGCACGCCAGGGCGGCGCCCACGGCGCCCCACGCGATGCCGTACCGGGCCTGCGTGAGGCACATGAGCGGCGACTTGAGCCCGCCCGACTTCGGGAGCAGCGCGTCCTTCGGCACGCACACATCCTGTAGCACCAACTCGCTCGTGTCGCTGGCGCGCAGGGAGAGCTTGCCCTTTTGGTCCTTCGCCGAGAAGCCCTGCGTGTCGGTGGGGACGATGAAGCCGCGGATCGACTCCACGTCGTCCGGCGCCCCGGTCTTCGCCCAGACGATCGCCGCTTGCGCGGTCGAGCCGTTGGTGATCCACATCTTGGCGCCGTTCAGGATCCAGCCGCCCTTCGTCTCCTTGGCGACCGTGATCATCCCAGCGGGGTTCGACCCGTAGTCGGGCTCCGTCAGCCCGAAGCAGCCGATCACCTCGCCCGACGCCATCTTCGGGAGCCAGTGCCGCTTCTGTTCGTCGCTCCCGAACGCGTGGATCGGGTACATCACGAGTGCGCCCTGCACCGAGGCGAACGACCGGACCCCCGAGTCGCCGCGCTCCAGTTCTTGCATGATGAGCCCGTAGGCGACGTTATTGAGCCCGGCGCAGCCGTACTCCTCGGGGAGGTTGGCGCCGAACAGGCCGAGCTCGGCCATCTGCGGCACCAGGTGTTTCGGGAACTTCCCCGCCACGTAGTGTTCAGCGATGACGGGCATGAGGTTGTCGTCCACCCAGGCGCGCACCGTGTCACGCACGGCGCGCTCTTCTTCGGACAGGAGCCCGTCGACGTTGTAGAAGTCGACGCCCTGGAATTTGGGTGCCATAAACCCCTCAACTGGGTGTGAGAAACCCCGGGGCGCCGCCCCGGGGTCAGCCGCCCCAAATCGGTCGCGGCGTGGCTGACCCCGGGCCGGTGGCCCGGGGTCTCAAACCTACCCCGCCTGCCCGACCGGCAGGGAGTCCTTGCTCGGAACCGCTGCCCGGCCGGGCCTGGCGAACGCCAGCGTATCCGACGCCCGAAACCTCCCGCGCGCCGCCTCCCAGCGGAAGATCGTGATCTGGACGGCGGACGTCTCGATGGTGACGAAGTTGAAGCTCGACGGACGCCCGCCCCGTGTGCGCGTGGAGAGCGTCCCGGCGGTCGAGACGACCACGCGCCCCTGCAGCACGTCCGCGCCCTCCTGATGGTCATGACCGCACAGCACCACGTCCGCGCCCGAGTCGACGATGCGCCGCTGCGCCTGGCGCCAGCGGGCGAGCCCCATCCGGCGGGAGATTTCCCCGCGCAGCACGTTGTGGTGGAGCACCAGGACCCGCACCTGGTCGGGAGGTGCGGCGGCGAAGACCTGTTTCACGCGCAGCAGCTCCCGCTTCGGCAGGTGCCCCTTCACCGCCAGGTCCCGCGCGCGCAGCGTGAGCGAGCCCCAGGCCACGCCGTGCGATGTCAGCGCGCTCGCAATCACCGCGCCATGCACGGTGAGGGTCGGTGCCAAGTCCGCACCGAAGTACTGCACGTACTTGCGGTACAGCAGGTCCCTGGCGAGCGGGATGAGCGGCCGGGTCCACCACCGCACGTCGTGGTTCCCCGGAATCACGTGAACCGGAGCGGTCGCCGCGGCGAGGTTCGCGAAGGCGCGCGCCCGCTGCAGCTCGCCGTGCCGAGCGCGCTGGGACAGGTCCCCGGCGATCACCGTCACATCGGGCCGGAGGTCCGGAATCATCTTCTCGAGCGCTTCGATCTGCCGGATATCGGCAAGGCCGCCGAAATGCAGATCGGCGAGGTGGAGCAGCTGGACGGTCACGATTCGGCCTGCACGGTATAGCTGAGGGTGGCCGTGCCGGTCGCGGGCACGGGTACGCGGAAGCGGATCTCCGTCGCCGACAGCTTCTCGGCAGGGACGCTGCTCTCCACGATCTGCCACACCCCGGAGCGGGATTCGCGCACGTCCACCGTGACGGCCTCCGGCTTCGCGTTGGTGATCATCACCTTGTATGCCGCCGTGATGCGCTGCCGCGCCGCCAGGCCGCGGCGCGGCGGCGGCAGCTGCTCCTGATTGTAATCAGTCTGCACCCGCTCGGCAGTCACGTCGAACGCCTCCCCCGACTGCACCCGCAGGTCGCGCCCCGGCGCGGTGTGGTCGCTCCGTGCCTCCCCCACGAGCTGTACCCGGCCCGCGGAGTCCGTCTGATAAAGCTGCACGGTGCCTGCAGGCAACGGCCGATCGCCGAACGGCGTCCCGCGGGAACGCTTGAGCGTGTACCAGACCTGCACGGGCACGCGGTTGGGCTCGGCGGGAGACTGACCCAGAAAGCCGCGCCACGGCAACGCGCCGGGAATGACGAACTCCTGACTGGAGGCGACCGCCGTGCGTGGGAACAAGGCCGTGGTGACCGGGACGCCGCGCTCGAGCGCGAACCGGCCGGGGAGCTGGTAGACGTGCGTCTCACCCACCGCCTCCTCGGCAGTGCCTGGAAGAATGGGGGGCGATCCCACCACCATCCGCTCGACGCGCGCCGCTTCGAAGGCGACCGGAGCGGCGAGGCCCCGAACCCGGCTGATCGACCCCGCCACGAGCTGCACTTCCGCGCTGTCGGCCGCGAGCGACTGAGACGTGATCGTGGCCGTTCCTGACACCTGACACCTGGCACCCGTCAGTATCATCTGGTAGACCACTTGCCAGCTCGCGCCCTGGGCGACATAGGCTAGCTCCGTGTGCGGCCGCGCCCGGGCTGCCTCGAGCACCACCGCCGCCTCCGGCACCGGGCCGACCAGCGCCGCCGGGAACAGCGGCTCACCGGGCTCCGACAACACGAAGCGTCCGTCGGTCAGCCGGTATTGTGGAGGGTTGACCCGCACTACCGTCGCCCGCACCGTGTCGCTCCGGCCGTCGGCACGCTGCCGCACGAACGTGAGCGCCTGTCCCACCGCGTGCTGCAAGGCGGCGTCCCGATCGGTGGCCGGCCGGGCCACGCCCGAGACGAGTGCGACGCTCGAGTCCGGCGAGAACAGCGTGGCCGGGTCCAGGTCCTCGAGCTTCAGCGTGAAGGTGTTCCGCCCTTTCTCGAGCGCCTGGGGCAGGGTGCGGCGCACGACCACCCGACCGTCTGTATAGATCGAGAGCGAGGTCTGGCCGGCGAGCGGCGCCGCGACGGCCAGCCCTGCGAGCACGGGCAACGTGCAACGTGCGACGGGAAGCGTTATCGCATCCATTCGAGCGCGACCCTCTTCACGATACGATAGGTCAGGAGATACCACGCGACCACGGCCACCGCTCCCACGGTGCGGGCAGTCGCCTGCCACGCGGGGCCCACCGAGCGCAGGGTAAGGATCACATACCCTGCGAGCAGCACGGTTGTTACGATTGCCACGAGACGCCCTACACGTGACGCCTTTCGCGTGACGCCGTTCAAGCATCTCGGACAGAGTTCCCCCAGCGCGATACCCGCGGTGACTGTGCCGCACCGCGCGCAAGGGTGGCTAGAGCCGCCGGGCCACGGCGCGAGCGAATTCGCTGGTCGAAGCACTGCCCCCCAAGTCCTTCGTCCGGACGTTGTCCTTCACGATGACGGTCTCGAGCGCGCGGCGCAGCCGGTTTCCCGCCTCGAGCTCGCCGATGTGATCAAGCATCATCGCGGCCGCGAGCATCTGCGCCGAAGGGTTCGCGATCCCCTGCCCCGCGATGTCGGGTGCGGAGCCGTGCACGGCTTCGAAGATCGCCGCCCCCTCGCCGATATTCGCGCCGGGAGCGAGCCCCAGGCCCCCCACCAGTCCCGACGCCTCGTCGGACAGGATGTCGCCGAACAGGTTGGTCGTCACGATCACATCGAACTGCGCCGGGTTGATCACCAGCTGCATGGCGGCGTTGTCCACGATCTTGTCGTCCGAGGCGATCTGCCCCCCGTACTCCCGCGCGATCATCTGCGCTGTCTCGAGGAACAGCCCCGAGGTGGCCTTGAGGATGTTCGCCTTGTGCACCACGGTCACCTTCTTCCGCCCGTGCCGCTTCGCGTACTCGAAGGCGTAGCGGACGATGCGCCGGCAGCCGTCCCGCGTCATCACCGACGTCGCCTGGGCCAGCGCCTTGGGGTCGCCCCCGACCTTGAACGTGCGGTCCATGCCGACGTACAGGCCCTCGGTGTTCTCGCGCACGATGACGAGGTCGACGTTCTGGTAGCGGCCGCCCGGCACGATCGATTTCACCGGCCGCACGTTGGCGTACAGCTCGAACTCCTGCCGCAGCGCCACGGTGACCGAGCGGTAGCCGCCGCCGATTGGCGTCGTGAGCGGGCCCTTGAGCGCGAGCCCAGTGCGCCGGATCGAGTCGAGCGTGGCGTTGGGAAGCGGGGTGCCGGCCTTGTCGATGGCGCTCATCCCGCCGTACTCCTCGTCCCAGGCGATCTGCACCCCCAGGGCGTCCAGCACGTGGAGCGTTGCCTGTGTGATCTCGGGCCCGATTCCATCGCCGGCGATGAGGGTCGCCTCCCGCGTCACGGCAGCCCCGGCGTGAGGCTCTTCACCGCCCGGGCGAGTGCCGACCAGGGATCGTCGCCATCGCCCCGAGCCACGGTGCGGAACCCCACCCGCCCGGTGCGCACGTCGACCATCACGATGGACAATTCGGCCGTCGCGACGGGCGCCCCGGGCATGGTAGGGGCACGGCATGCCGTGCCCCTACATCCCGGGGCGCCCGCCCTGCGGAACACCAGCGCCGCCGGCACGAGCGCGTATCGGCCCCCGTTCCCGCCGAGCGCCACCAGGGTCCGCAGCTCGCCGCGCAGCGGGTCGGGGACGACCTCGATCCCCTGCGCCCGCAGTACGGCCGTGCCCATCCGGTCGGGATCCGGAGCGATCCCGGGGGCCCGGCGCGCCGCGCGCCGCAGCTCGTCGGGGAGCACCCACGTCACCTCCGGTGTGCGTGCCGTGAGCAGCGTGCCGATCACGCTATCGGCCTGGGCGAGCGCCGCGCGACGGTCCGCGAGCAGCGCCTGCCAGTGCAGCGAGTCTTCCGCGGCGAGCAGCGGGAGGGGCAGCACACTGACCTGTTGGGCGGCGAGCCCGGCGGTGGGGAGCGGCGTCGTGGGTGCCAGCGCGTCGGCGTGCTGCCTGCCGCCGCAACCCGCCGTGGCCGCGGCGATCACCCACCACGCACCACGCACTAAGTTTTTGATTTGTAAGGGATTAGTCACGGCGCCCAATATCGTGGGGGCGCGCGGCTTTTTCAAGAAGCGAGCGTCAGCCCGCCGTCCACTACGATCACCTGCCCAGTGATGTGCCGCGCCGCCTCGCTGCACAGGAACGCGATCACGTGCGCGACGTCTTCCGGCTCCGCCACCCGTCCCAGCACCGACTCGTGCTCCGCGCGCTCCAGCACCTCGCGTGGCAGCTTGGTGAGCAGATCGGTCTTCACGAAGCCGGGGGCCACGGCGTTGACGTTGACGTTCGAGGGACCGAGGTCGACGGCGGCGGATTTGGTGAGGCCGATGAGCGCCGCTTTGCTGGCGGCGTAGTTGGCGATGCCGAAGCCGGGGCGGAACGCCTGGTGGCTGGCGACGTTGACGATCTTACCGTAGCGCTGGGCGCGCATCGGCTGGGCGACCGCCTGGATACAGTTGAACGCGCCGGTGACGTTCACGTCCAGCACTTCCTGCCACGCCTCGGGTTCGAGCCGCCAGAGCGCGCCGTCGTGCGTCACCCCGGCGTTGTTGACCAGATAATGCACGCCGCCCAGCCGCTCGCGCACCGCGGTGACGAACTTATCCACTGCCTCGTGGCTGCGCACGTCGCAGCGGGCGCAGTAGACGGGGACGCCGAGGGCGCGGATCGCCGTTTCGGTGAGGAGGGCCTGGGCGGCGACGTCGCGCCCGGGGAGGTCGACGTAATTGATGGCCACCGCCATGCCGCGCTGCGCGAACTCGAGCGCCGTGGCGCGTCCCAAGCCCGTCGCGCCGCCGGTGACGATGGCCACCCGGCCCTGTACGGTCTCGGCCAGGCGTTGCGGGTCGGGACGCACCTCGGTAGCCGGCGCGCCGACCGCAGGCTCCCCCCGGGATGCGAGCACCCATGACGCTTGAGTGGTCAAGATTTCGAACCTATGTTCGAAATTGAACATCGGCAAGTCAGGGCGTAACTTACGCCCCATGAACCGGCTCGCCGCGCTGCTCTTGTGGGGCGGGATTTCCGCCTTGGGCGCCGCGGCCTTCGGGGTGCTTGCCCTCTCCCGGGGGGAGCCGGTCAACGCCGCCTGGCTGCTCACGGCGGCCGTGTGCACCTATGCCGTCGGCTATCGGTTCTACTCCCGGTTCCTCGCTACCCGCGTGTTCGGACTGGACGACCGGCGTGCCACCCCCGCCGAGCGCTGCAACAACGGCCGCGACTTCGTCCCCACCAACAAATGGGTCCTGTACGGGCACCATTTTGCGGCGATCGCCGGGGCCGGCCCGCTCGTCGGACCGGTGCTGGCGGCACAGTTCGGCTTTCTGCCGGGCACGCTGTGGCTGGTGATCGGTGTGGTGCTGGGGGGCGCCGTCCAGGACTTCACGATCCTGTGCTGCTCGCTGCGGCGCAACGGCAAGTCGCTCGGCCAGATGGCGAAAGAGGAGGTGAACCCCGCGGCCGGCGCGCTGGCGATGCTCGCGGTGCTGTTCATTATGATCATCCTGCTCGCCGTGCTGGCGCTGATCGTGGTGAACGCGCTCAAGGCGTCGCCCTGGGGGCTGTTCACCATCGCGTGCACGATTCCCATCGCATTGCTCATGGGGTGGTGGATGAAGGTGTGGCGGCCCGGCAGGGTGGGAGAAGCGTCGGTGGCGGGCGGCGCGCTGCTGCTCCTGGCGTTGGTGGGTGGGGGCTACGTGGCGAGCCACCCCGCGCTCGCGTCCATCTTTACCCACCCCGGCGTCGCGATTACGTGGATGATGGTCGTCTACGGATTCGTCGCTTCGGTGCTGCCGGTTTGGATGCTGCTGTGCCCGCGCGACTATCTCTCGACGTTCCTCAAGATCACGACGATTCTCGCGTTGGCCGTCGCGATCCTCATCATCCTGCCACCGCTCAAGATGCCGGCGCTCACCCCGTTCGCGACGCTGGGCGAGGGGCCTGTGTTCGCCGGCAAGCTGTTCCCGTTCGCGTTCATCACGATCGCCTGCGGGGCGGTGTCGGGATTCCACTCGCTCGTCGCGTCCGGGACCACGCCCAAGATGATCGCCCGGGAGACCGACGCACGCTTCATCGGATACGGCGGGATGCTGATGGAGTCGTTCGTGGGGGTGATGGCGATGATCGCGGCGTGCACGCTCGATCCCGGCATCTACTTCGCGATGAACACCACCCCCGCCGCGCTGGCACAGGCGTCGCAGGTGCTGGGGCAGGCCGGGTTCGTCGTCACGCCGGATGTCATGGGCGAGCTTGCGTCGCGCATGGGAGAGACGACGCTGATCGCGCGCTCGGGCGGCGCGCCGTCGCTCGCGGTCGGGATGGCCCAGATCTTCGCGAGCGCCACCAGCGTCCTGGGCGGCAAGACGCTCACCGCGCTGTGGTACCACTTCGCCATCATGTTCGAGGCCTTGTTCATTCTGACCACGATCGACACCGGCACGCGGGTCGGCCGTTTCATGCTGCAGGAGATCGTGGGGCACGTGTGGCCGAGGTTCGGCGAGACGTCGTGGTATCCCAGCGTGATCGCCGCTAGCGCCGCTGTCGTCGCGGGATGGGGGTACTTCCTCTACCAGGGCGTGGTGGATCCACTCGGCGGGATCAACTCGTTGTGGCCGCTGTTTGGGATCTCGAACCAGCTGCTCGCCGCGGTGGCGTTGTGCGTCGGCACCACGATCCTCATCAAGATGGGCCGGCAGCGGTTTGCCTGGGTCACCGTCGCGCCGCTCGCCTGGCTCGTGACGGTCACGATGACGGCGGGATGGCAGAAGGTGTTCTCGGCCGACCCTCGGCTCGGCTTTCTCGCGCACGCGGCCTCGCTGGCGGGGTCGCCCAACCCTGACACGGGACGCCTGATTTTCAATGACCGGCTGAACACGTTCGTGGCACTGCTCTTCATGGTGGTCGTGACCGTGCTGATCGGCACGTCGCTGCGCGAGTGGTGGCTGGTCCTGTCGGGCCGGAAGCGGGCGGAGACGCATGAGGCTCCGTATGTGGAGACGGCATATGCGGCGGGGGACTGAACGGGAAACGGGAAGGGGGAAAGGGGAAAGGGCCCGACCCTTCCCCGCCCGGCTCGCGGGCGTCCTCCGGCGCATCATCGGGGCGCCCGATTACGAGTCGTACCTCGAGCATTGTCGAGCCGCCGGGCATCCGCCGCGGCTCAGCGAGCCGGACTACGTCGCGCAATTCTTCGAGGCGAAGGGAAAGGGAGTGCGCTGCTGCTAGCGGGCGCCCATGGTTTTGGTCCGGCCTGGGTCGTCCTGTGTGTCGCGCTCGCGATTCACGTAGCGGACGAAGCCCTCACTGATTTCCTGTCGGTCTACAACCCTGCGGTCCGTGCGATCCGGGCGCGGTTTCCCTTCCTACCCCTCCCTACCTTCACATTCCGCGTCTGGCTTGGCGGGCTGCTCGTGGTGACGGTCCTGCTGTTCGCCCTCTCGCCGGCGGCCTTCCGCGGGGAGTCCGGGATGCGACCGGCGGCCTATGTCTTCGGGCTCGTGATGGCGGGGAACGGCTTGTTGCACCTGGTGGGATCAGTCTACATGAGGAAGGCGATGCCAGGGGTGTACTCGGCGCCGCTCATTCTCGGGGCGGCGCTGTATCTGCTCGCCTCCATGCCCTGAGTCGCCAAGCTTGACAGTCCCGTTCGTAGGTGCAAATTGAAACCAACTCAGGTGCTATGAACCCCGTGGCGCGATGATGTGCGGCTCGCCCATGCCCCGGGGGGAGCGAATCGCGAAGCCGGCTGAGTGGGGACATCCCCCGGTCAGCCGGCTTTTCATTGTTGCAAGGGATGGCGGATGGACGACTGGGTCGCCGAGCTGCAGGCGGGCAAGCCGGAATCCGCGTGGGACCGGTTCCTCGATCGCTACCGCCGCCTCATCTTCTCGGCGATCCGCCACTACGCCCAGGACTACGACGACGTCATGGACGTGTTCGCGCAGGTGTGCGAAGCCCTGCGCGCCGACGATCTGCGACGGCTCCGCTGCTATGTCGACCAGACCGATCACCGTGCCCGCTTCTCCACCTGGCTCGTCACCGTCGTCCGCCACCTCACGATCGACTGGTTCCGCCACCGCGACGGCCGGCGTCGCATCTCGACGGTGGCCGAACGCTTACCACCGCTGCAACGTCGCATCTTCGAGCACGTCTTCTTGGACCGGCGCAGCCACGCCGAGGCGTATGAGCTGATCCGAACCGGAGAGACACGCGACCTCTCCTTCAAAGAGTATCAAGCAGAGCTGCGGGCGACGTATCGCGCCGTGACCAACGGGCGGCGGGGCGGCGTGCTGCGCGAGCTGGGCGCGCCGCCGCCGCCTGACGTCGAGTCCGATTCCCCCCACTACGCCGACAGGCGGGAGGCCCGCGAGTTCATCGCGCGAGCCCTTGGCGCCTTGAGCGACGAGGATCGCGTGGCGGTCGAGCTACACGTCGTCGAGGAGCTACCCGCCGCCGACGTAGCCCGCCTGCTCGGGCTTCCGAACGCGAAGGCCGTCTACAACCGCGTCTACCGGGCGCTCGAGCTGCTGCGAGGGCAGTTCGAGCGGGCCGGTCTCAGTCGGGAGGACCTGTGAGCAGTCGCGTGGCTCTTGGCCGTCTCATGGCCTCGAGATCATGCACGCATTCGCCCACGGAGGACCACGCCGCGTGACCGACCCCGATCCAGCCGCTAGGGACCGGTTCGACCTCGTCCGCCGAGCGCTCGTGGCCTTGGAAGCGAGCGAGACCACCACGCCCGACTGCCTGGACGACGACACGATCGCCGCCCACGCCGAGGGGACTCTCGATGCAGCCGCGCGCGCGGCGGTGCTGCCCCACCTCGCGACCTGCCGGCGCTGCCGCGCCGCCGTCGCGTCGGTCGCGCACGCGCTGGCGGACCCCGCCGTGTTGCGCGAGATCTCTCGGGCCGATGGCGCAGCCGGGCGCCGCCTGTGGCGGATCGCACTGCCGGCTGCGGCGGCGGCAGCGATCCTGGTCGCGATCGGGTTGCCGCGCTGGGGGAGTGACGACAGGCATCGCGCACCGCCCCAGCCGGTCGTCCAGGTCCCCACGCCCCTGGCACCCATCGGAGTCGTGGCCGAGGCGTCGGCGCTGCGTTGGGCCGCGGTCGCGGGTGCCGATCGCTACAGGCTCACGCTGTTCGACGCCGGGGGTCGGGTGTTGTACGAGGCCCAGCTCGGCGACACGGCGGTGGCGCTCCCCGATTCGATCTCTCTCATCCCCGATCATCCGTACCTCTGGAAGGTGGAGGCGCGCACCGGGTGGGATCGCTGGTCGGCCTCCGAGCTCGTCCAGTTCTCGATCGCGCGCGGCCTGCTCCGGTGACGACGATCGGGCCGTTGCTCGTGATTGCGGCGCTGACGACCCAATCGCCGGCGGCGGACACGCTGCGGCTGCTGGCGAGCCACCTCCCCGACTCCGCGCTGGCCGCCGCCGTGCTGGCCCGTCCGTTCGCGGTGCGCGACGCGGTGACCGACGCGCTGCGGCAGGTGGTGAAAGGCCCGACCGCTAGTGCACGCGACGACCAGCTCGCCGTGGCGCATCACCTCGCAGCCGCTTACGCGGTGGGGTGGCGCGACTCGTTCCTGCTGCGGGAGGTGGAGCGGTTCGCCGCCCGGCCCACCCTGCAGCGCGCCAGTAAGGTCTGGGTCGACAGCGTGCGGCGCGCGGGCATCGCGGCCTACGGCCGGGACGGACCGGCCGCGGCGATCAGCGTGTGGCGACGGGCGCTGGCGCGCACGCGCGCGATCCACGACACCGCCGGCATCGCGACGGTATCGGGCAACATCGGCGCGGGCTTGCTCGCCGAGGGCCGGCTCGACAGCGCCGTCGTATACCTGGAGCGGGCGCGCGCCCTGGCGACCGCCGTCGGCGACGTGCGCACCCAGGCGAACGCCGTCGTGGCGCTCGCCGGCGTGAGCGAGGACAGGGGCGATCTGGCGGCGGCGCGCCAGCGCTACGCCGAGGCCCGCGCCCTGCAAGACCGGATCGGGGACACGCGCGGCATGGCCGCCGGCTACAACAACCTCGGCCTGCTGGCCCAACGCGTGGGTGACCTCGACGAAGCGCGCCGCCAGTTCGAGGCGGCGCTCGCGCTCAACCGGCGGGACGGGCGTGACGAGGTCGCGGCGACCAACCTGGTGAATCTCGCGGGGCTCGCGAGCCTCGCCGGCGACTTCGCCCGGGCCGAGCAGCTGTACCAGGATGCGCTCGCGACGTGGCGCGCGCGCGAGGCGTGGGCCGACGCTGCGGACGCGCTGCACGGGCTCGGGCAGCTCGAGCTGCGCCGCGGCGATTATCCGGCTGGCGCCGCAGCGCTGCGCGAGGCGTTGTCGATCTACGACCGCACGGGGCCGCTCGCGGACGCCCTAGCGGTGCGGCGCGAGCTCGCCGGGGCGCTCGCCGCCATGGGGGAGCTACAGGGCGCGCTGGACGAGCTGCGCCACGCCGACCGGCTTGCTGATTCGGCGCGTGCGCCGCCCGCTGCTCGTGCCGGCGTCGCGCTCGAGGGCGCCGATCTGGCGCGGCAGCTGAACATGCTGGGCGAGGCGGAGCGGCTGTACGCTCGCGCGGAGTTCCTGTACCGTCAAGCGGGCGACCCAGGCGGCGCCGCCGAGGCGGAGCAAGGGCGCGGTCTCCTCTTGCTCGAGCGCGAAAACTATCCCCGTGCGCAGGTGTTGCTCGCAGCAGCGCTCCGGACGCAAGGGTCCTCCGGCAACGAGCGCGGTGCGGCGCTCACTCGTCTGCTGCTCGGCGAAGGGGCGCTCGGGCGGGGCGACACGGTGGAGGCGCGGCGCCAGCTCGCGCGCGCGGTGTCAGATCTGAAGCGTGTGGGCGACCCGGTCGCTGAAGCCGCTGCGTTGGGAGAGCGTGCGGCGCTCGAAGCCGGAGCCGGGTCGCCTGCTGTCGCCGAGTCGCTCTATCGCGCGGCGCTCGCACTGGTCGAAGGGCGCGTCGCGCCGGAGGTGGCGTGGCGCCTCCACGCGGGGCTCGGGCTCGCGCTCCGAGCCCGGGGGGCGGTGGACTCGGCCGTCCGCCAGCTCCGCGCCGCGCTGGCGGAAATCGAGCGGCCCAGTCGCTCGCTCGCCTTGCCGGAGCGACGCTCGGCCTTCTTCGCCGACAAGTGGGAGGTCTACGCGCAGCTGGCGCTGCTCGAGCACGCCCGGGGGCGGGTCGGCGCAGCGTTCGAGACGAGCGAGCGGCTGCGCGCGCGGGAAACGCTCGAGCTGCTCGTGCGCAGCCGCGTCGACGCGCTGGCCGATACGACCGCCGAGCTCGTGGCCCGCGAGCAGGATCTCCGCCACCGCATCGCGGAGCTGACGCACGAGGTCGAGGGTGGGACGCCGGGCGGCGGAGGGTTGCGCGGCGCGGATCCCCCGCCCGGACCGGCGCCCGGAGCCCGCGAGACGCTGGCGCGTGCCCAGGAGTCGTACGCCGACCTGCTAATCGAGATGCGCGAGCGTGCGCCGCGGCACGCCGCACTCGTCGCCCCCGCGCCGGCGACCTGGCGGGACGTGGCGCGGCGCCTCGCTGCCGACGAGGCGTTCATCGAGTACTTGGTCAGCGACTCGGGCTCGGTTGCGTTCGTTGTTACGCACGATAGCGTCGCCGGCGTCGAGCTCGGGATCGCTCGCCGCGACCTCGCCCGGCTTGTCGGGTTCGCGCGCGGCACGCTGGCTCTCACGCCCCATCTCCCCTCCGACTCTTTGTGGCGCGGGCCGCTGCGACAACTCCACGAATACCTGATCGCAGCGGTCGAGGAGACTGGCCTGCTCGCGGGCAAGACCCGGCTCGTGCTCGTCCCCCACGCCGAGCTGCACTATCTGCCCTTCGCAGCGCTGATCGAGCGCAACGGGGAAGGCCGATTCCTGATCGAGCGTTACGAGCTGGCCGTGACGCCGTCGGCATCGGTCTGGCTCGCGCTCGGCGACCGGCCGGCGAGCCGCGCTGGGGCCGGGGTGCTCGCCCTCGCACCGCGGCCCGATGCCCTGCCGGCCTCCCGCGAAGAGGTCGCCGTGATCGCCCGGGCCATGGGAGCGGCGACGCAGGTGCTCGTGGGCGAGACGGCAACCGAAGCGGCGTTCCGGCGAGCGGCACCTGCTCAGCGCGTGCTGCACCTCGCCACTTACGGCGTCCTGAACAAGCGCAACCCGCTGTTTTCGTTCGTCGAGCTCGCGCCGGGTGACGGGCACGACGGGCGGCTCGAGGTTCACGAGGTGTTTGGCCTGCGGCTGCAGGCGGAGCTGGTCGTCCTCTCGGCGTGCCAGACGGGCCTCGGCGCCGGGGCCCTCGGAGATGTGCCGACGGGGGACGATTGGATCGGACTCACGCGTGCGTTCCTGTACGCCGGGGCGGCGAATGTCGTCGCAACGCTCTGGCCGGTGGAAGACCAGGCGACGGCCGCGCTGATGGAGCGGTTTTACGAAGGATACCAATCCGCCGCTGATCCTGTACGAGCGCTCGCCCGAGCTCAGCGCGCGCTGCTGTCGGCGCCAGCCTCCGCGCACCCGTTCCATTGGGGAGGGTTAGTCGTGGTGGAGGGCTCCCAGTGAGCAAGCACCAGCGTGGTGTCCGTCGTATAGGGAACCACGTGAAAGGTCACTGTGCTCGCTGAACGGACGCTCAACCTAGGCACCGCCGTTGTCGGGTGGGTCGCCCTCGCGTTCATAGGCGGGTGCTCCGATAGTTCCGGCCCATGCCTTTCCTGCTCCCTGCCTTCCCAGGGCTTGATCGTCTCGCACCCCGTTCCGCTGGCCGGAGCCGCCGCGAGGACCGGGGCACAGGGTCTGGCGGCCGGTGCAGGGGATAGTGTGGTGTACGTGTCCTTGACCACGGGTTCCGTCCCAGCCGGCGCTAGCGCGGCCATCCGCCGAGTCGGAGACGAACCCAGGGCGATTACGGCTGTCCTCGATGGCGGGTTCAACCCCGTTGTCGTCCCGGCACGCGTGGGCGATTCCGTCGAAGTCGTGGTGAGGGATGCCGGGGGTGGAGTCGTGACACAGATGCGCATCGGCGTGGCGGCCACTCGGCCGCCGGTCGTGGTGCGCACCGAGCCGCCGCACGGCAAGCGGGATCAGCCGCTGAATGCGTCGCTCGTCGTTGTGTTCAGCGAGCCGGTCGACGGTGCGTCGACGACTCCCACCTCGATTCGCTTGCTCGGCGGATCGAACGCCGTCAGTGGAGCCGTGCGGTTCCTCGACCCGTCCCTCGACGCCAGCCACGTGAGCGTAGAGTTCGTCCCCGACAGTCCCCTGGCTCCGCACACGCAGTATCAGCTCGTGGTGACACGGCAGGTGCGTGACCTGAGCGGTGATCCGCTGGCGGCGGCCGACACAGCCGAGTTTACGACGGGTGCGTCATCGACGGGACCCCCGGCCTCGATCCGGGCATCACCGGATTCCAGTCTGTTCCTTGTCGCCGGTGAGACTTATCAGTTGACGGCCGTGGTTCGGGACGTGGGGGGGAATGAGATCACCGACCAGCCGGTCACGTGGGCGAGCAACAGGGACAGCGTGGTCACGGTGTCACCCACGGGGCGCGTCACTGCTCTCATCGATGGGTGGGCCGCCGTCACCGCCAGCGTGGGCGGGGTGAGCAAGCCGGTCTTCGTGTTCGTTGCCCCCAACCCCGCGGCGTCGATCACGATCGCGCCCAATCCGACCACGGTTGCGGCGTCCGACACCCTCATTCTCGCTGCCATGGTCCGCGATGCCGCGGGGCGGGTGATCAACAACCCGTTTCCGTATGTGGAGTGGACCAGTAGTGACCCGACCGTGGCGACCGCCACCGCCTATGGATACGGGGCTGGGACGGTGCTCGGGAAGGTCACTGGCGTGAGTCCGGGCAGCGTGACGGTCACCGCCACGAGCGGCACGGCGCGTGGCACAACGGTGGTCACGGTCAGCCCCCGACCGGTTGCATCGGTGACGATTGTACCCGATTCGGCGACAGTGGTGGTCGGGGGCGCGGCGAAGCTGCGCGCGACGCTCCGTGACTCGAGCGGTCGCATCATCTCCGGACGCCCGATCACGTGGTCGAGCGACAACGCGACTGTCGCGACCGTGGACACGAGCGGCATGGTACGGGGCGCGACTCTGGGGTCAGCGAAGGTCATCGCGGCGAGGGAGGGAGTTAGCGACACGGTGGCAATCACGGTCCGCACGATCAGCCTGGCAACGGTGAGCGCGGGCGGGCGACATACCTGCGGCCTTACCAGTGATGGAGCGGCTTACTGCTGGGGAGACAACTTCTTCGGCCAGCTCGGCTTCGGCGCATTTCAAGGCCCCGACGACTGCGGCAACGGCTTTGTTGAGCCGTGCAGCACAGCACCGGTGGCCGTCGTGGGCGGCCTCAAGTTCAGCTACGTAGCAGCCGGATTTGACGATGCCTGCGGCCTCACGGAGACCGGAGCCGTGTACTGCTGGGGCCAAAGGCAACAAGACTGGCGCCCCTTCAACACCAGCGAAAGCGACTCGGTCCCGGTCGCCGTGAGTGGTGGACTCACCTTCTCCGCAGTCAGCGTTGGCCTTGCATCTACCTGCGGCCTCACCACCGGTGGAGCCGCGTACTGCTGGGGCTCAAACGGGCCGGGCCTACTCGGTGATGGCTCCGGCGTTGAAAGCCAGGTTCCCGTGGCCGTGTCTGGTGGGCTCACGTTCAGCTTGCTGAGCGTCGGTTGGTACCATGCCTGCGGGGTCACGACCGGTGGAGCCGCGTACTGCTGGGGCGGGAACAACTATGGCCAGCTAGGCGTAGGCGACAGCTCAGCTCGCTCGGTTCCCGTACCTGTTGCCGGCGGGCTGACGTTCACGTCGGTGAGTGCAGGCCAGTCTCATACCTGCGGCGTCACGACAGGTGGAGCTGCGTACTGCTGGGGATGGAACTTTTCGGGCCAGCTGGGCAACGGCTCAGCCGGCTTTACCATCACGGCTCCCGTACCTGTCCCCGTTGCCGGTGGGCTCACGTTCGCCGCGGTGAGCGCAGGCGAGTCTCATACCTGCGGTATCACGATCAGCGGAGCGGCATACTGCTGGGGCGGCTCGACCAACGCGGATTGGGTTCCCGTGGCGGTCGCTGGCGGGTTCACGTTCTCCTCTCTCAGCGCGGGCGCAACACATAATTGCAGCCTTAGCGCTGGTGGAACGGCGTATTGCTGGGGGGACGGCGGCGTCGGCCAGCTGGGCAACGGCTCCACGACGGGCAGCAGCGTACCGGTCAAGGTGAAGGGGCAGCCGTAGGGCTATGACGATTCCCGAACCCCGGTGCTCGCAAGCGATCGCCCTCGCGCTACTGAGCGCGCTGGGCTGGCTGGGCGGCTGCTCCGACAATCCCGGGGGCCTCAACTCGAAGCTACAGCCGCCACCGGAGGACCTGGTCGTCTCCAACCCCGCGCTGATAGCCGGCGTCACGGCCCGCGCAGGCTCGGCGTTGGCTCGACCCGCCGGTGCCACCGACAGCGGCGGCACCGTAGCGTACATATCCCTGGCTCCGGGCACAGTGCCGGCAGGGAGGAGTGCGACCGTGCGCCGAGTGGGCGATGTCGCCTCCGTGACGACGGCGGTGCCGGACGGCGGGTTCGATCCGGTCCCGCTCGGCGCGCGCGCAGGCGACTCCGTCGACGTCCAAGTCACGGACGCCAATGCACGAACGGTTTTCCAGCGGCGCGTCGCCGTACCGGTCGCTCTTGCACCAATCGTCGTCCGCACGTATCCGCCTCCCCGCAAACGGGACCAGCCCCTCAACGCGAGCATCGTGATCGTCTTCAGCGAGCCCGTGGATGGAGCCACGGTGAGCGCGGGGTCCATCCGCTTGCTGCGAGGGCAGACCGCGGTGGGTGGGACCGTGCGCTTCCTCGACCCGTCGCTCGATGCGACGCATCTGAGTGTGGAGTTCGCGCCCGATGCCCCACTGGGCGCCGCGACCGACTATCTGCTCGTGGTGACTCAACAACTGCGCGACCTCAGTGGCGACCTGCTGGCAGCGCCAGACACCGTGACGTTCACCACAGGTCAGTCAACGATTGGGCCGCCTGACTCGATCCGGATCGCACCGGACTCGCAAGTCGTCCTGGTAGTTGGAGCAACCTATCCTTTGACGGCGACGGTGCGCGACCGCGCGAGGAACCTGCTGACAAACCAGCCCGTCACGTGGTCAAGCAGCGATCCCACCATCTTGACGGTCTCCCCGGCCGGGCTGGTGACCGCCCAGGGAGATGGGTTCGCCTTGGTGTCTGCAAGCGTGGGCGGCGTGAGTACCGGGGTGGGCGTCTTCGTGAAGGCACAGCCTCCGGTTTCGTTGTCCATCTCACCCACACTGGCCACGGTCGCGGCGGGCGATACGCTCTTCCTGTTGGCGACCGCGCGGGACGCCGACGGCCGGACGATTAACAACCCATCGCTCACCTGGACCAGCAGTGATCCAGCGGGGGCCACTGCGGCGCCTGCGGGGCCCCAACAGCCGAGGTACGCGATCGTTACCGGCGTGACACAAGCCAACGTGACCATCTCCGCAACCAGCGGGTCGGCGAGGGGGACGGCGGCGGTCACCGTCGGCCCGCCCTTGGCGGTGGGCACGGTGACGATTGCGCCAGATCGAGACACCCTGCCTCTCCAGGCGACGCTGCAGCTGACTGCAACGCTCCGCTCCGCGAGCGGGAGAGGGATCTCCGGGCGCGCGATTACCTGGAGGACCAGTGATCCGGCCGTCGCAACCGTCGACGCGAACGGCCTGGTCACAGCTGCAGGCGTGGGGTCGGCCGGAGTAACCGCGACGAGCGAGGGCGTGGACGGCAGCGCGACGATCACGGTCATTGCGCTCCAGTGGCTGTCAGTGAGCGCGAACACAGGGTTCACCTGCGGCGTGACGTCTAGCGGAGCTGCGTATTGCTGGGGCGACAATTCCGCGGGCCAGCTCGGTATCGGCACCCAGCATTCGCCTGACAGCTGCAGCGCGATCGGCAGCTACGGTTGCAGCACGGTGCCAGTGGCGGTGATCGGCGGCCTCAGCTTTACAAGTGTGACTGGTTGGGAGCAACACGCCTGCGGCCTCAGCACGACAGGAGCCGCATACTGCTGGGGAGAAAACGCCTCCGGCGAGCTCGGCATTCCAGGCGGAGGGATGGCTCCCTCCGAACCGGTGACCGGCCACACGTTCTCCTCGCTGAGTGCCGGTGAGAATTTCACCTGCGGTGTGGAGAGCAACGGCGCTGCGTACTGCTGGGGGTGGAACGGCTTTGGCCAACTCGGCACTGGCGGCCCAGCCGACGGTTCCCGCTGGGTGAACCCTCGGCCCGTGGCCGGTGGGCTCACCTTCACTATGGCGGCTGGCAAAGACAACAATGCGTGCGGGCTCACCACGAGCGGAGCCGCTTATTGCTGGGGAGATAACACCGCCGGCCAGCTCGGAATCGGTACCACGGACGGGCCGGAGCACTGTTCCCCATATGGAGACCCCTGCAGCACGGTCCCCGTGGCGGTCAGCGGCGGGCTAACGTTCTCCTTCCTGAGCGTCGGCGGCCGCCACGCCTGCGGTCTCACGACCACGGGAGCAGCATACTGCTGGGGTTTCAATTCTGTCGGCCAACTTGGCGACGGATCGAACAACTCCAGTTCGGTCCCGGTGCCGGTGACCGGTGGGCTGAGCTTGAGTACAGTGAGCGCCGGTGGAACTCGCACGTGCGGTATCACGACCAGCGGATCCGCTTACTGCTGGGGCGCCGGATCGGCGGCCCCTGTGGTCGTGACCGGTGGGCTCGTCTTCAGGACCGTGAGCGTCGGTCGGGAACACGTCTGCGGCGTCACCACCAGCCAGGTCGCGTTCTGCTGGGGCAGCAACTTCTACGGCCAGCTCGGCAACGGCTCGCAGATCGACAGCAGCATGCCAGTGAAGGTCGCGGGGCAGCCGTGAATCAAACCGCGGACGGTGGACTTCGGATGGGGCGACAAGTCATTCCCTCGCTACACATCTTCTGCCTCGAGCAATCGGCATCGCGCGTCCGTCCAACGTGAGGTGAACGTGCGGGCGCCGGCTGCACCATGTCGGCCGCGCGGAACCCTCTCCGGAGCGTGCCATGCTCACTCTGCGCCACTTCTCTCTTGCTGGCTCGGTGCTGCGGCTGACCATTTCTGGCTGCGACTGCGACCAGCGTAAGCCGCTCCGCCCTGACGATCGCCGCCCGGGGATCAACCCCAGCGGCGGGAGCCGCATCTGCACCCCTCGCTTGACTCCCTCTTGCCGCCTCCGGCCGATGATTCCCCGACCGTCAGTGCGAGGCCAACGAAAGGAAGGTCGTGCCATGACCACAACGTCGCGCCTTTCTTCGCTTGCCTGCTCGCTCCTTTTGCTCGCGCTCGGCGGCTGTGACGGGCGCCAGCCGCTCGCGCCGAGCTTCGCCGTCGTGAGCACTCCGGCGGTCCTCACCGCCACAGCGGTCTGGTTCAGCCAGATAAACCTCGCCTGGCAGGATAACTCGAAAAACGGGAGCGGCTTCGAGGTCTACCGCTCGACCACGGGGCCGAGCGGCACCTTCGCGCTGCGGGGTTCGACGGGGGCCGGCGTCACCAGCTACAGCGACGGGGGGCTTTCGGGCTCGTCAGAGTCCTGCTACAAGGTCCGTGCGTTCAGGGTGAGCGGGCCCAACAAGAGCTACTCCCCGTTCTCCACCACCGCCTGCGCGACCACGCCGGCTGCACCGGTCCCTCCGGCGCCATCCGCTGTGAACGCCGTGCCACGCTTCTATAGGTTCGACGTCACCTGGTCTGACAACTCGACCGACGAGACCGGGTTCCGCGTGGAGCGCGCCGCCGCGAGCACCGGTCCCTGGACGAGCGCCGGCACGACGAGCGCGAACGCGACGTCCCTCGCGGACTACCTCGTGAACTACCCGTACCCCGGCGACGACAGGCCGGCCTGCTACCGCGTGTTTGCCGTGAACTCGTACGGCGATTCCGACCCGTCCAACGTCGACTGCACCGCAATGCCGGCCATGCCGACGAACCTCAAGGCGAATCCGGTTGGTGGCACCGCCGTGGACCTGACGTGGACCGACAACTCCGCGGTCGAAGATGGGTTCGGGGTGTGGCGCGCTGGTGGCGGGGCCGACTGGAGCATCGTCGTGACGCTGCCGGCCAACACCACCGGCTACCACGACGCTGGGCTGACGCCCGACAACACGTACTGGTATGCCGTGCACGCGACGAAGGATGGCGGGTCGTCCTATGACACGGACCCCGTCCAGGTGGTGCTCGCCACGACACCGCCCATCGCTCCCTCGAGCCTGGGCGTGCAACCGACGTCGAGCAGCAGCGTGTACGGCTCGTGGCTCGACCAGTCCAGCAACGAGGCAGGATTCCGCATCGAACGCTCGAGCGACGGCGGAGCGAGCTGGGCTGCCGCGGCCACCACCGGCGTAGACGGGTACGACGTCAACGACCAGGGACTCTCCGCCGAGCAGCAGGCGTGCTATCGAGTGTTCGCATTCAACAACCTCGGCGACTCGCCACCTTCGAATACAGCCTGCACGACGCCGCCAGCAGGCCCCACGAACCTGACCGTGGTTGCTCTCGATGCCGTGACCATCGACCTCGCCTGGAGCGATAACTCCGCGGTGGAGGATGGCTATGAGCTGTGGGCGGACGATGGCTGCTGCAACGTGTACCCCGTGGCCTCGCTTGGGTCCAACACCAGCACCTTCCAGTACGTGGACCCGTACTGCACCTACTGCTACGGGTACTTTGTCGTGGCCATCAAGGACGGCGGGTATTCCGACTGGTCAAACGAGGTGTTCCCGACGCCGCCGCCGGGCGCCAGCATCGCGCGAGTGGGGTCTACCTTACGGCCAGCTGCCGATCGAGGGGTGAACATTATGTCCTCTCCCAAGCGAGCTGCGACGTTGCCATCCAGGATGGCGGCTCCTCGACGCCCCCTCGGCCCCACCACGCCGCCTCACGGCTCGACGTCGCGAGGGCCGGCCACTCGGCCGTCGACACGGACGGGAGGTAAGCCATGAACCGCCATGCTGCGCAGCTCATCGCACTGGGCGCCGCCCTGGGGCTCCAGGCCTGCTACGATCAACCAGTGCCGACCGAGGCACGCGCCCGGGGGAAGCTCGCCGCGAGTGTGACCCCCGCCGACGCGGCGGGCCGCCATCTCGTGGTCTTCACGGCCGAGCGGGTGCCCGCCGACTTCGGCGAGCGAGCGGCGCGGCTAGGCGGCTCCCTCGAGACCTCGCTCGACAACATCGGCGTGGCCGCGGTGACTGGTCTGTCAGAGACTGGCGCGGCTGAGCTGGCGGCCGGCACGGACATCCGGGCCGTGGAGCCCGACCCGATCACACGCGGGCATGATGACAACGAGGCCACGGACGATCCCACAGAGCAAGCGACGAGCGAGGCGGCCGTGCCCGCGGACGCGACGGCGTCGCCGACGACGGCCCGGTTCTACGCGCGGCAATGGAACATGCGGGCGGTGTTCGCGAACCAGGCGTGGGCCGCTGGCTTCCTCGGCTCCCGCGATGTCAAGGTCGCGATCCTCGACAGCGGCATCGACTATCTGCTTCCGGACCTCGCGGGGCTCGTGGACCTCGAGCACTCCACGTCGTTCGTCCCCGAGGACGTTACCCGGCACTTTCCCGGCCGGCTTCCATTCAGCGACCTCCACGGTCACGGCACCTTCGTGACGTCCATCGTCGCGAGCAATGCGAACGTCCTGGCCGGGATCAACCGATACGTCACACTCCTCGCCGTGAAGATCAACGACTCGACCAGGGCGAGCTCTGCCAGCCGCTTCCTCAGCGGCATCATGTACGCCGCAGACCAGGGCGCCGACGTGATCAACATCAGCGACGGCCGCGAGTTCGATAAGAGCAAGCATCCCGGTGTCGTGGCGGCGTTCGAGCGGGCGGTCAACTACGCCTTCCGGAAAGGCGCGCTGCTCGTCACGGTCCCCTTCAATGACGGCGCCGACCTCGATCACAACGGCGATCTCGTCCGGCTGCCGTGTGAGGCCGCCAACGCCATCTGCGTGGCCGGGACCGGACCGACCGGCGCCGCCGGGGTCAACGGGCCGTGGCAGAACGTGGACGCACCGGCCTGGTACACCGCGTTCGGCCGCTCGGCGGTCAGCGTCGCCGCGCCCGCAGGTGCCGGCCCTCCTCCCATCGTCAACGTCTGGCTGCCGTGCACGACCACGCCGTCGCAGACTGCTGGTCGCCCGGATTGCCTGGCCGGTCTGGCCATTACCCACAGCCGTGGCACGAGCTTCGCCGCGCCGCACGTCGCCGGGCTCGCGGCGTTGCTCGTGGCGCAATTGGGTCACGGCAATCCCGCACTGATCAGGGCCCGGATTCTTCAGTCAGCGGATGACCTCGGCGAGCCCGGGACTGATCCGTACTACGGCAAGGGGCGCATCAACGTCGCCCGGGCGTTGGGAATCATTCGCTGAGCGGGCGCGCATAATGACGTCGACTAGAGCAAGAGCGATCCTCGGCAGCTTGGTAGCTGCCTTAACAACCCTGAAGCAGTAACGGTAAGCGCCGCTTGACAGCCACGCCGATTGGTGCAGATTGAAACTGACTCAGATGCTATGAACCCCGAGGCGCGATGTCGTGCGGCTCGCCCATGCCTCGGGGGGAGCGAATCGCGAAACCGGCTGAGTGGGGCACACCCGTTCGGCCGGTTTTCATTTGCTGCGGGGTGGTTGATGGAAAGTAGCATGACGTGAACATCGCGTCGTCCCGCACGCCACTTGACCGGTCCTTGCTCCCGCCAGCCCATCGTAGCGCGCAGATCCTGGAGCCGTCCATGCGCACTCGCCTCGCACTCGTGGCCCTCGCCGCCGCCCTCTCCACCGCCTGCGGGGAGGGGCCACTGGTCCCCACCACCGGCGCGATCCGCGTCGCGCTCACGACCACCGGAGCCGACCCGGATGCGGACGGCTACGCCGTCACGCTGGACGGTGCCGCTCCGCAGACCGTCGGCGTGAACGCGACGCTGCTGCTGCGGGACTTAGGGACTGGATCTCACACGGTGGCTCTGTCAGGCCTGGCGGCTAACTGCACTGCGAGCGGGGAAAATCCCCGCGGCGTCACCGTGCGGGCAGGCGACACCGTGCAAGTCGCATTCGCGGTCGTGTGCGTCGCGGTCACCGGCACGATCGAGATCACCACTGCGACGTCCGGAGCCGACATCGATCCTGACGGCTACACCATCCAGGTGGACGCCGGCACAGCCCAGGCCCTTGCGGTGAACGGCACCATCCGGTTCGAGGGACTCCAAGGAGGAAGCCATACTGTCACGCTCGCGGGCGCCGCCACGAACTGCCCCGTCGCCGCCGACAACCCGCGCACGGTGAGCGTCACGACCGGCGCGGTCAAACGCGACACCGCGCGAACGACGTTCCAGGTCACTTGCGTCGCCACGACAGCGGTCATCGAAGTCGCCGCGGCCACGTCCGGGATAGATCTCGATCCGGACGGCTACACGGTGCAGGTGGACGGTGGCGCCTCCCAGGTGCTCGCCGTGAACGGCGCCGCCAGGTTCGAGGGTCTCGGCGCGGGGAGCCACACGGTCACCGTGACCGGCGCGGCGGCGAACTGTCCGATCGCACCCGATAACCCGCGCACCGTGAGCGTCACGACGGGCGCGGTCAAGCGTGACACCGCCCGGACGACGTTCCAGGTGACGTGCGGAGCGGCGACCGGCAGCATCCAGGTCACGACGGCGACCTCGGGAATCGATCTCGATCCCAACGGCTACGCACTGCAGATCGATGGCGGGTCGCTGCGGCTGCTCCTAGGAGCCGGGACCGTCACTGTCGACGGTCTCGCCGGGGGAGACCACAGCGTGGTGCTCTCGGGCGCCGCCGGGAACTGCACGGTCGCCGGGGACAATCCCCGCACGCTGCATGTGATCACCGGCGGCGCCGCGCGCGACACCGCACGGACCACGTTCCAGGTGACCTGCGTGGCGCTGACCGGCAGCGTCCAGGTGACAGCCGCGACCTCGGGCGTCGATGTCGCTCCCAACGGCTACACCGTCCTGATTGACGTCGGATCGCTGGCACCGCTGCCGCTGAACGGAGCCACGACCATCGGGGGGCTGACCGCCGGGGATCACAGCGTCCGTCTGGTCGGGGCGCCGGGGAACTGCACGATCGCGGGGGAGAACCCGCGCGCCGTGCATGTGACGGCAGGCGGGGTTACGCGCGACACGGCCAGGACGACGTTCGCAGTGACCTGTGTCGCGGTAACCGGAACCGTCCAGGTCACGGCCCCGACGTCGGGAATCGATCTCGATCCGAACGGCTACACCGTGCTCCTGGACAACGGGCAGCAGCAGCCGCTTGCTCCCAACGGGGCAGCCGTCATCGAAGGGGTAAGCGGGGGGGATCACACCGTCATACTCTTCGGCGCCGCGACGAACTGCACGATCGCCGGGGACAACCCGCGCACCGTGCACGTGACGACGGGGGGCACCACGAGGGACACCGCGCGCACCGCCTTCGCGGTGACCTGCGTGCACGTCGAAAAGATCGCATTCCAGCGCGGCCGGGCGGTGCAGGATAACCCGACAATCAACGTCGCATACGCAGACGGCTCGAACACGGTCAGCTTCGCGCCGGGCACCGGGCCGACGTGGTCGCCGGACGGTACGAAGCTCGCGTTCGCGGCGCTCAGCTGCTACGACTACTATTATTACTACTGCTACCCGACCGGGTTGGCGGTGGGGCTCGTGCAGCTCACGAGCGATCCTTCCGATGCTGAGCCGGCTTGGTCGCCGGACGGGACGCAGATCGCGTTCACGAGCTCACGCGGTGGTCACCCCGGACTGTGGGTCATCAACGCTGCCGGCGGCTCGGCCCCGACGCTCATTACGGACAGCCCACAATCCGTCTCAAAGCCCACCTGGTCGCCGGACGGCACCAAGCTCGCCTTCACATGCTCCGTGGTCAGCGGGAATAACGACATCTGCGTCATCAACGCGAACGGCACGGGGTTCGTTCGCCTGACGAGCGATCCGGCGCAGGATGCCGGGCCCGCCTGGAACCCGCAGGGGTCGACGATTGCCTTCGTCACCACGCGGTACAGCGGGCGGTACGAGCTTGCCGTCATGAGCCCCGACGGGACCAACGTCGTGCCAGTCAGCCCCGGAATCCTGGCCTCAGATCCCGCCTGGTCGCCGGACGGCACGAAGCTCCTGTTCGCGGACTTCGCTTCCTGTGTCTCCGGCAATTGCTACTCGAGTGGGCTGCTGGTGATGAACGCTGACGGCACGGGGATGACCAGGATCACGAGCGGTCCCGATTATGCACCCGTCTGGCGGCCGTGACGCAGGCCGCGCCGTGGCGCGGGCGGTAGTGCTGCTTGTCGCTATCGGCTGCTCGATCGACGACGGGGTGCGGCCGGGTCCTCCCCCTCCCGTCGTCGTCGCGAGCGCGGTGACGGCCAATCCCGACAATGTGCTGGCCGCCGTCGTGACCGCGCGCGCCCGCTTCGCGGACAGCGTCGCGGTGGGCTATGGCTTGGCCGGTGCGGCGCTCGACAGCGCTACCCCGGCGGTGACCACGCTGGCCGACTCCGCCGCCGTCCCCCTCTTCGGGCTCGCTCCGGAAACCCGCTACATGCTGCGCGTCGTCGCTTACGGCGGCGGCCAGGTCGCCGGCGGCGATACGCTCACGCTGACGACCGGCGCGCTACCCGCGGAGCTGCCACGGTACGTCGCCAGCGGCTCGGATCCCTCACCCGGCTATGTCGTCTTCGCCGCCGCGCTGTACGGTCTCGTCATCGACAATACCGGCCGCGTCGTGTGGTACCACCGCTTCCTCAACGGCCCGGGGCTCAACTTTGAAGCCGAGCCCACGGGACGCTACTACGCCCGTCCGCCGACCCCCGACCGGACGGATCTCGAGCCATGGGTCGAAATCGACCCCCTCGGCAACGTGACGCGGACCTTCGGGTGCGCGGGCGGCTTGCAACCCCGCTTCCACGATCTCATCGCGGAGCTGGACGGGTCGTACTGGGTCATGTGCGACGAGATGCGGACCATGGATCTCTCCGGGCTGGGCGGCGTCGCGAACGCGCAAGTGATGGGCACCGTCGTCCAGCACATCAGCTCGGCGGGCGAGCTGCTATTCCGGTGGAGCCCGTTCGATCACTTCGACATCACGGATCTCGATCCGGCGAGTCGCACTGGCGCGAACGTCAATTGGACGCACGGGAATTCACTGGACCTGGACTCAGATGGCAACCTGATCGTCTCGTTCCGCAGCCTGAGTGAGATCACCAAGATCGACACGCGAACTGGCGCGGTGCTGTGGCGCATGGGCGGCCTCAAGAACCAGTTCACCTTCCAGGATGCCGGTGCCCTGGCCTTCTCCTTCCAACACGGAGTGCGGCTCACCGCGCCGGATCACCTGCTGCTGCTCGACAACCTCGGTGATCCCTCCGGCTCGCGCGCCGAGCGCTACGAATACGATGCGCCACTGCGCACTGCCCGGCAGACGGGCTCGTACGGGTCGAGTCCCGCCGTGACCGCGGCGCTCGGCGGCAGTACACAAGATCTCCCCGGTGGTCGCACGCTGGTGTCGTTCGGGCCGGCGGGGCGCGTCGAGGAGTACGACGCCTCAGGGCAAGTCGTGTGGCGCATCGAGGGCAACGCCGGCTACGTCTTCCGCGCCCAGCGGATCCGCTCGCTGTATCGCCCGGGGGTCGGCTCGCCCCGGTAGCTCACCGCCGGCAGAGGGAGGTTCTATGACTACCCGATACCCCGCCAGTCCTGGTGCACTGGCCATCATCGCGACCTTGGCGCCCCGATCAACAGCGACGCGATCGAGGCCGCACCGACAATGTCGGAAGACGGTCGCCTGCTGTTTTTCTACAGCACGCGCCTAGGCGGTCTTGGCAGTGCCGACATCTACGTGTCGCATCGAGTGAGCACGGGCGCGGATGGTGACACCTGGGGCCCCCCAGTCAACCTTGGCCCCGACGTGAATACCGCGGGGGCCGAGAACGGCTCGTATTACGTGCGCGAAGGGGGCGAGCCCAACTTTAACCGGACTCCGGCGGGCGGCAGCCTCGACATCTACCGCGTCTCGCTCACGAACGACGGTGTGCCGCTTGGTCCTGCCGTCGCCGTGCCCGAGCTGAATGACCCAACCGGCGCCGACCAAAAGGTAGCCGTGCGCACGGATGGGCTGGAGCTGTTCTTGTCCTCGTCGCGCAGCGGGTCGTTCGGCAATCTCGATTTGTGGGTGTTCACCCGTCAGACTGTCCACGACCCCTGGTCTTCACCGGTCCATCTGGACGCACCGATAAACACGCCCGACATCGACTCGCAGCCGAGTCTGTCGCGCGACGGCAGGATGTTGATCTTCACATCGATCCGGTCGGGCGGTCTGGGGGTGCAGGATCTCTGGATGTCGACCCGCGCGCCGAGCGGGCGGTAGGAACGTCGCGGCAATTTGACGGGGGCGGACGGGCCGGTGCGTCCGTCCGACCCCTCAAGCGAGTACGTCGCTCAGCGGGCAGGTGAATCCCGGCAACACGTCCTCGCCGTCGAGCGAGTCGCCCTCTCGTAGGACGGAGAGGCTCCCATCCTGACGGTATACCCGGACCTCCGACCGCTCTGGATCGATCACCCACACGAGCTTCGTGCCGGCGGCGAGCCAGTCCGCTACCTTGGCGAGCACCTCCGCTGGTCTGTCATCGGGCGACAGGATCTCGGCGAGTAGATCCGGAGCCAGCTCTGCGTATCCCCGTTTCCGAATGAGTCCGGCACGCTCGCGCCCCAC
>QHTT01000025.1 GCA_003220935.1 Gemmatimonadota bacterium
AAGAGACTGCGCACAGCGAGGATGTCTCTGCACGCCGACAGGTCGTTCAACACCTCCAGGCGATCCTGGGACGTCTCCGAGCAATGTCACAACGCCTGTGGGCGATCATACTTGGACGTCGCCGCACGATCGTCGTTGGCGGCATCCTCCTGGCGCTTGTGGGCGCCGGGGCGTTCGTGATTCTGCGCCTCCCGGCGCCAGCGCCTGTGGTCACCGAGCAACCGAACACGGCACCGCCCCCGAACCCACCGCCTCGGCCCCTCCAGTCAGAGGCCGAGGGGTACTACGAGCCGACCTACCAGTTCACGGTCTCCGATCGGCGCTTCACTCGCCTGACGCTGCGTCCCGAACCCTTTGTGACGTTCTCGCGTATCGGGACACGGCAGGAAGTGGGGTGTGAAGATGCACGGATTGGCCAGGATGCGGTGCACCTGCGCTGCGAGTTCGAGCGCGTTGGCGTGGTCACGATCGATGGCCGGTTCACGTCACGCTATGTCACGAGCAGCCTCGACACGCCGGTCCTGAGTGCCTTGATCACGATCACAAATACGCGCGGTGAGACTCTGTTCTCCGCGCGTGAGTCGTTCTATTGGCACGCGCCCGACTGAGGATGCTCGGGGGGGTCTTTCTCGCTATCCTGTTTGTCAGTCATCCGCTCAGGGCTCAACTGCCACGGGATTCGCTCTGCCCTCGCTTCATTGGCCGCTGGGTGGTGCAAGGCGCCCCATCCCATACGCGCCCGGTCGATTCGAGACCGGGGGGGGCAAATCAAGAAAAGTCCAACTGACTGAAACGTCCCCTTATGCCCGCGACGCGGCGAACAGCTGTGAACTCCAGCTTCTCGGCGGCGCGCTGCCGCACTCGCCCGCCACGCCCTCGCCTCGCCGCGCTTAACGGCACAGTAGCGGCACGGTCGGTGCCGATGAGGCTCTACGGCAAGAGGTTACACGCGCACAGCGGATTACCAATCCGCTGCTCGCCGTCCGCGCTGTCACGAACCGACAGGGCCCCCAACCTCTTCGCGTGCCTGCGGCACGCTCGCGCGCGCGCGATGGCTGTCACGGTGCGTGCGGACTGGCTTTGACCGCCGGCGTGGTGTCGTCGGTTGTCGCGAACCGCCGGATCAACCGCCAATACGCCGTCGCCGTGGTCGTGCCTGTCCTGCACAGCGATTCGCCCGTGATCCGGCGAGGCCGTCACCTTGCCGTCGCGGTCGCTGGCTGCGTCGATTGTCACGGATACGACTTCGGCGGAGCCGTCCTGGGTGACACCCCGCTGCTCGGACGGCTTGTCGCCGACAACATCACGCCGGGCCGCGGTGGGGTCGTCGCCGCGTACACGGACGCCGATTGGGTGCGGACGATTACGCACGGAGTAGGGCCTGGCGGCCGCAGCCTGCTGTGGATGCCTGCCCGGCGCTTCCGCGACATGGCCGATGCGGATCTTGCAGCGCTGATCGTTTTTCTCAAATCCGTACCGCCGGTGGACCGTGAACTGCCGCCCTCTCAATTCGGCCTGCTCGGGCGCGCGTTGCTGCCAACCGGCATCTTGGAGCGCGCATGGGCCCGTTGATCGCAGCCGAGTGGATCGACCACTCGAGGCCCCCGGTGCCTCCGCCAACACGTGGCGTGACTGTCGAATATGGAAGGTATCTGGCCCGAATCGCGTATTGCCACGGCTGTCACGGACCGGATCTGGCGGGGGGCGGCGGGCCACCACCACGGGCCACCAACCTCACCTCGGCCGCGTTGCGCGCGTGGAGCGAGGACGATTTCATTCGGGCAATGCGGTTTGGCGCACGCCCCGACGGAACGCACATCATGTCAGCCGAGGGCAGATGACGGACAACGAGCTCCGGGCGCTCTGGCGATACGTTCGATCGGCACCTCACGACTCTCTGCGCTGACGTCACGACGGCCGGTCCCGCCGCGAGCCAGCCGTCGTCGTGGCGGCGAAGGAGGAGGGCGCCGCCTAACAAGCGCTTGAAGCTGGCGGGCGGTGATCGCTTCAAAAGAAGTGTTGTGCCCTGGCTGGCACGGGACTTCGTCCCACACCCTTGCGCCGGCGGGCGGGTCGCCCGCAGCTTAAGCGCGATCCGTTAGGCGGCCTGCACCGCTACTCCAAACGTGCGCTTGAGCCTTCAGGAGACCCTTCCCCATGGCCGGACCGAGCGATACCGTCGACCACCTCACCCAGGCGATAAACCGAGGCGATCTCGAGACTGCGCTTGCGCTCTACGAAACGAACGCAGTGCTGGTGGTTCAACCCGGCCGCCTGGCTTGTGGAACTACCCAGCTCCGCGAGGCGCTTGCCAGGTTTATCGCCCTCGAGCCCACGCTCCGGTCGGAGGCGCAGGAGGTGATCGCGGCAGGCGACCTTGCACTCTACGCGGGCCGCTGGACCCTGCGCGGCATGGATCCGAACGGTCACCCCGTCGTCATGAGCGGCGAATCCTCTGACATCCTACGCCAGCAGCGCGACGGGCGCTGGCTCATCGCGCTCGATAATCCATGGGGTGCCAAGATTCTGCCATCGCGCTGAGCAGCCCGCCTAACAAGCGCTTGGAGCTGGGGAGCGGTGATCGCAGGTCTCTGTAGACGACAGCACGGTTCTGACACTCGAGGGATGGCGCATCCGTGCACGGGCCCCGGGAGTGAGTGGGGTGGACATCTACATCGGCGACTCCTGGGCGCATTGGTTCGTGCAGGTATACCAGCCCGCATTTACTCTCGAGGGGATTCGCCCCGGGCAGCACCTGGCCGTGCCGGTCCGCCTTACCGGTGGCGAGATGCGCAGCTGGCAGATCCCGGCAACGCCACGGAACTACTTCGTGGCGATGCTTCCCGACCGTGATACTCTGCAGGTGCCGCGGCTGGCCATCGTCGGTGCCAACTGCGACCGTGGGCTCATCCCGCATAGCTACGATTGCGTGGCGCTGCACGGCGCATCGGTGATCGCCTACCATCCCCGCGAGGACCATCCTGGGGAAGAGTGGCGCGGGACGATCGCGGTCTGGCGGAACCCATGTCTCCGCTCCGGACCCATCCGGCTGCGTACGTGCTGAAGGAACTCGCGGTTCCGCGTCACGAACGCATATTCTGCCCATGATCCCGCAGCACGAGAGCGTCGCGGAGGCCCTCGCTGGCCGCTACCGCCTGGAGCGCCCGCTCGGCGAGGGTGGAATGGCCACGGTCCATCTCGCCCACGACCTCAAGCATCACCGCCGAGTGGCCGTCAAGGTGGTGCGACCCGAGTTCGCCACGACGCTTGGCGCCGAGCGCTTCCTGCGCGAGATCGAGATCGCGGCCGCGCTCAATCACCCCCACATCCTCGCGGTCCACGACTCCGGGGAAGCGGCCGGCTTTCTCTATTACGTCACGCCCTACGTGGAGGGCGCGTCGCTGCGCGATCGGCTGTGGCGCGACCCGCAGCTGTCGCTCGAGGAGGCGCTGCAAATCACGCGCGAGGTGGCGGACGCGCTGGACTACGCACATCAGCGGGGGGTGATCCATCGCGACATCAAGCCGGAGAACATCCTGCTCCAGGCGGGACACGCCGTGGTGGCGGACTTCGGGATCGCGCGCGCGATCAGCGCAGCTGGGGGGAACGAAACGCGTCGCACCGCGCTGACCCAGCCCGGCATGCCGATTGGGACGCCGGACTACATGAGCCCCGAGCAGGCGTTGGCGGAGCCGGAGCTGGACGGGCGGTCCGATCAGTACGCGCTGGCCTGCGTGCTGTTCGAGATGCTGTCCGGGCGGCCGCCCTTCACCGGGACATCGGGCGAAAGCATCCTGCTGCGGCACCTGACGGTCGAGGCACCGCGCGTCACCGATCTCGCGCCCGGTGTCCCGAAACCGGTGGCCGCGGCGCTGGCCCGCGCCCTGGCCAAGGCGCCCGCCGACCGGTTCGGCGACATGGCGGCATTTGTCGCGGCCCTGAGGGCACCCGAGGCGCCGGTGGGCGCGCCGCCACCCGCGCAACTCACTTCGTTCATTGGCCGCGAGCGCGAGACGGCGGCCGTCCAGGAGCTGCTCCAGAGCACTCGGCTCTTGACGCTCACGGGAGCGGGCGGCAGCGGCAAGACGCGTCTCGCCCTCGAGGTGGCGAGCCGTCTGGGAGCGGGTGGGCGGTACCCGGACGGGATCGCTTGGGTGGAGCTCGCCCCGCTCGCCAATCCCGAGCTGGTCCCGCACCACGTGGCCGACGCGCTGGGCGTGCGGCGCGACGGCATCCGCGCCGCCGGGGACGCGCTGCTCGAGGCGTTGCGCGATTGGGAAGCGCTGCTCGTGTTGGACAACTGCGAGCATCTGGTCGAGGCGTGCGCCCGCCTGGCGGAGGCGTTGCTGCGCGGCTGCCCGCGGCTGCGCGTCATGGCCACGAGCCGCGAGGCGCTGGGGATCAGCGGCGAGCGCGCCTGGCTGGTGCCGGCGCTGGCGCTTCCCGCCGTCGAGGCCGGCAAGCCCGTCACCCGCGCGGTGGCGGCCGCGAGCGAGGCGATCCGCCTGTTCGTGGAGCGGACCCAGGCGGTGCGGCCGTCGTTCGAGCTGCGGGAGGACAACGTCGCGGCGATCGCGCACATCTGCCGGCGCCTCGACGGCCTGCCGCTGGCCATCGAGCTGGCCGCCGCGCGGGCGCGCGTGCTAGATCCGCAGCAGATCGCCGCCCGGCTCGACGACGTGTTCGGGTTGCTCTCCGCGGGGAGCCGGACGGCCGCACCGCGCCAGCGCACGCTGCGCGCCACGATCGAGTGGAGCCACGCGCTGCTCACCGAGCCGGAGCGCATCCTGTTCCGCCGGCTGGCGATATTCGCCGGGGGGTTCACGATCGAAGCGGCGGAAACCGTAGCGGCGGGCGGCACGATCGCCGCCGCGGACGTGCTGGATCTGCTGAGCGGCGCTCGAGACCGAAGCGCTCGAGGCGCGGTATCGCATGTTGGAGACGATGCGGCAGTTCGCGCGGGAGCAGCTGGAGCAGGCAGGTGAGGCAGCGGAGCTGGGGCGCCGCCACGCGCTGTTTTTCCTCGCCCGCGCCGAGGCCGCAGAGTCGTTCCTCCCCGTCCACGCCGAGGGGTGGCAGGAGCGGCTCGTCGAGGACATCGGCAACCTGCGGGCCGCGGCGGACTGGTTCGAGCAGGACCCCACGGCGGTCGACGACAACCTGCGCTTCGCCGCCGCGCTGCACTGGTTCTGGTTCGGGCTGGGGCACTACCGGGAAGCCCGCCGGCGCATCGAGACGGCGCTGGAGCGAAGCGGCGGCGCGCGCACCCGGGCCCGGGGACGCGCGCTCTCGTCGCTCGCGACGTATCTCGCCCTCCAGGGCGAGAGGGTGGCACTCCGTCCGATGGCCGAGGAGAGCGTGGCGATCCTGCGCGAAACGGGCGGCACCTCCGTGGATCTCGTGTGCGCGCTCGTCGCGCTGGGGCAGTCCCGTCTGCTCGACGGCGATCTGGAGCGCGCTGCGAGCGTTCTGGCGGAAGCCCTCAGCGTGGCGCGGGCCGGGCAACCGCGCTACTGGATCACCTACGCGCTGTACTGGCAGGGCCGCGTGGCCCAGGCCCAGGGTGACCTGGCGGCGGCGCGGGCGGCGTTCGACGAGGGTGTCACCCAGGCTCTCGAGGAGGGTTTCAACGCGCCCATCGCGCACCTCGCCACTATTCGGGGCCGGCTCGCGCTCGCCGAAGGCGAGAGCAACGCCGCGCTGGGGTGGTTCGCCGTCGCGCTGCCACCGCTCAAGCGCACGAAGAACCACTGGTCTGCGATCATCCTGGTGGAGGACCTGGCACGGATCGCGGCCGATCGGGGCGACGCCCAGCAGGCCGCCCGCTTGCTCGGCGCCGTGGCCAACCTGCGTGAGGAAGCCGGGGCCGCCCCACTGCCGCTCGAGCGCGAGATCCTGGACCGCCTCGACGCATCGCTCCGTGCCAGTCTCGGCGCAGCCGCGTACGAGGCGGCGTTCCAGGCGGGGCAAGCACTGAGCCTGAGCTCGGCGTTGGACCTCGCCGAGTCGATGGTGGGCGAGCCGGCGCCCGCTGTTCGCCCGGCCGGTGGACCGGTGCTGCGGGTCAACGCCCTCGGCCCCCTCGAGATGGCGGTGGACGGCCAGAGACTCCCCGTCGCGGCATGGAGCAGTGCCCAGCCGCGCGAGCTGCTGCTCTATCTCCTGTGTTACCCGGCGGGGCGCACGCGCGAGCAAATCGGGCACGCGCTGTGGCGCGACGCCTCGCCCGCCCAGATCAAGAACAACCTGCACATCACGCTGCACGAGCTGCGGCGCACGCTCGGCAGGCCAGACTGGGTCGTTTTTGAGGAGGAGCGCTACCGCATCAATCCACGTCTCGCGGTGGAGTTCGACGCACGCCAGTTCGAGGCCGAGGTACGGGCGGCGCGGGTCGCCCTGGCCAAGACCGGGGATGCGACGCCGCTCGCGCGCGCGTTGCAGCGTTACAAGGGCGACTTTCTCGAAGGAGTGGAAGTGGGCGACTGGCACCTGGAGCACCGGGAGCGCTGGCGGAAGTTGTGCGTCGAGACCCGGGACGCGTCACTATACCACGAGGCTGAGCAACAATGAGCGCATCTCTCAGGGTCGCCCTCGCGCGCAGCAACCGGTCTCAATCCGTCGTCGTCACCACCGGCGCATGGTCGCTCGTGCCGACGTCCGCCTCTACGACGCAAGCCCTGGCGCGGGCCGCCACGCTGCGTGACGCCAGCATGTAGTCCAAGCGCCAGCCGATGTTGCGCGCGCGCAGGTTCCGCCACGGCGCCCACCAGGTGAACAGCCCCGCATTGTCGGGATCGAACGCTCGCCCCAGGTCCGCGAGGCCCGTGCCGAGCAGCGCTTCGAACAAGGCGCGCTCCTCGGGCCGCTGGCCTACTGCGTTGGGCTTCCGCTCCTTCGGATGCACATCCATCTCCGTCCGCGCGATGTTGATATCGCCGCACAGCAACAGCTCGCGCCCCTCGGCGTGCAGCTGCCGCGCCCAGTCCGTGAGCCGCGTCAGGAAGTTCAACTTCGCCGGATAGTCCTTCCCGCCGTTCGGGACATAGACGGAGGCGATGACCAGACGCCCAAGCTCCACTTGCACAATGCGGGACTCGACGTCGAAGGGGGGATGACTGTAGACGGGATCGGCGGCGACCAGCTCCTTGCGAATCTGCAGCGACACGCCCGAATAGCCCTTGCGGCCATGCCAATACGCATGATACTCCGCGAGCCGGCACTCCTCCGGGATCTGCGCCACCTCGGCTTTCAATTCCTGCAGGCACACCACGTCCGGCCGCTCGCGCTCCAGCCACTCCCGCACCTGGGACGCGCGGGCCCGGATACCGTTGACATTCCAGGTGGCGATTTTCATGCCTTGGCGCGCTAGAAGGATAACCTTCGAGACGCGGAGCTCGGACAGCCGTCGATCGCGCGTTGACTCGGGCGAGCAGAATTCGGGTTGCCATGCCCGCCGAGCGCGCCTACGTTCCCGTCATGCCTCCCGCCGCCCCGTTGACCGCGGAAGCGGCTCGTGTGGACTGTCGATCCGCAGCGGCGCATGGCCCGCAGCTATCGCCACGACGGCAGTGAGACCTTCGTGACGGCAGACGGTGCGCTCGATGGAGAGGACGTGCTCCCTGGGTTTTCTTGCTCCCTCGTGTCCATCCTGTAGAGACACTCTTTCGTCCTTACCTGCCCCTCCTGGATCGTCGCCGAAGCGTCAGCGAGGGGCCAAGATCACGGAGAACCAGGACTCTCCTGATCCAGAACGCCAGTCGAATTCACGTTAGGCGGCAAAGGAGACGTCCATGCAGGTGGAGTCGTGCATGCCAATTATCCCAAGCGCGGATCTGGAGAAGAGTCTGCGCTTTTGGATCGAGGGTCTCGGTCTCACCATGGACCGCGCAATGCGGCAGGACGGTCGCCTCATCGGCTGCATGGTTCACAATGAGCACGTGTACTTCTGGCTCAATCAACGGGCGGGCACACCGATCAAGCCAGAGAACTATGAGGGCATTCGGCTCTACTGGGTGCCACGTGACATCCACGCACTGAGAGATCGCCTCGAAAGGCTAGGCTACCCCGTGTCAAAAATCACTGATCGCGATTATGGTCAGACTGAGTTCTTTGTGACGGACGATGACGGGTATGCTCACTGCTTTGGAGTAGCCACCAAAGGCTCTTAGCCACGGAGCTCGGACTCGTGACGAAGCGTCGCAAAGTCATCGTCCACATCGCGACCAGCGCGGACGGCTATATCGCGCGCTCCGACGGCGATCTCGAATGGCTGACGTCCCGCCCGGCACCAAAAGGTTTCTATGGCATGAACACCTTCATGAGGTCGGTTGACACGAAGGTGCTTGGCCGGAAGACCTACGAGGTGAGCCTGCGACTGGGGGCGAAGTTCGACTCACAGAGTCGGAACATCGTTTTCTCCCGTCATCCGCCGCCAGGTGACGCCCCGGCAGTGTGACCCCCGTTTTCATTGGGGACGGCATCCCATTGATTGCCCGGCGTCATCGTCACGTGCCCTTGGATTTGTACTCCATTGATCGCTTCGAGGATGGTGTGGTTCAACTGCATTACCGCGTTCAGGACCCCACCTCGTGACTCAGACCCGCACCGGTACCCCCTCAATGACCACGCTTCTCACAGCTGAACCCCAACTCTTCGTTCGAGACGTCGCTGTCGCCGCTGAGTTCTACACGCGGAAACTCGGGTTCTCCGTCGCGTTCAGCTACGGCGAGCCGCCATTCTACGGGCAGGTGTTCCGTGATGGCGCGCGATTGAATCTTCGCCGCGTCGACAATGGGGTCGTTGACCCCGTCCGACGCGACACGGAGCAACTGCTTGCCGCTTCGATTGCGCTCGATGACGCGAAGCCACTCTTTCTCGAATATCAGGCGGCAGGCGTCGAATTTGTTCAACCCCTCAGGAGCGAGCCCTGGCGTGCGCGAACCTTCATCGTGCGTGATCCGGACGGCAACCTCGTTCTGTTCGCCGGGCCAGGCGAATAATTCGATGTACCGTCGCGCATAGGCTGGCAGCGCGGTACACGCGCATGACGATGCGACGCCTCGCTTGGCCCGCTGGTCACACCCGTCTCCTGCGATGCCGACTCTCGTGATCCAGAGGGGCCGAGTTAACCTGCAGCATTCCAGCGACTGGTCATAATCAACGCGAGCTCGCGTCACCCCCTGCTGGAGTTCTGTGTTTCGGATGCGAGGAGTTGCTGAACTTCGCTCACACACACGACAGGTCTTGCGAGGCGCTCAATTGTGCCTCGATTCAGACCGGCCGGCAGGTTCCTAAGCCCGTCTTGCGAGCCGCACGCTGGCCCGCACATTAAGACGATACTCAGATGCTGTGTACCCCGAGGCGTGTGGCATGCGCACCTCGTCTTCCATCACAATCGGCCTCGCCGCCCTCATCGTCAGCGCTGGAATATGCGCGCCTCACCTCGGTGCTCAGTCCGCGATGCCCCGTCAGCAGAGCCCCGAACAGGTTTTCGCCGACTCGCCCAACGTGTGGTTCGAGGAGTACGCCACTCGGGCGCGGGTATCGCCGGACGGCCGGTGGGCGATCTACTCCCGCCGGATCCTCGACCTACAACGCGGACGCGAGGCCAAGGAGCGCGTGTGGCCGGGGCTCACCGAGCAGCGGGGAGCCGCTTTCGGTTCGCGCGGAGAGCTCGTCCTCCTCGGCACCAGGGGGAGCAACACGGGATGGTTCACGCAGGCGGGCGGGAGCCCGACGCTCCTCCCGCTGCCACCGGATGCAACCCCGCAGTGGTCGCCGGACGGAGGAGAGGTCGCGTTCTCGCGCGCGGGCGCGACGGACAGCGTCTTCGCTGGCCCGCTTGGGAGCGCGCGTGCGTACCCCGTCGCCGGCGTCGTGACCGGGTTCGCCTGGCTTCCCGATGGCGGCTCGCTGGTGGTGATCGCGCTGGAGCCGCGCGGCGCATCGACGCTCTCACGGCTGGATCTCGCGAGCGGCCATGCGACCGTGGTCGCGCGCGACCTCGATGCGCCAACGCTTTTTTCGCCCGTGGCAGTAGCGCCCGATGGGCGGCGTGCCTACGTGGCACTCGCAGGCTCCGGTGCACCCTCGCCCGAGGCGCGGCACGAGCCCCACGCCAACCGTCAACTCGGCATCTACGAAGTGGATCTCGGAACGGGCAACCGCCACGCGGTAGTCCCGGCGCCCC
>QHTT01000044.1 GCA_003220935.1 Gemmatimonadota bacterium
TCGTCCACGTGTCGTCCTGGTACGACAACGAGATGGGCTATTCGGCGCGCTGCGTCGACCTACTCGCCTACATCGCCGGCAAGTGAGGAAGCGCCGGCTGCGAGACCTCCCACCCGAGGCCCTCGATGGCAGGCGCGCCCTCGTGCGCGTCGACTTCAACGAGCCGCTCAAGGACGGCCGCGTCGCGGACGAGACCCGCCTCAAAGCCGCGCTGCCGACGATCGAGTACCTGCGCGACAAGGGCGCCCGGGTCGTGCTGCTGTCGCACCTCGGTCGCCCCAAGGGTCCCGACCCCAAGCTGTCACTCCAGCTGATCACGCGGGACCTGGAGCGGCTGCTCGGCACCCCCGTCGAGTTCATCCCCGACCCGCACACGGGCGCCGCCGCCACGCGTCGGCTCCCGCGGGGCGGCGTCGCCCTGATCGAAAACACGCGGTTCTGGCCGGGCGAGGAAGCCAACGATCCCACGCTCGCGGCGACGTTCGCAGCGCTGGGCGACCTCTACGTGAACGACGCGTTCGGCTCGGCGCATCGCGCGCACGCCTCCACAGAAGCCGTCGCGCACCTGCTCAAACCCGCCGTCGCGGGCTTCCTGATGGAGCGGGAGCTGCGCTACCTGGGCGACGCGCTCGACCAGCCGCGGCGACCGTTCCTCGCCGTGCTGGGCGGCGCCAAGATCTCCGGCAAGATCGATGTGATCGAAGCGCTGTTGCCGCGGGTGGACCAGATCCTCATCGGCGGGGCGATGGCGAGCACGTTCTTCCTCGCCATCGGATTCGGCGTGGGCGGCTCGCTGGTGGAGCGCGACAAGGAGGACCTCGCCAAGGCCATCCTGGCCAAGGCGGGCGCGAAGCTGATCCTGCCGCGCGGCGCGGTCGTCGCGCCCAGCCTCGAGCGCGCCGCCGAGCGGCGTGAGGTCCCGAGCGACCGCGTCCCGGCCGGGTTCGCCATCTTCGACATCGACGAGACCACCCGGCTCGACTACCGCGCCCGCATCGTCGGAGCCCGGACGATCTTCTGGAACGGGCCCATGGGGGTGTTCGAGACGCCGCCGTTCGACGCCGGCACGCGCAGCGTTGCGGACGCCATGGTCGAGGCGGGGAAACGCGGTGCCGTCACCGTGGTGGGTGGCGGCGATTCGGCGGCCGCCGTCGCCGGCCTGGAGGACGCGTTCACCCACGTTTCGACCGGCGGCGGCGCGTCCCTCGAGTTCTTGGAGGGCAAGCCGCTTCCCGGCGTGGCGGCGCTCGAGGACGCGTGAGCCGCCCCCTCCGGTTCGCCGCCAACTGGAAGATGCACCTCGGGCCCGACGAGGCGCGCGCGTACTTCAAGACGTTCCGCACGCGCTACCGCCCGCGCGAGCAGTGCGAGGTGTGGTTCTTCCCGCCCGCCGTGTCGCTGGAGGCGGCGGCGCAGGCGGCGCGCGACCGCGCCGACCTGGTGGTCGGCGCTCAGGACATCCATTGGGAGCCCAAAGGAGCCTTCACCGGCGCCGTGTCGGGTCCGCTCGTCGCCCAGGCCGGAGCCAAGGCGACCCTCGTGGGCCACTCGGAGCGCCGCCACGTCTTCGGTGAGACCGACGCAGACACGCGCAAGAAGGTGGGCGCGGCCTTGGCGGCGGGCCTCGCCCCCGTCCTGTGCGTCGGCGAGACGCTCGCCGAGCGCGAGGGGGGACAGACGCTGGCTGTCGTGCACCGGCAGCTGGCGGGCGCACTCCGCGGCCTGGAGGGCGGCAAACTCGCCCAGATCACGATCGCATACGAGCCCGTGTGGGCGATCGGCACCGGCAGGAACGCTACTCCCCAGGATGCCGCCGGGGTACACCGCGAGATTCGCGCGTGGCTTGCCGCTCGCGGTGTCGGAGAACGGGCACGCGTGCTGTACGGCGGCAGTGTGAACCTCAAGAACATCACCGAGCTGCTCGCGGAGCCGGAGCTCGACGGCGTGCTCGTGGGTGGCGCATCGCTCGATCCCGCGAGCTGGGCCGAGCTTGTGCACAGCGGCGCGGCCTAGCTATTATCCGCCGGCGCATGTACGGCTTCCTGGTTGGCGTCCTCATCCTCGACTCGCTGGTGCTGGCGACGGCCATCCTGCTGCAAGCGGGGCAGGGCGGCGGGCTGGCGTCGCTCGGTGGGGGCGCGGGCACAGAGCAGTTCATGGGCGGCCGGCAAGCGACCACGCTGCTCACCCGACTGACATGGTGGTCAGCGGGTATCTTCCTCTTCTTGTCGCTCGTCCTCGCCATCATGTCGGCGCAGACCAGCGCGCCGCGCTCGGTGATCGATACGACCGGTCCGCAGCCTGCTCCGGTGCAGCCCGCGCCGCTGCCGCTCCAGTCGGCCCCGCAGCAAGCGCCGCCCCCCAAAACGCCCCCGTCCTCCGGCCAGAGACCGCCCGATCGCTGAGCGTCCCGCCTACGTGCTCCTCGAGGACGGAGCCTGGTTCCCCGGAACCGCGCCCATCCCCTTTGAGCCGACGTACGCCGAAGTCGTCTTCACCACGAACCTGTCCGGCTACCAGGAGGTCTTCACCGATCCCTCCTATCTCGGCCAAATCGTGGTGATGACGGCCCCGATGATCGGCAATTACGGCATCAACCCCGACGACATCGAGTCCGACCGGCCCCGCGTGGCGGGTGTGGTGGTGCGCGAACTGTCGCTCACGCCACATTCGCTCCGAAGGCGCGATGCGCGGCGCCGTCGCGGCGGGCGAGCAACCGACCGACGAGGTGCGCGCCGCGCTCGCCGCGAGTCCCTCGATGGACGGCCTCGATCTCGCCACGCACGCGACTGTCGCGCGGCAATACAGCGAAGGCTCGCCCGTTGCGCGCCGCCACATCGTCGCCTATGACTACGGCATGAAACGCAACATCGTGCGGTTGTTCCTGCAACACGGCTGCCGGGTGACGGTCGTGCCGGCCGAAACCTCCGCGGCGCAAGTGCGCGACCTCAAACCCGACGGTCTGTTTCTTTCCAACGGCCCCGGCGATCCGGCCGCCGTGACCTACGCCATCCAGACGCTGCGCCAGTTGGCCGATGGCACCCTGCCGATTTTCGGGATCTGTCTCGGACACCAGTTACTCGGTCTGGCACTGGGCGGCGAAACGGTGAAGCTCCCATACGGCCACCGGGGGGGCAACCATCCCGTGCGGGATCTCGAGACCGGACAAGTACTTATAACGTCGCAAAACCACGGCTTCGCGGTGCGCGGCGACACCGGCGGTGTCCCCGGTGCGAAGGCGCTTCAGGTCACCCACCTTAACCTCAATGACGGTACGGTCGAAGGGGTGAAGCATCGGGAATACCCGATCTTCGCGGTGCAGTACCATCCTGAAGCGTCACCCGGTCCGCACGACGCTCAAGAGCACTTCCGACAGTTCCTCCAAGCTCTTGACACACAATAGGTAAGCCCGTATGTTGGCCCCTCGTCTTGACAGCCCTTGGGCCCTGCAAGGGGGACGGATGACGAAGGCCGACCTGGTCGAGAAGGTCACCGCACAGATCGCACGCACCGCCGGTCCCCTGATTTCCAAGAAGGACTGCGCGCGCGTCGTTGACTCTTTTCTCGACGCGGTGAAAGCCGCGCTGGCCGAGCAGCATAACATTGAGATACGCGGGTTTGGGACGTTCAAGATCCGGCAGCGCAAGACTCGCATGGCTCGCAATCCGCGCACTGGCGATCCAGTGGAAGTCGCCGCGCGTCCCGTCCCTGTGTTCAAGCCCAGCAAGGAGTTGCGAGCGATGGTGGCGGAGGCGAGCGAGAAGGTCACGCCCTGACGAATTGCCCACGCGCGCGTTTGGCGGCCTGGACTAAGCGTCTGGGCCGCTTTGTTTTGCACGGGGTACTGATGTCACACCACTCACGGAGCGCACCGGTGCGCCAGCTGTTCGCGTTGCTCGTCGCCGTCCCGTTGTCCGCACAAACCGTCAGCTACGAAGTCTCGGTCCCCGCACCCGCGGCCAGACTGTTCCACGTAAAAGCAGAGTTCCCCGCTCGCGGCCGCGACACGCTCTATCTGTCGCTACCTGCGTGGAGCCCCGGCGCGTATGAAATCCAGAACTACGCGCGCTATGTGCGCCACTTCAGCGCGAAGAATCCCGCGGGCCAGCCGCTGTTCTGGGACCGCTTCGACAAGGACACGTGGCGAGTGACGACTGCGAAGAGCGATCGCGTGACCGTGGAGTTCGACTACCTCGCCGACACCATCGATCTCTCGCTGGCGCGCATCAACGGCGACTTCGGACAGTTCCTCGGAACGAACCTGTTCCTGTACGAGGAAGGCCAGCTACAGCGCCCCGCAGAGGTACGGTTCAGTCTCCCGGCGGGCTGGCAGGTGACGACTGCGCTCAAGGGATCGGGGACGGGTCCGTACACGGCGCCCGATTATCACGAGCTGGTGGATGCAGAGACTTTCGTCGGGAAATACAGCCTCGACTCACTGCAGGTCGACGGGAAGTGGATCCGCATCGCCGTATGGCCGGCGGACGCCTACACGGCGGCCGTCGCGCGTAACCTGCGCGCTGACCTGGAGAAGCTCGCGAAAACCGAGAACGCGACCATGGGGGGACCGCCGTACGACAATTACACGGTGTTCTTCAACGTCATTCGCGAGCCGGTCAACTTCGGTGGCGGCCTGGAGCACAGTGCGGCTCAGTTCGACATCATGCCCCAGGGTGCGTTCGCCGACGCGGCCGGCAACTTCGGCGACTTCATGGTGCCGCTCATGTCCCACGAGTACTTCCACCTGTGGAACGTGAAGCGGATCCGCCCCGCCGAGATGTGGCCGTACGACTACCACGGTGAGCAGTATACGCCGCTACTGTGGTGGTCCGAAGGCGTGACCGACTATTACGCCGACCTGGCCAACGTGCGCTCCGGGCTGTGGACGCCCGAACAGTTCTTGAACAACGTGGCGTCGGACATGCAGCAGGTCGAGTCGGCCCCCGAGCCGTGGAGCGAGGAGGACGGCAGCGTCGCGACGTGGATCAACGAGATCTTCGTCAACAGCTCCCAGCTGTACTATCCCAAAGGGGCGCTCACAGGGATGCTGCTCGACATCGCGATTCGCGATGCCACCGACAACAAGAGTGGTCTGGACGAGGTGACCCGGGCGTTGTACGCCCGGTTTTATCAGAGGCACAAGGGGTTTACGACCGCCGACCTGCTGGCGCTGCTGCGGGAGTTCGGGATGCCGGATGTCGACGGCTTCTACCAGCGTTACGTCAACGGGCGTGAGCCATTGCCGTACGAGGCTATGTTCTCGAAGGCCGGAATCGCGGTGACGCGCAAGACGACATCCGTCCCCTTCCTCGGCGTGAACGCCCAGCCGAACGAGCAGGGGAAGTTGGTGGTGCAGGGAGTCGTCCCCGGGAGCGCCGCCGAGACCGCCGGGCTGCAGGCGGGGGACGAACTGATGAGAGTGGGGGAGGTCGAGACCCGCCCCGATGACGATTGGGCGTCGAAGTTCCGGCAGCGCTACCGGGGCCAGGCGGGCGCGCCTCTCACGATCACGGCGCAGCGCGGCGGCCAGACCGTGACGCTGAACACCCAGGTGCGGGAGCGCAGCACCACCGCGTTCAGCGTGACGCCGGCGCCCGGTGCAAGCGCGAAGCAAGCGAAGCTCTGGCGCGGACTCACCACCGGTTCCACGGGAGGCTAACGCGCGCTATCTTCCCAGCGGTTATGCGGCTCACATCGCCGTCCGAACTGTCCGGGACGATTCGCGTCCGCTTCTTCGCCCGCTACGCGGAGCTCGTAGGGCGCACGGAAGCCGCAGTAGCGGTGCCGCTCCCCGCCACGGTCGGCGACGTAGTGCGGCGCGTGCGCGCCCAACTGCCCGGCGCCCACGACATCCCGGAGCGCCCGCTCGCCGCCGTGAACCTGAGACACGTGAAGCTGGACGCCAGCGTGCGGGACGGTGACGAGGTGGCGCTCTTACCTCCTATTGCGGGTGGGTGAGTTATCGCACGGCTGACCCCGGGGCGACGCCCCGGGGTTAGCCGAGCCCAAGGGCCATGACCTATCTCACGCGCTCTCCCATCTCCCTCGACGCCCTGCTCGCCGAGGTCGCCTCCCCCGAGTGCGGCGGCACATGTGTCTTTCTCGGCACGGTCCGCAGCGGCCCCGAGGAGCACGGCGTGACGGCGATCGAATACTCAGCCTACGAGGAGATGGTCGAGGAAGAACTCGGTCGGATCGTCGCAGAGCTCGGGGAGCGCTGGTCGGGAGCCCGGGTCTCCCTGCGCCATCGCCTGGGCGTGATCGGCGTGGGCGAGGCGAGCATCGCGATCGTCGCGGCGGCGGGGCACCGCGCGCAGGCGTTCGAGGCCTGCCGCTATGTCATCGAGGAAGTCAAGCGGCGCGTACCCGTGTGGAAGAGGGAGCTGCGCGCGGACGGCACGGCAGTCTGGGTTGATCCCTCCGGCCGTCCGAGCGTCCGACTGTCCGACCGTCCGACGCATGTCTGAAACCCGCGACACGTTCGGCCGGCCGCTGGCGAGCCTGCGCCTCTCCGTCACGGACCGCTGCAACATGCGGTGCCGCTACTGCATGCCCGAGGACGATTACGTCTGGCTGCCGCGCGAATCGATTCTCACGTTCGAGGAAACGGCGCGCCTGGTCGGAGTGTTCGCGGGGCTGGGCGTGTCCAAGGTGCGGCTCACCGGCGGAGAGCCCCTGCTGCGGCACGACTTGCCGAAGCTCGTGGAGATGATCGCGCGCGACGCACGCATCACGGACCTCGCGATGACGACGAACGGGCTGCTGCTCGCGAAGCACGCTGCGGCGCTGCACCGGGCGGGACTCCAGCGCCTGACGGTCAGCCTCGATACGTTGCACCCCGAGCGCATGCTCGCCTTTGCGAAGAGCGAGCGCCACGCGGACGTGCTCGCAGGGATCACGGCGGGACGCGCAGCGGGCTACGACCGCATCAAGCTCAACACCGTCGTCATCCGGGGCTTCAACGACGACGAGCTTGCCGACCTGATCGAGTTCGGCCGAGCGAACGGCGCCGAGGTCCGGTTCATCGAGTATATGGACGTCGGAGGGGCGACCCGGTGGTCGCTGGACCAGGTCGTGTCGCAGCGGGAGATGCTCGAGCTGCTGCAGCGCCGTTTCGGGCCGATCGCCTCAGTCCCCGGCGACCCGGCGTCGCCCGCGCCCGCGGAGCGGTTCCGGTTGCCGGACGGGACCACATTCGGCATCATCGCCTCGACCACCGCGCCGTTCTGCCGCGCCTGCGACCGCAGCCGGGTCACGGCGGACGGCACCTGGTTCCTCTGCCTGTACGCTGCGCGGGGGATCGATCTGCGGGAGCGCCTGCGCTGCGGCGCGACGGACGAAGCGCTCGCCGCGCTCATCGCCGCGACGTGGCGCGCCCGCACAGACCGCGGGGCCGAGGAGCGCCTGGGCGTGCGCGAGCGCGGCGCGCTGTATCCGGTCGAGTCGCTGCGCGCCGACCCGCACCGCGAGATGCACACCCGGGGAGGGTGAACTCCCCCCCCGGGAACACTGCATGCTCGACAAGATCACCGTCGTCGGCGCGGGCAACGTGGGCGCCACCGCCGCCCAGCGCCTCGCTGAGAAGGAGCTCGCCCGCACCATCGTCCTCGTCGACGTGATCGAGGGTGTACCGCAGGGCAAAGCGCTCGATCAGGGGCAGTCCGCGCCGATCGAGGGGTTCGACACCCGGGTCGTGGGCGCGAACGACTACACGCCGGCGGCGGAAAGCGAGCTGGTCGTCGTCACGGCCGGCATCGCGCGCAAGCCCGGCATGAGCCGCGACGACCTGGTGCGCACCAACGCCGACATCGTGAAACAAGTGTCCCAGCAGATCAAGCAGCACTGCCCCCATGCGATCGTCGTCGTCGTGTCAAACCCGCTCGATGTGATGTGCTGGGTGACGAAGCAGGTGACCGGCTTCCCGCGCGAGCGCGTGATCGGCATGGCCGGTGTGCTCGACACCGCGCGGTACCGCGCCTTCCTGGCGGAAGCGCTCGACGTCTCGGTCGAGGACATTCAAGCGATGGTGCTGGGCGGCCACGGCGACACGATGGTGCCGCTCGTGTCATACACGACGGTCTCGGGAATCCCGGTCAGCCAGCTGCTCGATCGGGCGACGCTCGACAAGATCGTCGAGCGCACGCGCAACGGCGGTGCCGAGATCGTGGGCTACCTGAAGACCGGCTCAGCGTACTACGCGCCGTCCGCCGCCGTCGTGCAGATGGTCGAGGCGATCGTGGGGGACAAGAAGCGTATCCTGCCGTGCGCCGTCTGGCTCCAGGGAGAGTATGGGCTGTCGGGGATGTACTGCGGCGTGCCTGCCAAGCTCGGGCGCAAGGGGCTGGAGCAGGTTCTCGAGGTGGAGCTGACCCCCCAGGAGCGGGCCGCACTCCAGAAATCGGCGGAGGCGGTGAAGCAAACCATGGCCGCGGTGAAGCTATGACGACGTCGCTCCGAGACTTGCAGGAGCGCGGCGTCGGCGCGACGCTGCGGCGCGATGCCTGGTGGGTGGCGCCGACGCTTACGGCACTCGTGCTCGGCAGCTTCGCCATCTACGCCACCTGGGCGGCATGGACCGGAGCGCACTACGAGTGGGGCCCGTACCTCTCGCCCTTCTATTCGCCATTGCTGCGGCCGTCTTGGTGGCCGCTCTCGCCGGCGTTTTTGATTCTCGTCTTCCCGCTCGGCTTCCGGCTGACGTGCTACTACTACCGCAAGGCCTACTATCGGGCCTTCTTCCTCGACCCCATAGCCTGTGCGGTGGGCGAGCCACGGCACGGCTATCGGGGCGAGACGACGTTCCCCTTCATCCTCCAGAACGTGCACCGGTTCTTCATGTACGCCGCTGTCGTGTTCATCTTCATTCTCTCGTACGACGTGCTCCTCGCCACCCGCTGGCCCGTGAACGGCGTGCTGGCCGACGGCGCGATGGCGCCCGGCCCGCGCGAGTTCGGCATCGGCGTCGGCACGCTGGTCATGGCGGTGAACATCGTACTGCTCGCGAGCTATACCTTCGGGTGCCATTCGCTGCGTCACCTGGTGGGCGGAGGAGTGGACTGTTTCTCCTGCGCGCGCGGTGGCCAGGCGCGCTACCGGCTGTGGCGCGGGGTGAGCGTGCTCAACCGCAACCATATGTTGTGGGCGTGGTGCTCCCTTTTCTCGGTGGCCCTGACGGACGTCTACATCCGCCTCTGCGCCATGGGCGTGCTCACCGACATCAGGATCCTGTAGTGGCCTCCGCCGACATTCGCACGCACGACTACGACGTCCTCGTGATCGGCGCGGGCGGCGCCGGGCTGCGTGCTGCCATCGAAGCCAGCGCACAGAAGGCCAGAGTCGCCCTGGTCTGCAAATCGCTGCTCGGCAAGGCCCACACCGTGATGGCCGAGGGGGGGGCGGCGGCAGCGCTCGGCAACGTGATGGAGGAAGACAACTGGCGCGTGCATTTCCGCGACACGATGCGCGGCGGCAAGATGCACAACAACTGGCGGATGGCCCAGATCCATGCGCAGGAAGCGCCCGACCGGATTCGCGAGCTCGAGGCGTGGGGCGCGCTGTTCGACCGAACGCCGGACGGGCGCATCAATCAGCGTCCATTCGGCGGGCACACCTACAGCCGCCTCGCGCACGTCGGCGACCGCACCGGCCTGGAGATGATCCGCGTCCTCCAGGACAAGGCCGTGCATGCCGGGCTCGATGTGCACATGGAATGCACGATTGTGCGCCTGTTTGTAGGGGGTGGACGAGTGGCCGGAGCGCTGGGGTACCTCCGCGAAACCGGCCGCTTCGTGCTGTTTCGCACTGGCGCCATCGTCCTGGCGACTGGCGGCATTGGCAAAGCGTGGCAGATCACCAGCAATTCGTGGGAGTACACGGGCGATGGGCATGCTCTGGCTTACGAGGCCGGGGCCGAGCTCATCGACATGGAGTTCGTGCAGTTCCATCCCACCGGCATGGTCTGGCCACCCGGCGTGCGCGGCATCCTGGTGACGGAAGGCGTACGCGGCGAAGGCGGCGTGCTGAAGAACGCCGCCGGCGAGCGGTTCATGTTTCGGTACATGCCCGACATGTTCAAAGGCGATTTCGCCGACACCGAGGCGGAAGCCGATGCGTGGGTGAAGGGCGATCGCAAGAAGAATCGCCGGCCCCCCGAGCTGCTCACGCGCGACGTCGTCGCGAAGGCGATTGTGAAGGAGATCCAAGAGGGCCGCGGCAGCCCGCACGGCGGCGTCTTCCTCGATATCGCCTCGAAGCAAAGCCCCGACTACATCAAGCAGAAGCTGCCGAGCATGTACCACCAGTTCAAGGAGCTCGCGCACGTCGACATCACCACGGACGCGATGGAGATCGGCCCGACGACGCATTATGTGATGGGCGGTGTGAAGGTGGATGCCGAAACGCAGGAGTCCACCGTCGCCGGGCTGTTCGCGGTCGGCGAGGTCGGGGGCGGGATGCACGGGGCCAACCGGCTGGGCGGGAACTCGCTCAGCGACCTGCTCGTCTTCGGGCGCCGAGCCGGGCTTCACGCCGCGGCGAAGCGCGGGGCGCCCCCGTCCATCCCCGACGCCGAGGTGGAAGCGACGATGCGCGACGCACTCGCCCCGTTCGAGCATGAAGGCGGCGAGAATCCGTTCGCCGTGCAGTCGGCACTCCAGGCCGTCATGCAGCGCAGCGCGGGCATCATCCGCGACAAGAGCGGCCTCGAAACGGCGCTCACCGAGCTCGAGAAGTTGAAAGGACGTGCTCGGAAGGTCGGGATCACCGGGAGCCGCGAGTACAATCCCGGCTGGCACACGGCGATGGACCTGCGCTCCCTGCTCGTCGTTTCGGAGGCGACCGCGCGCGCCGCGCTGGAGCGGACCGAGAGCCGGGGTGCTCATACCCGCAGCGATTATCCTGACTCCGACGAGCGCCAAGCGCGCGAGCACATCGTCATTAAGAAAGAAGGGGACCGCATGCTGGTACGACGCGAGGCGCAGCCTCCGCTGCCGGCAGACTTGATGCAGCTCATTAAGGAAGGGGCCTGACCGTGGCAGATCGGCGCCGCTTGCGGCTGTTTCGCGGCACGCGGGAGCGTGGCGAGCTGAAGGAGTATCAGGTCGCCGCGGGAGAGGGGTGGGTCGTGCTGGATGCGGTGCACGCCATTCAAGCCGAGCAGGCGCCCGATCTCGCTGTCCGCTGGAACTGTAAGGCAGGGAAGTGCGGCTCGTGCTCGGCCGAGATCAACGGCAGGCCCCGGCTGATGTGCATGACGCGACTGTCGGACTATCCCGCCGACGAGACGATCACGGTCATGCCGATGAAGGCTTTCCCCGTGATCAAGGACCTCGTGACCGACGTATCGTGGAACTACGAGGTCAACAAGCGGATCCCCGCCTTCAAGCCGCGCGCCCCCGACGCGCCGGACGGCACCTGGCGGATGTATCAGTACGAGGTCGAGCGGCCCCAGGAATTCCGCAAATGCATCGAGTGCTTCCTGTGCCAGGACGTGTGTCACGTGCTGCGCGCGCACGCCAAGCACGCCGAGTTCATGGGCCCCGCGTTTCTCGTGCGCGCCGCGGTGTACGAGATGCACCCGCTCGACGAGGAGGACCGCCGGTCCTATCTCCGCACAGCAGGGGGGATCGGCTACTGCAACATCACGAAGTGCTGCACCGAGGTCTGTCCCGAGTCGATCACGATCACGGACAACGCGATCATCCCCTTGAAGGAGCGGGTGGTGGACGCGAACTACGACCCGCTAGCGGCGCTGTGGCGAAAACTCACCGGGTAGCCCGGCAGCGCCGCCCCTACGTCGCGCACCATCGCCGCGCACAAGCGGTAGCTCTTGCGGCACGCGGTCGGCGAAGTTAGTTGGATCGGGGAAGCTCAGCACGGAGGCACGTGATGCGGACCGGACGGGTTCTGGCCGTCATGGCCGCGGCGGCGGGGGCGGGGGCTTGTCTGGCTGCCTGCCACAAGGATGTCACCGGGCTCACGTCGAACGACGTGGCCGGACATTACGTAGCCGCCACGTTCACGACGACGCAGGCCGGGGTCACCACCAACCAGCTGGCTCGGGGCTCCCTCATCGACCTCACGCTGGTCGGGGACGGCGGCACCACAGGCCGCTTGTTCGTCCCGGCCCCGAAGCCGGGCACTGCCGGCGTCGACGCTAGCTTGGCCGGAACCTGGACGCTGGCCGCGGATACCGTGACCTTGACGCACGCCGCTGTCACTTTCCTGCGCGACATGCCACTGCGTGCGGCGGGCACGCGTCTCGAGGGCGACAAGACCTTCAGCGGCGTCCAGATCGTCGTGGTGCTGCAGAAGCAGTAGCGAACGCAGCCGCTTCCGACCATGGCCGACGTAACCACTCCAGCCCAGCTCGGGCCCGTTCTCCGCGACCACAGCGCGGTGGCCGAGCCGCGCGCCACCCGGCGGCCCACCGTCGTGATCGTCGGCGCGGGGTTCGGGGGGCTGCGCGCGGCGCGCGCCCTGCGCAAGGCGCCCGTCGACGTCGTGCTGCTGGACCGTCACAACTACCACCTCTTCCAGCCGCTCCTCTACCAGGTGGCGACGGCAGGACTCGAGCCCGAGCAGATCGCCAAGCCGGTGCGCGCGATCCTGCGCGGGCAGCAGAACTTCGAGTTCCGGATGGTGCAGGTCACCGGGGTCGAGTTGGCGGCGCGCCAGGTGGTCACCGACAACGGCCCGGTGTCCTACGACTACCTGATCCTCGCGGTGGGCGGCGAGACCAACTACTTCGGGATGGACAGCATCCTCCGTCACGGCTTCGGCCTGAAGGGTGTGGTCGACGCGGTGGCGATCCGGAACCACGTGCTGCGGTGCTTCGAACGCGCGATGCTCGAGCCCGACGCGGAGCGCCGGCGGGCGCTCCTCACCTTCGTGGTCGTGGGCGGTGGGCCGACCGGCGTGGAGATGGCCGGGGCGCTGTCGGAGTTGATCCGCCTCGTGTTGGTCAAAGACTACCCGCGGCTCAACATCAAGGACGTGCGCGTGTTGCTGCTCGAGGCGACCGACCGGCTGCTCGCCTCACTGCCCGAGCGACTGCGCGAAGCCGCCGCCGAGACACTGTGGCGCAAGCACGTCGAGGTCCGCTTCGGCGCGGCCGTCCAGGACGCGGACGGCGCGCGCGTCACGCTGAAAGGCGGGGAGGTGATCCCCGCGCGCACGCTCATCTGGGCGGCGGGCGCCCAGGCCGTGACGCTCACCACCCAGCTCGGGCTCGCGACCGGGCGGCAAGGACGGGTGGTGGTGACGCCGATGCTCGAAGCACCCGGCCACGCCGAGGTCTTTGTCATCGGCGACGCAGCGTATCTCGAGCACGACGGCGCGCCGCTGCCGATGATGGCGCCGGTAGCGATCCAGATGGCCGAGACCGCCGCCCGCAACATCGAGCGCCGGTTGCGCGGCGAGGCGCCGCTCCCCTTCCGCTACAAGGACCCGGGGTCGCTCGCCACGATCGGCCGCAACGCCGCCGTCGCCTACATCGGCGGGATCGCGTTCAAAGGGTTCATCGCGTGGGTGGTGTGGCTGATCGTGCATATCCTCCAGCTCATCGGCTTCCGCAACAAGCTGTTCGTGCTGATGAACTGGTCCTGGGACTACTTCTTCTACGAGCGGGCGGCCCGGCTGATCACGAAGGAATGAGCGGGCGTCGCGCAGCGTGGTGACTGGGCGCGGGGCGGATCCGGCGCACGATGCCGTTCCAGCCGCACTCCAGGCACCAGCGACGTTGCAGCACAGGGAGCAGGCGGTCGAACAGTCGGTTCCGGACTGCCGCCATGTCGGCGCCGCAGTGCGGACAGGGAGACCCACGCGGTAGCAGCAAGTACGCCACCGCGGTGATAATCGCGACGCGCATCAGCACCGTCACCAGCAGGACGACGACGACCAGCATGCTTCATGATAGCGCGTGCAGGGGCGACCGGCCACACCAGACCCCTATGACCCGTCACCGACCGGCGCCCGTCCCCCGCACGAACTCCAGGATGCGCCGCTCCAGCTCGCCCAGCTCCAGAGGCTTCACCAGTACGCGCTCCCGCGCCACCGGCGTGTTGCCGGGCTCCGACAGCTGGGAGATATCTCCCGACAGGAACAGCACCCGGGCGGCCAGCTCGGGTCTGGTCTCCTCGAGCTGCTCGTACAGCTCCACCCCGCTCATGCGCGGCATCCGCAGGTCGACCAGGATCACGTCGGGCTGCTGCGCGCCCAGCCGAGCCAGGGCCTCCGCGCCGTCCGGCGCTTCGTCCACCTGTGCGCCACGGCGTCCGAGGAACCGCGCCATCGGCTTCCAGCCTCGGGCGCGGCCGCAGCCGGCTCGGGGGGGATCGGCGCGGCGACCGGTAGCGAGAGCACGAACCGCGCACCTGCTCCAGGGCCCCGGGAGGAGTCCAGCACGAGGTCGCCTCCCGCTTCCCGCGCGACCTGGCGGGAGATGTACAGGCCGAGCCCGGTGCCGCGCCGCCCCTTGGTGGTCGCGAACGGCCGGAACAGCCGCCCCACGACGTCCGCTGAGACACCCCGGCCGTTGTCCGTCACCGCCACGGACACCCGCCCGTCCTCGAACCAGGTATCCACGGCCAGTTGCCGAGGCGGCGTGCTACCGCGCAGCGCGTCGATCGCGTTGGACAAAAGATTGACGATCACCTGCTCGAGCTTGATCGCGTCTCCCTGGACCGGGAGGAGATTCGGATCGAGGCGCCCGCCGACGACGATCTCGTCCACGCCGAAGCGGTAGGACACGAGGTCCATCGCGCTGCGCACCACGTCGTTGAGATTGACCCGGCCGACCTCGCGCTCCGTGGCGCGGACAAAGCGCAGCAATCCGCGCAGCAGTTTCGCCGCGCGCCGTGCCTGTCGCAGGATCTGCTGCATCTCGCTGCGCTGCTCCTCCGCGATCGCCGGGTCGGCGACGCGGTTCTCGGCGTGCGCGGCGATCGCCATGAGGGGGTTATTGACCTCGTGCGCTACCCCCGCCAGCAGCTCGCCCGCCGCGGCGAAGCGACCCTGCTCCTCGGCGCGATCGCGCAGCACCCGCGTCATTTCGTTGAAATGCTGCGCCAGCCGCGCCAGCTCGTCGGAGCCGGGTACCGCGACCTCGGTCGTCAGGTCCCCGTCGGCGACGCGTGCGAGCCCCGCCTCGAGATCGGCGAGGGGGCGCCACATGCGGCGGCGAATGAGCGAGACGGCGGTCGGGACGCACACCGCGCCCAGGACGAGCCACAGGATTGCGTCGCGCAGCACCTCGCTGGCGGCCAGCTGCAACACCTGCTGCCGAGCCAGCAGATCCCGGCGCGCCAGCTGGCCTTCGGCGAGCATCTGCTGGTCGACGACCTGAGCGAGGCTGTCGAGGGCGCGCACTCGCCGGCTTGCGTCGTCCCAGCGGCCGCGCTCGAACAGCGCGACCTCCTCGGCGAGCGCGTTCCCGAGGCGCGTCATCGCATCCTCGGCGCGCGCCAGCGCGACCCGGAGCGGCAGGGGAACGGTGGCGTACGCTCGGGCGCCCGAGCGGACGCCTCCGGCCGTGACGAAGTGCCGGATGGTGTCGACCGTGTCGGCGGCGGGGGGCGTGCGCGACTCGACGAGATGCCTCACGATGGAGCCGGCGTGGTCGAGCGCGTCGTTGCGGCGAGCCAGGTCGTCCTGCAGAGCGACGATTGCCGCGGTCCCCTCGCCGAGAGCCAGCGCCGGGGCGCGCACGCGAAAGAAGAGGTAGAGGGGCAGGACGCCGGCATAGAGCCCAGCGGCGAGCGTCATCAGCAGCAGCGTGGTGCGGAGGCTCACGGGCTGGCGGGCGGCGCGTCTCACAGGCGCTAAAATAACCGGTTCCTGAACGCCCGACCGGTCACATGTCACCGCATCCGGGATGAACCCGGCGCTCCGCTAGCGGCGCCGCGGGTCGCGGCGCAGATTGTGTCCCTCGCGGCATCTCACCGAGAGGCTCCCGCTATGACCACCGATGCCACCGGCCGGATGAAGATCGTCATCTACTACGCGATCTGGGCCACGATCTGCGCCGCCGTGGCCGGACTCGTGATTGCCGGCCTGCACACCTGGTTCTTCAGCTACATCCCCAGCCGATCGGGCCTCCTCTTCACACTCTTGAGCGACGCCGTCACTGCGCTGGCGATCGCGGCGGGGCAGGGCGCGGTGGCGCTGGTGACCGGGAGCGTGCTGGCGCAGTTCGGCAAGGGGCTGCAGCGGACCGTGCTGCTGGGCTTGCTCATCGGGGCGTTCGACTTCGCGATGTACCTCGTGCAGATGGCCGTCCCCGCCACGGAGTTGGGGTGGAGGCCGGACATCGTCATTCTGGCCCTCGCGAGCGCCACGATCACGCTGCTTGGCGTCAGGTCGAGCGGCGGCTCGGCCGCGTCCTAAGGCCGCCGACGCCTTCTCGTGACGTCGTTAAAGCTTTGGTAGCGTGATCCCCTGCTGCGCTTGGTACTTTCCCTTCTTGTCCTTGTAGCTGACCTCACACTCGTCGCCCTCGTCCGCCGTGAAGAACAGCACCTGGGCGATGCCCTCGTTGGCATAGATCTTCGCCGGAAGGGGCGTCGTGTTTGAGATCTCGAGTGTTACGAAGCCTTCCCACTCCGGCTCGAACGGCGTGACGTTGGTGATGATGCCGCAGCGGGCGTAGGTGCTCTTGCCGACGCAGATCGTCAACACGTTGCGGGGAATGCGGAAGTATTCGACCGAGCGCGCCAGCGCGAACGAGTTAGGCGGGACGATGCACACGGTGCCGGTGAACTCGACGAACGATTTCGGATCGAAGCTCTTGGGATCGACCACGGCGGACAGGGCGTTGGTGAAGATCTTGAACTCGGGCGCGACGCGCATGTCGTAGCCGTAGGACGACACGCCGTAGGAGATCGCGCCCGCGCGGACCTGGTTTTCGGCGAACGGATCGATCATGCCCTGCGTTTTCGCCATGTGGCGAATCCAGCGGTCGGACTTGATGGACATGGCGCGCCAATATATCGGCGCCGTCGATACTTACGCCACTCGATTCGGTTGACAACGCTGTGGCGCGCGAATACGTTTCCACGATCAAGTGAATTTTTTCACGAACTCATGAACCAGCCCTACCTCTCCTTCCTGCTGTTGCTCGGTTTCGTCGTGCTCAACGCGGGCGGACTGATTGGGCTGTCGCACCTGCTCTCACCCCACAAGCCCACGGCCGTCAAGCAGGCGCCGTACGAGAGCGGCATGCCGCCGCTGGGCAGCGCCCACGAGCGCTTCTCGGTCAAGTTCTACCTCGTGGCGATGCTGTTCATCGTCTTCGACATCGAGACGGTCTTCCTCATTCCCTGGGGGACGATCTTCTTCGGCGGGGGAACCGGACCGGGGATGGGGTTCCTCCTCGTGGAGATGCTGGTGTTCATCCTCATCCTCGCGGTGGGCTACGTCTATGTGTGGAAGCGGGGGGCTCTACAATGGGACTGATGCGGCAATTACGGCGTCAAGCAAAGGCGTCTCACGCCACCGTAGCACACAAACGTCACGCGACGACGTCGCGTGACGCAGTCGCGCGACGCCTCCGCGTGACATCTCTGCTAGACGGGGTAACGTAGTAGATGAAGCGCGTCCTCGAAACGAAGGAAGTAGCCGGGCAAAGCCCGAACTACCTGCTCGCGAAAGCTCAGGATCTCGTCGACTGGGCGGTCAACTCCTCGCGCGCCAACTCCCTTTGGCCGATGCCGTTCGGGACGGCGTGCTGTGCCATCGAGTTCATGGCCACCGCGGCGTCGCGCTACGACTTCGCCCGGTTCGGCATGGAGCGCCAGGCCTTCAGCCCGCGTCAGGCGGACGTCCTCATCTGTGCCGGCCGGCTGCCGTTCAAGCTCGCTCCCGTAATCCGGCGCATCTACGATCAGATGCCGCAGCCCAAGTGGGTGATCTCGATGGGCGCCTGCGCATCGACCGGCGGGATCTTCGACAACTATGCGATGGTGCAGGGGATCGACACGATCGTCCCGGTCGACGTGTACGTCCCGGGGTGCCCGCCCCGCCCCGAGGGGCTGCTGTACGGGGTGCTGCTGTTGCATAAGAAGATCAAGGGGGAATCGCTGTTCGACCGCGCCGCCCGGCGCGAGGAGCAACCGCTCGACGAGCGCGGCCTGCGGCTGCCGCCCGAGCAGATCGACGAGATCTCCGAGCCGTTCGGGAACTCGATCCACCAGTTCCGCTCGGCGTGAACCCCTCCGTCGAGACCCTGCGAGCGACCTTCGGCAGCGCGATCGGCCGCGCGGTCGAGTCGTGCGGGGACACGATCGTCTACGTGGAGCGCGCGGCGCTGCTCGAGATGATGTCCTGGCTGCGCGACACACCGGGGCAGCAGTACGATTACCTCGTCGACGTCACCGCGGTGGAGTACCGCGACCGGGAGCGGCCGCTCGAGCTGGTCTACAACCTGCGCTCCCTCGAGCGGCGCGCGGACCTGCGGGTAAAGGTCGAGCTCGAGCCGGGTGGCGACCTGACGGTCGACTCGATCGTCCCGCTGTGGCGGGGCGCCGACTGGCTGGAGCGCGAGGTCTACGACATGTTCGGCATCGCGTTCCGCGGCCATCCCGACCTGCGGCGCATCCTGATGTGGGAGACGTACGCCGAGGGCCACCCGCTGCGGAAAGACTTTCCGCTGCGCGGCCGGTTCAGCCGTGCGGAGCAGGTGCGCCAGGCGCTCACCGCGAACCCCGAGGCTCACTACTCGCTGGAGGAGCTGTCAATCGCCGCGGCGTATGACGAGCTGCCGCCCGACATGCGGGAGCGACTGCGCCGCGGCGAGCGCGGTAAGATCCCCTACTCCGAATGAGCAAGCGGACCGTCGAACTCGAGCTTGCGACGCCGGGGCTGGACGCGCAGGGCCGACCGGCGCGCCTCCCGCTCGCCGCCGCAGCGCCCGAGCCCGAGCGACTCAGCGAGTCCGGGGCGAGCGGCGAGCACATGCTGATCAACCTCGGCCCACAGCACCCCGCCACGCACGGGGTGCTGCGGCTCGTCGTCGAGCTCGACGGCGAGACCGTCGTTCGCGTCATCCCCCACGTCGGCTACCTGCACTCCGGGTTCGAGAAGCTCGGGGAATACCGCCACTACAATCAGATCATCCCCCTCACCGACCGCACCGACTACCTCTCGCCCATGGCGAACAACGTCGGGTTCGCGCTCGCGGCGGAGCGGCTGATGGGGATCGAACTCACACCGCGCTGCACCGTGTTGCGCGTGATCGCGTGCGAGATGAGCCGCATCATCTCGCACATGGTGTGGCTCGGCACGACGTCGATCGACCTCGGCGCGTTCACGCCGTTCCTGTGGGCTTTCCAGGAGCGGGAGCGCATCTATAACCTGCAGGAGATGTGGACGGGGGCGCGCCTCACGACGAGCGTGACGCGCGTCGGGGGCATGATGGCCGACGTGACGGACGACTTCGTCGCGGGGTTGCGGCAGTTCGTCGACACGTACCCAAAGACGCTGCACGAGATCGACCGGGTGCTGACGCGCAACGCCGTCTGGGTCGGCCGCACCCAGGGCGTGGGCGCGATGACGGCGCAGGAGGCGATCAACTACTCCCTTTCGGGACCGATGCTGCGGGCCAGCGGCGTCCCGTACGACGTGCGCAAAGACCGGCCGTACCTCGACTACGACAGCTATGAGTTTGATGTCCCGGTGGGCGAGCACGGCGATGTGTACGACCGCTACCTGGTACGCCTCGAGGAGTGTCACCAGTCGAACCGCATCCTGCGGCAGGCGCTCGAGCGGCTCCCCGGCGGCCCGGTGAACGTCGCAGACCCGCGCCTGATTCTGCCCCCCAAGTCGCGCGCGATGAGCGACATGGAAGCGATGATCTATCACTTCAAGCAGGTGATGGAGGGGGTGAAGGCGCCAGTGGGCGAGGCGTACGTCGGGATCGAGAACCCCAAGGGCGAGTTGGGCACCTACTTGGTCTCCGACGGCACCGCGAAGCCGGTGCGCTGGCGGATCCGGCCGCCGTCATTCATCAACCTGGCCGCGCTGCCGAAGATGGCGGAGGGACACCTGCTCTCCGATCTGATCGCCATCAATGCATCGGTGGACATCGTGATGGGCGAGGTCGACCGATGAGCGTAAGCGCGCGGCCGACCCACGATGCAGCGACCGAGGCGTACCAGCCGGTGTTCACCGGAAAGGCCCTCGAGGAGCTGCAGGCGCTGCTCGGCCGCTACCCCACCAAACAGGGGGCGCTGTTGCCGGCGCTGTGGCTGGTGCAGCAGCAGCGCGGCTGGATCTCCGACCGCGACATGACCGAGGTGGCCGCGCTGCTCGGCCTGACGCCCGCCTACGTCAAGGGGGTGGTGACGTTCTACACCATGTATCATCAGCACCCGGTGGGGACGCATTTCGTGCAGGTGTGCACCACGACGCCCTGCAACATCTGCGGGGCCGAGGACGTGGTGAAGGCCCTGCTCGAGGCAACCGGGGCCAAGGAGCTCGGCGCCACGAGCCCCGACGGCAAGTGGACGGTGATCGAGGTGGAATGCCTTGGTGCCTGCGGGTTCGCGACCCCCGTGCTGATCAACGACGACTTCATCGAGAGCGTGACGCCCGACAAAGTGCCGGAGATCGTGAGGAAGTACACATGAAACGCGGAACGCGGAAGGCGGAACTTCGAAACGCAGACCTCGGAATGCGGAACGCGGAACAGCAAGGTGAGCGTCGCTGTGCGAACGACCTTGCACTTATGTTCCGCGTTCCGCCTTCCGCGTTCCGAATTCGGGGCGGGGAGGAGTAGTGGGTTACCCTCACAAACCCCACCCCAAGGAGACCCTGCTCCTCTCCAAGTACTTCGGCGACCCGGAGGCGCGCACCTACAAGGGTTGGGTGAAGCGCGGGGGCTACGAAGCGTGGAAGCAGGCGCAGACGATGGCGCCCGCGGCGATCACTGAAGCGGTGAAGGAATCCGGGCTGCGCGGGCGCGGTGGCGCCGGCTTCCCGACGGGCCTCAAGTGGTCGTTCATGCCCAAGGAGAAGCACAAGGCGCACTACCTGTGCGTGAACGCGGACGAGTCCGAGCCGGGCACGTTCAAGGACCGCGAGATCATGCGCTGGACGCCGCACGCGCTCCTCGAGGGCACGGCGATCGCGATGCGAGCGATCCAGGCTGAGGTCGGCTACATCTACATCCGGGGCGAGTTCACCGAGCCGTCTGCGATCATGGGACAAGCGCTCGCCGAGGCGAACGCCGCCGCGCTGTTCGGCGATCTCAAGATCTACCTGCACCGCGGCGCGGGCGCGTACATCTGTGGCGAAGAGACCGCCATGATGAACTCGATCGAGGGAAAGCGCGGCAACCCCCGCATCAAGCCACCGTTCCCCGCCGCCTTCGGCGTGTTCGGGCTGCCGACTACGATCAACAACGTCGAGACGCTCGCCGCGGTGCCGCCCATCCTCACGAACGGCCCGGCGTGGTACAAGAAGATGTCCCTCTCCAACCCGAAGAGCACCGGCACGAAGCTGTTCTCGGTGTGCGGGCACGTCCAGCAGCCCGGCAATTACGAGGTGACGATGGGCTTCCCGCTCAAGGACCTGCTGTACGAGCTGTGCGGCGGGATGCGGCCGGGCCGCACCCTGAAAGCCTGCATCCCGGGCGGCTCATCGGTCCCGATTCTGAACCGCGACGAAACGGAACGCTGCCTGCTGGATTACGAGGGGGCAGTCGAGCAGGGCACCATGCTGGGCTCCGGTGGCGTGATTGTGTTCGACGATTCCGCCGACCTGGTCTATCAGATCATGCGCCTCGCCCGCTTCTACGCGCACGAGTCGTGCGCCCAGTGCACCCAGTGCCGCGAAGGGACCGCGTGGACTACGAAGATCCTCGAGCGGATCCTGGCGGGCCAGGGAAAGACGTCGGATCTCGACCTGCTGCTCGACCTCGCCGAGAACATGACGGGAAAGACCATCTGCGTCCTCTCGGACTCCTGCGCCGCACCGGTCGTCTCCGGCATCAAGAAGTTCCGCGGTGAATTCGAGGACTACATCGCGGGCAAGCGTAATGGTCGCGTGAGGGCTGAGCGCTGATGGCTGATAGCGTCGTCAATTTGACGATCGACGGGATGCCCGTCAGCGTGCCTCCGGGCACCCTTGTCATCGAGGCAGCGAAGCAGGCGGGTGTGCTGGTCCCGCACTACTGCTACCACCCGGGGCTGCCGGTGGCCGGCGTGTGCCGCATGTGTCTCGTGCAGGTCGAGAAAGCCCCGAAGCTGCAGATCGCCTGTGCCACTCAGGTGAGCGAGGGAATGGTGGTACACACGCAGTCCGAGCAGGCGAAGAGCGCACGCATGGGAGTGCTCGAGCTGCTCCTCATCAACCACCCGCTCGACTGCCCGATCTGTGATCAGGCGGGGGAGTGCGAGTTACAAGACTTCACCTTCCAGGAAGGCCGCCCGGCGACGCGCTACAGCCCGGACTATGCGAAGCGCTTCAACCCGGTCGAGGACTTCGGTCCCGACGTGCTGTACGTCCCGAACCGCTGTATCCTGTGCACCCGCTGCGTGCGTTTCATGGAGGACGTCGCGCAGGAGCCCGTGCTCAACGTCTCCGAGCGGGGCGACAGGGCCTACATCGGGATCCACCCCGCGGCGCGGCTCGACCACCCGTGGGCCGGGAACGTGGTCGATCTGTGCCCGGTCGGTTCCCTCCTGTCCAAGGATTTCCTGCATCGGGCGCGCGCCTGGGAGCTCGATAAGACGGCCTCCGTCTGCACCGGCTGCTCGCAGGGCTGCAACGTCACGCTCGACACGCGCGACAACATCGTGGTGCGAGTGCGCCCGCGCCCGAACCTGGAAGTCAACCGCTACTTCCTGTGCGACCACGGCCGCATGCACTACCGCTGGATGAACCGCGGCGACCGGATCGAGGCGCCCCTCGTGAAGCGCGGAGGTGGCGAGCTACAGGCAGTGGACTGGGACGAGGCGCTGGAGCGCGCCGCGACCGTGCTGCGGGGCGCCCGCGGCAAAGCCGTGGCGCTCGTGTCACCCAGAATGTCGACTGAGGCGCTGTTCCTCGCTCGCGAGCTGCTCGCCGGCTTCGACTGGACCGGCGCCGTGCAGATCGTGATGGGCGAGGAGGCGCCGCTCGCGGGAGTCCCGAACCTGGCGCTGCGGGCGGAGCGAGCCCCGAACGGTACCGCCGCCGACCTGCTCGGCTACGGACGCGACTACGCCGCGGCGCTGCGGGCGGCGGAGTCAGCCGCGGTCGTCCTCGTGCTCGACGAGCCGGAGGTCACGGTCCAGCCGGCGGGGGCCCTCGTCTACCTCGGCACCGTGCTGCCGGACGGCGCGCGCAACGCCGAGGTCGTGCTCCCCATCGCCAACGTCGCAGAAGAGGACGGCAGCTTCGTGAACCGGGATGGCCGCGTGCAGCGCTACTTCCAGGCGAAGCCCGCGCCCGGGATGGCCCGGCCGGCGTGGTGGGTACTCGCCGAGCTGCTCGGGGCGCTGGAGAACAGCGCGCCGCTCACAGGACCGGCCGCGGTGTTCGACCGGCTCGCCCAGTCGGCGGGGGGGGGCCCGTTCGCAGGACTGGGCTACGCGAGCCTGGGACTGCTCGGCAAACAGCTCACCACCGCAGTCGGAGCCCCGGCGTGACGTTCTTCCTAGTCAGCTCGATCATCAAGATCGTCGTGGTGTTCACCGTCATCATGGTGGGCGTCGCCCTGCTGACGCTGGCCGAGCGGCGCATCTGCGCCTGGATGCAGGATCGTCTCGGGCCCAACCGCGTGGGGCCCCAGGGGCTGCTGCAACCGGCGGCCGATGGGCTCAAGAATCTGCTCAAGGAAGAGACGCTGCCGGCGCAGGCCGACAAGGTGCTGTTCATGCTCGCGCCCACGATGGCATTCGTGCCCGCGTTGCTCACCTTCGCCGTGATCCCGTTCGCCACCCCGCTGCCCACGCCGTGGGGCGACGTGGACATGGTCGTGGCGAACCTGCCGGTCGGGTTCCTTTACGTCCTCGCGTTCGGCTCGCTGGGCGTGTACGGCATCGTGCTCGCGGGGTGGGCGTCGAACAACAAGTACTCGCTGCTCGGCGGGCTGCGCGCCTCGGCCCAGATGATCTCCTACGAGATCGCCATGGGGATGAGCACCGTGGCGGTGCTGCTGCTGGCGGGCAACGTGACGCTCACCGACGTCGTCGCGAAGCAGTCCCAGTCGCTCTTCACGTGGAACGTGTTCCCACTGTCGCTGGCGTTCTTCGTCTTCATCGTCGCGGCGTTCGCCGAGACGAACCGACTGCCGTTCGACCTCCCCGAGGCCGAGGGCGAACTGATCGCCGGGTATCACACCGAGTACAGTGCGATGAAGTTCTCGATGTTCTACATCGCCGAGTACTCGAACATGGTGACGGCGTCGGCCCTGATGACCACGCTGTTCTTCGGCGGGTGGGACATCCCGTTCACGACATGGGACAACACCCCGCCGTGGTCGCCACTCAAAACTCTCCTTACGCTGGGGGTGTTCTCCTTCAAGGTCCTGGTCTTCCTGTTCCTCTACATCTGGGTGCGGTGGACCCTGCCGCGCTTCCGCTACGATCAGCTGATGGCGCTCGGATGGAAGGTGATGCTGCCCCTCGCTCTCGGCTATCTTACGGTGATCGCCACTGCGATCTGGATCCTGCACGGGCTGCTGGGTTGGAACTATGATAGGCAGTTCGGGCTCGCGCTGTTCGGGCTGAACGTGCTGCTCGCCCTGCCGCTGCTGTTCTTGCTCGATCGGGGCCATCTGGTGGCGGGCGCAGTGGCTCAGGAGCCGAGCTGACATGGCCATCGGCGTGAAGGTCATGAAGCGGCCCGGCACCCAGGCGTCCTACCTCCGCGCCACGCTCAAGGGCATGGCGCTCACCTTCAGCCATTTGTGGCGGCCGAAGGTGACGATGCAGTACCCCGAGGAAAAGAGCAGCAAGGACTGGACGCTCTCGCCGCGCTGGCGCGGCACCCACCGCATGCTCACCGACGAGCAGGGACGCGCCAAGTGCGTCGCCTGCGGGTTGTGCCCCCAGATCTGCCCCGCGAACTGCATCAAGCTGGTGCCGGGGGAGGACGAGCAAGGCAACCGCTACCCCCTGATCTACGAGATCGACGAGTTCCGTTGCATATTCTGCGGCTACTGCCAGGAAGTCTGCCCGGAGGAAGCGATCCACGTGGGTGTGCACTTCGAGAACTCGGAGTTCTCGCGCGATCGTTTCGTCTACGATCTCGAGCGCCTGTGCGCGCAGACACATCCCGTCTCGACGCTGTGGGACCCCTCCGACCCCAAGGGCGAGTAGGGCATGTCCTGGACGCTGATCATCTTCTGGGCGTTCGCGGGGCTCGCGATCGCGAGCGCGCTGTGCTGCATCACGCGCCGCAGCCCGGTGGCCAGCGCTCTCTGGCTCGTCGTGACGCTGTTCTCGCTGGCGGCTCTGTTTGTCCTGCTCGATGCCCAGTTCATCGCGGTGCTGCAAGTGCTAGTCTACGCCGGCGCCATTATGGTGCTGTTCCTGTTCGTGATCATGCTGCTCAACCTGGGCCGGCAAGGGCCGACGGATGTAAAGGGCCCGCTCGGTGTCGGAGTCGCCGCGCTGCTGGGCGGCGTACTGCTGTTCCAGCTGTGGATCTTGCGCCACGTCGCGCCCCCGGATGCGATCCAACTTCCGCCCAGCAGCATGGCGCGCCTCCAGCAGGAGCAGGGACTCGTGGGCGCGATCGCCCGACCGCTGTTCGACACCTATCTCATCCCCTTCGAAATCACCAGCCTCCTCCTCCTCGCCGCCCTGGTCGGTGCGGTGGTGCTGGCCAAGCGGAAGCTCTGAATGCTGCTCGGACCCGCCCTGTTCGTTTCCGCCGCACTGTTCACGCTCGGTGTCTTCGGAGTGCTGCTGCGGCGTAACGCGATCGTGATCTTCATGTGCGTCGAGCTGATGCTGAACGCGGTGAATCTCACGTTCGTCGCGCTGGCGCAGCGCCTGGGCGTCGCCGGACAGCTCTTCGTTTTCTTCGTGATGGCGGTGGCCGCGGCGGAGGCGGCGGTCGGACTCGCGATCATCCTCGCGATCTACCGCCACCGGGGGACGGTCAACCTCCAGAACATCAACCTGCTCAAGGGGTGATGTCGGCCTCCGCGCTGCAGCTGCTCTGGCTGGTCCCGGCGTTGCCGCTCGCGGGCTTCGTCCTGAACGGCGCACTGGCGCTGTGGCGTCCCAACGCCAAGGCCGCCGTGTCGACGATCGGGGTCGGGGCGCTCGTGCTGGCGTTCGCCGCCGCGACCGCGGCCGTGGCCGAGTTCGCGCGCCTGCATCAGGCCGCGCCGCTGGTGTTCCGCTACTGGGAGTGGATGCCGGTCGGCGACCTGCGGCTCGACTTCGCACTCCAGTTCGACCAGCTCTCCGCGGTGATGGCGCTGGTCGTGACGGGCGTCGGTGCCCTTATTCATCTCTTCAGCGTCGGCTACATGCACGAAGACGCGGGGTACGCGCGCTACTTCGCCTACCTCAATTTGTTCGTGTTCTTCATGCTGATGCTCGTGCTGGGGGCGAGCTTCCCGGTGATGTTCGTGGGGTGGGAAGGCGTGGGACTGTGCTCCTACCTCCTGATCGGCTTCTGGTTCACCGAGCAGATCAACGCCGACGCCGGCAAGAAGGCGTTCATCGTGAACCGGATCGGCGACTCCGGGTTCCTGATCGCGATGTTTCTGATCTTCCGCGCGACCGGCGCGCTCGATTTTGGCCCGGTGTTCGGCCGGGCGCAGGCGGTGTTTCCGGCCGCGGGGACCACGATCACCGCGGTGACGCTCTTGCTGTTCCTCGGCTGCGCGGGCAAGTCGGCGCAGATCCCGCTCTACACCTGGCTGCCGGACGCGATGCAGGGGCCGACGCCGGTGTCGGCACTGATCCACGCGGCCACGATGGTGACGGCGGGCGTCTATCTCGTGGCACGCTGCAATGTGCTGTTCGCGCTATCCCCGCTGGGAAGCGCCGCCGTCGCCGGCGTGGGCGCCCTGACCGCGCTGTTCGCCGCCACCATCGCGCTCAAGCAATGGGACATCAAGCGTGTGCTCGCGTACTCCACCATCTCGCAGCTCGGCTACATGTTCCTGGGTGTGGGCACGGGCGCGTACGCCGCCGGAATCTTCCACCTCGTGACGCATGCTTTTTTCAAGGCGCTCCTGTTTCTGGGCTCGGGGAGCGTCATTCAGGCGCTGCACCACGCCTACCACGCCACCCACTCGCACGACGACGCCCAGGACATGCGCAACATGGGGGGGCTACGGCGCTATCTCCCGTGGACGGCGACGCTCATGTGGATTGCGACCCTCGCCATCGCGGGCATCCCGCCCCTCTCGGGCTTCTTCTCAAAAGACGCGATTCTCGGCGCCGCGTTCGCGCTCGCCACGGCCGAGCCGATCTGGTACGTATACTGGGCGATGGGCGTTGCGGCGGCGCTGCTCACGGCGTTCTACATGACGCGGCTCATGCTCTACACCTTCCACGGTCCCACCCGCACGGGCGAGCAGGAGCGGCAGCACCTGCACGAGGCGCCATGGGTGATGACCGGACCGCTGCTCGTGTTGGGGCTGCTGAGCCTCAGCGGGGGCCTGCTCAACCTCCCCGAGCTCATGGGCGGCGGCGCGTTCCTGCACCACTGGCTCGAGCCGGTCACCGCGCTCGCCGACCGCATGCGTCCCGCGGTGGAGTTGTCGCGCGTGGTCGAGTGGGCCCTCCTGAGCGGAGCTGTCGGGGTGGCCGCGCTCGGCATCTTCGGCGCAGTGCGGCTGCTCAAGCCGGAGGCGCTGCTGCCGGCGCGGCTCGCCCCCCCTGAAACCGGCCTCGGGCGTCTCCTGTGGAAGAAGTGGTATGTGGACGAGCTGTACGACGCGATCATCGTGCGGCCCCTCCAATGGCTGGCCCGTGAGGTCTTGTGGAAGAGCATCGACGCCCGGCTCGTGGACGGGCTGATCGTCAACGGCAGCGCCACGGCCTCGCGCGCGCTCGGCTGGCTCGGCAGCAGGCTGCAGACGGGCGAGGTGGGCTTCTACGTGGTGCTGTTCGTCGTCGGCGTGTTGCTGCTCGTCGGCGGCGCGGTGCGCTAACCGATGTACGCTCAATCGGTTCTCACGGCGCTCATCGCCTGGCCCGCGCTCGCCGCCGGCGTCGTCCTCGGTGCGCCGGAGCGCTGGGCGAAGCATCTCGCCCTCGCGGCGAGCTTCATCGAGTTCGCGGTCTCCGTGCCGCTGTGGTGGGTCTTCCAGCCCGCGGGCGGGATGCAGCTCCAGCTCGACGTGCCCTGGATCCCGAACTGGGGCATCCACTACGCCGTGGGCGTCGACGGGATCTCGCTGTTCATGATCCTGCTCACGACGTTCCTCGTACCGCTCTCGATCCTGGGGAGCTACAACTACATCACGACGCGCGAGCGGGCGTTCTACGCGCTCATGCTCGTGCTCACCTCCGGGATGATCGGCGTGTTCGTGGCGCTCGATCTCTTCCTCTTCTACGTGATGTGGGACGTCATGCTCATCCCGATGTACTTCATCATCGGCGTGTGGGGCGGACAAAACCGGCTGTACGCGGCGATCAAGTTCTTCATCTACACCTTCTTCGGATCGCTGCTGATGCTGGTGGCGATCCTGACACTCGTCTACCTCGTCGCCCAGCGCACCGGCGTCTACTCGTTCTCCTACGTCAATGTGATGAACAACATCGGCGCGTTGGGGCCCGTGGCGTTCTGGTTATTCGGTGCCTTCTTTCTCGCGTTCGCGATCAAGGTCCCGATGTTTCCGTTCCACACCTGGCTCCCGGACGCCCATGTCGAGGCGCCGACGGCGGGCTCGGTGATCCTCGCCGCGGTCCTGCTGAAGATGGGGACGTACGGCTTCCTGCGCTTTGCGGTGCCGTTCTTCCCTCAGGTGGCGCTCCACCCGGCCGTGCAGAGGGCGATCGTCACGCTGTCCCTGATCGGGATCGTCTACGGCGGGCTCGTCGCCATGGTGCAGCCCGACTTCAAGAAGCTGATCGCGTACTCTTCGGTCGCGCACCTGGGATTCGTGGTGCTCGGCATCTGGGCCCTGACGCTGCAGAGCGTGCAGGGTGCGCTCATGGTGATGATCAATCACGGCATCTCCACCGGCGCGCTCTTCTTCCTGGTCGGGATGCTGTACGAGCGGCGTCACAGCCGGCTGATCGAGGCGTTCGGCGGCCTCGCGAAGGTCGTGCCGCTCTTCGCCGCCGTGCTCACGATCGTGTCGCTCTCCTCGATCGGATTGCCCGCCACGAACGGGTTCGTCGGGGAATTCCTCGTGCTGCTGGGGGCGTTCCGAACCTATCCCGTCGCCGCGGCCGTGGCGACCACCGGCGTGATCGTGGCGGCGATGTACCTCCTGCCGGCGCTGCAGCGGGTGATCTACAACCCGCTCGACCAGCCCGAGAACGCGCACCTTGCCGACCTGTCACCGCGCGAGCTCGCGGTGCTACTGCCGCTCGTCGCCTGCATCGTGTGGATCGGCGTGTACCCGACGCCGTTCCTGCGGCGCATGGAGCCGAGCGCGCAGCGATTCATCGAGTCCGTCCGGCCCGCCGCGCCGGCCGCGGCCGCGCGATGAACGTCGACGTCACGACCCTCGATCTCTCGCGCCCCGGCGACCTGCTCATCGCGCTCGCGCCCGAGCTGGTGCTCACGACCACGGCGTTGCTCGTGCTCCTCGTAGTCGCCTGGCGGCACCGCACGCCGCAGGATCTGCGTCTCGCCGGGTGGGTGACGTTGAGCGGGCTCGGCGCCGCCGGTCTCGCCGCGTGGTTCCTGTGGTGGCAGGCCGCCCGCGCGGTGGGGATCGCGGCCATGATCGCCGTGGACGACTTTCGCTTCGTCGCCGACTGGCTGTTCCTCGGCACGGCCGCCCTGACCGTGCTCGTCTCGTTCGAGTATCTCGAGCGGGAAGCGCTGCTGGTGCCCGAATACTTCGCGCTGCTGCTCTTCGCGACGCTGGGAATGATGCTGATGGCGGGCGCCCAGGATCTGATGGTGCTGTTCCTCGGCCTCGAGCTCATGTCGATTTCGGTCTACGTGCTCGCCGGGATCAATCGCCGCAGCGCAGCGGCGGCGGAAGCGGCGCTCAAGTACTTCCTGCTGGGGGCGTTCGCCTCCGGCTTCCTGCTGTACGGCATCGCCCTCGTGTACGGCGCGACCGCCACCACGAACCTCACCTTGATCGGCGTGCAGGTCGCGACCCTCGGCCTGCAGCACAACACAATGCTGCTGATCGGGCTCGGGTTGCTGCTGGTCGGCTTCGGGTTTAAGGTCGCCGCGGTGCCGTTCCACATGTGGGCGCCCGATGTGTACGACGGCGCGCCCACGCCGGTCACCGGGTACATGGTGACGGCGGTGAAGGCCGCCGCGTTCGCGGCGCTACTTCGCGTCCTGGGAGAGGCGTTCGACGCCGTACCCGCCTGGCACGCGCTCGTGTGGTGGCTCGCCGTCGCCACCATGGTGGTGGGAAACCTGATCGCCCTGGCGCAGCGCACCTTCAAGCGTATGCTCGCCTATTCGTCCATCGCCCACGCCGGGTACCTGCTCGTCGCGGTGGCGGCGCGGACGGCGGCGGGCTCGGCGGCGTTCCTGTTCTACCTGGTCGCCTACACGCTGATGACGCTCGCGGCGTTCGCGCTGCTCGCCGCCAAGGGCACGGACGGCGAGCGCGACGTGAGAATCGACGACCTGGCCGGGCTCGCCCAGCGGCGGCCCTGGCTCGCGTTCGCGCTGGCGGTCTGCATGCTGTCCCTCCTCGGCTTCCCGGGGACCGCGGGCTTCATCGGGAAGTGGTACATCCTCGTCGCGGCCACGGCGACGGGGCAGGGGCTCCTCGCCGCCGTCCTGGTGCTCGCCAGCGTGATCTCTGCGGGCTACTATCTACCGGTGATCATGGCGATGTACATGCAGCCCGAGCCCTCCGAGCAGGCGCACGCCGGCATGCGGCTCGGCCGGCTCGGAGCCGCCGTCGTCGCGGCTTCTGTCGCGGGGCTCCTCTTCTTCGGCGTGCGGCCGAACCGCTTGCTCGACATCGCCCG
>QHTT01000045.1:0-5713 GCA_003220935.1 Gemmatimonadota bacterium
GGGACCGAGCTTTGCCGTGCACGGCACCGCAGGCTCGTTCATTAAGTACGGGGTCGATGCACAGGAAGCCGCATTGAAGGCGGGTCGCACGCCCGGCGAGCCCGATTGGGATGCGGACCCGCCGGCGTTGTACGGCACGCTGACTACGCCAGAGGGCGCGCGGCCGGTGCCCACGATTCCCTCGAGCTACGCGCGGTATTACGAGAATGTGCGCGACGCCGTACGCGGGACGGCGCCACTGGCGGTCACGCCGGAGCAAGCGCTCGATGTGATGCGTGGGCTGGAGCTGGCGGTCGCCAGCAGTCAGCAACGCCGCGTCCTGCCGTGGACGAGTTAACTCACCGTCTCCCAGGCGCCGTGCGCGGTGCACCGAACCGGTGCCTGGGTCCGCAGTGGGGCCGCGCTGATCGCGGCGACCACCAGCCCTGCGCGCTCGGAAGCCTCATTCTAACGGTACGACGAACGGCGCTGGTTCAAATCGACCATGTTGACACGGCTCTCCCGGCGAATTACCTCATCCTCCCTCGCTCCGGACCCCCTGGAGCAGGGTACTCGTGCGGCTCCACATCGAGGAGATGCGTATGAAGCCACTTCGGTACATCATCGGTGCCCTCCTGGCGATGCTCTGGATGACGCCGCTGCGCGCGCAAGCGCCTGTCGGCACGATCCGGGGACATGTCACGGACGCCGCGAACCAGCAACCGCTCTCCGGGGTCACGGTCGCAGTCGGGAGCCGCGCCGCACTGACCCAGGCGGACGGTCGCTACCTCATTACCGGGGTACCTGCGGGCACCGACAGCCTGAGGACGAGAATGATCGGGTACGCGCGAGCGACCCGGCCCGTCACGGTCGTCGGCGGCGGAACGGTCGTGGTCGATCTCGCGCTGACTGCTCAGGCGGTGCACCTGTCGGAGATCGTGGTGACCGGCTACGGGGCGCAGCGAGCCGGCAACATGACCGGCTCAGCGGCAAAGGTGAACGCGGGGCAGTTCAACACGGGCCCCATCGTGAGCCCGCAGCTGCTCATCGAAAACAAGGTCGCGGGCCTCCAGGTCGTGGACAACAACGAGCCGGGGGGCGGGCTCTCAATCCGTATCCGCGGTCAAGCGTCGGTCAACGCCGGCAGCGAACCGCTCTACGTCGTCGACGGCGTACCGCTCGGCACCGGCTCGGGCGGCGGCCTTTCCGCCGGTCGCGACCCCCTCAACTTCCTGAATCCTGGGGACATCGAGAGCTTCACGGTGCTCAAGGACGCCGCCACTGCGGCGATCTACGGGGCGAACGCCTCCAACGGCGTGGTGCTCATCACCACGAAATCGGGGCAGGGGCGGCCGCAGGTCGAGTACAGCGGCAGCGTGTCCGCCGCATCCGTCACGAGGCTGCCCTCGATGCTGAACGCGGCGCAGTTCCGGACCGCGGTGCAGACATACTTCCCGAAGAACGACAGCCTGTTGCTGAACGCGAACACGAACTGGTTCGACCTGGTGGACCGCACCGCGATGGGCCAGCAGCACGACGTGGCTCTGTCCGGCGCGGGCAGCAACAACAGCTACCGTCTGTCGCTCGGCTATTCGAACCAGGACGGCATCCTCAAGGGCACCACGGCGCAGCGGATCTCGCTGGGCGTGGGCTACGACCAGCAGCTCTACGATGGCCGTCTGGACTTGCGCGCCAACCTGAAGGGCTCGCGCACCTTGGACCAGTTCACGCCCGGCGGTGTGCTCTACAACGGCGGGGAACCCCCTCACGTCCGCGGACAACCCGGTGGAGGTCTTGAATCTCGCCAAGGATCACGGCACGACGTACCGCAGCGTGGGCAACGTGCAGGCGAAGTACGACTTCTCTTCCTTCCAGCCCCTGCGGGGATTGACGGGCACGGTCAATCTCGGCTACGACATCACCGACGTGAATCGGGTAACCTTCTACCCGAATAACATCCACCTCGAAACGAAGAACGGCACCGACGGCAGTTATTATCGCACGGCGCCGAGCCAGACGAATACGGTGCTCGAGACGTACCTCGACTATCGGCCGCCGGCGAACCTCGGGCCCGGCAACCTCGGCCTGACGGGCGGCTATTCGTACGCGCGATCACATGCGCAGTATTCGTCGATCTCCGCCGTTCAGCTCAACAGCAACCTCCTGGGCGACAACGGCATTCCCCCGACGGGCATCGCACCCGTACCCATTGACACGGTCACCGAGAGCAAGCTGATCTCCTTCTTCGGGAGGGCCGAGTACAACATCGGCGACCGCTACCTGGCGACGGTCTCGGTCCGGCGGGACGGCTCTTCGCGCTTTGGGCCGGGGAACCAGTGGGGGAACTTTCCCGCGGCGTCGATCGGCTGGCGGATCTCGCGCGAGCCGTTCATGAGCGGCATCCCGGCGATCTCGGACCTGAAGCTGCGGGCGTCGTGGGGGAAGACCGGGAACCAGGCGTTCGGGGACTACCTGCAGTTCTCGACCTACCAGGGGTGCAATCCGAAGGCGCAAGTGCAGTTCGGGAGCCAATTCATCTGCCCGTTCCGCCCCAGCGCGGTGGATACGACCATCAAGTGGGAGTCCACTGGGACCTGGGACGTCGGCCTCGACTACGGCATCATGAGCGGGCGGTTCAGCGGCGCCATCGACTGGTACAGCAAGCACACCGACAACCTGATCTTCACGGTGCCCGTCGCGGCCGGTTCGAACCTGTCGAACTACGTGACCACGAACATCGGCAGCATGAGGAATTGGGGCTTCGAGCTGGACCTGAACGCGCGCCTCCTGGATGGGGGCCCGGGCGGCCTCTCGTGGACCGCCGGCTTCAACGCGACCCACAACGCCAACGAGCTCTTGCGCATCAACCCGAACGCCGTCGGCGCCAGCCAGATCCTGGTCGGCGACGTCGCTGGCGGCGTTGGGACCAAGATCCAGGTCCTCGAGCCGGGGCAGCCGATCAACTCTTTCTTCGTGTGTCAGCAGCAGTACCAGAACGGGAAGCCCGTCGAGGGCAAGTACATCAGCCTGGCCGACACCGTCGCCTCGAGCTGCGACGCGGCCAGCCTCCGGGCCTACCACGACCCCGCGCCGCATTGGATGGTGGGCTTCAGCTCGTCCATGGCCTACCACCACCTCGACCTGAGCTTCACGTTGCGGGCCTGGCTGGGCAACTACGTCTACAACAACGTCGCGTCCAATCTCGGGGATTATCAGGAACTGTCACGCAGCGCGCCGTACAACCTGAGCACGTCTGTCCTGCAGACCGGGTTTCTGGCACCGCACTACCTGTCGGACTACTATGTCGAGAAAGGGTCGTTCCTGCGGATGGACAACATCACGGTCGGCTACACCTTCCCCTGGGAAGGCCGGCAGCTGCGCTTCTTCGCCAACGTGCAGAACGCCTTCACGGTCACCGGATACAGCGGTGTGGATCCGACGGCCGGGTTGAACGGCATCGACAACAACATCTATCCGCGCTCGCGCATACTCACGAGCGGGTTGAGCGTCCAGTTCTAAGGGCCCCGATCATGGATACGACTCGCGAACGGAGCGCAGGCATGAACACCAGCCAGTGGAAGCCCCTCGGAATCGCCGCCGCGCTTCTGGTCCTCGGGACGGCCGGCTGCACCGACCCCACCGTCGCCCCGAAGAGCACGGTCACCGGCGCCAATTTCTTCGATGACCCCGGCTCCTACCAAGCGTTCCTCGCGAAGATCTACGCGGGCTTGGCGCTGAGCGGACAGTCGGGGCCGGCTGGACAACCCGACATCTCAGGGATCGACGAGGCCAGCGCCATGGTAGTGGCGATGTATTACCGGATCTACTTCCAGGTCGGCATGGCGAACGAGTTCCTGCGCCAGACCACGGATGACAAGCTGACGGCGCGGGGCGTGGGCTCCGCCCTGCGGACCCAGATCCAACAATACCGCGCCGAGGCCCGGTTCCTGCGCGCCCTCTCGTACTGGCACGGGATCGATCTCTTCGGAAACATCCCGCTCGTGACCGAGAAGGACGCCATCGGCACCACGGCGCCAAAGCAGAGCACGCGCGTGGATATCTACAACTACGTCGTGACCGAGCTGAACGCCATCAAGACCCAGCTGCCCGCCCCGGGCGCGGCGACGTACGGCCGCGCGACAGGTCCGGCGGCCGACATGCTGCTGGCCGAGCTCTACCTGAACGACAGCGTCTACACCGGTACCGCAAACTGGGCCGGCGCGCTGACCGAGGCCCAGGCTGTCATCGGCTCGGCGTACACCCTGGATCTCAACTATCACCATCTGTTCATGGCCGACAACAACACGTCGCCCGAGATCATTTTTGCCATCACGCAAGACGGGGTCCGCACGCAGACATATGGCGGCGTGACGTTCCTGGTTCACGCCTCGGTGGGCGGATCCATGAACGCGCGGAACTACGGCATTGACGGCGGCTGGTACGGGCTGCGCCTGAAACCCGAGGCGTACGCTCTCTTCGGGAGCGGGGACGGGCGGACGTCCACCTTCTACACCACCGGTCAGTCGGTCGTCGTCGACACGATCGCCAGCTTCAACCGTGGGATCGCCTCGCCGAAGTTCACGAACCGGACCTCGCTCGGAGATTCGGGATCGAATCCGACCTTCGTCGACACCGACTTTCCGGTGTTCCGGCTCGGCGAGGCGTACCTTATCTACGCCGAGGCGCAGCTGCGCGGTGGCGGCGGCAGCCGCGCGCAGGCCCTGACCTATGTGAACGCGCTGCGGGAGCGTGCCTACGGGGGAACGGCGGGCGACATCACGGACCCCACCCTCACGCTGCCCTTCATCCTAGCCGAGCGGGGCCGCGAGCTTCTCTGGGAAGCCCACCGCCGGACGGACCTGATCCGTTATGGCCTGTTCACAGGGAGCGGGTACCTGTGGGCGTGGAAGGGCGAAGACCCGCACGGCACGAACCCGGCCGGTGTGGCGACCGCCGCCACGCGGGATCTCTATCCGCTGCCGGCGAACGAGCTGATCGCCAACCCGAACCTACGGCAGAATCCGGGTTACTGAGAGCGCGGAGGCCTTCACTGCCGTGCGACGTCGCTGCGCCGCCGCCCTGCTGCTGCTGACGGGGGCGGCGTGCGGCGACTCGCTCCCGCCACCACCCTCGGGGAATCCTCCCCCCGACCGGCCGGCGCTGTCACCCACCTATCGCCCCAGCGGCCACATGGCGGCGGGCGACGTGTTCGTCCACCTGTTCGAGTGGAAGTGGACCGACATCGCGACCGAGTGTGAGAACGTGCTCGGACCGGCCGGCGTCGCGGCCGTACAGATCTCGCCGCCCCAGGAGCACAGCGTCCAGCCCAGCCACACCTGGAGCGAGCGCTACCAGCCGGTGAGCTACAGCATCGCGCGCAGCCGCTCGGGCACTCAGCTCGAGTTCGTGGACATGGTGCAGCGCTGCAAAGCCGTGGGTGTCGACATCTACGTGGATGCCGTCATCAACCACATGACCAACTATCCCAGTCCCGGCGTGGGCAGTAACGGCACTGCGTACAGCAAGTACGACTACCCGGGGCTGTACGGTCCGAGCGACTTCCATTCGCCCTGTACGGTCAACAACTACCAGAGCGCCGCCAACGTGCAAGACTGCGAGCTGTTCTCGCTGCCGGACTTGAACACGGGGCTCGAGTCCGTGCGGCAGAAGATCGCCGGCTACCTGATCATGCTCGCCCGGCTGGGTGTCGCGGGATTCCGTATCGATGCCGCCA
>QHTT01000045.1:5811-36223 GCA_003220935.1 Gemmatimonadota bacterium
GTGGGGGACAAGTTCCGGGGCCTGAGCGGACAGCACATCTCGCAGCTCAACCCCAACGGCCCGTCCGGCAGCCAGTTCTCGCAGTCGGCGTGGGGACTCATGCCGTCCGACAAAGCGGTCGTGTTCCTCCAGAACCACGACACGCAGCACGACTGTGGCATCAGCTATCGCGATGGCAACGTGTTCCGCGTCGCGAACGTGTGGATGCTGGCGCAGCCCTATGGTTACCCCTCGATTCTCTCGAGCTATGCCTTCGATTGTCCGGCGGGAAACGCCATGGGTCCCCCGTCCGACGCCGCCGGGAACACCAATAACGTGACGTGTGCAGCGAGCTTCGAAACGGCGACGGTCGGCCAGTGGGTGTGCGAGCACCGCGACCCCTACATCCGGGGCATGGTCGCCTTCCGGAAGCTGGTCGCGGGTACCGACATCAATCATTGGTGGGACGATGGCGCCAACGCGATCGCCTTCTCGCGCGGCGACAAGGGCTTTGTGGCCATCAGCCGGGAGAGCGCCGCCGTGGACACGACTGTTGCCACGGGGATGCCCCCGGGGACCTACTGCGACGTCCTGACCGGCGGAGTGACGGGGGCGTTGTGCGCTGGGACATCGGTCCTGGTGCAGACGGCGGGCGCCGTCACCATACACCTCGGGCCCAATTCAGCGATCGCGATCGACGCCGCGACCAAGCTGCCGTGAGCTAGGCCATGCCCGTCACCGCTGCGGGGGCAGGCCCCGCGTCGATCAGTTGCTTGCTGAGCGGGTCGACACGCAGGTTCAGCCCCTCCAACGACCGCGAGCCCAGCAGAACGAGGTCCCCGGCTTCACCAAACACGACCTCGTCGAGAGTTTCGATGCCAGCCACCCGCACGATCACTCCTCCCGTCCAGCGGGCTAGCACCGTGCCGTCCGCCTGCCGGAAGCGCCACATCTTGATGCGCTCGATCCCGAGGGACTCCAGGACGGGGGCGGGAAACCACGACAGTTCCGCCCCCGTGTCAACCAGCACAGACTCGAGCGTCCGCCATTCACTCGGGCGTGCGGGGTTCGCGAGCTCGAGACCGACGCGAAACGTACCCATTTCCTCGTGCATACTACCTCCTAGCAGCTCGCCGAGTAGTACCACAACACCGCAGCCCGTGTCAATCTCGCGCGCGGCTCTGGTCGGTCCTGTGCTCCTCGCGTGTGTTTGGTTGGCCCCGCTCGAGGCGCAGCGCGCAGCTGTCGCCCCCGCCTGGACCCGCGGCGCCGTGTGCTACGAGGTGTTCGTCCGCTCGTTCTACGACTCGAACGGCGACGGCATCGGCGACTTGAAGGGCCTGATCGAGAAGCTCGACTACATCGACAAGCTTGGCGCCTCTTGCATCTGGCTGATGCCGGTGGCCGCGTCACCGAGCTATCACGGCTACGACGTGAGCGACTACTACAACGTCGAGCCCGCCTACGGCACGAACGACGACTTCAAACGCCTCATGAAGGAGGCGCACCGCCGCGGCAGCGTGGTGCTCGTCGACCTGGTTCTGAACCACAGCTCGAGCGAGCACCCCTACTTCCAGGCGGCTCTGCACGACACCACGTCGCCCTATCGCGCGTGGTACAGGTTCTCCCGGACGCCGCTGGGCAAAGGTCCGTGGGGCGGGGAGGCGTGGCACCGCTCCCCGGTGCGGGACGAGTACTACTACGGCGTCTTCTGGAGCGGGATGCCGGACTTGAACTATCAGACGCCAGCCGTGCGGGACGAGGCAAAGCACATCGCCACGTTCTGGCTGCGCGACATGGACGTGGACGGCTTTCGGCTCGACGCGGTGCCCTATGTCGTAGAGGAAGGAACCTGCCTCGCGGGATGCCCCGGCACCCACGCCTTCCTGCGCGAGTACGCCGCGCACGTCCGCAGCGTCAAGCGCGATGCATACACGGTCGGCGAAGTCTGGGCCAACATTGACGCGATGCTGCCGTATTACCCCGACCAGCTCACCTCGTACTTCGCCTTCGAGCTGTCCGATTCGCTCTTGTCGGCGGTGCGCAGCGGCTCGGCGACAGGTCTGCTCACCGGCTTCCTCAGGCTCCAGGACACCCTGCCGGCGTACCGCTGGTCGCCCTTCCTGACCAACCACGACCAGACCCGCACCCTGACCGCGCTGGGTGGCGACGTCGGCCGCGCCAAGCTGGCGGCGACGCTCCTGCTCACCTTGCCGGGGCTTCCTTTCGTCTACTACGGCGAGGAGATCGGGATGACCGGGGACAAGCCGGATGAGCGGCTGCGCACGCCGATGCAGTGGAGTCCGCGCTCCGGCGTGGGCTTTACGACCGGCAAGCCATGGGAGGCGCCGCAAGCGGACTCGCTGACGACCAACGTCGCCGTCGAGAATCGGGACCCCAAGTCGCTGCTCAACCTGTATCGGCAGCTGATCGACCTGCGCAAGCAGAACGAGGCACTGGCAACCGGCACGCTGCTACCGCTCTCAACCAGCAGCGCCCAAGTCGCCGCCTATCTGCGCCGCACGAGCCGGCGCGCGGTGCTCGTGGTGGCGAACCTGGGCGGCGCGGCGGTCTCCGCCGTTGCGATCGGCTCGGCAAACGGCGCGCTTCCCCCCGGGGCCTACAGCCCGCGCAACTTGCTCGGCGGTCCCAATGGAACGACGCTGCGGGTCGGCGCTGACGGCCGAATCCGGGAGTATGTCCCGGCCGCGGCGATCGCACCACGGGAGAGCTTGGTGCTCGACCTCGAGCGGAGATAGGCGGCACGCCGCGGGCCGCGGACGATTTCTGAACGGTGGTGGACCGTCGGACGACAAACATCAAGGGGCCGTGGTTTCGTCCCCACGGCCCCTCACGTGCGTGGCTAAGTGCACGCAGGACTCTCGCAAGATCCGAATACAATGTGTAGCGGGCCCCAGGTGGGGTCAAGTTGCCAGGGTGCGGGTGGTGGGACTCGAACCCACATGGGCTTACGCCCCGGATCTTGCGAGAATCCTGCGTCTACCAATTGCGCCACACCCGCACCGGTTTCGGCAATTGACGTCAATGGCAATCGAGACGCACGTCGGCAAGGGACCGTGCCCCTGGCGGATACCAGTGTGGTGAGGTCCGCGAGTTCGTGCGTCATCGAATTGATGCGAGCCGGAGTGAAAGAAGGCGTGTTTCTGGCGGCCCTCGCCACGCTCGCGTCATCGGTTCAGGCGCAACGCGCCGATCGCCCAGTCTACCTCGACAACGAGGGCGTCGTGCGCTGGCGCGACGACAAGCAAGAGGTCACCCTGTTCGGCGCGAACTATGTGCTGCCCACGGCCTCCGACTACCGCGCCGCCGGCTACCTTCACGCCGATCGCAAAAAGATGATCGACGAGGACATGGCGCAGTTCGCCCGCATGGGCTGGGACGGGCTGCGGCTCACGTTCTGGGGCGACTGGGAGGCCTCCGACTCGGCCGGCAACCTGATCGCCAACGACCATTTGGACCTGCAGGACTACCTGATTGCGCGCGCGCGGGAGCGCGGCATCTACATGCTCCTCAGCCCCATCCAGCTGTACAGCTCGAACTGGCCCGACGCACTGCAACGGGATGCCGCGACACCCGGATTCGGCCGGCACTTCGGCAAGGCCAGTATGGGGACCGACTCGGCCGCCATCGCCGCGCAAGTGAACTACCTGCGCCAGATCCTGAGCCACGTGAATCCGTACACGGGCGTGGCGCTCAAGAACGAGCCGGCCATCCTCTTCATCGAGCTCGTCAATGAACCCTGGCATCACCCGGAGGACCTGCAGGGCTCGATCCGCTACATCAACGCCCTCACCGATGCGGTCCGCGGCACGGGGTGCAACAAGCTCGTCTTCTACAACGTGAGCCAGGATTTCAGAATCGCCGAGGCGATCAGGCGGAGCCGGGCGCAGGGCGTGACGTTCGGCTGGTACCCCACGGGCCTGAACTCGGGCCACGAGCTGGAAGGCAACTACCTCCGCGCGGTCGACACGTTCCCTGACATGCTGCGGCCGGAGCTGATCCGTAGCCCGCGCATCGTGTACGAGTTCGACTCGCCGGACCTGCGCACCGGTTACATGTATCCGGCGATGGCCCGGACATTTCGCGCCGTGGGTGCGCAGTTCGCCGCCATGTTCGCCTACGACATGCTGCGAACCGCCTCGCGCAACCTGGCGTGGCAGACGCACTATCTGAACCTGGTCTACACACCCCGCAAGGCGATGAGCGCCGTTATTGCGGCCGAGGCGATGCACCGTTTGCCTCGCACGCGCTCGTACGGGTCTTATCCTGAGAACACGCGGTTCGGCGACTTCCACGTCTCCTACGACGAGAACTTGGGCGAGCTCGTCGCGCGTGACGCATTTCTGTACGCCGGCTCGACACGCGCGGCGCCACCGGACCCGGCCGCGTTGCGTCGCATTGCGGGCTACGGCTCGTCGTCCACGGTGACTTACGAAGGGCAGGGGATCTACTTCCTGGACAAGGTGCGCCCGGGCGTCTGGCGCCTCGAGCTGTACCCCGACGCCGTGCCCGTGCGCGATCCGTTCGAGCCCCCGAGTCCCGACAAGCTTGTAACGCGCGCGATCAGCCGCGCCTGGCACATGACGGTCAGGCTTCCAGACTTGGGGGGCGAGTTCACGGTGCAACCGATGAACGGCGGTGGTCAGGCGGTCGGGCGGTCAGAGGCCGGTGGGTTTGGCGTCACTCCTGGTGTGTACGTCCTGAGCGCGAGCGGTCCGGTGGATCCTGCGACGCTCCCCGCGCGAGTGGGCCAGATCGGGTTCACGGAGTACCACGCCCCTCCCGCCGACTCTCTTCCGCCGTCCGTCCAGCCGCTGATCTCCCCCGCATATCTTATGGGCCGACCCGCGGAGCTGCGGGCCCGCGTCGTAGACCGCACTCCACCGGACTCGGCCATGCTGTTCATTCGGCCCACGGCTGGAGGCTTGTACCGCGGCTTCACAATGCACGCCGCGAGCGGTTACCTGTATGCCGCCTCTGTTCCCGCGAACGCGTTGCGAGAAGGGCCCCACGAGTTCGTGATCACGCTGTTCCGCGGGGACTCGAGCGTCACTTTACCCAGCGGCCTGCACCTCAAGCCAACGGATTGGGACTACTCGGGCAGTGCGTCCTGGAGGCTGGATGTCATCGGCCCACAGACGCCGCTGCGGTTGTTCGACCCCGGCCGGGACGGCGCCCGCCTGGCTTTCACCCGTATCGGCGACGCCGGACGCCGCGGCCTGTTCCGAGTGACCCTGTCCGGGGTCACCGGCGAGCCGGTGTTTCACTTCGAGCTACCCGTAGATGCGCGCGGCTCGAGCCCGCCCGACTACACGGCGTCGCTGGTGATCGCGGACCGGATCAAGGCCCGGCAGGAGACCATTGGCGGCGCCGCCGAGCTGCGAATCCGATTGCGCGGCCTTGGGGCGCGCCAGATCGTACACCTCACGCTGATGGAGGATGATGGCACGAGCTGGAGCGCGGGCGTACTCGTGGACAGCTCCTGGAGCGAGCAGGCTATGCCGCTCACAGACTTCAAGATCGGGCAGGGCGTCCTGCTCCCGGAGGGATTTCCCGGCGAGTGGAACTACTGGCTGGGGCCGGCGGCGGGGCGGGGTGGGAGCGGCGACCGGCCGCGGCTCGACCGGGTGGAGCGGTTGCAGCTCTCCCTGCGGCGTGAGGATGCGGGGGGCGTGGCGGTCGGGCCGGGCAGTTACGGCGTGGAGGTGGAGTCGATCTCCCTGGGCTTCCGCCATGCCGCCACACGGCCGTAGTGACGCGACGGTTTCACGTTTGACAGCTCACCGCTCGCGCGCGTAGCATTGCCGCATGCCGATACCCACCGAGCCGATAGGTAGCATTCCGCGGCCGCCCGAGCTGATCGCAGCAATGGGGGAGTTCGCAGCCGGCCGGATCCCGCAACACGAGATGCAGTCGCTCTACGACCGCGCGCTGCGCGACACCATCCAACGCTTCGAAGCGACTGGCTCACCGGTCATCACGGACGGGGAGCAGACCAAGCCCAGCTTTGCCACGTATCCGATCCACGGGCTCGAGACGCTCGGCCCCGGCGGCGTGACGATCCCGTTCGCCGATGGTCACACCCGCCAGCTGCCGCGCCTGACCGCGGGCCCGTTTCGCTACCGCACCTACGCGGCGCAATTCCTGGACGAGGCCCGCAAGCACACCCGCCGCCCGGTGAAGCAGGCCGTCATTTCGGCTTCGGCGCTGAGCCTCTTGTACCCGCAGGAGGACCTGCCGGGATACGCGCGCGACAGGTTCCTCGACGACCTCGTACGCGAGGCCGAGCAGGACATCCGTCGCTGTCTGGCGCAGGGCGCCTCCACTGTGCAGATCGACTTCACCGAAGCCAGGCTGTCGGTGAAGCTCGATCCTTCGAAACAGCTGCTCCGAGCGTTCGTCGGCCTCAACAACCGCGTGCTGGAGCGGTTCACCGCGGCGGAGCGCAAGCGGATCGGCGTGCACACGTGCCCCGGGGGCGACCAGGACTCGACGCACAGCGCCGACGTGGATTACGGAGAGCTCCTGCCCGGCCTGTTCGAGCTCAAGGTCGGGAGTTTCTACATTCAGCTCGCGAGCGAGCGGGACCGCGGCCGCATCCTCGGGATCATCAAGCAGCACGCCCAGCCCGATCAGAGAATCTTCGTCGGCGTGATCGACCCGATCGATCCCGGGATCGAGTCTCCCGAACAGGTGCGCGACCGCGTCCTGGAAGCTGCCGAGGTCATCCCGCTCGCTCAGCTCGGTACCACCGACGACTGCGGCTTCGCGCCGTTCGGCGACGACACCTCCACTCCCCGCGACACGGCGTTCGAGAAGATCCGCGCCCGCGTGGCCGGGACGAAGCTCGCTGCGAAGGTGCTCGGAGTCTGACCGGGATGTGAAGACGCTTGACGCTCGAACGCCGGAGCAGTGGCGCAGCTGGCTCGCCGAGCATCACGACTCCGAATCGGAGGTATGGCTCGTCTTCCACAAGCGTCACACCGGGCCATCGATGTTCCGGAAGCGGCCGATGGCGTGGCGCCAGTTCGAGAGTCTTCCGCCTTCACATCGGCGCAACTACATCGCTTGGATCGATTCCGCCAAACGGCAGGCGACGAAACGGAGGCGGTTGCAGGAGGCCGTTCGCCTGCTGGCGGCGGGCAAGACACCGGGACTGAAATGAGGAGGCTCGAGGATCGCATGACCAGGCACGTACGGGCTGTACCGGCTCTTCTGATCGCGGCTGCGTTGACCCTGCCGGGCGTTGGCCAGGCGCAGGCGTTCAAGGTCGTCAAGTTCAACATCGGCGGCGACGGCGGCACCGACTATCTCACCGCCGAGCCCGGCACGGGCCGCGTGTTCGTGTCGCGCGGCACGCACGTGATGGTGGTTGACGGCGCCAGCGGCAAGGTGCTGGGTGACATCTCGGACACGCCCCGCACCCACGGTATCGCGCTCGTCCCAATGTCGCATCACGGCTTCATCACCAACGGCGGCGATTCCACGGTGACGATGTTCGATCTCACGAGTCTCGCCGTGATCAAAAAGATCCCGGTGCGCACCGGCGGTCTCGACGGCATCATGTACGACGACTTTTCCGATCGCATCATCCTCACCAATCACAGCCGCCCGATCGGCACCGTCGTCGCGCTCGACCCCAAAGCCGGGGACATCGTGGGCACGGTCGACCTCGAGGACAATGCGCCGGAAGGCGCCGCGAGCGACGGGAAGGGAAAGATCTTCGTCAACAACGAGGGCAAGAGCACCATTCAGGTGATCGATGATAAGGCGATGAAGGTGCTCGCTTCGTGGCCGCTTGCACCGTGCGAAGGCCCCACCGGCATCGCGTACGATCGTGCGACCAACCGGATCTTCTCCGGGTGCGGCAAGACCTCCGTGGTCGTCGACCCCGCTTCCGGCAAGGTGGTGGCCACGATCGCGAACGGCGACGGCGTCGACGCCCTGGGGTGGGACGCGTCGCAGAAGCTGATCTACATCCCGGCCGGGCGCGACAGCAACGTCACCGTCGTGCACCAGGATTCGCCGGACAAGTACACCGTGGTGGCGACCGTCGCTACCATGCGGGGCGCCAAGACGATCAGCGTGGATCAGGTGATGCACGTGGCGTACCTGTTCCAACCCGAGTATGGCCCGGCGCCGGCAGCGGCGCCGGGGTCGCCGCCGCCGGGCGGCCGCGGCCCACGCGGTCCGGTGATCGCCGCCTGGTTCTTCGCGATCAGCCACTGATTCGCGGCGCCGTTCCTTTCGGGCCTTGACGGCCGGCGGGTTCGCAGATATATAACCTATCAGTTATGCAAGCCGCACACCGCCTCGACGCCATCTTCGCCGCCCTCGCCGATCCCACTCGGCGGGCGATTCTCGGCCGGCTGGCGTCGGGTGCAGCCTCGGTGACCGAGCTGGCCGAGCCGTTCGCGATGAGCCAGCCCGCGATCTCTAAGCATCTCAAAGTGCTGGAGCGCGCCGGCCTGATCTCGCGCAGCCGCGACGCACAGCGGCGGCCCCGCCGGCTCGAGCCCAAGCCGCTCGCGGAAGCCACCCAGTGGTTGGAGCGCTACCGCCGGCTCTGGGAGGGGAACTATCAGCGCCTCGACGTGCTGCTCCACCACCTCAAGACCAAGGAGAAGAAATGGGAACCCTGAAGCTGACCACGCCCGGGGACCGGGAGATCGTGATGACCCGTGTGTTCGACGCTCCGCGCCGGCTGGTTTTCGACGCCCATACTAAGCCCGAACTGGTCAGGCAGTGGCTGTTGGGACCGCCGGGCTGGTCGATGCCGGTGTGTGAGATGGACGTGCGTGTGGGCGGCAAGTACCGCTGGGTGTGGCGCAAAGACAGCGACGGCACTGACATGGGGATGGGCGGCGTGTACCGCGAAATCGTGGCGCCTGAGCGGCTCGTCGCCACCGAGCGGTTCGACCAGGCCTGGTACCCCGGCGAGGCCCTCAACACCCTCGTCCTCGTTGAGAAGGAAGGACGGACCACTCTCACGCAGACGACGCGCTACGAATCGCGCGCCGCGCGCGACGCGGTCATCGAGTCCGGCATGGAGAAGGGCGTGAAGGCGAGTTACGACCGGCTCGACGACGTGCTCGCCGCTGCTGAGCGTCTTCATTCATAGCGAGGACTACATGCAAAAGATCGTCCCGTTCCTGTGGTTCAACGGTAACGCCGAAGCGGCGATGAACTTCTATGTGTCGATCTTCAAGAATTCCAAGGTCGTGCGCGTGTCCCGCTACGGAGACGCCGGGCCCGGGCCGAAGGGGTCGGTCATGGGCTGCGCCTTCCAGCTCGAAGGTCAGGACTTCTACGCCCTGAACGGCGGCCCGCAATTCACATTCACGCCGGCGATCTCGTTGTTCGTGAACTGTGAAACGCAACAGGAAGTAGACGAGCTGTGGGAGAAGCTCTCGGCGGGCGGATCGAAAGACCAATGTGGCTGGCTTAAAGACAAATTTGGCGTGTCGTGGCAGATCGTGCCCACGATCCTGGGCAGGTTGTTGGGAGACCAAGACCCGCAGAAGGCGAACCGGGTCATGCAGGCGATGATGCAAATGAAAAAACTCGACATCAAAGGCCTGCAGCAAGCCTACGATCAGAGCCGATAGCCGACCAGCGTCCCGGCCGCTGTCTTGAGGAACAGCATGCCAGCGACGTCGTCCACCGCGTACACCGGCTCGCGCTCCTTGCCGAGATCGATGCGCGAGCGCGGCTGCCCGCTGTCCTTGTCGATCTGCAGCAGCACGTTGCCATTCCCCTCGGGCGCGCGGGTCAGCATGAACACCGAGCCGGGGACGGCGAGCGAGGCCTTGAAGCGCTTGGTCGCGAGCGCGGCCGCCTGGTGCGAATAGCCCGCCAGCTGGGCGCCGCCTTGCGTGTAGGCCGTCGCCAACTGCCCGGTGATGCGCCGCGCGGTGGAATCGGTGGCGTTGCGCGACGCCTGGGCGAAGGCATCGCCGTACGCCGACGCGGCGGCGCCGTACAGGCCGGCGCGCACCGCATTGATCCGGTAGAGCGCGCGCAACAGCCCTGGCAGCTGCGGTGCCGGATAGTAAACCTGCTGCTTCACCTGCCCATCCCGCGTCACGACCACGAGGTTCTGCGGCGCGATGAGGACGAGCCCCGCGGGCCGGATTTCCATGTCGACCGGATCCTCGTCGCCCTGGAGCTTGATTTCGCCGCTCAGCGCGCGGAAGCTGCCGGCGGTGCGATCCACCGCGTATAGCCTGTGGTCGTGGCTCGCAAACACGTAGAGTGTCGTCCCCTCGACAGCATGATGCAGCGCGTACCGCGCGCCATTGTAGTCGCCCGAGCTTAAGGGCTTCCCGCTCTCGATCGCGTCCTTGAACTTGGGCTCCCCCGAGGCGAGATCGATGATGTTCACTTCGGCATTGGTCACCGCATCGGGCCGCGAAATGTAGAGCAGGCCCCCCCCGGGCGTGAGCTCGGCGTAATCGAGCTGGCCCTTGATCTTCACGTCCTTCTTCAAGCGCAAGCCGGCCGTGGCCACGTCCAGCACGTTCACGAAGGTGCGCGATTCGGCGTCGACGGCGAGCACGGCGGAGCCACCGGTGATCAGCGCGTCCGTCACGGTGCCGCGCATGCGCAGCGGCTTGTCGGCGATGGTCGTTCCATCTTCGTACCGGGCGACGTTGAGCCCCGTTTGCACCACGCCGTTCACGATGCGCACGTTGCCCGTCGCCTGATTGGCGGGCGGCGATTCCGGGAGGATGATGATCCCGTTGGGGTGCTGCACGATGCCGTGCACCCAGCCCTCGATCGTCGGCGCCTTGGACCACAGGGCCTGACCGTCGGCAAGGCGGTAGGCCATGAGTCGGTCGTCGAAGCTCACGTAGATGCGGTCGAGCTTGTCGAGCGACGGGTAGAGCCGCACATGCCGCGCGGGGTTGCCCGCGCGGGCGGTGGGCAGCGCCGCGGACCAGCGCACGGCGCCCGTCCGCGCGTCCAGCGCCCGGAGACCCAGCAGCGTGTGGACCACGATCATTTCAGGCCCCGCCTGCAGCACCTCGAGCGCAGTGGCCTCGGAAGCAGCGGTCACCAGGCGCTGCATCAGGCCACCGAGGCCCTTCTTCTGGGGCTCGGTCTGCTCGAACAGCGCGTCGTTGGCCCAGCGCTGTTCGCCCGTCACGAGATCGTACAATGCCACCACCGGTGGCCCGGCCGCCCGTCGCCCGTGGACGAGCAGGGTGCCGCTCTGTGGCAGCACGCGGCGGGTGACGATCTGCGCCAGGTTGAGGCGCCGGGAATCGAACACGACCGCGCCGGTCACCGGGTCAAACACCAACAACAGGCCCGCGCGCGCCGCCTCCATGAGGAGAGACCCCTCGACCATGCGGACGCTGTCGGCTGGCAACCCGCCGAGCTCGGGCTTCTCCCAGAGGGCCTGGCCCCGCTCGATATCGACGCCTGAGAGCGCGGCGTCGGTCGCGACGAGGAGCGCGCCCGCCGGCGTGACCTGCTGCCAGCGGATGTCTCCTTTCATCCGGAGGGTCCACGCCGCGGTCGCGCCGGACGGGGCGGAGGCAGGCGTCTGCGCAGGCGCCGCCGTGAAGCCTCCGACGATGAGAGCGAGCGGAAGCAGCGGGTGACGAGCGGACACGGCGACCATGGCGATCCCCCAGACGGTGACGGCGGCAGTCGAACGGCCCCTATATCCCCCCGGCGGGTGCCGGGGCGCAAGAGGGCCCTAGACGCCTCGCACGGTCCGGCACACCTTCCAGCCGGAAATGACCAAGCCGCCGCGCTCTTCGCGTCAGCGCTATCGCGCGTTTGTTCAGGACTACACCCAGCGGCGACTCGACGATGAGGCGGCGGGGGCATCTCAGCCCCTCGATCGCGGGAAGCGGCGGGCGTATCTGCGCGACTATCTGCGCTGGCTCCGGCCGTACCGGTACGCCGCCGGCGCGCTCCTCGCCCTCGCCTTGCTGACCACCGGGCTGCAGATGATCGAGCCGCTGTTCATGCGGTTCATCGTCGATCGCGTGCTGCTCAATGCGCGGTTGGATACCGCGGCGCGCCTCGCCCGCCTCAACCTGGCGGGGGCTGCATTCCTCGGCGTGATCATTCTCTCCAACCTGGCCGATGCGCTGCGGGATTATCGCCAGCGCCTGCTGAACGTGCGCGTGATGCTGTCGCTGCGCCGGTCGCTGTTCCAGCGCTTGCTGCGCCTCCCGCTTCCCAAGCTGTGGGACATGAAAACGGGCGGCATCCTGTCGCGTCTGACCGGCGACGTGGAAACGACGACCGGGCTGTTGCAGATGGCGATCGTGTCACCTGCCGTCTCGCTGATCCGTCTCGCGGTCGCTGTGACGGTGCTGCTGGCGCTGAACTGGCGGTTGGCGTTGACGGCCCTGGCCATCGTCCCCGCCGCGATGCTGATCAGCTTTATCGCCGCGCGGCGCGTCCGGCCGATCTACCGCTCGCTCCGCAAGGACGTGGAGCAGATCGACGGGCGGGTGGGCGAAGCCTTCTCGGGGATTCGCGTCGTCCGGGCGTTCCGGCGGGAACTGCAGGAGCTGCTCACGTACATGGTCGGGCGGCACACGGTGCTGCGCAAGGAGCTATTCGCACACCGTCGGGAGCTGGTGCTGTGGACGTCCTGGGGCCTGCTGCAGGCAGGTGTGAACGTGGTCATCGTCTGGTACGGCGGGTACATGAACATCGCCGGCGGCGCCTCGATCGGCGACATCATGGCCTTCCAGTGGTATTCGTTCCTGCTGCTGGGCCCGGTGTGGCAGATCGTCAACTCTTTCTCCGAGCTGCAGCGCTCGCTCGCCGCCATGGAACGCGTGTTCGACGTCCTCGCGATGGACGACGACAAACCCGACCGGCCCGGTGCGCGCGACGCGCCGCTCATGGTGGACGAGATCCGATTCGACAACGTCGAGTTCGCCTACCGCGAGGGCCAGCCGGTGGTGCGCGACTTCGACGTCGTGGTGCCGGGGGGCTCCGTCATCGCGCTGGTGGGCCGCAGTGGCGCCGGCAAGACGACCGTGACGGACCTGGTGGCGCGGTTTCACGACCCCACCCGGGGGCGCATCCTGCTGAACGGCGTCGACATTCGCGACTTCCGCCTGCGGAGCTATCGCGAATTGCTGGCCATCGTCCAACAAGATGTCTTTCTGTTCGATGGGTCGGTGCGGGAGAACATCGCCTACGGCCGCCACCAGGCCACGAACGCCGAGATCGAAGACGCGGCCCGGCGGGCCAACGCGCACGAGTTCATCGTCAGGCTGCCGGAGCAGTACGAGACGTTCATCGGCGAGCGCGGCGTCAAGCTCTCGGGCGGCCAACAGCAGCGGCTCGCCATCGCCCGGGCGATCCTCGCCCGCCCCCAGATCCTCATCCTCGACGAAGCTACGAGCAACCTGGACACGGAGAGCGAACAGCTCATTCAGGCGTCGATGGCCACGCTGCTCGCGGGCCGCACCACGTTCGTCATCGCCCATCGGCTCTCCACGATTCACCGCGCCGACCTGATCCTGCTGATGGACGATGGGCGCGTCATCGAGCGAGGGTCCCACAACGAGTTGATGAGCGAGAGCGGAGCTTACTATGGCATGGTGCGCCGTCAGATGGAATCTCACGGCCGCGACGAAGAGGTACTGCGCTGCTAGGGCTCGAGAGACTACTGCGCCAGGTGGTGTTCAAGGAGGATCGCACGTGAGTGTGTTGCTCAACGTATCCTACGAAGAGAGATTTGGCTTTCGATTATGAAAGCACTCATGCTCTGCGCGGCTGCCCTCGCGGCATCCGCTCCCCCGCGAGCCACGGCCCAGGACGTCGCCCGCTGGGAGCAAGCGGCCAAGAGTGTCACCATCATCCGGGACGACTGGGGCATTCCACACGTGTACGGCCGGACTGACGCCGACGCCGTCTTCGGCCTGATGTACGCCCAGGCCGAGGACGACTTCAACCGGGTGGAAACGAATTACATCGATGCGATGGGGCGTCTGGCGGAGGCGCGGTGGCTGAAACGGTTGATGAACGCGTGGGCCGACGGCTTGAACTTCTATCTCTACAAGCATCCCGAAGTGAAGCCGCGCGTCATCACGCGCTTCGAGCCGTGGATGGCGCTCACGTTCAGCGAAGGGAGCATCGGCGGCGACATCGAGCGGGTGAGCGTGCGTGAGCTCCAGGCCTTCTACGAGAATGGTCCCGCGCCGGCGGCGGGGAGCGGGGAAGGCGACACGGGCCCCGAGCCCACCGGCTCGAACGGCATCGCTATCGCGCCCGCGAACACCATCAACCACCACGCCCTGCTGCTGATCAATCCGCACACGTCGTTCTTCTTCCGGGCCGAAGTACATGTGGTGAGCAACCAGGGTCTCGATGCCTACGGCGCCGTGACGTGGGGGCAGTTCTTCGTCTACCAGGGGTTCAACGACCACGCGGGATGGATGCACACTTCGAGCGGCGTGGACGCCATCGACGAGTATCTGGAATCGGTGGTGAAAAAGGGGGACCGCTACTACTACCGCTACGGCGCCGAGGACCGGCCCGTGACGGTCAGCACGGTCACCGTGCCGTACGTGACCGCGACCGGGATGGCCCGGAAGACGTTCACGGTCTACCGCACCCACCACGGGCCCGTCGTTCGGAGGGTGGGCGAGCAGTGGGTGACGATCCGGCTGATGCAGGAACCTGTGAAGGCCCTGATCCAATCCTACACGCGCACCAAGGCGCGGGACTACCGGGCGTTTCGCCGGGTCATGAAGCTGCACACCAACTCATCCAACAACACGATCTTCGCCGATGCCGACGGCGACATCGCCTACTTCCACGGGAATTTCATTCCGCGGCGGGACACCAGCTTCGACTGGACCAAGCCTGTGGACGGCAGCAATCCGGCGACCGAGTGGCGCGGTCTCTTGTCGGTGGACGAGACACCACACCTGCTCAACCCCGCGAGCGGCTGGCTCTACAACTCCAACAACTGGCCATGGTCGGCGGCGGGGCCGAACAGCCCGAAGCAGCAGGACTATCCCCCCTACGTCGAGACCGGCGGAGAGTCCGCCCGTGGACTCCACGCGATCCGGGTGCTCGAGCACACGACGGACTTCACGCTGACCTCCCTCATCGGCGCGGCGTTCGACAGTTACCTCACGTGGTTCGAGCGGCCGATCCGCGCGCTGATCAAGGCGTGGGATGAGACCCCGGCGGCCGATCCGCTGAAGGCCAAGCTGTCGGAGCAAATCGCGCTGCTGCGCGCGTGGGACCTGCGATGGTCGGCTACGTCGGTCCCTACGTCCCTCGCCGTCTGCTGGGGAGACAATGTGGAACGGCAGGTGGGCGCCGCGGCCCGGCGGGCAGGGGTGGCCGTGTCCGACTACATCGCCCAGCGGGCCACGGCCGCGCAGCTGCTGCAGGCGCTGGCCGCAGCCTCCGATACGCTCACGGCCGATTTCGGAAGCTGGCAGACTCGGTGGGGCGATATCAATCGCTTCCAGCGTCTCACCGGCGACATCGTTCAGCCGTTCAGCGACGCGGGGCCGAGCATTCCGGTGCCGTTCACGTCCGCCCGGTGGGGCTCGCTGGCCTCGTTCGCGGCGCGCGCGTACCCCGGAACCAAGAGGTGGTACGGGACGAGCGGCAACAGCTTCGTGGCCGTCGTGGAGTTCGGCGACAGCGTGCGGGCGAAGGCGGTCACCGCCGGCGGGGAGAGCGGCCATCCCGACTCGCCGCACTTCAACGATGAAGCGGGACGCTACGCCACGGGCGATCTACGGGATGTGTACTTCTATCGCTCGCAGCTCGCGGGCCACACAGAGCGCGAGTACCATCCTGGGAGTCGGTGAAGATCAAGCCTGGCGCGGCAGACGCGCACGCTATTCTGTCTAGTTCCTCACAGTCGCGCTGAAGACTTCTTCCATTAACCCTCGCCCGCGCCCGCACGCCTGATCTCCGGCGCGCTCGGTGTTGCGCCGGCTGTCGGTCCAGATCGGGTGCGACACACCGCGGAACGAGACCAAACCCTCGTAGTCGCCCTGCTGGTTGCCGTAGTTGATCGAGGGACACGGAAACAGGCCGTTGCAGTCGTGCTCGTTGGAGCTCTGCGTCGTGACGCGCACGTCGGTCAGCCACGTGGCGCCGCCGTCGGTGGAGCGAGAGAGGTAGACGTCGGTCATGAAGCGCTGTCCGGTCGCGTCGTTCTGCGTGTCGTAATAGGACGCGGTCACGTCACCGGTGACCGGATCGACGGAGAGCCACTGATTGAAGCGATCCGTTCCCGCTACCTGGTGCCCGACCGACGCGGGTGCCGACCAACTCAAGCCGGCGTTGTCGGAGAACGACAGCAAGATGCCGGTGGTGCCGGCCGCGTTCAGGTCCATCCAGGCGCAATAGAGCCGGCCGCGATGCGGGCCGCGCGAGCGGTCGGTATCGCAGGCGGGATAGACCAGAGCACGGCGGACCGACTCAGCCGGGATGCCGATATCGAAGGGGATCAGCGTCGGTGCGATCGTCCGCTGCGCGTCCCAGGTTACCCCGCCGTCGAAGGAACGGTTGAAGGCGATCACGTTGGCAGAGAAATCGTTCCAGGCGACGTACAGCGTGCCCTCGGGGCCGACGAAGGGCACCGCGCCGATGGAGTTCCCCGGGCCTCCGGGGTTGTCGGCGCGGTTGACGGCGAAGCTCGCCCCATGGTCCGTGGAGCGGGCTACGCGTATGCCGCCGGCCGTGGAGCCGCCGAAGGCTGCGTCCCATGCGACGTAGACATTGTCGCGGAAGCGGCTGGCGTCGCCGCCGTCCACCGTGATCATCGGCTTGTCGTTGAAGTGATTCTCGCCTGGCTCGAACGAGAACTGGGTCAAGCGCGGCCACGTGCTGCCGCCGTCGCTGGAGCGGGCGACCGCCAGTTCTGTGCCGTTGATGCCGACGCCGTTGCTCGGCGTGTTGAACGTGGCGCTGAAGAACACCACGATGAACCCGTAGAAGACGTTTCCCTGCGTGTCGAAGGCGAGCGTCGGGTCCGAGCCGAACCGGGTGTCGTTGGTGCCCGACAGCGGCGGCGGCAGCGGCACGTCGGCGCCCCCCCAGCTACTGCCTCCGTCGGAAGAGAAGTACGCGCGCATCGGCAACCGGAAGATCTCGTTCGAGCCGGCAGTGAGCTGGCGAGGGCCGTTAGGGTTCAACGTGATGTAGGTCTCGCTCTGCGGGCCGCATTCGTTCGACACGTCGACGTTGTCAAAGCCTGTCGAAGCGGTGGGAGCGCCCCCGCGCATCGGTCCGTTCTCCGCAAGAAATAGGTACTTGTTCCACCACGCCGGGTTACGCGCGTTGCTTGTCGACTGAGCGACGGCGAGGGGTTGCGAGGGCGATGTCGCTTGCGGGAGCTCGCGACACGCCAGGGCGATGAAGCTCAGAGCGATCGCGAAATGGCACGTGCGGATCATGGTAACCTCCAACGGCCCCGGCTTCCCGTGAAATGGGGGTCCGAGAGTCCCTCTGAGGACGCTAACCTGTCGTGCGATCGGCGCGGCGTCAATTACGTTGCGAAATACAGCGGGCGAGCTCCGGATGGAGCTCGCCCGCTTACGGTGTACCGAGCGGCGGAGCCTTATGGGTTGGTCGACTTGCTCGCCGGCTGTTGTGCTTGCGCTTGCTTCCGAGCTTCCCTCGCGTCGCGAGCGGCGGCCCGTTCCGCCTCCTTCGCGTCCTTGGCGGAGAGCCCGAGGCTCTGGAGCGTCTGCCCAATGCTCTTGCCGCTCTGCAGGCCGTCCAGGATCGCCTGGGTGGTGATGCTGGGGTTCTTCGAGCCGAGGTTGTTCGCCAGCATGGTGGCCGCGACGAACTGGCCATGCGTCAACTTGGGGTTCGCCTGCCTCGCGGTCTGGTAGGCGCTCTCAAGAGCGTCGGACGTCGTGTTCAGCTTCGACGCGATGCCGCGAAAGTCGTCAGCGTTCTTCGGTTTCGGCTGCCCCACCGTCGGCTGGCTCGCTGCCTGATGGCTGCCCCTCGGGGCCGTAGCGTGCGCGGGCTTCTGGGCCGCCGCGGCGGCGTACGTGATGAGCGCGAGTCCGCATGCAAGCATCGCGCTGGTGAACAATTTCGATGTTGGCTTCACAGGTTCCTCCGGTTTGATTCGCCACGCGAACGCGCTCTCCATGCGGATGGCGCGTCGCACGAAAGAGACCGCGCGAAAGCACGACAGGTCACAGGCCGGCTTCGGTCTGAAACGTGGTGCGGGCAAGAATGTGACGCCGCTCACCGGGGGGCAGTGTTAACGTGGGGCGCGGTATCCTCATCACCTGTGGCCCGGATGGCGACTATGCGTAGTGCACCTGTTTGTCTCACCGTGCTCGCCGCCCTCAGCGCCACGTCGGTCGCGGCACAGTCGTCGCTCACCGCCGGCGCCACGGCCGGAGCCGTGAAGCTCACCGATCAGCGCTCCGAGCAAGCGCTCACCGGCGTGGTGCAATACCAGGCACGTCCGTGGCTCAGCCTGTCCGCCATGCCCTCCCTCGTGCACGTCTCCGACGTGGTGAGCGGCCGCTCGGTGGCGAGCAGCGGGGCAGGCGACCTGCCGGTCTCTGCCGCCGCGTTCCACGGGTTCGCATCGCCTGGCTCAGCGGTGATTGCCGCCGCGCTGACCCTCGTCCTGCCCGTGGGGAATGCGGCGTGTGGGCTTGGCAGCGGGAACACGTCGCTGGGGCTCGACGTCGGTGCGGGAGTGTCGCCGAGCCGGCGGCTGCACCTCTCGGCGGACGCGAGCCGGAGCCTGAGCGGCCTGTCGGCCCAATCGGCTCTCAGCGCGCCCCACGCGACGGCGGTCCGGGCGGACGCCGGCTACGACATTTCGTCCCGCTGGAGGGCGAGTGCGTCGCTCGGCGCCGACGTCGGAGCGGTGGACTCTACCCAGGGACTGAGCCGCGTGCTGGGCGCCGGCGCGGGCTACAGGCTCTCGGCGCCGGTCACGCTCACGCTCGACGGCAGCATCGGGCTTGCGGCGGCTTCGCCCAAGTGGGCGCTGTCCATTGGCATCGGCAGCGCGTTCGCAGGCACGTCGCCGGTGAGCCTTTCGTCGCCGCTGCGGCGTCTCAAGACGACGTTCGCGGGCGGCGTGAACCGCGGCAGCGGGGGGGGGAAGATCGGGTGCCGGTGAGCGCGGGCGCCGCGTCAGCCGTGGAATGGTGCGCCGGCGCGCCGAGTAGTTGATCAGCTGGCTTACTCGTTTCGGTCTCGTTCCCTCCCAGGCAGCCTTGTTCGGGACGCTAAGATTTCACAAAGAGGACACCTTGCGTGGCACCCGGCCGCTCGCATTGTATCCGGGTAACCGCTTGGCTGGGGCGCAGTGCCTGGAACGGGCCTGGTGAGAGACGACAAGACGACCGCAGCCGTCCGTGCGCGGGCACTGGTGATCGTCGAAGACGACGCGCCGATTCGGCGCGCGCTCCGCAACGCGCTCAACGAGGTGACGGATCGGCTGCTCGAGGCCTCGACCGGACGCGAAGGGCTTGACATCACGGCGACCGAGCGTCCCGACCTGGTCATCCTGGACCTGGGTCTGCCGGACGTCCCAGGGGTCGACGTGTGCCGTGAGATCCGAGCGTGGTCCAGGGTGCCCATCCTCGTGCTGTCCGCCCGGCATTCGGACGCCGAGAAGGTGCAGCTGCTGAATGCGGGAGCCGATGACTACGTCACCAAGCCGTTCAGCACCCCGGAATTCGTGGCCCGCGTGCGCGCCCTGTTGCGGCGGGCGCGGCTGCCAGCGGCCGACGACGTCACGACCGTGGTTGAGGGGTATGGGGTCACTATCGATCTGCTGCACCGTCGCGTCATGCGGGGCGGCACACCGATTCGGCTCACGCCGATCGAGTGGGACATTCTTCGCACGCTCGTCACGAATGCCGGACGCACGCTCACTCATCAGCAGATCTTCGACGCGGTGTGGGGAGGCGCAGCCGGCAATCCCCAGCAATACCTGCGCGTTCACATCACCAACCTCCGCCGCAAGGTCGAGGCGAACGCCGCTCGCCCGGAGCTCATCGTGACGGAGCCCGGGGTCGGCTATCGCGCCGAGCTGCCGGCGTAGCGCCCCGTGGCGCGATCCCGCGTGTGGGGTTGGCTGTGCTGGGCTACCCTGTGCGTGCTCGCCACCGTCGTCCTCCGAGCCCACCGCGACGGCGTGGACACGGTGTACGCCGTCCTCACCTATCTGCTGATCATCTTGGGCGGGAGCGTGAGCGGCGGGCGACCGCTGGGTCTCGCGCTCACGTTCGCCGGGTTCCTGTTGATCGACTACTTCTTCCAGGTGCCGTACGGCACGCTCTCGGTAAGCAAGCCGCTCGACTGGATCGTGTTGCTCGCCTTCCTCACCACCGCCGTCGTCACGACGCAGCTGCTGACGCAGGAGCGGGCGCGAGCCGCGGAGGCCGAGCGGCGAGCCGGCGAAGTGGCGTCGCTCGGCCGGCTCGGTGCGGAAATCCTGAGTGCGGGTCGGGCCGAGGATTCGTTGGCGGGAATCGCGGAGCTGATCCGCACGTCCCTCGAGATCACGCACTGCCGGATCTACGGTCGGGAACACGATGCCGTGCACCTGCTCGTGGCATCGCCGCCCGCCGCGCCGGCCGGACCGCCGGTGCCGGACCGCGACGAGCTCCGCCGCTTCGCGGAGACCGCAGACGCGCTTGACCACGTGGAAGATGGCGCGTCTGCAGCGGCGCTGCAGAGCCGCGCTGCCGACGAGCGAACGGTGGTCGCCGCCCTGCGGGCGCACAGGCGCACCGTGGGCCTGCTGTACCTCGCCGATGAGAGGCCGATCGCGTTCGATCCGGCGCGGCGGCGCTTTCTGGACGCGCTCGCCTACTACGCGGCGCTGGCCGTGGAGCGGACGCGGCTGGTTGCAACAGCGGAGCATGCGGAGGCGTTGCGGGAGGCGGACCGCCTCAAGGATGTCGTGTTGGCGTCCGTCTCGCACGATCTCCGGACCCCGTTGACGACGATCAAGGCGCTGGCGCAGGAGGGCGCGCTCCACGGTGACCGGAACGCGCTCGCGATCGAAGAGCAAGCGGACCGGCTCGGTCACCTGGTCGCCGACTTGCTCGATCTCTCTCGCCTGAAAGGCGGAGCCATGCCTGTGCATCCCGAGCTCAACACTGCCGAGGATCTAGTCGGCGCGGCGATGCGGCAGATGGCCGGAGTTCTGAAGGATCGGCGGGTCGAGACCAACGTGGACTTCACCGAGCCGGCCCTGACCGGTCGGTTCGACTTCGTCCAATCGCTCCGCATCTTGAGCAATCTGCTGGGAAACGCCGTCCGCTATACGCCCCCCGCGTCGCCGATCGAGGTCTCCGTCCATCGGGACGGCGCGGCCCTCGTGTTCGTGGTGGCCGACCGCGGTCCCGGCATCCCCATGGCCGAGCAGGACCGTATCTTCGAGCCGTTCTACCGCCCGCCCGGCGCTCCGGCCGATGGCGGCGGCGCGGGCCTCGGACTTTCCATCGCGCGGCGCCTGGCGGAGCTGCAGGGGGGCACGCTCGCGTACGCAGCGCGGCCGGGCGGCGGTAGCAGTTTCGAGCTGCGGCTGCCCGCGGACCCGACTTTGTGAACTCTTAACATCAATCGCACGCCAGCCTCGTTGATTCTTAGCGGGCGGTCGCGATACGTTGCGCGTGTATGCGGGAGCTGTCGCCCATTGTGCGCGCGGTGCTTGACGCGCGGGACGAAGCGATCGTGATTGTCGATGCGCGCGGCGGCACGCTGTACCTGAACGCGGCGGCCCGAGCCACGCAGCCGCAAGCGCATACCCCATCGCAGTTCATGGCACGGGGCGGGCGCGCCGTGCTGCTGCGGCTGGGAGAGGGCGTACTGGGCGAGGTCATCATCGTGCCCCGGGCGTCCTGTCAGACGTGGGCCGACCAGGAACGCGCGGCAATCCAGGAGACCCTCCAGCAGACGGGTGGCAACTGTGCGGAAACCGCCCGCCGACTCGGCATCAGCCGCACGACCCTGTGGCGGCGACTGAAGGCCGAGCGCTCGTGAAGGCCGCACCGCCGGCCCTTAGGGAAACACCTCCTTGAACAGCTTCAGCATCGCCGCCCAGGACTGACGGTCTGCTTCCGCATCATAGGCGAGCTGGGCCATGCCATACTGTCCTGCGTCGGGGTTGGTGAAACCGTGCTTGGCGCCGGGGTAGGAGATCACCTCCACCCGCACGCCCGCCGCCTGCATCTCCCGCTTGAACGCCTCCACTTGCTCGGGCGGGACGAACGGATCCGCGCCCCCTGTCAGCACGAGCACCCGGGCCTTGACCGTCCCGGGCTGCGCCGGAGCCTTCGTCGCGAGTGCTCCGTGGAACGTCACGACGGCGGCCAGCGGGGCGCCGGCGCGCGCCATATCGAGCACCACCGCGCCTCCGAAGCAGTAGCCGATCGCCGCGAGCCGCGTGGTGTCGACGTGCGGGTCCCGCTTCAGCTGCTCCAGCGCCGCGTTGAACCGGGCCGCAAGGACCGCCGGATCCTTGGTCACCTCGTTCACGAACGCCTGCGCGTCCTGGGGATGAGTCGCGACCTTGCCCTTGCCGAACATGTCCAGCGCGAAGCCGATATAACCAGCCTCGGCGAGGCGCCGCGCCTGGTGGCGCGCGTGCGCGTTGTGCCCCCACCACTCGTGCACAACGAGCACGCCGGGGCGCTTGCCCCGCGCGGCGTCGTCCCAGGCGATGAATCCCTGCAGGACGGTCTCGCCCTGCCGGTATTCGAGCTCCCGGGTCTTGACGTCGGCATTTCCAGGCGACTGTGAGAGCAACACGGCAGCCATGGCTAGTCCGTACCGAGCGTACATGCGTCGACCTCGTCCTGTCGGTGGTGCTTCATCATCTCGGCGCAGCGGGATTCCGTCAAGCGATGCGGCGGTCCGACTCTTCCGGTTCAGCGAGCAGGGCGCCGGCCGCCGCGGGCTCGAGCGGTTTGGCGAACAGGTAGCCCTGCCCGAGCCGACACCCGAACGCTATGAGGCGCGCGCGCTGCGTGACCGTCTCGACGCCCTCCGCCATCACGCCCAGACCGAGGTTGCCCGCCAAGTCCACGATCGAGCGCACGATCTCCAGGTCGGTGCGGCGCGCCCCCATGCGATGCACGAAGGAGCGATCAACCTTGATTCCCTGGAGCGGGAAGCGCGGCAAGGAGCTGAGTGACGAGTAGCCGGTGCCGAAGTCATCCATGTGCAGCTCGACGTTCAACCCCCGCAGCTGACCGAGCGCGGTGGTCGACGACTCGACGCTGTCCAGGAGCACGCGCTCGCTGATCTCGAGGGCCAGGCAGCGGGGCGCGAGTCCCGCGGCCTGCAGAGCCGTGCGCACGTCTTCCACGATGCGCGGGTGCGCGAGCTGTTTGGCGGAAAGGTTCACGCTGATCCGCAGCGCAGCGGCGGCCGGAAACGTCTCCTGCCAGCGTCGCGCCTGCCGGCACGCTTCTTGGAGGACCCAGCTCCCGATGGAGACGATGAGACCGGTCTGCTCCGCCAGCGGCACGAAGTCGAGTGGCAGGATCACGCCGCGCTTGGGGTGATGCCAGCGCAGCAGCGCCTCGAACCCGTGCACGCGCCCGGTCTCGAGCTCCACGATGGGCTGGAAGGCCAGCCGGAGCTCACCGCGCTCGAGGGCGTTCCGCAGGTCGGCCTCCATGCCGAAGCGGGCCTGTACCGAGTCGCGCATGGCAACGCTGAACACCTGAAAGCGCGCCCGCCCCTCCTCCTTGGCGTGATACATGGCGAGGTCCGCGTCGCGCAGCAGGTCCTGGGGCTGCCCGTAGTCAGGCTCGCTCAGCGCCACGCCGATGCTGGCGGTCGCGAGGACCTCGCGGCCTTCGAGCGTAAACGGCGTGGCGAGCGAGTCCTCGATGCGCCGCGCGGCGTGCTCCGCGTCGGGCAGTCCAGTGATCTCCTCGAGCAGCAGGGTGAACTCGTCGCCCCCGAGCCGCGCCACGACGTCGCCCGGCCGCACGCATGTCCGTAGACGGCCCGCGATTTCCGCCAGCAGGCGGTCGCCGGCTGCATGACCGAGGCTGTCGTTCACCGCCTTGAAGTTGTCGAAGTCGACGAACAGGACGGCGACCCGATACGCGGGATCGCGTCGCACCCGCCCCAGCGCTTGAGACACCCGCTCGACGAAGTAACCCCGGTTGGGCAGGTCCGTGAGCGCGTCGTGCAAGGCCCCGTGCACGAGCTGTTGCTCGGCCTGCTTGCGCGCCGTGACGTCGTAGGCGATCGCTGTGGCGCCGATGGGACGACCCTGCGGGTCCAGGATCGGTGAGACGCTGATCGACACCTCTACGCGCGTGCCGTCCTTGCGCAGCCGGGTCGTCTCGTAGTGCTCGATCCGCTCGCCGCGCCGCAGCCGCTCCAGCATCCCGGGCAGCTCGTCGACGCGGTCCGGCGGGGCGAGCAGGGCGATCGGCTTCCCGATCACTTCCTCGGCGGAGTATCCGTACAGGCGTGCGGCGGCCGGATTCCAGCTGGTGATGGTCCCCTCCAACGTCTTGCCGATGACAGCGTCGTCGACAGACTCCACCATGGCCTTGAACTGTGTCAGGGCCTGGTCGGCTAGCTGGCGCTCCGTGACGTCCAGCGTGGCCCAGCGGGCGTGGATGAGCTGGCCGCCTACTAGCAGCCCGTTCGCGTTCGTGAGGCCGTGGCGGATCGAGCCGTCGCGGCGGCGCATGCGGGTCTCGACGTTATGGAGCGTCTCTCCGGTCCGCAGGCGCCGCAGGGCATCGGCGGCGGGCTGGGGATCGACGAAAAATTGGGCGATGTTGCGACCCACATACTCTTCGCGCTGATAGCCCAGCGTGTCGAGCTCGGACTGGTTGGCGTCGAGAATCGTGCCGTCCGCCGCAGTCCATTGAAGGCCGACGGGCGCGTGCTCGAAGCAATCCTCGCGCTCCACCTCCTTCACTCGGCGCTCCGGGTCGTCGATCAAGCCGAGGCACACCCCGGCGAGCTCGAGCAGCATGCGCTCTCGGCCGCGCCGCTCGACCCCGGCGGGTGGGGGCTGCGGCGGCTCGCGCCGGACCGGCGCGATACACCAACGCCGCTGCCGCACGCGGCTCACCACCCAGCGGCGGGGCGTCCGCGGCGATTGCAACTCGCCGAGGTCGCGCAGCGTGGCCTCCAGCTCGGCGGCGGCGCCAGCGGCAACTTCCGCCGCGGAGCTGGCGGCCAGGAGATGAAGTCGATCGCGTGCGTCGGCCTCCCAGACACCGACCTCGCGCCCCTCCAGGGCGATGGCCGCCCGGCGCAGTACCTCCTGCCACCGCTGCTCCAGTCCGCTCGAGAGCGTGGCAGTCATGGAGTTGCGGGCCCGCGCGCCCCGCCGAGATGCGAGAAGGTCGCCCCGGCCGACACGAGGTCGATCGCGTCGTAGTTGTGCTCTACGAGTGGTTGGAAGAACTGCGTCTCATCGGTGCTGCTCTCGCCCCGCGCCGCAGGCGTCTGACGTCCGGAGCCGGGGCTCGTGCGCTTCACGATCGGGGGCCACCCCCTTTGCTGCGCAAGCGAGCGTGAATCAGGAGCGTCCAGGAACCAACATAGGTGTGTCGCATGCCGCGTGCCACGCGTTGGGGCGTCGAAGCACGTCTCGTTGCGTCTACGCGACACGTGTGGCAATGGGAGCCGCTCGTGCGTCATGCTGCCGGGGCACGGTCCGGAAGGGCGGCGCTCTCGTGTTCGGGCCCGCTTGTTGCCGGACGAGGGGTAGGTCCCATGGATCCCCCAGACGCGCCGCCGGTCGTCCTGATCGCGGGTGCTCGAGACCATTCCCTCGCGAGTGCGCTCGAGGCGAATGGTTACGCCGTGGTCCAGCCCCCGACCGCCGCGCTCGCCCTCGAGCAGGCGCGTGACGTGCGCCCGGACGTCATCATCCTCGGGGCTGAGTTACCGGATATCTCAGCGATCGACGCCGGCTGGTTGTTCGACAACGACCTGCACATCGGCGGCAACGTGCCGATCCTGATTCTCGCCCCCGACCGGCCGACTCCGGAGCAGCGGGTGACCGCGCTCCACGCCGGTGCCTGGGACTTTCTCCGCTATCCGGGTGACTTAGACGAGTTGTTGGTCAAGCTCCAGACCTACGTGCAGGCGAAGCGGAACCTCGATGCGGCGCTCGCGGAGGGCCCGGTGGACGCGCCGACGGGGGTGCACAGTCGGGCCAGCCTGGCGCGGCGGGCGCGGGAGCTGGGAGCGCTGATGTCCCGGCAGCACGGGGCGCTGGCTTGCATCGTGTTCGCTTTGGACGTGGACCACGTGGACCCAAGGGCTGGAAGCGTCGTGGCGCGTGTGGCACGAGTGTCCGACGTCGTCGGGGCCTTGGGCCCGACCGAATTCGCCGTGGTCGCACCCGCCACCGATCATGCGGGTGCCGTGAAGCTCGCGCGGCGTATCACCGCCGCCTTGAGCGAAACGCTTGGCAGCGGGGGCGTCTTGACTCCGGGGTCGACACTCCGCGTCGGCTACGCTGCGGTCGGCAACCTCCAGTATTCGCCGATTGATCCCGTTGCGCTGCTGTTGCGCGCTACTACGGCGCTGCGCAGCGGCGAGCCGGAGCCCGGCTCCCCGTGGGTGCGACGCTTCGACTTGACGACGGCCACCGATCGAGAGTCGGGAGCGAGGCGCCGCACTACTCCCTCCGGGCTCGCGGTCGATCCCGGGAGAGCCAGCTCATGAGGGCCACGCGTCTTGCGCTCGCAACGCTGTTCGGCGCTGTCACGGTGGTCGTGTTGAGCTGCGGCGAGCCGTCGCCGGTGGGCGTTGCTCCGCCCGTGCCGCCACGGCAGGCATTGCTGGGGACCTCGCTGCTGCAGGGCAGCGGCCTCCTCACCTGCTCGCCGCTCGCGTACGACTCCGTCACCGCGACGATCGGGCCGGACGGCGGAACGATTCGAGTGGGGCCGCACGCGCTGGCCGTTCCCGCCGGAGCACTCGCGGTGCCGACCACTATCACCGCGGTGGTGCCGTCGGACACGGTGAACGTAGTGCGGTTCCAGCCCGAGGGGCTGCAGTTCGATCGCGCGGTGGACCTCACGCTGAGCTACGCGAATTGCAACCTGGTCGGGTCGCTCGCGCCCAAGCACATCGTGTATACCACCGACGCGCTGCAGATCCTTGAGTACCTGTCCACAGTCGACGACCTGTTCACGCAGACGGTCACCGGAGAGTTGCAGCACTTTTCTGACTATGCAATCGCGTGGTGAGGCAAGCGTAACGCCGCTCGTCGGGCCCTCCCGCTGGCCGCTTCGGGCCGCCGACTTGCTCCACGCGGCGCGCGAGCGGGAGCGCGCGGGCTGCATCCCGGAAGCGATTGAGCGCTACGAGTCGGCGATCGCGGCGGCGCAGCGGGACGGGGAGCACGCGCTGTTGGCGGAGGCGCTGCGACGTCTGGCGGTGCTGCGCCATCATCGCAGCGAGCCTGCGCGGGCCCGCGAGCTGTGCCGCCGGAGCTACGACGCGGCGCGCCAGATCGGCGACGATGTGCTCGCGGCCGAAGCGCTCAACACACTGGGCGGACTCGATGTGACGGCGGGCTCCTTGGAGGATGCCCGCAAGACGTTCGTGCGGGCGCTGGAGCTGGGTGGCTCGAGCCGTCGGCTGCGCGCGCGGGTGCAACAGAACCTGGGGATCGTCGCCAACATCCAGGGCGAGCTGAGCGAGGCCCTGGCGCGCTATGAGCGCTCGCTGGCGGCGTACCGTGAGTGCGGGGACGAGCACGGGTGTGCCATCGCTTACCACAACCTCGGCATGGTGAGCGCGGACCGGGAGCGGTTCGACGCCGCGGACTGCTACTTCCGGGAGAGTCGCGCCCTCGCCGAGCGGGTCGGCGACGTGTACCTGCAAGCGCTCTGTCTGGTCAATCACGCCGAAGTGGACGTGGCGCGCCAACGCTTCGAGAATGCGCGGCAGAGCGCGGAGAGTGCGCTCGCGTTGTTCGATCAGCTGGGCGCGCGCGGTGCCAAGGCGGGCGCCTACCGGGTGATCGGGATGGCGTATCGCGAGACGGGCCGCCTCACGCTCGCCGAGTCGCGCCTCCGCTCGGCGATCGACTTGGCGGTCGCGGCGGGCTCCGTACTCAACGAGGCGGAGGCCTCCCGCGAGCTGGCGCTGTTGTACCAAGCGATGGGCCGAAACCAGGACGCGCTGCGGCTGCTCAACGTCGCGTACCGGCTGTTCCGCCGATTGGATGCCCGCGTGGACCTGGTCCACGTAGGCGGGAAAGTGGCGGAGCTGGAAGGCACGTACCTCGCGGTCGTGCGCGAGTGGGGTCAATCGATCGAGTCGAGCGACGGCTATACGTTCGGCCATTGCGAGCGGGTGGCGCGGCACGCGGTCGCCGTGGCGCGGGCCCTGGGGCTCGACGAGCAAGCGGAGACGACCGTCCTGCTCGGCGCTTATCTCCACGACGTGGGCAAGGTGCGGATCCCACACGAGATTCTCCATAAGCCCGGCTCGCTCACGGCCGAAGAGCGCGCCGTAGTGCAGATGCACCCGGTCTGGGGAATCGAGCTGCTGGCGAATGTCGACTTTCCCTGGGACTTGAAGCCGATCATCCGCTGGCACCACGAGCGCTACGACGGCAGCGGTTATCCCGACCGACTCAAAGGAGACGAGATCCCGCTCTCCGCACAGATCGTCGGAATCTTGGACGTCTACGATGCGCTGACCAACCCACGGGCCTATGCGCCGGCGCTGTCGGTGGCGCAGGCGCTCGAGGCGATGGCCGACTGCCGCGGCTGGTGGTGCGAGCGCGTGTTCAGGGCGTTCTGGTGCCTGGTGACCCAACAAACACCAGAGGAGAGAAGACCGCTGGAGTGAGGCACTAGACTAGCCGGCCGTCCCGGAACATCCGGCACCCTGGCTACGTTCCCACCGTAGCGCAGGAGGTGCCATGTCGATCCGGCCGATCAAGTCGATCATTCAGTCGCAGCCCACCATCGAAGGCGCGGGCGTGAGGCTGCGTCGGGCGTTCGGATTCGGGAACACCGGCGAGTTCGACCCGTTCCTGCTGCTGGACGACTTCCGCAACGAGAACCCGGAGGACTACCTCGCGGGGTTCCCCTGGCACCCGCATCGCGGGATCGAAACCATCACCTACGTCCTCGCCGGCACGGTCAACCACGGCGACAGCCTGGGCAACCGCGGCACGCTCGGCGCCGGGGACGTGCAGTGGATGACGGCGGGCAGCGGCATCCTCCATCAGGAGATGCCGCGGGGGGACCCACGGGGACGGATGCACGGATTCCAGCTGTGGGCCAATCTTCCGTCTTCCTTAAAGATGACGCGGCCGCGCTACCAGGACGTGCTGGCGGGCGACATCCCGGAGGTCGTGGACGACGACGGGACGCGCGTGCGGGTCATCTGCGGGAGCTTCTGGGGCAAGACCGGTCCCGTCGACGGCGTCGCCGCCGACCCGCGCTACCTGGACGTGTGGGTCCCGCCGCGGGTGCGCAAGACCCTGCCTGTGGAGTCATCGCGCCACGCCTTCGCCTACATCTTCGCGGGGAGCGGCACGTTCCGTGACGCATCGCCGCCGCGCGGCGTTCGCACCGAGTGGGTAGGGAAGGAGGGTGCACAGGCCGAAGCTCGCGACCAGACCGGCAATCGCTCGCTCGTGCTCTTCGACTCGGGCGACGAGATCACCGTTCAGGCCGGCGACGCCGGGATCCGGTTCCTGCTCGTTTCGGGCCGGCCGATCGCGGAGCCGGTGGCCTGGCAGGGGCCGATCGTGATGAACACCGAGGCGGAGCTGCGGCGCGCCTACGCCGAGCTGCGCGACGGGACGTTCATCAAGCCGGGCTGATTTGAGGCGAGGCTAAGCCTCGCCCTTGCGCCGTCGCTTCTCCTTCTCCCGCTCCTGCTTCCCGCCCGCCGCCACTACGCGGTCGCGGCCCTCGTCCTTTGCCTCGTACAGCGCGGCGTCGGCAGTCGCGATCAGCGTCTCCGGCGTGTCGCCGTGCGCCGGACACTCCGCGACGCCGATGCTCACCGTGATCCGTCGGCCGTCGAACGGCTCGGCCGCCACCCGGGCGCGGATGCGCTCGGCGACCAGGGCCGCCGTCGCGGTCGTCGTCTCGAGCAGCACGACCAGGAACTCCTCCCCGCCGTACCGCGCCACGCAGTCCACCGCGCGCGTCGTTTGCCGCAGGATCTCAGCGATCTTCGCGAGCGCCGCGTCGCCCGCGAGGTGGCCGTGCGTGTCGTTGTACGGCTTGAAGTGATCGACGTCTGCCAGCAGCACCGAGAATGGGCGCCTGAGTCGCCGCGACCGCTGCGCTTCGCTCGACAGCGTGTCCATCAGATGCCGCCGGTTGTAGAGGCCGGTGAGGGCGTCGGTGACGGAGAGCCGCTCCAGCTCGGCCTGGCTCTCCCGCTCCCGCAGGCGTGCGACCAGGCGGTTGAACACCTG
>QHTT01000109.1 GCA_003220935.1 Gemmatimonadota bacterium
GCCTTCCATCGTTTCCTGATGCTGCTGCTCGTTGCGTTCGCGGGGCTCGCCGTCGCCCTCGCGGCCGTCGGGATCTACGGCGTGATGAGCTATCTCGTGACCCAGTCTACGCGCGAGATCGGCGTCCGCATCGCCCTCGGCGCGCAGCCGCGTCGGGTCTTCGGCGTCGTCACTCGCCACGGCATGTTGCTCGCCGGGCTTGGCGCGATTGTTGGCGTCGCAGGGTCGCTGGCCCTGACGCGGCTGCTCCGGAGCCAACTGTACGGCGTGACGCCGACGGACGCGCTCACCCTGGGCGAGGTCACGGGGCTGCTCCTGCTCGTGGCACTGGCGGCCTGCGTCATCCCGGCGCGTCGCGCGACGAAAGTCGATCCGATGGTGGCGTTGCGATATGAGTAGGTCCTCACCCCCTGTCCCCCTCTCCGTTCCGGAGAGGGGGTACGTCCTGAGTCCCCCCCCTCCCGGAGGGAGAGGGGGACAGGGGGTGAGGACTCGCGAGCCCCGAACCCCGGGGCCCTAGCCCCGAGCCCCTATGCAAGACTTCCGCTACGCGCTCCGCCAGCTAGCCTGTTGAGCGCCGTCTTTTATCGCCCGCTGCCGTTCGCGGACCCGGCCGAGTTGGCGGTGATCGTGCAACGGTTCGCCCCGAGCGGGAACACGCAGGTCTACATCTCGCCCCCGAACTTCATCGACTGGACGGCGGACACGACGGTCTTTTCAGGCGCGGCGCTGGTCGCCGACGCAGCTGCCAACTTGAGCGCGGGAGACGAGCCGGAGCACGTAGAGGGCGAGAGGCTGAGCCCCAACACGTTCGACCTGCTCGGTGTGCGGCCGGCACTGGGCCGCTCCTTCCTGGCCGACGAAGCGATCGACGGCAGAAGCGACGTGGTGATCCTGAGCGACATGCTGTGGCGGCGTCGCTTCGCGGCGGACCCACGCGTCGTGGGCCAAACCCTCCTCATGGACGGTACGCTCCATACGGTGGTCGGCGTCATGCCGCCCGGGTTCGCCTTTCCGTTCCAGGCGAAGTTCTGGGTTCCGTTCGTGATCGATCCCACGGCGGACCGGAGCAGCAACTGGCCGAGCGCCGTCGTGCGGCTTCACGCAGGCGTCAGGTTGGCCCGAGCAAATGCCCACCTCGCCACGGTCAGCCGGCGCCTGGAGCAGCAGTACCCGCTCTCGAACCGGGGCGTCAGCGCCCGGCTCGCCTCATTACGGAGACTCCTGATCGGTGGCGAGGATCCCGACGAGCTCCGCACGACCTTCACGATCATGCTGGGCGCTGTCGGCTTAGTGCTGCTGATCGTCTGTGCGAATCTCGCCAACCTGCTCCTCACGCGCGCCACGATCCGCGGTCGAGAGATCGGGGTGTTGGTTGCCACGTGGGTGGTCGCGCTCTTCCACCTCGCCGTCGCGGCGAATCGCGAGATCCCGTACTGGATCGCCTTCGCCGTCGACTGGCGCGCTCTTCTGTTCACCGCCGGCCTGTCGCCCGCGACGGGACTCGTCATTGGCGCAGCACCTGCGCTCCGCGCCACGCGGCCGGAGCTGAGCAGTTCGCTCCAGGAAGGGGCGCGTGCCGCGGGGTCGGGAGCCCGGGTCACCCGGCTGCGCAGTGCCTTGGTGATCTCGGAGGTCGGCCTCGCGATGGTGCTCCTCGTGGGAGCGGGACTGCTGATCCGAACGGTGGTGGGCCTGGCAAGAGTGGATCCCGGGTTCGACGCGGCGCACGCGTTCACCGCGCACGTCGCGCTCACCGGCCCGCGCTACGCCACGGTGCGCGGGCGAGGAGCGTTCTACAATGAGCTCACGCGTCGCCTCGAAGCCCTGCCCGGCGTCTCAGCAGTCGGGGCGATCAATCTGATCCCCTTGACCGGGATCAACTATGAGGGCGTGGCGGTCGAAGGGCGTGACGCCGCATCCGAGACGGCGCTCGTCAGCGCCGTGGAGGGCCACTATACCCGCGCTCTTGGTATCGCGCTGCGAGAGGGGCGGGAGTTCACCGAGGCGGAAGGCGAGCGTGGTGGGCACGTCGTCATTATCAACGAGGGACGATCGTGGGAGTGTCCCCGGACTTGAAGCAGGGAAGCCTCGCGGCGACCGTCCAACATCAGGTCTACGTCCCCTATGCGCAGCGGTATTCCGCGTGGGTGCTGTCCGTGATAGTGCGTACCGCGGGCGATCCGATGAGCGCGGTCGCGATGGTGCGGGCGGAGCTCGCGCGCATCGACCCCACTGTCGTGCTGGACGACATCCGGCCGATGCAGGCCGTGGTGCGCCGGTCGTATTGGGACCGACGACTGTACGGGTCGATGTTTTCGATCTTCGCGAGCGTGGCCTTGCTACTGGCCGCCATCGGGATCTACGGCGTGATGGCCTACTCGGTGTCGCAGCGAACCCACGAGATTGGCGTGCGCATCGCCCTGGGCGCCGAGCAGCGGGACGTGCTCCGGCTCGTCGTGTGGCAAGGCCTCGGGCTCGCGCTCGCCGGTGTGGCCGTGGGCGCGCTTGCGGCATCCGCGCTGACACAAGCGCTCGTGTCGTTGCTCTTTGGGGTGGGCCCGCTCGATTTCGTGAGCTTCGGGGGCACGGCTATGCTGTTGGCCGGCGTCGCGGTCTTGGCCGGCGCGCCGGGCGACGCGGGTCGATCCCATGGTGGCGTTGCGATATGAATGACCTGCGCTACGCGCTCCGCACGCTCGCCCGCCGCCCCGGCTTCGCGCTCGCCGCCGTCGTCACCCTCGCGCTCGGCATCGGCGCGAACACCGCGGTGTTCAGCGTGGTCGAGGGGGTGCTGCTGCGGTCGCTGCCGTTCCCCGGTGCCGAGCGGCTGCTGCTCATCTTGTCGCAGAGCGGTACGTCGCCGCTGCGCGCGTATGAGACTTGGCGCACAGCGACCGGGGCGTTCGAGGACATGGCGGCTGCCAGGGGCGAGGAACCGGTGCTGGTCGCGCCCGAGGGGGCCGAGCGTGTGACCGCGTGGACCGTGACCGCCAATTTCTTCACACTGCTCGGTGGCCGCCCCATCCTCGGCCGCGCCTTTCTCCCTGAAGAGGACCGTCCGGGGAGCCCGCCAGTCGCCGTGCTGAGCTACGCCTTCTGGCAGTCGCACTTCGCCGGCGACCGCCAGGTGCTGGGACGCACGATCACGCTCGACACCGTGGCCTACACGATCGTGGGCGTGATGTCTCCCGACTTTCGAACCCCGGCCGGGTTCCGGCACCCCGACGACACCCAACTCTGGCGAGCGCTCGGTTCCTTCCTCTCCGGTCCGGGCGGCGCCCAGTGGGCGGGCGAGGGCAGTTTCTGGGTCTTCGGGCGACGCCGGCCCGGCATCAACTCGGCAGGAGCGCTGGCGGCCCTGAACCTCGTGTCACGCCGCTTGCAGGACGCCAACCCTGGTGACCGCGCGTTCGTTCCGGTCGTGGAGCCGCTGCACGCGTTTCTCGTGGCTCGCGTGCGCACGCCGTTGCTCCTGATGCTCGGCGCGGTGAGTCTCGTGCTGCTCGTGGCGTGCGCGAACGTCGCGAGTCTGCTCCTGAGCCGAGGCGTGGCACGCGCGCAGGAGCTGGCAGTTCGTGTCGCGCTCGGGGCGAGTCGCGCGCGCCTGCTGCGCGAAGCCCTCACCCAGTCCGTGCTGCTCGCGTTGGCCGGGGGCGGATGCGGCGTGCTGATCGCCCTGTGGACCGTTCCGGTATTCGTCCGGCTCGCGGGTGCCGACCTGCCGCACCTCGTCGACATCACCGTGAACATCCGCGTGCTGGCGGTGGCGCTCGGCGCCAGCGTGCTCGCCGGGCTCGCCGCGGGGCTGATCCCTGGGTTACGGGCCGCGCGGCAAGCGCCCGCGGACGCGCTCAAGGCCGGAAGCCGCGGCACGGGGGGACAGGGCGGGAAGGCCTGGCGCCACCGGTCCAACGACGCGTTGATCGTCGCTCAGCTCGCCCTGACGATGGTGCTGCTCTCGGGCGCGGGACTCCTGACGCGCAGCTTCGTGCGGCTCGTCCGGCTGGACCCAGGCTTCGACCCAACTCACCTGGTCGTGGCCGAGCTGCGGCTCCCCGCGGAGCGCTATCCGACGGGTGCGGCGCGCGCCGCGTTCATTCGCGACGCATTGCGAGCGGTCGGGTCGCTGCCGAGCGTCGCCGCCACCGCGGTCAGCGAAGGGATGCCGTTCAGCCTACACGCCCTCGGCACCGTCGGGATCCCTGGGCGGGGGGAGCAACCCGAATTACCGGTGGCATACATCGCCGTCGTCACGCCCGACTACTTTCGCACGCTTGCCATTCCTCTGCGGCGTGGCCAGGCATTTGACCGCGCGTCAGCGGGAGTGGTGATCGATGAAGCGGCGGCGCGCGCGTACTTCCCAGGCGAAGACCCGGTTGGGAAGCAGATCACGTTCTACACTTACCGGACACGCACGATCATCGGGATCGTCGGCGACGTCCGCCAGCAAAACCTGCACGATCCACCACCGCCGCACATTTACGAGTCCCTGGGGGATTCGCCCGCCGACTATCTCCAGGTGTTGGTGCGCACGTCCGGCCCTCCCCTGGAGCTGGTCGGCCCGCTGCGCCAGACGATCCGGACACTCGACCCGCAGGTCCCCATCGACCGTGCCGCGCCGTTCGCCGCGTGGCTCGGCGATGCCATGGTCGCCCAGCGGCTGTACACGCTGTTGCTCGCCAGCTTCGCCGTGCTCGCGTTGGCGCTGGCGGCCACCGGCGTGTACGGCATCGCCGCGTACGCCGTGACCCGCCGCACGCAGGAGATCGGCATCCGGGTGACGCTCGGCGCCGGTCGGACCGCCGTGCTCCGCTTGATCGTCGGTCACGGCCTCGCACTCACCCTGACCGGCATCGCCTTCGGCGTCGCCGGCGCGCTCGCGACGACACAGGTGCTCAGGGCGTACCTCTTCGAAATCGGCCCACGCGACCCGGTCGTACTTACGTCGGTGGGGCTATTGGTCGTGGCCACGGCGCTCGTGGCGAGCTATCTCCCCGCGCGCCGAGCGGCGAAGCTCGATCCGATAGTGGCTTTGCGGTATGAGTAGTAGCAGCGTGGGATTCGGGGTACGCCACGCGCTGCGTCGCCTGTTGCGGCGGCCCGGTTTCTCGGTACCGGTCGCTCTCACGCTCGCCTTGGGCATCGGGGCCAGCGCCGCCGTCTTCGCTCTCGTGAACGGAATCTTGATCAGGCCACTCCCGTATCGCGAGGCGGACCGCCTAGTCGCGGTGGGTCATGCGGCGTCCCGAGTCGAATTGCCAATGACCGGGGTGTCGCTGGGCATGGCCGACTATTACCGCGCACAGAACCACGTCTTCGAGGACATTGGCGTCTACGTGGAGCACGTCGGGACGCTGACGGATCTCGACCAGCCGGAGCGGGTGCGCTGGGCCTTCGCGACGCCGAGCGTGTTCTCGGTGCTGCGCACCGCAGTCAGTCTCGGACGCTTGATCCGGCCGGGGGACTATGAGGCGGGCATTGTGGGTGTCGTGCACGGGGCGCTCGTCAGCCACGACCTATGGGTGAGTCGGTACGGGGCCGATTCCGGCCTGGTCGGCCGAACCATCGAACTTGACCGCCTGAGGGTCCCCGTTGTGGGTGTCTTGGAGCCCGGGTTCCACTTCCCGCACCCCGAGACCGACGTCTGGCTAGCCTTCGGGTGGGCGCCGCGATACGCAGCTAAGGCCGGCCTTGGCTCCCTCTGGGCCAGCGCAGTCGCCCGACTCAAGCCGGGTGTGTCGCTCGCGGAGGCCCGCCGAGACCTTCAACGGCTGGTCCACTCCCTGCCAGACGCTTTCCCGGACGTCACCCAGGCGCAGCTCGAAGCCCTGGGGCTGCGCGGGGCGGTTGTACCGCTCAAGGACGCGATAATCGGCGAGGTGGGCGTGGCCCTCTTGCTCCTGCTAGCCACAGGTGGCTTCCTGCTGCTCATCACCTGGGCGAATGCGGCCAACTTGAGCCTCGTGCGCGCCGAGGGCTTGCGGCACGAGGTCGCGCTCGCGCACGCGCTCGGTGCGACAGACCGTCACCTCGCCCGTCGCTTCCTGAGCGAAGGCGTTCTTCTCTCAACCGTTGGCGGTGCCCTCGGCTTCGCCCTGGCGAGCGCGGCAATCCAGGTCCACTTCGGTTTCGCGCCGGACGCGATTCCCCGCCTCGGCGACGTCGGCGTAGATCTCACCGTCCTCGCGGTCATCCTTGGCCTCTCGCTCTCGAGTGCCGGCCTGCTCGCCGGCGTGGCATTCCTGAGCGCGCGGCGGCGGCCCGATCTGGCCGGCACGCTCGCGGGGGCGGTCGGCCGCATGACGGCCGGGCACCGCCAGCAGGTCGTCCGATCGTTCCTCGTGGCGTGGCAGGTCGCCTTTGCGCTCGCACTCCTGATCGGTTCGGCTCTGATGGCGCAGAGTTTCTGGCACCTCAGGCACGTGAGGCTCGGATTCGATCCTGAGGGCGCCGTCACGTTCCGACTTCCGGTTCCTCCGCCGAGCGGCTCCAAGAACTACTACCACGCCACCGCCCGCATTCATCAGGAAGTGCTCGAGCGGTTGCGTGCAATCCCCGGCGTTGCAGCCGTGGAGGCCGCAAGCACCAGCGGTTTCCCAGTGACGCCGGTACCATCGTTCTACAACGTTCGCCTTTCAGTGGCGGACAGAGCGGCGGACAGCTCGCGGGAGTGGCCGTACGCCGAGTTGAGCTTCGCCACGCCGGGCTACTTCCGGGCCATGCGCATTCCGGTCCTCACGGGGCGCACGTTTCGCTGGGAGGACACGGGCCGCGAGGCGCACGGCGTGATCCTGAGCGCGTCGCTCGCACGCGCGCTCTTCGATCGCGAAGACCCGATCGGGCGGCGAGTGCGCTGGGCCCGCGCGTCGAGGGATCCTGACTACACCGTCGTAGGCGTGGCCGGTGACGTGCCAAGCGACAGGATCCAGGACGGCCCCACGAAAGTGCTCTATTTCCCGAACATCTATCCGCCTAAAGCCGACACGATCACCGGTGTGGTGCATATCTACATTCCCGACGACGAGTTCTACGTGCTGCGGACTCACCTGTCGCCGATGTCTTTGACACCGGCTATCCGGCGAGTGATCCGCGAGGTCGACCCCAAGCTGCTGATAACGCAGATTGGGACGTTGGAAGCGCTCCTGGACGGCTCGATGGCACGAGCTCGCCTCACCATGGTGCTGCTTCTCGTGGCCGCGGCGACCGCCCTGGCCTTGGCCGTGACCGGGCTCTACGGCGTCC
>QHTT01000046.1:0-39617 GCA_003220935.1 Gemmatimonadota bacterium
AAACAGCGACGGCCAGCGTTTGCCGACGCTGGCCTTCTTCGCTCCGGAGGCCGACGCTCTATCCAGCTGAGCTACTGGCGCGTCTCGGTCGGACGGACCGACCGTCTGACGGGAAGGCGACGGGCGGGTTCACCGTCCAACCGTCCGACGGTCCGACCGTCCGACAGAGTCGGGGCGAGTGGATTTGAACCACCGACCTCCTGGTCCCGAACCAGGCGCGCTAACCGGGCTGCGCTACGCCCCGAGCGACAAATCGCGAAGTGACGAAGAAGCTTGGCCTCTGGTGACCGAAAGCTAGAAGCGCATGAAACCGAAAGGAAGCCGCCCCAGAGAGGAGGACTACTGTTTCCGCGGCGCTTGCTTGGCCGAGGGCTCCCCTTCCACCGGCGACGAGGCCCCCACGTTTCGCTAACTTCCCGGCTATGCGATGGGTCGTTGGCGTCGTCGGGATCGCCCTCTTAGCGACCGTGCTGTGGGACGCCTTCGAGACCATCATTCTGCCGCGGCGCGTCAGCGGCCGCTTCCGCCTCACCAAGTTCTTCTACCGCGCTACCTGGCGTCCCTGGCGGGCGGTCGCCCCGCTCTTGCCGCGCCGCCCGCGTGATGCGTTCTTGAGTTTCTACGGCCCGCTCTCGCTGCTCCTGCTCCTGGCGCTGTGGGCGGCCGGGATCGTACTCTCCTTCGGGATGCTGCAATGGGCCGCCGGCTCGGCACTCAGCATGGCAGGCGCAGGCCCCGGATTCGGCGCCGACCTCTACATGAGCGGGACCACGTTCTTCACGCTTGGCCTGGGCGACGTCGTGCCCCGGACGCCGATCGCGAAGACGGTCACCGTCATCGAGTCCGGGACCGGCTTCGCGTTCTTGGCGCTCGTGATCGGGTACTTCCCCGTGATCTATCAGGCGTTCTCGCGCCGCGAGATGGCGATCTCGCTGCTCGACGCGCGCGCCGGATCGCCGCCGACGGCAGGGGAGCTGCTATGGCGGTACCGCTGGGACGAGGACGGCCACGCGCTCAGCGAGCTGTTACGGGAGTGGGAGCACTGGGCCGCCGATGTGCTCGAGAGCCACCTGTCCTATCCGGCGCTCGCGTACTTCCGCTCGCAGCACTACAACCAATCGTGGCTCGGTGCGCTGACGACGATTCTCGACGCCAGCGCCCTTGTGATGGTTGGGCTCGAAGGGTCGTGCGTGGAGCAGGCGAGACTGACATTCGCGATGGCGCGCCACGCCGTAGTGGATCTCGCGCAAGTCTTCAACACGCCGCCGCGGGAGCCCGCGCAGCGGCTCTCGGACGCGGAGTTCTCCCGGCTCCAGGCACGTCTCGCCGAGGGGGGGCTCAAGCTGCGCGACGCTGGCGACGCGACGGGTGCGGCGCCGCAGCTGGCGGAGCTGCGACGCATGTACGAGCCGTACGTCGCAGCACTGGCGCGTCACCTCGCGGTGACCCTCCCGCCCTGGGTGCGGCAGGGAGAGCGGCCGGACAACTGGCAGACGAGCGCCTGGGAAGGACCGAAGAGGCTCCCACGGCCGGGTGGCTCACCGGCGACGGACGACCACTTCTAGCGGGAACGTGCGGGGCGCGAGGGCGGGGAGCGACAACCGCGTATGGAACGAGCAACATTGTGTCCAATGCGCCCAGGAGGACTCGAACCCCCAGCCTCTTGGTCCGTAGCCAAGCGCTCTATCCAGTTGAGCTATGGGCGCTGTCAATTGCGCGATGGGCGGTACTAGACTCGAACTAGTGACCTCCACGATGTCAACGTGGCGCTCTAACCAACTGAGCTAACCGCCCGGCTTGAACGCGGAACGCGGAAGTGGGAACGCGGAACAGGGGAATGTTGTGACACCTGTTCCGCATTCCACGTTCCGCGTTCCGCGTTCAAGTAGCGGGGGTGGGATTTGAACCCACGACCTCCGGGTTATGAGCCCGGCGAGCTACCAGACTGCTCCACCCCGCGTCGGTGTTTCGTCCGCCATAGCCCTGGCCGTCAGGCCGGGCGAGAGCGGGAAACGGGACTCGAACCCGCGACCCCAACCTTGGCAAGGTTGTGCTCTACCAACTGAGCTATTCCCGCGTGGCCGCAATTTAACGGACCCTGTACGCAGGGACCACCCTGAGTCGGACTGTCGGACGGTCGGACAGTCGGACCGTTGAGTCGTTTGCGGGATCGGGGCTTCCGTCCGACAGTCAGACTGTCCGACCGTCCGACCCAGTGGAGGCGAGGGGGATCGAACCCCTGACCTCGTGAATGCCATTCACGCGCTCTCCCAACTGAGCTACGCCCCCGTTATGTTGGGCCCCCGCGAAACCGACCCGCCGGGAACACGGCATCTTACCGGGACGTTCTAGGGATGTCAAGCGTTTTCAGGCTTTTGCGTGAACTTTTTCGCCCGGTGCCGGTATCACAGGGTGAAAATCCGAGACCATCGACATGGCCAAGCACATTCGACGGAAGAAGCCGACCTCCCCCGCCCGGGCGAAGCCCCGTGCGGCCTCCCGCCCTGCGGCGGCGGTGGCCGCCGCGGTGGCCCGGGCTAAGCCCGCCAAGAAGCGCGGGCGGCGCCGGGGTCTGCTCGCGGGGCTTGGCCACCACGAACACGAACGCGATATCCTCGACCAGTACCTCCACGAGGTGTCGAAGACGCCCCTCCTCACGCAGAAGGAGGAGATCGCGCTCGCCCGCAAGGTCCGTGCGGGGGACCAGGAGTCGATGCAGGAGCTCGTGAAGCGTAACCTCCGCTTCGTGATCTCGGTCGCCAAGAAGTATCAGAACCGGGGCCTGCCGCTCACCGACTTGATCGGCGAGGGGAACGTCGGGCTGCTCACGGCTGCGCGGAAGTTCGACCCCGACCCGGGCGTCAAGTTCATCTCTTACGCGGTGTGGTGGATCCGGCAGGCGATTCTGGCGGCCCTGGCGCGCCAGGGGCGCACCGTGCGCGTGCCGCTCAACCGCACGGCGGACCTGTCGCGCATCGTGCGCACGGCGGAGTACCTGCGGCAGACGTTGCGCCGCGAGCCCACCCCGGAGGAGATCGCCGACGCCACCAAGCTGTCGCTTGAGGTGGTGCAGTCCCTCGCCGCCCTCAACACGGGCGACGTCCGGCTCGACGCCCCGCTCGATCCGGACGGCGACCGGTCGCTGATTGAGCGCTTCATTGCCGAAGACCTGCCCGACACGGAAGACCAGGCAATGGATCGCTTTCTGTCGGACGAAATCGAGTCCGCGCTGAACACGCTGCAGCGGCGCGACGCGAAGGTGCTGCGGCTGTACTTCGGGCTGGACGGCGGTCGCGAGCATACGCTTGAGGAGATCGGCGGGATGCTCGGCGTCACGCGCGAGCGGGTGCGGCAGCTGCGGGATCGCGCGCTGAAGCGGCTGCGGGATGGCGATGTCGGGAAAGCGCTTGCCAGTTTCGCAGCCTAAAGCGAGCAGTCGTCAGTACAGTTCCAAGACGCCAAGTCACAAGCGGTTCACAGGCGAAAGTGGTCAGTGGTGATCCCACTGGCCACTTTTTGCTGAACACCGCTTGCGACTTGGCGTCTTGAGACTGGCAACTGTAGTTTAGCCCCGTGATCGCCCAACTCGGCCGAAGGACCGTCGACGCCGTCAAGGCCGTCGGCCGCTTCGGCCATTTCGTGTCCGACATGGGCCGCGCCCTCCCGGACGTGGCCACGTGGGGGGGGCTGACCGTCGTTCAGATGCGGCGCGTGGGCGTGGACTCGCTCCCGGTCGCGCTCTTCATCGCGGCGTTCACGGGCGTGGTGCTCGCCCTCCAGGCCTCTTACACCTTCACGGGGACGGTGCCGCTCTACTTCGTCGGCACCCTCGTCGGTAAGACGATGATGCTCGAGCTCGGGCCCGTCCTGGCGGGGCTCGCGCTCGCGGGCCGGGTCGGCGCCAGCATGGCGGCGGAGCTGGGCACCATGAAGGTGACCGAGCAGGTCGACGCCCTCGAGACGCTCGCCTACGATCCCCAGAGCTTCCTCGTCGTCCCGCGGGTGCTCGCCGGGACGCTCATGTTCCCGGTGATCGTGGCGCTCGCCATCCTCACGGGCATCGCGACCGGTTGGCTCGCGAGCCTCGTGCTGCTCGACCTGTCAACGCAGGAATTCCTCAAGGGCCTGAAGCTGTTCTATCGGTTCAAGGACACCTGGTTCGGCCTCTTCAAGAGCGCGACGTTCGGCTGCACCATCACGCTCGTCGGCTGCATCGTCGGGCTCGCGACGCGCGGCGGCGCGGAGGGCGTGGGCCGCAGCACGACTCGCGCCGTCGTCTACTCCGCCGTGCTACTCCTCGTGCTCGACGCGTTCTGGGCGCTGGTGCTGCTGCGATGATCCAGTTCGCGGACCTTTACAAGGCCTTCGACGGCAAGCCGGTGCTCGCGGGGGTCACGCTCGATGTGCAGGACGGCGAGACCATGGTGATCATCGGCTACTCGGGCACCGGAAAGAGCGTCGCGCTGAAGCACGTCGTCGGGCTGTTGCAGCCCGATGGCGGGGACGTCATCGTTGACGGCCGACCCGTCTCGACGCTCGACCGGGCGGAGCTGTACGGCCTGCGGCGCGAGATCGGCTTCGTGTTCCAGTTCGCAGCGCTGTTCGACTCCATGACCGTCGCCGACAACGTGGCGCTCGGGCTGCGGCGCCGCAGGTTGTCGGAAGACGAGATCGACGAGCGGGTGCGCGAAGCGCTGGCGCTCGTGGACTTGACAGGCACCGAGGACCGCCTGCCGGCCGAGCTGTCGGGCGGGATGCGCAAGCGGGTGGGCATCGCGCGCGCCATCGCCCTGCGGCCGCGCTACCTCCTCTACGACGAGCCGACTACCGGTCTCGACCCGGTGACCTCGGCGGTGATGGACCAGCTGATGGTGCGGACCCGCGAGCACCTCGGGGCGACCGGGATCGTGGTGACCCACGACATGCGCAGCGCCTATGCCGTAGGGGACCGGATCGCCATGTTGTACGAGGGTCGGATCCGCCAGGTCGGCCCCGTCGCCGAGATCCAGCAAACGGGGGATCCTGTCGTGCGGCAGTTCATCGAGGGGCGTCCGGCATGAAGCGCGAGAACGAGTTCGCCGTCGGCGTGGTGGTGATCGCCGCCTTCGCGGTGGTGGTGGCCGGAGCGCTGTGGCTCTCGGGCGCGCATCTGGGGAAGACCGAGGCGGTCTACACGGCGCGGTTTCGTACGGTGGGCGGACTGGGCGTGGGCGACCCCGTGGTGCTGCGGGGCGTGCGGGTCGGCCGCGTCGAGGCGATCCGCCTGGCCCCGGGAAACTGGGTCGAGGCGGACCTCAAGATCTATTCCGGCGTCACCCCACCGGCGACGCCGGCCGTGATCGCCGCCTCCGCGTCGCTGTTCGGGGAGTGGGCTGCGACCCTCATCTCGCGCGACCCGCCCCCCGCCGACCCGAATGTGCGTCAGGCGCTGACGGAGGCGCAGGCCGCGGGCGGCGGCAAGTGGCCCGGGGCTACGCTCCCGGACATCGGCCAGCTCACGGCACAAGCGAGCCGCATCGCCACCGACATCGCCGCGGTCGCCAACCGGGTCCAGACCGCGTTCGACTCGGAGGCCGTCAACGAGCTGCGGCGCTCGATCCGGGACTTCGGCCAGATCGCCGATCGTCTGGCCCGGGTCACCAACGAGCAGGCCGACGTCATCGGATCGGTGGGGTCGAACTTGCGTCAGGGGTCGGACGTGCTCGCCAAGGCGGCGACGAGCCTGCAGGGCACGCTGGGACGGGTCGATTCCGCGACCAACCAGGGCCAGCTCGCGACCATCCTCAACAATTCCGCGGCCACCAGCGCGAACCTCCGCTCCGCATCGCAGGACTTCCACGACCTGATGGAGTCCGCGCATAAGAACCAGGAAAGCGTGGTGCGCGTGCTCGTCGCGGCCGACAGCGTCATGTCCCGCATCGCGAACCGCAGCGGTACGCTCGGCCTCCTCGTCTCGGACTCGACGCTCTACAAGGAGACGACTCTCACGATGATCCAGCTGCGGCAGCTGCTGTCGGACATCCAGGCGAACCCGCGCAAGTACTTCACGTTTAGCGTGTTCTAGGCCAATGCGGCAGTGTGAACGCGGAACGCGGAACGCGGAACGCGGAACAGAAATGGGATGTCGTGCGACGCGGAGCTGCCACCACTGTTCCGCGTTCCGACTTCCGCGTTCCGCGTTCGAAGCATGAAGCGCCGCCAATCCCGGGCCACGCGCGAGACATCGGCAGGCGGGGTCGTGTTTCGGCGCGCCCCGCCCCCCGACGGCGGCCCGCCACGGTTCCTGTTGATTCGTGACTCGTACAAGAATTGGGGCTTTCCGAAGGGACACCTGGAGCGCGGCGAGCCTCCTGCCGAGGCGGCGCGCCGCGAGGTGGCCGAAGAGACGGGACTCGACGACCTCATTCTGCACGGTCCGATCCAGGTGATCGACTGGTACTTCCGATTCCGCGGCAGGACGATCCACAAGTACTGCCACTTCTTTCTCTTCGAGTCGCGCCAGGGCGATCCGGTGCCGCAAGCCGAGGAGGGGATCACGGACTGCGCCTGGTATCCGCTGGAGGAGGCGCGGAAGACGATCTCCTATGACAACGCGCGCGGGGTACTCGAGCGGGCCGCCGAGATGGTGCAGGCGCTCGCGCCCGCCGACGGAGGACCGCCGTGACGGCCGTCGTGCCAGTCTACCACCCGCGCCGCGACGCGCGCCGCGCGGTGAAGTCGGGATACCCCCGCGACGCCGGTTCGGTGCGTCTGTGCCGCAGCCTGCCGGCGGTCGAGCGCCTCCTGGCACAGCGGCTGGTGGACGCCGTCGTGCTCGACGTGAAGGCCGCACCCACCCTGCCGGCCGCCCTCGCGCTGCCGGCGCGCTTCCCCCGCATTCCGATGTACGTCCTCTCGGCGTTCCGCCCCGACGACGGCGCGCTGCTGTCGGCGTGCCACGCGGCGGGGTTCGCCGGCATTCTGGTCGAGGGCGTGGACCACGCGATCGCCGGCGAGTGGATCGCGGCGCGCACGGCCCAAGTAGCGCGCCGCGAAGCGCTCGCCGACGCGCCGACGCTGCTCCGGCTCACCGACCGGCTGCAGGTCGCCGCGTGGGAGGAAGTGCTGCGCCGGGTCGGCGTCCCGACCCAGACGGCCCACGTCGCGCAGGCGTTGCGAGTCACGCGTGAGCACCTGTCGCGCGAGTTCGCAGCCGGGGGCGCGCCGAACCTGAAGCGCGTCATCGACCTGGCGCGGACGGCGTGTGCGGCGGACCTGCTCGGGAACCCGGGCTACAGCGTGCGACAAGTAGTGCGGATCCTCGGATACGCGTCCCCCAGCCATCTGGCGGGCGCGGCCCGACGGGTCGCGGGCGCGACGCCGCAGGAGCTGCGCGAGCTCGGCCCGCGCGGCGTGCTGACGAGGTTCCTTAGAGGAAGGACGAGGTCGCGGATATGAACCAATGCGGAATGCGGAGTTCGGAATGCGGAATGGCTCGTGCACGCTTCGCGTCCAGCGGCCAACCCATCGGATCGACCTTGCCTTGCAATTCCGCATTCCGCATTCCACATTCCGCACTCTTGTGATAACTTTCACAAGCTCCCAACTTGGACGACCATGGCCACCGACTCCATCCTCCGACCCGGCGAGCTGAAAGAGATCCTCCTCAAGGAAATCCAGAGCGCCGACCTGGCTGAAATCGATGTGCGGGAAGTCGGCACGGTGCTGGAGGTGAAGGACGGCATCGCCCGCATCTACGGCCTTACGTCCGCGATGGCGGGCGAGATGCTGGAATTCACCTCCTCGGAGACCAGCGAGAAGGTGACCGGTCAAGCGCTGAACCTCGAAGAGGACAACATCGGCGCGGTGATCTTCGGCAACTATCTAGTGCTCCGGGAGGGAGACGAGGTCCGGCGCACCGGCCGAGTGCTCGACGTGCCGGTGGGCCCGGCGTTGGTGGGTCGGGTGGTGGACGCGTTGGGCCGTCCGGTGGACGGGCTCGGGCCGGTGCACACCACCACGACCCGCAAGGTCGACATCGTGGCGCCGGGCATCATCAAGCGGCAGCCGGTGAAGGAGCCGCTGCAGACCGGGATCAAGGCGATCGATTCGATGATCCCGATTGGGCGGGGCCAGCGGGAGCTGATCATCGGCGACCGCGGCACCGGCAAGACGGCCATCGCCATCGACACGATCATCAATCAGAAGGGCGAAGGCGTCATCTGCGTCTACGTGGCGATCGGCCAGAAGAACTCGACCGTCGCCGCGGTGGTGGAGCGGTTGAAGGAGCACGGCGCGATGGACTACAGCATCGTGGTGGTGGCCTCGGCCGCCGAGCCCGCGCCGATGCTGTACATCGCCCCGTTCGCGGGCTGCGCCATGGCGGAGTACTTCATGTACGACGAAAAGCAGGCCACGTTATGCGTGTACGACGACCTGTCGAAGCAGGCCGCCGCGTACCGCCAGCTGTCGCTCGTGCTGCGGCGCCCGCCGGGGCGCGAAGCGTATCCGGGCGACGTCTTCTACCTGCACAGCCGGTTGCTCGAGCGGGCGGCGAAGCTGGCGAATGAGATGGGCGCGGGCTCGCTGACCGCGCTCCCGATCATCGAGACTCAGGCGGGCGACGTGTCCGCCTACATCCCGACCAACGTCATCTCCATCACCGATGGGCAGATCTTCCTCGAAACCGACATGTTCTACTCCAACGTGCGGCCGGCGATCAATCCGGGCATCTCGGTATCGCGCGTGGGAGGGAGCGCCCAGATCAAAGCGATGAAGCAGGTGGCGGGACGGCTGCGGCTCGACCTCGCGCAGTACCGTGAGCTCGAGGCGTTCGCGCAGTTCGGCTCCGAGCTCGACCAGGCGACCCAGAAGCAGCTGGCCCGCGGGGCGCGGGTGGTCGAAGTGTTGAAGCAACCCCAGTACCAGCCCATGCCGGTCGAACGGCAGGTGATGATCATCTTCGCCGTCACAAACGGCTATCTCGACGACGTGGCGCCGGAGGATATCAAGGCCTGGGAGCAGGGCTTCCTCGACTTCATGGAGGCGCAGCACCCGGAGCTGGGCCAGGAGATCCGCACCCGCAAGCTGCTCCCTGACGAGCTCGCTGCGCGGCTGCGCGCGGCGATCGACGAGTACAAGAAGATCGCGCGCTGATGGCGAAGCCCCGCGAACTGCGCCGGCGGATCAAGTCCGTCCAGAGCACGCGCAAGATCACCAAGACGATGGAGCTCGTCGCTACGTCGAAGCTCAAGCGCGCGCAGGACCGGGTGATCGCAGCGCGCCCGTACGCTGCTGCGCTGGCCGAAGTCATCGGCAATCTCTACTCCCCCGAGTTCGCCGAGCGGTTCCCACTGCTGCGCCAACCGCGGAATGGGACTGCGGGCAGCCAGCGGGTGGCCCTGCTCCTGATCACGTCGAACCGCGGGCTGTGCGGTGCGTTCAACGCCAACCTGATCCGCGAGGCGCGGCACCGCATCGAGGAGCTGGAGGGCGAGGGTGTCACCGTGCAGCTGCACATCGTGGGCAAGAAGGGCATCACGTTCTTCAAGTTCGCGAAGCGGCCGGTGGCGTCGCAGCGGGTCGACATCGGTGACAAACCGAGCGCCGCCCACGCCGCCGAATTGGTGGAACCGCTGATGGCGCAGTTCGAGGCGGGGGCCCTCGACGCGGTCGAAGTCGTGTTCGCGCGGTTCAAGAGCGCGGTCTCCACGCCGCCCACCACCCTCCCCATCCTCCCCATCGCCCCGCCCCGGGCGGGCGAGGGCGGTCCAGGGCGGGCGAGGGCGGTCAACTACATTCTCAAGCCCTCCGCCGAGGCGATCCTCGCGCAGCTGCTGCCGCTGTACGTGCGCAACCAGGTGTATCGGGCGCTGGTGGAGACGGCGGCGGCGTTCCTCGGCGCACAGCGCACGGCGATGAAGAACGCGACCGACAACGCCGGCGAGATTATCGAGCTGCTGCAGCGCACCTACAACCGGGCGCGGCAGGCGCAGATCACCCAGGAGATCGCAGAGATCGTGGGCGGGGCGGAGGCGTTGAAAGGCTAGCTGAAGGCCGATGGCTGACAGCGCAGTTCGAGGACTTATGGCGACACGAACCAAAGCAGCCCCCAAGAAGCCGGCGGCCGAGCCGAAGACGAACAGCGGCAAAGTCGTCCAGGTCATCGGCCCCGTGCTCGACGTGGAGTTCGAGCCGGAGCGGCTCCCCGAGCTCTACAACGCCCTCGTCATCGATTATCCGGGCGACGGCACGCCGCCGATCCACCTGGTGGCTGAAGTGCAGCAGCACATCGGCCGCAACCAGGTGCGCGCGGTGGCGATGAGCTCGACCGACGGTGTGGTGCGCGGCATGGCGGCGGTGGACACGGGCCAGCCGATCACCGTCCCTGTCGGCGAAGCGTCGCTCGGTCGCATCCTCAACGTTTTGGGCGAGCCGGTGGACGAAGGCGACCCGATTCCAGCCGGGGCGGAGCGCTGGCCGATCCACCGCGAGACGCCGAAGTTCGTCGATCTCGAGCCCAAGACAGAGGTGTTCGAGACCGGCATCAAGGTCATCGACTTGGTCGCGCCGTTCGTGAAGGGCGGCAAGATCGGCCTGTTCGGCGGGGCCGGCGTGGGGAAGACAGTCATCATCATGGAGCTGATCCACAACGTGGCGATGGGTCACGGCGGACGCTCGGTCTTCTGCGGCGTGGGCGAGCGGACGCGCGAGGGAAATGACCTCTACATCGAGATGAAGGAGAGCGGGGTGCTGAAATCCTGCTCCTTGATCTATGGCCAGATGAACGAGCCGCCCGGCGCGCGGCTGCGGGTGGGGCTGTCCGGGCTCACCGTCGCCGAGTACTTCCGCGACATCGAAGGCCAGGACGTGCTGGTGTTCATCGACAACATCTTTCGCTTCACCCAAGCCGGCTCGGAGGTGTCGGCGCTGCTCGGGCGCATGCCGTCAGCCGTCGGCTATCAGCCGACGCTGGCAACGGAGATGGGCGAGCTGCAAGAACGCATTACCTCCACCAAGAAGGGGTCGATCACCTCGGTCCAGGCGATCTACGTGCCGGCCGACGACCTCACGGACCCCGCCCCGGCCACGGCGTTCTCGCATCTCGACGCGACGGTGGTGTTGTCACGCCAGATCTTCGAGCTGGGGATCTATCCAGCGATGGATCCGCTCGCGTCGTCCTCGCGCTTGCTCGACGCTCAGTATCTGGGCGAGCGGCACTACAAAGTGGCGGTCGAGGTGCAGCGCATTCTGCAGCGTTACAAGGACCTCCAGGACATCATTGCGATCCTGGGGATGGACGAGCTGTCCGAGGAGGACAAGCAGCTGGTGGGGCGCGCGCGGCGCGTACAGCGCTTCCTGTCGCAGCCGTTTTTCGTGGCTACTCAGTTCACCGGCCTCGAGGGGAAGTATGTGAAGCTCGAGGACACCATCAACTCTTTCGAGCGCGTCGTGGCCGGCGAATTCGACCAACTGCCCGAGCAGGCGTTCTATATGGTGGGGGGGATCGACGAGGTGGTCGAGCAGGCCAAACGCCTGGCCAGCGCCTGAGTGATGCACGTCACAGTCATTTGCCCTGAGCGTGGGGTATTCGATGGCGCCGCGGACGCAGTGGTCGCGCCGGCGTTCGACGGGCAGGTCGGCATCCTGCCGCGCCACGCGCCGTTCCTGACGCTGCTCGGAAACGGCCGGCTGACGGTACGAGCGGGCGGGGTGACCCACCGCTTCGAGGTGTCCGGCGGATTCCTCCAGGTGGCGGGCGACGCAGTCCGGATCCTGGCCGACCAAGTCCAAGCGTCGTGATGCGGTATTGTGTTGCGCCCATCAACTCCTCGCTGGGAGGGTCATACCTATGCGGAAGCTGATCGGCAGTGCAGTGCTCGCGGCCGCGCTCTTCGTCACGCCGACCCTCGCGGCGGCGCAACGCCGGGCGGCGGCGGAAACCGGCCCGAAGCACGAGTTCGGAATCGACCTGGCGTTCCAGTACGTCAGCCTGGGGAGCAATGGCGGCTCGGGCGTCCAGCTGGCCGCGCCGGTCGACGCCCGTATCGGCGTCCTGTCGCGGTCGCCGAACATGTTCGAGATCCGGGCCTCGCTCAATTGGGACAGCAACTTGGGCGCCATCGCGTTCGCGCCCGGGGTCAACGTGCTCCACGTGTTGAAGCGGGGGAGCGGCACGCGCGGACTGATGCGCGCACCGTACGTGACGGGCGGGGTGGGGCTGAACATCCTCAAGTTCGGCTCCGGCGCGAGCACCGAGACACAGTTCGCGCTCGGTGCGGGCGTCGGAAAGCGCCTCCCGTACGGCAGCGCGGTGTTCCGGCCGGAGGGATTCATCGCGTACGCTTTCTCATCCGGCGCGCTCCCGAGCGCCTTCTCACTCGGCGTGCGGCTCGGCTTGTCGTTCTGGCATTAGCGCCGGGGGCCCCTGCGTTCCCAGGCTTCAGCCTGGGAACGCGGTACGTCGGTCCGGGTACTCTGTCCGACGCCGTGTCCCACCCGACCCGCACAAGGAGAAAGCCGCATGCGGCGTGACCTCGCGTTGCTGGTCTTCGCCGGTCTGCTCGCCGGCGCGGGGCGCGCGCCCGCGCAGGCGACGGGCACGCCGACGTTCAACGCCCCCTATCGCGCCTTCCAGCGCTCCGAAATCGGCGTGCTGTTGAGCTTCCCCAATGGCGGCGGCACCGCGGTCGAGGGCGCGTACCGCATGGCGAGCGGCCGGCTCGACCTCGGGTTCAGGGTAGGCTTCTTCGATCCGCCGGGGCCGGGGAGCGCGGTCGCGCTCGCGGGCGTGGAAGCGCGCCAGCGCGTCATCACGCACACCTTGGACTTCCCGCTCGACGGCGCCGTGATCCTCGGCGCCGGCGCCAACTTCGTGAGCGGCGCGTCGGTGATGATCGTCCCCGCCGGCCTGTCGTTGGGGCGGCGGATCGATCCCAAAGGATCGACAGTGAGCATCGTTCCCTACGTGCAGCCGACGCTGTATCTGCTCGCGGGGGATACCGCCGACCACGTCCAGTTCTCGCTCGGCCTCGGCGCGGACTTCCGCCTGAGTCGCGCGTTCGATGCGCGCCTCAGCGCCGGCCTGGGCGATAACGAGGGCGTGTCGATCGGCGCCGTGTGGGTGCATTAGAGCGACACACGATTGACTCGCCGGGCGGGGGTTCCTACCGTAGGCGAGTGGCTGCGGGGGCCGGCGCCCTGGTCCCGTACTCTTTGTCCGGAGAGGGGGCCTTATGAAGCGCGCACTCGCGGTGCTCATGCTGGCCGCGTTCGGGACCGCACCGGCTGCGGCGCAATGGCTCGGCATGCCGAGCTGGAACAGTCCGAAGGGCGGCGGCGTCGCGATCTCCGCCGATTACGGGCAGCCTAACGCGGACGCCCGCAAGGGCACTGCCTACGGCGCCCGCCTGTCTCTCGGTGTGGGTACGGGGACCCTCACCGCCGGGGCGTCGTCGTGGCAGCCCGCGACCTTCAGCACCCGCGTCACGTCGTTCGGCGGGTCGCTGGGGTTGCGCCTGATCGGCGGCAGCCTGCTGCCGGTCGCTGTGAATTTGCAGCTCGGTGGAGCGTACAACAACAAGGTCACGTCCGGGACGCAGACACTGCCAGAGGCGACCACCGCGCAGGGCGCCGTGGGTCTCAGCACTCTGCTCCCCGTTCCCATGATCCGCCTCGAGCCGTACTTCTCGCCGGGCGTGCGCTACCATCGGTACTGGAACGTGCCGGTGGGTGCGCGGAAGGAAGAGACCAACTTCGGCTGGGTGGTGGGGGGCAACGCCGGCATCGGGCCCGTCGGGATCCATGTCGCGTACGATTCTGAGAAGTTCGGCGATGGCACGACGCACGTCGTGATCGGCATCGGAGCGAGCCTGCAGCTCAGGGGACCACTCGGGATGTGAGTTCGCCTCACAAAACCGCAATCGAACATTTTACCTTGAGGTCGCATATGAAGCGCGCGTTTTTGGTGGTGGGAATAATCGCAAGCGTGGCTGCGCCCGCCGCGGCGCAGTGGCTCGGGATGCCCGTATGGAACAGCCCCAAGGGCGGCACCGGCATCACCATCAACGGAGACTGGGGCAGGCCGGATTCGGCTTCCGGCAAAGGCAACGCGTTCGGTGGCCGCGCCTCGCTCGGTCTCGGCACACTGACCCTGACCGCCGGCATCGAGAGCTACAAACCGGAGAACGCCACCTCGAGCACTACGTCCATCGGCGGCAATGCCGCGATGCGCGTCATCGGCGGCAGCCTCATTCCGGTGTCGGTGAACCTGCAGGTCGGCGCTGCGCGCAGTGATTCGGCCAGCCCTACCCGGCCGGCCACCACGAGCGTGATCGGTGCGGTGGGCCTCGCCGTCAGCCTGCCCACGCCCGGCCTGAGCATCGAGCCGTACGTTTCCCCCGGATTCCGCTACCGCCATGCGTCCGGAACGGGTAACACGAACTTTGGGTACACGATCGGGGCGAACCTGAGTTTCGGCATGTTCGGCGTCCACGCCGCCTACGATTACGAACACAGGAGCGGCGGCGGCCACACGGGCATCCTCGGCCTGGGTGCGAACGTGGCGATCAAGGTGCCGCTCGGCATGTGAGCCTGGTTCACAAGCGCGATTGAAGCCGCTACCTTTGGGGCGCGCCGTTCCCGGCGCGCCCCTGTTGCTCCCAGGAGTCATGTGACCGGTGGTTCCGTGGTCGCGCGAGCGTCGATTTTCGCGCTGGCGCTCGCCGAGGGCGGTTGCGCCCTCACGTTCGACAGCTCGCGGCTCGGCGTGCCGGTAAGCATGGCCGGCGCCGCGGCGGCGGACTCAGGCGTCGCGTTTCGCGTCACCAAACACCCCGTGTACCTCTTGGCGGGGCTCCTCCCGGTGTCTCAGCCGAACCTGGAGGACGTGCTGGCAGGGCAGGTGGGGACCGGCGCGCGCATCGAGAACCTCCGCATCCGGGTGCGGAGCCGCTGGAGCGACCTACTGGTGACGGGGCTGACCCTGGGGCTGGTGGTGCCGCGCTCGGTGACGTTCGAGGGGCTGGTGGTGAAATAGCCCCGGGCGTGAGTCCGGGGCGTGTATCGGCCCTAGACCTCCACCAGCTTTCTCACCAGCGCCGTCGTCCGCTCCGCGGCGCCCCGCCCCTCCTGCACCAGCCGCTTCCCGGCGTCGCCCGCCTTGCGCCGGGCGGCCGGGTCGTGATGCCACACGAGACATTGCGAGTGCAACGGATGCCTCCCGTCGCTGGGCAGCGCGACGGCCCCGCCCCGCTCGATCAGCAGCGCGGCGTCGCGGCTCATGTGCCAGTGGGGGCCCACCACCACCGGCACCCCGAACACCGCCGGCTCAAGCACCGAATGGAGCCCGGCGCGGTGGTAGCCGCCTCCCACGAACGCCATGTCGGCGAGGGCGTACAGGTCGGCGAGGACGCCCACGCGGTCGACGACGATCACGGGGGACGGCGCCGCGTGCTCGAGCTGGGACAGGCGCACGGGGCGGGGCAGCTTCAGGTGCCGGGCTCGCTCGGCGATCAGCGCCAGGTGATCGGGATTGGGTTCGTGCGGCGCCAGGATGAGGCGCGTCGTCGGGACCTGAGCGAGCAGGTCGACCAAGGCGGGAAGCAGGACGGCTTCGTCGGCGGGCCAGGTGGAGCCGGCGACGATGGTGAACGTCCCGGTGGGGGCGGCGGCGAGCCGCGCGAACGGCTCGCGCGCTCGATCGAAGCGCTCGGCACGTTCCGCCACGCTGTCGTACCGCGTGTCGCCCGTCACCTCGATCACCTCACGCCGGGTGCCCAGCTGCTGGAGCCGCCGACCGTCGTCCTCGCTGATCGTCCCCACGCGGTCGAGCGCGCGGTAGGCGGGCTCCGCCCAGCGGCGTGCGGGCCAGCGCAGCCGCGAGCTGTCGAGCGCCACCGTCGCCGAGATGAGCCCCAGGCGCGAGCCGCGGCGCCGCGCCGCGAGCGTGAGCTCAGGCCACACGTCGACCTTCGAGAACACCAGCGCCGACGGCTGCAGCGCTTCGAGCGCCGCCGCCACGTCGCCCGGGCGGTCGAACGGCAGATAGTCTGCGAGGTCCACGGGGAGGGTGCGGGCGAGCCGCTCGGCGGACGGGGAGAAGAAGGTGTAGACGAGCTGCCACTGCGGCCGCTCGGCCCGGAGCGTCTCCAGCACTGGCTTCGCCTGGAGACCCTCCCCCACAGATGGTGCGTGCACCCAGACGAGGGGCTGCTTCGGGTCGCGGTGAGCCCGCGCCCAGGCCGTCAGGCGCTCGAGCACGCCGCGGCGCGCGTCCACGCCGCGCGCGACCTTCTTATCGAACCGGGCGGCGAGGGGCAGTGCCCGCTGCGCCAGCCGCATGCTCAGCCGGTATATGAAGGAAGGGCGGTTCCGCATCACCGCGTCCGGCCGGCCGTCTTGCTGCGATAGACCGAGTCCAGCACGGCCCGGAACACCTCGACCGGGGCCGCGCCCTCGAGCAACCCTCCCTCGATGTAAAACGTGGGCGTGCTGCGCCCGCCCGCCTGCGCCGCGCGCCCCGCGGACCAGGCCTGCCGTGTCGGCGAGCGCGAGGAAATATGGGCCCGCGTCCTTGCGGGAAGCCCAGCCATCCTGGCGCTGGAACAGCAGGTCGTGCATCGGCCAGAACTTGCCCTGACGGGCGGCGCACACGGCCAGCTCCGCGGCTCGGGCGGCGTTGGCGTGGAGCGTCGTGAGCGGCAGGTTGATGTAGACGAGTCGGACCTTCCCGGTCTGCACGTACTCGCGCTCCAAGAGGGGCATGGTGGTGAGGGCGAAGGCGCGGCAGTAGGGGCACTGGAAATCGGACATCTCGTAGACCGTCACCGGGGCGTCGGGACGCCCCTTGGTGCGGGGGGCGAGGGGGTCGGCCTGGTAGCCCGCGGCAGCGAGCAGTGCGAGCAGCGCCGTCCAGAAGAGCACGGCACCAATGATAGCGTGGCGTGGCCGGACGCACACGGGGGGCGGAGGCGTTCTCTAGGGCTCGACCACGTTCATCGTCCCGCCGCCCGGCACGGGGCCCGCCACCGTCTGACGTTGCCCCGACGGCCAGCGCACTTCGACCGAGGTGGCCTGGCCCGCGTCCCCGAGGCCGAAGTAGAGCGGCAGGTCGCTTTGGGAGAGGTAGCCCGACTTCCCGTCCAGGACCTTGAGGATGCGTCGCCCGTCGGGCAGGACGACGCTGACCTGCGCGCCCAGCGCTGCGCGGCTGGAGCGCGTGCCGCGCAGCCGGACTTTGAGGAAGTTGATATGGCGTCGCTCGGCGAGGTCGCTGACGAGCACCCGGGGCGGCCCGTTGAACTCGTTGGTCACAATGTCGAGATCACCGTCACCGTCCAGATCGAGCACGACAGCGGCGCGCGAGCCGAGCGAGCCCATCACGGTGAAACGGCCGGTGGCGTCCGGGCGACACCCGAGAGCGGCTCCGCCCGCCTCGGAGCAGGCCGCACACATGGGTCGCCAGTGGTCGGCTCCCGCACAATCGAGGCTGAACCAGACTTGCTCTGTTGCACCGTTCGGACGGGGCTCGACGCCGAGCACGAACTCGCTGGGGAGGAAATGCCGGCCGGCCTCGTTCAGTAGCACGGAATTGATGCCATACCGGTACGGGAAGTTCATGCCCGCCGCGACGAAGATGTCGTCCCAGCCATCGGCGTTGAGGTCCTCGACGCTCGGTCCCCAGGGCCAGTACGTCTCCATCCCAAGGGAGTCCGACACGTCCTCGAAGCGGCCGCCACCACGGTTGGCGAACAGTGCGTTCCCGAAGATAAAGCGGGCCTTTCCCTCCGGAAAGAAATCGGCGGGCGCCGGCGACGAGTCGGCCTTGCTCGCCTCAGCAGCCCAGTCGCCGGGCGGGATGTTGACCCACATGTCCGAGTGCATGTCGGTGACGAACAGATCGACGCGGCCATCCCCGTCGAAGTCGAAGGCCTTCACCCCCATGGCGCCCCACGGAGTCCGCGGGAAGTAGCTTCGCGTGACGTCGCGAAACCGCTTGCCACCCTCGTTCAGCCAGAGGTGATTCTCCCCCTGCATGTTGAGGACGTACAGGTCGGGAAAGCCATCGTCGTTCACGTCGATCGGGGTCGCATCACCGCTCCAGCTCCGATCCACGAGTCCGACCTCGCGGGTCACGTCCTTGAACCGGTTCCCGCCCAGGTTGCGGTACAGGATGCTGGCTTCCGCGCGGTCGGGGTGCGTGTGGCCATGGAAGGCGTCAGGCAGGCCCACGAAGTAACCGCCCGCGCCCTTCGCGTTGCTGGTGTAGACACCGACATTGGTCACGAACAGATCGAGCAGGCCGTCGCGATCGTAGTCGAAGAAGGCCGCTCCGGAGGAGTGACCCACGTATCCCACTCCCGCCTGCGCGGTGATGTCCCGAAACTTCCCGCCGCCCAGGTTCTCGAACAGCCTGTTGCCGTGTCGCACCGTCGTGACGAACAGATCGGGATTGCCGTCGTTGTCGATGTCGGCGAACGAGCAGGCCACCGCGATGGCGTCCGGCATGCGGAGACCCGCCTCGTCGGTGATGTTCGCGAAACGGCCGCCGCCCAGGTTCCCCCACAATTCGTTGCTGCCGAGCTGGGTGACGAAGTACAGGTCCGGGAGCCCGTCGCCGTCCACGTCGGCGGCGCAGAGTCCCGACCCGTGATCGTAATGGTCGTGCTTGAAGGCTTTGCCCGCGTCGTCGACGACGCGGTTTGCGAACGTGATGCCGCTCGCCTCCCGCCGGTCAGTGAACCGGAAGTCGTGCAGCACCTTCGACTGGGCAGCCAGCGCCGACTCTTGGGCAGCGCGCTCGAGCAGCCAGGCTGGCGCCGCCGCTGCGGGGCGGTCAGCGCGGTGGGACCGGCAAGAGACGAGCATGCAGCAGGCCGAGACGAGCAGCCGGCCGCGCCGCGGGAGCAGGTGCAACATAAGAGCTAGCGGATTTCCGGGCCGCCGCGACGAGTATCCGTCACGAATCGGTCGTGTGCCGGCATGACCACGCGTGGCAGGGTTGCCGCGTTCATGACTGCGGTATCCGCGATGATCTCGTTCCGCGATAGCAGAAACGCCACCAGACTGTACACCTCGTTGGGCTTGAGGGAGCCGGGGGCGTCGAGCGGCATGGCGCGGTTGATATAGTCGTACAGCGTGGTCGCGTAGGGCCAGTAGTTGCCGATCGTCTTCACGAGCCTCGGGTCGCGCCCGAACGGGAAGCGCTCGCGCGGCTCGCGGCCCACGAGTCGGTCGAACGGCCCCTCGGTCCCGGTCTTCCCATGACAGGCGGCGCACTTGCGGGCGTAGATGGCGGCACCCTGAGACGCCGCGCCGCTTCCGGGCGGCAGCCCGGTCCCGTCCGGCATGACGTCGATGTCCCACGCCCGGACCTCTGCGGCGGTAGCGGGCCTCCCAAAGCCGTAGCGCGTCGGCGCAGCGACTCGTACCTCTCCCTTCTCCGCTCTCCCACACGTGCTACCAACGAGGGCCAGCGCGAGAATGGCTGCCAGCGTTCGCAGGCTCATCCCTCCAATCCGAAGACGACCGTGCCGTCGCGCCGCACCGTCCACGCCCGGATGTGATTGAAGTGGTAGGTGGTGCCGCGGCCGCGTGCCTGGCGCAGCTCGTCCAGCGTGGGCTGCACGTACCCGGTCTCGTCTGCGGCGCGGCTCAGGAGCGTAGTGTCCCCCCCGTCCCAGGTCCACAAATACCGGAACCGGGTGTGACACTTGGGGAGCACCGGCTGCTGCAGCTCGGCGGGCGCCCAGTGCCGTCCGGCGTCCGTGCTTACGTCGACCCGGCGGACCCGGCCGCGGCCGCTCCAGGCGAGCCCCTCGATCTCCCACCAGCCTTTGTCGGGAAGGGTCACCGGGTACGCCGGGAACGTGATGACCGACTTGGCGTCCATGGCGAAGCTGAACAGGCGCGCGGTGCAGTCCGGGAGCGGATCGCTGTACTTCGAAGTCTCCTCCCGCGTCATGAACGGCCGGTCCGCGATCTCGATCCGCCGGATCCATTTGACGTTCGCATTCCCCTCCCACCCCGGCACCAGGAGCCGAGCCGGATACCCCTGCTCGGGGCGCAGCGCTTCGCCATTCTGACCGTACGCGATCATGGCGTCGTCTGAGGCCTTTTCGAGCGGGATGCTCCGCGCCATCACCGCGGCGTCCTCCCCCTCGGCAAGGAACCAGCGCGCGCCCGGCTTCACCCCGACGTCGCGGAACAGGGTGGACAGGAGCACGCCCGTCCACTCGCTGGTGCTCGTAAGGCCGTCGACGAGCTGCGGCGTGAGGTCCGGCCTGATGTCCCGGTAGCTCGGGAAGCCATTGCCGGAGCACTCGAGGAAACACAGGCGTGACACGCTGGGGAACCGCTTGAGGGCCTCGAGGTCGAACATGGTCGGCCGCTCGACCATGCCGTGGATGAGGAGCTTGTAGCGCTGAGGGTCGATCGCCGGGACGCCGGCGTGGTGGCGCTCGAAGTGCAAGTCCGCGGGCGTCACGATCCCGCTGAGGTTCTGCAGCGGCGTGAGCGAGATGCCTTGGCCCGTTCCGACGGGGACGCGGCGCGGTCGCTCGAACGGCGAGCGCTGGCCGAGCGGACTCACGGGCGTGCCTGGGACCTTGGTTGGGTCCTGCGGGACGGGGAGCCCCGCCCGCTCGAGCGCTTGCGCTCCGAGCGCGCCCGCGGCCCCAGCGAGGAGGGCGCGGCGGGAGATCGGCCCGTCGGTCATCGGCTGTGTTCCTGTGCGGGGACTTGCATTCGACCTCCTAAGCTAAGCTACTTCCATGACGATGCCGCGACTGCTGCTCGGGCTGCTGGTTTCAGCCCTAGACCCGCTCACGCAGGGAGCTGGATCGTGCACGGCTTGCCACCAGCAGATCGTCGCCACCTTCACTCAGACCGCTCACTTCCGGACTTCGGCCGAGGCAACTGCGCGGTCCGTCAAAGGCCCCTTTGCAGCGGGGCACAACCTGCTGCGTACCGGGTCGGAGGGCGTCTATTTCAAAATGGAGCGGCGCAACGGCGCTTTCTATCAGACCGGCGTCGACTCGGCGCGGGGGAGGTCAACGACCGAGCGTATCGACGTCGTGGTCGGGTCGGGGAGACGAGGACAGTCCTATCTCTTCTGGAAGGCCGGGCTGCTGTTCGAGCTGCCGGTCTCTTATCTGAGCGGAATCGGAGCGTGGATAAACAGTCCCGGGTATCACGATGGTGAGGTGGACTTTGGACGACTCATCGTCCCGCGCTGTCTGGAGTGTCATGCCACTGCGTTCACGCTGTATCGGGATCGTGGTGCGCTGCGATACTCGCGCGACTACGCGCTCGGTATTTCCTGTGAGAAGTGCCATGGCGCGGGGCAAGAGCACGTCCAGTATCACTCGTCGCATCCGGCGGAGGCGGTGGGGAAATACGTTCTCAATCCGGCGCGTCTCCCCAGAGATCGGCAATTGGACATTTGCGCGTTGTGCCATTCGGGCGAACGGGATCCCAAGCGGCCGCCGTTCTCCTACCGGCCCGGTGCGAAGCTCGATGATTATGTGGTTCCGCCATCTGCCCGGGAGGCTCCGATCCCCGACGTGCATGGGAATCAGGTGGGGCTCTTGCAACGCAGCAAGTGCTTCCGCTCCAGTCCGGAGATGTCTTGTTCGACGTGCCACGACGTTCATCAACCAGAGCGGGACGTGGCGCAGTTTGCCCAGAAGTGCCTGGCGTGTCATGAGACCAGCCAACATCGCATGGCGGACAAGATTGGTGACCGCATGATGACCGACTGCATTGACTGCCACATGCCTAACAGAAAATCCAACGCGATCCAGATCGATACTCCGACGCGACGATTTGCCCTCTACTATCGGAGCCATGCGATCGGCATCTATCCAGCGGTGGCTGCGATGGTGCTCAACTCGCACAAGGCGACAGAGAACCGATAGCCCGATGTTGCTCGTCTGCCTCGCCGCCGCTGCGTCGCTGTCCGCTCAGACACCGCGCCTCGGGACGATCGACTTTCCCGCGTCAGGAGCGCCGGCGGCACAGGCGCCGTTTATCCGCGGCGTGCTGTTGCTGCACAGCTTCGAGTATCAGGACGCAGCGCGGGCGTTTCGCGAGGCGCAGCGGCTCGATTCCGGATTCGCCCTGGCCTATTGGGGCGAGGCGCTGACCTACACCCATCCGCTCTGGAACGAGCAGGACCGGAATGCCGCCCGCGCCGCGCTGCAGCGGCTCGGACCGACCGCAGCGGCCCGGCGCAGCAAGGCACCCACGCCCAGGGAGCAGGCGTACCTCAGCGCCCTCGAAATTCTCTACGGCGAGGGCGCGAAGGCCGAGCGCGACACGGCGTACTCGGCTGCAATGGGGCGTCTGGTCAACCAGTTCCCCGCCGACCGCGAGGCCAAGGTCTTCTATGCGCTCTCGCTGCTCGGCCTGAATCAGGGGGTGCGGGACACGGCGACGTACATGCGAGCCGCCACGATCGTCGAACCGGTATTCCGGGCCAATCCGAACCACCCGGGCGCTGCCCACGTGCTGATCCACTGCTACGACGACCCGATACACGCACCCCTGGGTCTCGCGGCGGCCCGAGCGTACTCCAAGATCGCGCCGGATGCCGCGCATGCCCAGCACATGACTACGCACATCTTCCTCGCGCGGGGGATGTGGGACGAGGTGGTGGCGCAGAACGAGATCGCGTCGGGGGGCGACCGCGCCGCATGGACTCCGCACCATTACACCGAATGGCTGGGCTACGGCTACCTGCAGCAGGGCCGCTACCAGGAGGCACTGCAACACCTCGAGTTGATGCACCAAAACATGAACCAGGCCCGCCGCGGTCGCCCAGTGCTCGCGGAGATGCGCGCCGACTACGTCGTGAACACCGAGCGATGGGACAGTCCCTGCCTCCAGTGGAGTATCGACCTCACCGGAGTGCGTGCGCGAGACGCGGCGGTGGATGTGTTCGTAGCCGGGCTCAGCGCCCTGAAGCGCGGTGACCGCCGCGGGGCCGAGCGAGGCCTGGCGGACCTGGCCGCGGTCAATCGCAGTCGGGCACCGGCCGCTCCCGGACAAGAGCGCGACCAGGTCCCGGACATTCTTCTGAAGGAGCTCGAGGCGTTGCTGCGGCAGGCGGACAGCGCTCCGACGGACGCGATCGCGCTCATGCGGGAGGCGACCGCGCTGGAGGATGCGATGTCGGTCGAGTTCGGGCCGCCCGCGGATGTGAAGCCGGCGCACGAGTTGTTTGGTGAGATCCTGCTCCAGGCCGGCCGTCTGCAGGAGGCACAGCGGGAGTTTGCGCGCGCACTCGCGCTCGCTCCCAAGCGGGCGTTGTCGCTACTCGGTCTCGGTCGCGCGGCGGCGGCGGCGGGTGACCGGACGACCGCGGTACGCGCCTACGGTCAGCTCCGGGAGATCTGGCACGGGGCCGACCCGGGCCTTCCTGGACTCACCGAGGCGACGCGGTTTATCGCGGCACGGCCGTAACACAGCGCGGCCGTGACGCTCAAGGAGCGGATTTCGTCCAGATCGCGATGACGCCGCAGCCAGAGTTGCTGCCGATGAACTCCCCCGGCGTTTCGGCCGAACCGCGGTAGACCTCGATGCCCTGGATGTCCTGGGGCGGCGTGTTGCGTGCGAAGTACGGCGTCGACTCGTTGCCGTCGAGGAAGTATTGCGGGTAGCACCCCGGCGGCGAGCGGACCATCTTGGCGACGCAGTTGTTCGAGATGCACACCTGCTCTACGCCACGGACGGTCACGAGCACATCGACGAGCGACGTTGGGTTGATGCGCTCGATTTGCTCTTTGGTGAGGAAATAGCCCATCCCGGCGTGACGGCGTCGCTCGAAGTCCGAGAACCGTCTCCCAATCGAGCTCGGCTTCGCCTCGACGACGACCCCGGGCAGCTCGTAGGCCGGGTCCAGCTCGAAGACGTGCTCGAGGGTTTTCCCATCGTGGAGGTTGATCCGCCACGTGCCCGGCGAGTACCCGACCGCGGCAATCTCGAGCGTGTAGCGGCCGGACTCACGCGTCAGCTCGAAACGCCCAGCCGAGTCCACACCGACGGTATCGCGAGTCTCGACGACGACGCGGGCGCCCGGTACCGCCTCCCCGGTCACGCGCGTCACGACCTGCCCGTGGAGCACCCCCGGGCGGCTGTGTTGCGCCGGCGCCACCTGCGGGAAGCAGAGGCCGAGAGCTACGAGCAACCAGGAGGCTGCCCGCTGCGTGCGGAGGAAGGGCTTGGCGTGCACCGAAAGTCCTGGGCTGCTTGCCCAAAGTATCACCCTGCAACTACTGCCGAAAGAGGCGTCCCGGGGGGCTCGGCTGGCCTCGCCGCGATCTTGCGCCCTTCCTGAGCGGCGCGCACTATATGCCGAAGTACCAGAATGTTCACCCCGAGTCACTTCTCTCGAGGGGGTCAGCATGAAGCACACCACGTCACGCACATCCGGAGTGGTTGCGGTCACTGCGGCCTTGCTCGTCGGTGCAGCGGGATCGCTGCTCGGGCAGGGAGCCGTCATCACCGGCAAGGTCACCGGCCGACAGAACGAAGCGCTCGGCGGCGCGCTCGTCATTATCGACGAGCTGAACAGCGCCGTCGCGACCACCACGACCGGCACGTACACGCTGGCGGTGCCGCCGGAGCGCACCAAGGGGCAAACCGTCACCCTGCACGCCCGCTACATCGGGTACTCGGCGACGACGCGCCAGATCACGCTCACCCCAGGAACCCAGACCCAGGACTTCGTGCTCAAGTTCGATCCGATGACGCTCGACGCGGTCGTCGTGACGGGCGTGGCAGGGGAGATAGAGCGGAAAAAGCTCACGACCTCGGTCGGTATCGTCACTGCCGCCCAACTGCAGGAAGCGCCGGGTGTCTCGGCGCTGGGATCACTCGAGGGCAAGGTGGCGGGGGCGCGGCTGATCAATCCGAGCGGGGCTCCTGGCGGCGAGCCGGCGATCCGGCTGCGCGGGGCGACCGCCCTCACGTCGCCCTCGGCCTGCACCGTTCCGCCGTGCGCTTCCACGGCGACGCCGGGTCCGCTGATCATCGTGGACGGCACGATCACGCACCACGGCCTCGCGGACATCAATTCGGAGGACATCGAGCGGGTCGAGGTGGTGAAGGGTGCGGCGGCGTCGTCACTGTACGGGTCGAATGCCGCGAACGGCGTGGTCCAGATCTTCACCAAGCGCGGCGAGCGCATCCCGGACGGCAGGTTGGTCGTGACGGTGCGCAACGAGTACGGCCAGTCGTTCCGCCCAAAGGCGATCCCCTGGGCGCTCTCGCACCCGTACCTGATCGACACGGTCGGGACCTACACCGATGTGCTCGGCAACACCGTCAACAACGGCGATTACATCACACCGCCCGCGCCCACGTCAACGACGTGTCCGACCGGCGGCTGCCTGGTTGGCGTCAACTCGCAGCCCAACTTGAAGGCCGATCACATTGCCGACGTTCCCTACAACTCGTTCGGCAGGGCCGTCTACGACGCGCAGTCGGCGCTGCTGACGCACGGTCCGTTCTACACCAATTACATCTCGATCGGCCAGCGGCGCGGCAACACAAACTACAACGTGTCGTTCCAGAACACCAAGCAGGACGGTGTGCTCATCCTCCTCAAGGGCTACAACCGGCAGAACTTCCGCGTGAACGTGGATCAGGCGCTGGGGCCGCGGCTCGACCTGTCGGTGGGCGGCTTCTTCGGCAAGTCGAACAACAATCAGGTGGCGCAGGGGCCCGGCGCGCCGTTCTTCGCGGTGACGTTCATCGAGCCCAACATCAACCTGTTCGCCCCGAATCCCGACGGCACGCCGTACGCGGCGCAGATCCCGCATGTGTTGCCGAACGCCACGAACCCCTTGTACACGCTGGCCAACGAGCGCATCACCACCGATCGCTCGCGTTTCACCGGGTATGGGAAAGCGACCTACCGGATCCGCGACTGGCTGTCGCTCGAGGGCAACTACAACTACGATCAGGAGACGTCCGTCTACACCGACCAGGTGCCCAAGAACTTCTTGAACTCACACGGCACCCCGACGAGCGGCTCGCTCGCTCGAGTCGACAGCGGCGGGCGGACATTCAACACGGGCGCGACCCTCACCAGCGTGCGCACCTTCCACTTCGGCTCGTGGAACGTCCGCAACACGACCAAGGCCGCGTACGTGTACGAGGACCAGACGCTGACCGTGTTTGCCGACACCGCTGCGGCGTTCAAGGTCCTGAACACGCCGGAGTTCGTGGCGGTCGATCGGACCACGCTCTCGCCCGGCTCCGCCGATATCGCGATCCGCAACAAGAACTACTACGTCATCTCCGGCTTCGACATCAGGGACCGCTACCTGGTCGACGGCCTGGTGCGGTGGGACGGGTCGTCGCTGTTCGGCCCGGAGAGCCGCTGGCAGACGTACTACCGCGTCTCGGGGGCGTACCGCCTCTCAGAGGACGTTCACGTCAACGGCATCGACGAGCTGAAGCTGCGCGCGTCGTACGGGACCGCGGGCTTGCGGCCCACCTTCGATGCGCAGTACGAGACGTTCGCCGTGGTAGCGGGCGTGCCCGTGAAGCAGACCCTCGGCAACAAGACGCTCAAGCCGGCGCGCTCGGCGGAGACGGAAGTCGGCGGTAACATCGACTTCCTCAACCGGTTCTCCCTGGAGTATTCGTACTCGCGGAAGGAGACGAAAGACCAGATCATGCTGGTGCCGCTGTCCGGGGCGACCGGCTATGTGAACCAGTGGCAGAACGCCGCGACGTTGCTCGGACACACCCATGAGCTGTCGCTGGGCGCAATCCTCGTGGACAGACCGGAGCTTTCGTGGCGGGTGAACGTCGCCGCCGACCGGACGCGCCAGAAGATCACCCAGCTGAACACGCCGCCGTTCCTCGTCGGGCCGGACTACGTCGGCAACAACGACGTCACTCAGCACTTCAAGATCGCGGCGGGGGAGACGTTCGGCGTGATCTACGGCACGAAGATCGTCCGGAGCCTCGCCGAGTTGTATGCCGATCCAGCTAAGCAAGCCCTGTCGGGCGCCAACCAGCATTGGAGCCCGGACAGCGTCATCATCAACGAAGACGGCTTCCTGGTGCGGAAGGACCTCTACCACACCATCGGCGAGCGGTTCATCCCCTACGTGGATCCCACGGGCAGCTCGGTCGTCAAGATCGCCGACGTGAACCCCGACTTCAACGCGAGCTTCACGACGAACCTGCGCTACAAGAGCTTCTCGGTGTATGCCCTGGTCGACTGGGTGCAGGGGGGGAGCATCTACAACGGCACGCGGCAGTGGCCCTTCTTCGAGTTTCGCGACCGCGTTTACGACCAGGCGAGTAAGCCCGTAGCTACGGGCTGTACCGGTAGTGCCGCGGCTTGTTACAGCACCGGCAAGAAGCCGACCGACTACTACCAGGCCAGCTCGGTCTCGGGCTAAACAACCTCCGGCTCGGGGTGATCGGGCGCAACCTGTTCACGTTCACCAAGTACTCCGGATACGATCCGGAGGTGGCCGGCCTGTCGGGCGACCCGTACTCGTTCCGGTTCGACGGCTTCTCGTACCCCAACTTCCGGACGTTCACCGGCTTTGCGGAGATCAACTTCTGACCCGCGGACCAACCTCTGAGGAGCGTGCGACCTATGAGCATGATCAAGCGTATCCCTGAGGGGCTGGGCCTCATCGCGGCCCTGGTCCTCGCGGGTGCATGTGACACACTCAAGATCGACAACCCGAACGCGCCGGATTCTCCCCGCGCGCTGTCCGACCCGTCCACGGTGCAGTCGATCGCCGTCGGCGCGATGCGGACCTGGTATCTCACAACCCAGGGGGACCTGGGGGCTGACGCCTATCCGGCGCTCACGATGGTCGTGATGGCGCGCAGTCACGTCGCGGCGTGGAACAACTACAACATCCGGTTCTACACCGGATGTACCACCACCCCGTGGGACGTCTACACTGCGGCTACCAATGGGACCTGCGGTACCGAGCAGCTGGGCGCAACCTACCCGCGCATCGAGTGGCAGAACGACCCCGCGTCGGCGCAGCGGACGCAGATCGAGCCGCTCTGGTACGGGTACTACTCGGCCCTGTCCTCGGCTAACGACGTGCTGAAGGCGATCCGGCAGAAGGGGCTCGTCATCACGGACGGCGAGACCACGAAGATGGTCGAGACGATGGCCACACTGGTGCAGGCGCTGAGCCTGAGCGGTATTGCGCTGAACTACGACCAGGGCTTCATCGTGACGGATAGCACGCCGGTCGACGCGAACGGGTCACCGATCGTCGCCTTCAAGACCAGCACCGTCCTGCGCGACACGGCACTGGCGAAGTTCGACGCCGTCGTCACGCTGGCCGGGACGAGCTTCAGCGTCCCAGGGGACTTCTTCGGCAGCCCGGCGCAGAGCTACACCAACAAGCATGTCGCCCAGATTGCCAACACGATGGCGGCCCGGACGCTGGCATACTTCCCGCGCAATGCTACGCAGAACGCGGCCGTCGATTGGGCCAGGGTGGCGGTCTACGCCTCCAAAGGCATCAGCTCCGGAACTGCGTTCGACCTGATGTTCCATGACGACGCCTGCGCCAGCTGGTGCGACTGGCTGAAGGTCTGGAGCAACGACATGACCACGATGCGGATCCACAGCCGCGTCGCGCACCTGTTGGATCCCGTGAATCAGCCGGACCCCTGGAATATCGCTTTCAGCAACCAGCCGAACTCGCCGGACAAGCGCCTTGGCGACGGGACCTACAGGGGTGATAGCGCGTACGCGAAGCTGATCTCGGCGAAGCAGGACAAGACCGGCGCGGGCGGATATGATTACGTCTTCAGTACGGACCAGGAGCCTCAGAACAAGTCGCGCGGGGCGTGGCACCAGAGCGCCGTCGGACAGGTCCGCTACGACAGCCTAGCCACGTGCGGCGATAATCCACAGGGGGAGGGCACCGGCTCGGGCGACGCCCCAGCCGTGCTCGCGGCCGAGAACGACCTGATCTGGGCGGAAGCCCTGATCCGGCAAACCGCCGGGGATCTTACTCTGGCGGCCACGCTCATCAACCACACACGTGTTGGCCCCGACCTACTGGGCCGGCCGCGCGGCGGCGCGAGCCCTACGAAGCCGAGCTTCCTCCCGGCGAGCGCGGCAGACGGTCAGGCGGGGCTGCTTCAGAAGCTCCAGTACGAGCAGGATGTCGAGCTGCCGGGCTCCAACCCGGCGCCGTTCTACAATCAGCGGCGGATCGACAAGCTGGAGCCGCTCACGCCGCGCGAGATGCCGGTGCCGGCGAAGGAGCTGGGCGTGCTGAAGCTGTCCCTCTACACGTGCGGTGGCGCAGCCCACCCCGATGGCAGTTGCGACGTGCACCCGGCGCCAAGCCCGATCGTGGCGGCCCTGGTGACGAACGCGCCGCAGGTTTGGGCCAGCCTCGAACGACAATCGCGAGACCGAGCGCAGCTCAACACGATGCTGGGCCGGCGCCGGTAGCGCGGCTCGGCCCGCAGTCGGTGGACGCTAACAGGCGCGTCGCTCGGCGGCGCGCCTGCTTCATTCCGGCCCCAGAGATGAGGAGCTGCTCCGCGGTGAGCTGGCGTCGCTGCCTCGCAGGGGGTCTCGCGCTGCTGGCGCTGGATGTCGCGTGCCGCCGTGTCGCCCCACCGCTTGCCTGGCACACCGAGGCGGGGTATCGCTGGCGCGAACTGAGGGTGCTCTCGAGCGGTGGCCCGGCGTTCAGCGAGCTCACTCCGTCCCGGACCGGGATCCGGTTCACCAACACCGTCAACCTCGACAGCGCACTCTGGAACCGCCACCTGGCGCAAGGGGGCGGCGTGGCCCTGGGCGACGTGGACGGGGACGGGCTTCCCGACGTCTACCTGACGAGCAACGAAGGCGCGAACGCGCTGTACCGTAACCTGGGCGACTGGCACTTCGAAGACATCACGACAAACGCCGGCGTCGCCCTCACAGGGCGGCACTCGACCGGGGCGGTGTTCGCCGATGTCGACGGGGATGGCGACCTGGACCTGCTCGTCAGCACGCTGGGCGGCGGCGTGGCGCTATTTGTCAACGACGGGCATGGGGTGTTCACCGAGCGGACGGCCGCAGCCGGGCTGGCCTCACAGGCCGGCAGCATGACGATGACCCTGACCGACGTGGACGGAGACGGCCACCTCGACCTGTACGTCGCCAACTATAAGACCCGGTCGGCGATGGACGTGTATCCGCCCCAGGAGCGGGCGTTCAATCGCGTGGTCCGCGAAATAGGCCACAACCGCTTCGAGGTGGTCCCCAAGTTTCGGAAGGACTACCGCGTCGTGGATCGGCCCGAGTACGGCCTGGTGTCGATGCAGCAGCGCGCCGATCCAGACGGCTTCTACCTCAACGACGGCACGGGACACTTCACCCTCGTGCCATGGACCTCTGGCCGGTTCCGCGACGAGACCGGGAAGCCGCTCGCCGCGGTGCCGGAGTACTTCGCGCTGTCGGCCAAGTTTACCGATGTGGACGGCGACGGCGCGCCGGACCTGTACGTGTGCGACGACTTCGAGGATCCGGACTTCTTATGGCTGAACGACGGCAGGGGGACGTTTCGCGCCGCGCCGCGGCTTGCGCTCCGTAACACCAGCAACTCCTCGATGGCAGTGGATTTCTCCGACGTCGACCGGGACGGGCACGTGGACATCTTCGTCGCGGATATGCTGGGCCGCGGCCCGCGCCGCAAGACCCAAATCCCGACGCACACGCCCTTGCCCAAGCTGATCGGGCAGATCGATGACCGGCCCCAATGGCAGCGCAACACGCTTCTCTGGAACCGCGGCGACGGCACCTTCGCGCAGCTCGGGAGCTACGCCGGGATCGAGGCTTCCGACTGGTCCTGGGACGCCCAGTTCCTCGACGTGGATCTCGACGGCTACGAAGACCTGCTCGTCACCACGGGGCACCTGTGGGACATCATGGACGCGGACACCTGGGAGCGGATCCGCACGACGTTTACCGCACTGCAGTGGCGCCGTGAGCTCGCTGAGTTCCCGACGCTGGCGGTGCCGAGCGTGGCATTCCGTAACAACCGTGACTTGACGTTCACCGAGGTGGGCCGGGAGTGGGGGTTCGGCGCGGAGAATGCCATCTCCCACGGTATGGCAACGGCGGACCTGGACGGGGACGGCGCGTTGGACGTCGTCGTGAATCGGCTCGGGACGCCGGCGGCCGTGTTTCGTAACCTCGCGAGCGCGCCGCGCGTGGCCGTCCGTCTGCGCGGCCGAGCGCCGAACAGCGCGGGCGCGGGATCCAAGATTCGCGTGTTGGGTGGCCCGGTCCCGGTGCAGGAGAAGGAAGTCGTGCTGGGCGGCGGCTACCTCTCGGGCTCCGATCCGCTCTACAGTTTCGCGGCGGGAAGCGCCCAGGAGCTGACGATCGAAGTGGACTGGCGGCGCGGCGGACGCTCCGTGATTCACGGCGTGAAGTCGAACCGCGAGTATGAGATCCGCGAGCCTGCCATCACGCCGAGCTTACGCCCGGGGTCAGCCCTAGTCCCCAGCCCCCAGGCCCCAACCCCTGCTCCTTGGTTCCGCGATGTTTCAGCGCAGCTTGGCCACCACCACGTCGAGACCCCGTACAACGATTGGGCCCGCCAGCCGCTCCTCCCTCAGGCACTAAGCCAGCTCGGTCCCGGTGTGACGTGGTACGACGTCGAGGGTGATGGCGATGAGGACCTGCTGATCACGTCGGGGCGGGGTGGCTCGCTGGCCTACTATCGGAACGACGGGGGGCGTTTCACCAGAGTCAATCTCCATCTGCCGACCGCTCCGTACGACGAGACCACCGTGGTGCCGCTGCCCGCCGGCAATGGGGGCACGGTACTGCTGGTGGGACAGTCGAGCTACGAGTCGCAGACCCCGGCCGAAGCGGCGGCGGTGCCGTCCGTGGTGGAGGTCGTGCCGGCGAGCGACGCGATCACGCCTATCGTGCCGGGGGACGTTTCCAGCATCGGCCCCCTGGCCGTGGCCGACGTGGACGGGGACGGCGACGTGGATCTGTTCGTGGGCGGGCGCGTCCTGCCCGGCGCGTATCCGAAGCCGGCCTCGTCGCGGTTGTTCCGCAACGAGAGCGGCCGATTCGTGCTGGACGATATCAACACCCGCCTGTTCCAGAGCGTTGGTCTGATATCCGCCGCGGTCTGCTCCGACGTGAACGGCGATGGCTGGCCCGACTTGATCCTCGCGCCGGAGTGGGGATCGCTCAAGTTGTTCTTGAACGACCACGGCCGCCTGCGCGACGCGAGCACCGAATGGGGGCTGGACCGCGTGGTGGGTCGCTGGAACGGCGTGACGACCGGCGATCTGGACGGGGATGGTCGGCTCGACATCGTGGCCACGAGCTGGGGTCGCAATACCAGCCATCACGTCGATCCCGCGCACCCGCTGTTGCTCTACTACGGGGGCTTCACGGCGTCCGGCAGAGTGGACATGATCGAGGCTCAATACGACGATCGGGTGCACGGCATCGCCCCGCTGACGCCGCTCCGCCGGCTGATGACGACGCTGCCGTGGCTGCGGCCGGGCACCCGCGCCTTCACCACATACGCCAACGCCACGTTGCAGGACGTGCTCGGCCACGGGCTCGAGGGCGTGCAGCGCCTCGAGGCGGCGACGCTGGACCACGTGGTGTTCTTCAACCGTGGCGGGAAGTTCGCGGCCGCGCCGCTGCCGGCGGAGGCGCAGTTCGCTCCAGCGTTCTACGTGGGGGTGGCGGACTTCGACGGCGACGGGCACGAGGATGTCTTCCTCGCGCAGAATTTCTTCCTGACCGAGCTCGAGACGCCCCGCTACGACGCTGGGCGCGGGCCGGCGTTCGCCGACTACGACGGCGACGGGCGGCTTGACCTCGCGATCTCCCAGAATGGGGCCGAGACCAAGCTGTACCACAACGAGCACGCGCGACCGGGCGTCCGGGTGAGGCTGGTCGGCGGCGCGGCGAACCCGCATGCGATCGGGGCACTGCTCCGGATCGTGTATGAAGGGTCGCGCGGTCCCGCGCGGGAGGTGCACGGGGGATCGGGCTACTGGTCGGAGGACGGGGCGATCCAGGTGCTCGGGGTGGAGGCAGACAAGCGGCCCGTGGCAGTGTGGGTCCGGTGGCCGGGGGGAAGGGAGACGCAAGTGCCGCTCGAGGCGGGGGCGCGAGAGGTGATCGCGCGCGCGCCGCGCTGACCCCAGGCATCTTGCGGGTGTCTGTAACGCGAGTCAGTATTGACCGTCGTCTCTGCCGTCGTGCGGTCCTACCCGATCCACGGAGGTGGATCATGCGCCCTGCTTTGTCCGCTCATCGATATTGTCCCACCCCAGCACTCTCGCAGCCTCGATGTAGGCGGTAGGCCGTCGCTGCCCCATACCCGCGGCACGTTCCGCTCGGCGGAGTGTGCGGTACGGTGGCGTGTCTCGATGGCGGCCACTTGAGCCTCTCGTTTCGTCGGTACGCGACTCGAAGTAAACCTCTCGCATGAGGAGAGACGGGAGATGAACATTCCATTTATCCGGCAGGTCGTCGGGGCCGCAGCAGCGGTAGTGCTGCTCGTCTGCACCGTGCCAGTCGCAACCGCGCAGCAAGGCGCGATCGCCGGGCGGGTGACGGATCGCGTGACGCAACAGCCCGTGATCGGTGCCGAGGTGCTGGTGCTGGGCACGAATCTCGGGGGTCGTGTCGGGCAGGATGGCCGCTATCGCATCAGCAACATTTCCGCTGGGCAATATACGCTGCAGGTGCGGCTCATCGGGTACGCCACCGCTTCGCAGCAGGTGAGCGTAACCGCCGGGGGGACGGCGACCGTGGACTTTGCGGTGTCCGCCGCCGCAGTACCGCTCGAGGCGGTAGTGGTAACGGCTACCGGCGCCGAGCAATTGAAACGGGAGCTGGGCCACACCGTGGCGACGATCGACGCGGCGAAGACGGTGGAGCAAGCGACACCCACGAACTTGGCTGACCTGCTGAACGCCCGGGCCCCAGGTGTTCAGGTGCTGCCATCCGGCGGTACTACCGGGACGGGGAGCCGCATCCGCATCCGCGGGTCGAGCAGCCTGTCGCTCACGAACGAGCCGATCATCGTCGTGGACGGCATTCGCGTGGAAAACGGGGCGACGGGCCAGACGGCGACCTCCATCGGCGTCGGTGGTCAGACGCCGTCGCGGCTCAACGACATCAGCCCCGAGGACATCGAATCGATCGAAATCGTCAAGGGACCGTCCGCAGCCGCGCTGTACGGCACCGACGCCGCGAACGGAGTGATCCAGATCCGCACCAAGCGCGGTCGGCCTGGGCCCACGAAGTGGAACGGCTACGTCGAAGGTGGCGTCCTGAACGACATCACGGCCTGGCCGGCGAACTACACCTCTGTCACCAACGCGGGCGCCTCGTGCAGCCTGACACAGGCGTCGGCTGGCGTGTGCGCCATCGACACGGTGCGGACCTTCAATCCGTTGGAGGTGAACAGCCCGTTCCAGACCGGGAGCCGGCAGCAGTACGGCGTGAGCGCCTCGGGGGGGAGCGATGTCACCACGTTCTTTCTCTCCGGAGAGTTTGAGCGGGAAAAGGGGATCTATCATCCCAACGACCTGCGTCGCACCAGTCTGCGCGCCAATTTGCATCACCAGGCGAGTCGCTTGTTGGACGTTGCCGTCTCCACCGGCTACACGTCGAGCGATCTGAGCCTGCCCCAAAACGACAACAACTCAGCGGGCATCGCGTCCAGTGGCCTCTTGGGCTCGGCGAACCCGAACAACGGACGACTGGGCTATGGCTTTCTGACGCCCACTCAGTCATTCAATATCCTGGTCGGTCAGGGCATTGAGCGGTTCACGGGAAGCGTGAACGCCAACTTCCGGCCGACGAGCTTCTTGACGCTCCGCGCGGTCGCTGGGACCGACGTCAGCAACCGGTTCGACCAGCAGACCATCTCGCCCGGCTTGGTGCCGTTGAACCAGAACACCCTGGACGGCCAGCGGAACTCGAACCGCGCGCAGATCTTCAACTACACCGCGAACTTCACCGCTACCGCGGCATTCCGCCTCTCCCCGATCGTCACTTCGAACACGTCTGCCGGTGTGCAGTTCTTCAAGGACGTCTTCGCGCAGACGCTCGCCTCCGGTCGCAAGCTGGTGGGCGGGACCACCTCCCTCGCCGGCGTGGTCATCCCCACGGTCAACGAGAACACCGACGAGTTCGTGACGTTGGGTGGCTACGTCGAAGAGCAAGTGGGGATCCGGGACCGGTTGTACTTCACGGGCGCGTTGCGCGGGGACGACAACTCTGCCTTCGGCGCAAACTTCAACTTCATCACCTACCCCAAGGTGTCTGGCTCGTGGGTCGTGTCCGAGGAGCCGTTTTTTCCCCGTTGGTCATGGCTCAGCTCACTGCGGGTACGGGCCGCGTGGGGTAAGAGCGGCCGGCAGCCCGGGCCCACGGACGCGCTGGCGTTCTTCAGCCCCGTAGCCGTGGCGACGAACAGTACCGACGCACCCGGCATCACGGACTCGAGTCTCGGGAATGCGAACCTGAAGCCCGAGAAGACGCGGGAGTACGAAGCGGGGTTCGACGCCGACCTATGGACGCAGCGGCTGCACATCGAGTTCACCTACTACGATAAGAACTCGCGGGATGCCCTGATCGCGCGGCGGCTTGCGCCATCGTTAGGCGTGAGCACCACACGGTTTGAGAACCTGGGCGAGGTTAGCAACAAGGGCGTGGAGATTTCGCTCAACGCGCAGGTTCTGAACAAGCCCAATCTCTCCTGGAGTGTGACCGCAAGTGCCTGGGGTAACCGCAATCGCCTCATCGACCTGGGCCCGGGCATCACGCCGATCATCTTCGGCTTGGGCGGCGCTACCCAGCGACATCAACCCGACTTCCCGCTGGGCGGCTATTGGGGTCGGTCCTACACCTTCAACGACGCGAACGGCGATGGCCTGATCACTGCTTCCGAACTCACGGTGGCGGCCGCCGAAACCTACCAAGGCACGCCGTTCCCGACCCATGGCGGTACCCTCAGCAGCGAAGTGGGCTTCTTCAAGCATTTCCGGCTCTACGGCCTGCTCGACGGGCGCTTCGGCAACCGACTCGACAACAGTACGGAGGAATTCCGCTGTCTGCTCGGGATCTGCCGCGGCCGACGCGACCCGACGACACCCCTCGCCGAGCAGGCACGCGCCGTGGCCGCGGTCTCCTACGGTCTCGAGACCGGGTACTTCGAGGACGCGAGCTTCGTCAAGCTGCGGGAAGTGTCGCTCACCTACACGCCGCCGGTCGAGGTGGCGCGCCGGATCGGCGCGAGTGGCATGAGCGTCACGATCACCGGACGCAACCTCGCGACATGGACCAACTACACGGGCGTCGATCCCGAGCTGAACGACGCCGGCCAGTCGAATTTCAACACGGCCGACTTTCTGACCCAGCCTCCGGTGCGGTACTTCATCGCCCGGATCAACCTGACCTTCTGAGGCGAGGGCGACGACCATGAAGAGCGCATTGAAGCTTGCCCTCCTCGCCGTGCTGGCCCTGGCCTTGCCATTCACGGGGTGCAATGACCCGCTGAATGTGCAGGATCCCGACATCGTGGCGCCGGGCAACCTGAATGACAAATCCGTGCTGCCAACGATCCGAGCGGGCGCGATCGGGGACTTCGCCCTGGCGTACACCGGATCCGGGGCGGATGGCTCCGGCGGCACGGTCGAAGGCGTCACTATGTACGGCGGCCTGCTCGCCGACGAGTGGATCAACTCGGAGACCTTCCCGACCCGCATCGAAGTGGATTCGCGCGGGCCGATCCAGAAGACCAACGCCGACGTCGGTCTCTGGTTCCGCAACATGCACCGCGCCCGGCGGGCGGCCGAGTTCGCCGCAGAGCGCTACCGGACGCTGGCTCCCGACACGACCGCGGAGACCGGGCTTTCCGAGGTGCTGTCGCTCGCGGGCTACACGTACGTTTTCTTCGCCGAGACGTGGTGCTCGGGTGTCCCGGTGAGCACGGTCGCGGCGGACGGCACAATCACCTACGGGGCCCCACTTTCGACGCTCCAGCTTCTGAACACCGCGATCGGACGGTTCGACGAGGCGACGGCAGCGGCGACTGCCCTCGACACGACTCGGGTCAGTGCCACCACGCGGCGCACGTTGATCCGCCTGGCGGCGGTCGGGAAGGCGCGAGCGTTGCTCGACCAAGGTCAGTTTGCGACGGCGGCGGCACTCGTGTCGTCCACGGCGGTGCCGACGAGCTTCTCCTACACGGTCCAGCACTCCGAGAACACGACGCGTGAGAACAACGGGGTGTTCAACGCCACGCAGATCTTCAAGCGGTACGCCGTCGGCGATCGCGAAGGGGGTTACACCGCCGCGTTCGCACCTTCCGGAACGGGTCCTGGGCTCCCTTATCGCAGCAGCGGGGACCCGCGCATCCAGTGGCGACTGGTGATCACGCCGCCGACCGCTCCAGCCACGAAGCCGGACACGAACAAGGGTTTCGATGGCTCGACATTGCAGTACGACCAGACGCGTTACACCAGTCGCAGCGCGGCGATCACGCTCGCGACCGGCGCCGAAGCTCGTCTCATCGAGGCCGAGGCGGCGCTGCAAGCTGGCGACACCGCCACCGGGGGCAGCTTCTATACCACCCTCAACGGGCTGCGCTCCGCACCGCCGTCGTACTTCGCCCTGGCCACGCCGCTCGTTGCTCTCACCACGGATTCGGCCACGGCGGCAGGCGGCGCGGTCTCACTGCTGTTCCGGGAGCGCGCCTACTGGCTCTGGATCACGGCGCACCGCCTTGGAGACCTACGGCGGTTGATTCGGCAGTACGGGCGCGCTGCCGACGCGGTGTTCCCGTCGGGCGCGTACTTCAAGTCCCAGGTCCCCACGTATGGAAGCGACGTCAACTTCCCGGTGCCGGTAGACGAAGGGAACAACCCGAACTTCACGCAGTGCATCGATCGTAACCCATAGCCGGTGCGGCACCGATGGACGAGACGGGGGAGGGTTCCGTAGAGGCCCCTCCCCCGGTTGTCATTTCCGGCCGTCAACGGCGCCGCTCAGGGCTCCGGGCCGTCCTTCGTCTTGATTACGATGACGCCGCTCACCGCGTTGGTGCCGTAGAAGGTGGTGCCTTCGATGCCGTTATAGATCGAGATCGTGAGGATGGTGGCGGCCGGGATCCCGTCGAGCGCGCGGAAGTCGGTGAGGCGCACGCCGTCGAGCACCACGAGGGGCGCGTCTTGGAGCACGATGCTGGAGCGACCGCGCCGTCCTGCCGACCCGGGACGCCCGCCGCGCGTGTCGCGCAACGTCAGCGTCGGCGCTTCTCGCTTCAGGACGTCCCATGCGGTGCTGGCTCCCGATCGCGCGATTTGTTCCGCCGTGATGACCTGCACCCCGGGGCGCGTGTCGGCTCGCCGGTATGCGCCCGTCGCACACGCGGCGAGCAACGCGGTGCTGAATACGGTGATGAGGGCACAACGAGGGGAGAAACGTGCCGTCATAGGGGCCTCGCAAGCTGAGGGCGCCGCTCCACTCACGTCGAGTGCATCATGATGCCCGGATAGAAGCCAGTCAATACACGCCTCTTTCGGGAATCCGGCTAGCTTTCGACCTACCATGCAACCCGCTGTCCTCCTGCTACTTGTCCAGATCGCTGTTCCTGCTCCCCGCGGCTACGTCAACGACTTCGCCGGTGTGCTCGCCCCCGCGTCGGTGTCGCGCATCGAAGCTGTCATCGCCGAAGTGCGTGCGAAAAGCCGCGGCGAGATCGCCGTGGTCACGCTCGCCGACATCGGCGATCGCGCGGCGAGCGACGTGGCGCTGCAGATCGGGCGGCAATGGGGCGTGGGGGCGAAGGGCGCTGCCGGCGACCCGGCGAAAAACCTGGGCGTCGTGGTGCTGCTCGTGCCGCTTAAGAACCACCGGCCCGGCACGGGGCAGGTGTTCATCGCCACCGGCCGCGGCACCGAAGGGTTCCTCACCGACGCCCAGGCGGGGCGGATCAGGGACGCCATGGTCCCCTACCTCGCCCGCGAGGACTACGGCGCGGGGCTGACGCTCGGCGTGCAACTGATCGCGCAGGCATTCGCGCGCGAATTCGGCTTTACCCGCACTGGGGAGCCTCCGCCTCCGCCCGAGGAAACCGACCGGCTGCCGATCCCCGCGGGCCTGGTGATCGCCGTGGTCGTGCTGCTGATTATCGTCACTCGCGGGCGCATCTTGTGGTGGATTTTCGTGTTCAGTCGGTTCGGCGGCGGAGGGCGTGGCTGGAGCGGGGGAGGCGGTGGCTGGGGAGGCGGTGGCGGCTTCAGCGGTGGCTTCGGAGGATTCGGCGGGGGCGGCGGCTTCTCAGGTGGCGGTGCGGGAGGGAGATTCTGATGATGGCGAAGCTCACGGTGGAGCACTTCGCGAACGAGGTCGCGACAGCCTTGGGCGGTCGGCTCGTCGCCCTGTTGCTCTACGGCTCGGCGGCCCGTGGTACGCACGTCCCCGACCGCTCGGATGTGAACACACTGCTCATCTGCGACGCCGTCGACGAGGATCTGTTCGCACGGCTCGAGCGGCCGGTGCGGGAGTGGGTGAAGGCCGGCCATCCGGCACCGCTCATGCTCACCCAGCGGGAGTGGCAGACGTCCGCCGA
>QHTT01000046.1:39649-43206 GCA_003220935.1 Gemmatimonadota bacterium
TCGCGGTGCAGCGCGAGCATGTGCGACGCCAGCTCGAGCACGAGTTGATGGGCAAGCTGGCGCGGCTGCGCCAAGCGTATGCCGCGCTGCGGGGACACCCGAAACAGCTGGCGCAGGTGATCGTAGGGAGCGCCGCCGGGTTCTTCACGATGCTGCGGGCGTGCCTGCGTCTGGCCGGCAAGACGCCTCCCGCCCCCGCGGACGCGTTGGTCCGGGAGGCTGGCGCCCTCGTGGGATTCGCGCCGGAGCGGCTCGCGGCACTCGAGGCGCACGCCCGCAGCGCGGGACAGCTAAAGCTGGCGCCGGGCGATCCTCTCCCGGCGGCGTATCTCGCGGCGGTCGCGCGCGTCGCCGAGTTCGTGAATCGACTGGCGTAGAGTGAGGGATCATCCATGTTTGTCCCCACCCTGAAGGGTGGGCTCGGCGAGAGACTGTGCTGAAGCACAATCGTGTCTTTAGGACAGTGCTGCGCCGAGCCCAGGCTTTAGCCTGGGGAATCACGATCCGAACACACTGAAGGGAGTGATATGCTCGCCACTGCACGCCCCCGCTGGTGGATGTCAGGTCTGTTCGTGGTCGCCGCGTTGGGGGGTACCGGCTGCGGCTACAACACGATCCAGACGTATGACGAGCAGGTGAGCGCCGCCGAGGCCCAGATCAAGGTGCAGCTGCAGCGGCGCGCCGATCTCGTCCCCAACCTGGTTGAGACGGTGAAAGGCTACGCCAAGCAGGAGCAGACGGTGTTCACCGAGGTCGCGGAGGCGCGGGCCAAGCTCGCGGGGGCGGTGCAGGGTGGCGACCTGCAGCAGATGGCCCAAGCGAATGCCGCGCTGACCGCACCACTCGGTCGCCTGCTCGCCATCGCGGAGAGCTACCCGCAGCTCAAGTCGAACGAGAACTTCCGGGCGCTCCAGGACCAGCTCGAGGGGACCGAGAACCGCATCGCCGTCGCCCGCCAGGACTACAACGATGCCGTGAACCGCTACAACGCGTACATCCGCCGCTTCCCCCAGGTGCTGACGGCGAAAGTCATCGGCAAGGGGCCGCGGCCGTACTTCGAGCTGCAAACCCCGGGCGCGGCGCAGGCGCCGAAGGTGGATTTCTCGAGGTAGGGCCCCTTGCGACGTTGCAGAGTGAGCTGCACAATGACTCGGCCCCTCCGTCGCGGCTGCATGCGCGCGAGGGGCTTTCGTAGTCGCTGTCCAGCACGAAAGGGGGAACTCGTATGGGCACCACGCATCGTCGAACGTGTCTCGCGTTGTTGGGGCTCGGCGCCCTGGTCGGGGGCGTCGCTGCATCCGCCCGCGCCCAGCAGGGCAGCATCGCCGGCCAGGTAACCGACCAGGCGACCGGCCATCCGCTCGCGGGCGCCCGCATCACCATCCAGGGAACGGCGCTCGTGACGTCGAGCAACGCCGAGGGGCGCTACACGCTCCGCAACGTTCCCGCCGGCGCCATAACCGTGCGGGCGACGTTCATCGGCTATGCCGCGGCGACTCGCGGCTTGACTGTCGCCCCGGGCGAAGCTGCGACCGCCGACCTCGCGCTCAAGCTCACGCCGTATACACTCGACGCCGTGGTGTCCACGGTCTCGGGCGACCAGACACGAAAGGAGACTCCTAACGCCATCTCGACCGTCCGGGCCGACAGCCTCGTGCAGACGCGCCCGATTACCAACATGAACGACCTGCTGGGCGCGAGGGTGCCGGGCGTCGAGGTGCTCCCTGGAAACATCACCGGCGCCGGTGCGCGGGTGCGCATCCGGGGCACGAGCAGCCTGTCGCTCAACAACGAGCCGATCTATGTGATCGACGGTGTCCGGATGGAGAGCGCCAACAACTCCTCGAGCATCGGCATCGGCGGCACGAACCCGAGCCGGGTCAACGACATCGACCCCAACGAGATCGAGTCGTACGATGTCGTGAAGGGTCCGGCCGCTTCGACCTTGTACGGTACGGCCGCGACGAACGGGGTGGTCGTCATCAAGACGAAGCGCGGCGCGCCGGGACCGGCCCGGTTCAACGTGTTCGCCGAGACGGGGATTATCAAGGACTACAACGACTATCCGGTCGCCTACCGCGCGTGGACCACTGGATCCACGCCGAGCAATGGTACTCAGTGTTTTCTCACGCAGACCGTTCGCGCCACTACCGACCCACAATACTGCAAGCAGGACAGCATCACCACGTTCAACCTGTTCAAGGATCCCGACGCCACGCCGCTGGGCACGGGGTACCGGCAGCAGTATGGACTGCAAGTATCCGGCGGGTCCGATGTCGCTCGCTACTTCGTGTCCGGGGAGTGGGAGGATGAGCGGGGGGTGTTGCGGATGCCTGACTTCGCCTGGGGCCGCCTCGTCACTGCACGGCAGATCGACGCGGTGCCCTACGAGCAGTACCGGCCCAACGCGCGCCGCGGCACGCACGTGCGCGCCAACGTGCAGGCGAACCTCACGCCGAAGGTCGACCTCGCGGTGCAGACCGGATTCATCTCCAGCTCGCAGCGGCTGCCGCAGACCGACAACAACACGGTCGGCCTCTTGTCCAACGGGTTCGGCGGGCCGGGATTCAAGGGGAACCTGCTCCCGCCAAACAACGTGCCGCTGTTCGGCTACCGCCTGTACACACCGGATCAGTTCTTCTCGGAGACTGTGAATCAGGACATCGACCGCTTCATCGGGAGCGGCACGGCGAACTGGCGGCCCCAGAGCTGGCTGGGGGTCCGCGTGGTCGGTGGGGTCGACTTCACGAACCGGGTGGATACCGACCTGTGCCGGCGCGACCAATGCGCGCCGATCAGCGCGAGTGCCATTTCGGGGTTCAAGACCGACAACCGGACCATGTTTTTCGACTACACGGCGAACGCAGATGCCACCGCGTCGTTCGTGCTGAGCCCGACGCTCACGTCGCGCTCCACGGCCGGCGTCCAGTACGTCAAGAACGTGTTCGACCGCAACGGGGCGTACGCGGAGAACCTGTCTCCCGGGGGCACGACGGTCACCGCCGGGTCGACCCCCCAGGCCGATGAATCGACCGACAAGACGGTCACGCTCGGCGCGTTCGTGGAACAGGAGTTCGGGTTCAAGGGCCGCCTATTCGTCACCGCCGGGCTGCGCACCGACAAGAACAGCGCGTTCGGTAAGAACTTCAACGCTGTGTACTACCCCAAGCTCGGCGTGTCGTGGGTCATTTCGGACGAGCCGTTCTTCCCGCGGTGGTCCTGGCTGAACAGCGCGCGGGTGCGGGGGGCGTTCGGCGCCTCGGGCGTTCAACCGGGGACCACGGACGCACTGCGCTACTTCCAGCCGCAAACGTCCAACGTCGACGGCACCGACGCCGCCGCGATCGTGTTCAGCGCGGTGGGCAATCCGGACTTGAAGCCCGAGCGCGCCCGCGAGTTCGAGATCGGCGGCGAGGCCACCCTGCTCGACAACCGAGTCAACGTCGAGCTGACGTACTACAACAAGCGGACGCAGGACGCCCTGATCGCGCGCGTCGTGGCGCCGTCGGTGGGCGCCAGCGCGACCCGGTTCGAAAACCTGGGCGCGGTGGTGAACC
>QHTT01000047.1 GCA_003220935.1 Gemmatimonadota bacterium
CAAGCAGGGCACCGTCCTGCTGTATGGACACGGGCACGCCGGCGTGGACCTGAGCGCAATGAATCAGCTCCAGTTCCTCGAGCCGACGCTGGTCTCGCCGGTCGGCGCGTCCGGCGGATGGGAAGCCGACGGCCGCCCGACCACTTACGTGCGGGCGCTGCGGCTGATCGAGCGCGGGCAGGTGGACGTCGGATCGTTGATCACGCATCGTTACCCTTCGCTCGACTCCGTGCCCCGTGCCTTTGCGGCCGATCACGGCGGCCCGAATTACGTGAAGGGGGTCGTCACCCTGTGACGATGCGCGTCTCGCTCTTCGTGACCTGCCTCGCGGATCAGCTGTGGCCGGCGGCGGCGGCCGGCGCCGTGGAAGTGCTCCGGCGCGTGGGTTGCTCCGTGGAGTTCGACGAGCGCCAGACATGTTGCGGGCAGCCGGCGTTCAACACCGGGTACCGCCCGGAGGCACGTGCGCTCGCCCGGCGGCTGATCGAGGTCTTCGAGTCGAGCGACGCCGACGCAATCGTCAGCCCCTCGGGATCTTGCACCGCCATGCTGCGTCATTACGAGCAGCTCTTCGAGGATGCGGGCTGGCGTGCGCGGGCGAGGCGCCTGGGCGAGCGGACGCACGAGCTCAGTTCGTTCCTGGTCAACCGATTGGGCGTGGAGGATGTGGGGGCGAGCTTCCCCGCCCGGCTCACCTGGCACGACGCCTGCCACGGCCTGCGCGACCTGGGGATCCGCGACGAGCCGCGGCGACTGCTCCGCCGCGTGCGGGGCGCGGAGCTGGTCGAGCTGTCCCCCGCGAGCGTCGAGGCATGCTGCGGCTTCGGGGGCACGTTTTCGGTGAAATACCCCGAGCTCTCGGTGGCGATACTCGACGAGAAGGTGGACGCCATCGAGCGGGCGGGCGTGGACGTCGTGGTGTCCGGCGACGCAAGCTGTCTGCTGCAAATTGGCGGCCGGCTGTCGCGCCGGGGATCGTCCGTGCGCCCGGTGCACCTGGCGGAAGTCCTGGCCTCGCGCCGTTCGAGCCCGCCGTGAGCTTCGAGCGCAGTGCGCGCGCGGCGCTGGCAGACGAGCAGCTCCGCGGGGCTCTGCGCCACGCGACGACGCTGTTCGGCGAGCGGCGGCGAGCGGCGATGGCCACGCTGCCGGATTGGGAGGGCGCCCGCGACCGGGCGCGTGCCATCAAGGATGAGACGCTGCTCCACCTCGACCGGTATCTGGAGGAATTCACGGCGAACGCCGAGCGCGCCGGCGCCCGTGTGCACTGGGCGCGCGACGCCGCCACGGCGTGCGAGATCATCGGCCGGATCGCCGCCGAGCGGGGGGCCCGCACGGTCGTGAAGAGCAAGAGCATGGCGTCGGAAGAGATCCACCTGAACGCTGCGCTCGCGGCGCGCGGCATCGAGCCGGTGGAAACCGATCTCGGTGAGTACATCATCCAGCTCGCCGGCGAGGCGCCGTCGCATATCGTCGCTCCTGCGATTCACAAGACAAGGCGGCAGATCGGGGCGTTATTCGCAGAGAAGCTCGGCATGGAGCCTTCGGACGACGTCGCTAAGCTGGCGGCCGCGGCCCGGCGAGCGTTACGCCGCCGCTTCGCCGAGGCGGATCTCGGGGTGTCGGGCGTCAACTTCGCGGTCGCCGAGACCGGAACGATCCTGATCCTGGAGAACGAGGGGAATGCGCGGTTGACCACCAGCCTCCCGCGCACTCACATCGCGCTCATGGGGATCGAGAAGGTGATCCCGCGCTTTGCCGATCTGGAAGTGTTTCTGCAGTTGCTCCCGCGATCCGGTACCGGCCAGGTCCTCACGGCGTATCAATCGCTGCTCACGGGCGCGAAGCGGCGCCCCGAGGACGAGGGGCCGGCGGAGCTGCACATCGTGCTGCTCGACAACGGCCGCTCCGGCATGCTAGCCGCCCCGGTGACCCGTCAGTCACTCGCGTGTATTCGCTGCGGCGCGTGCCTCAACGCCTGCCCGGTATACCGGCAGATCGGCGGCCACGCGTACGGGTCGGTGTATCCGGGCCCGATCGGCGCGGTGTTGACCCCCCAGCTGTTCGGGTTGGGGAGATCGTCCGAGCTGCCGTACGCCTCCAGCTTGTGTGGCGCCTGCCGCGACGTCTGTCCCGTCAAGATCGATATCCCGGCGCTGCTGCTCCACCTGCGCGCTGAGGTCGTCGCCACCCGCGCCGGCAAGCCGCGCCTGCTCGAACGCCTCGCGTTCTCGGCCTACGCGGCCGTGATGGCGCGGCCGCGCCTGTTCGAGTCGGTGGTCCGGCTTGCTCGGATGCTGAGAGTCATGCTGCCGCTGGGCGCCTGGACCAAGTGGCGCGATCTCCGCCCGCTCGCACCGCGGAGCTTTCGTGAAGAGTGGCGGACGCGCCTGCGGCACGAGGTGGCACGGTGATACGCACCGCTGACGCGCGCCGCGAGATCCTGCGCGCGATCCGGGAGAGCCTAGCCGAGAGTGCGGCAGGGGGCGGAGCAGCACGGGAGGGCCCCGTCGAACCCCGGGCCGCCGGCCCGGGGTCAGCCGTGGGCTCGACCGGTTCGGCTGACCCCGGGGCGAAGCCCCGGGGTTCCACAGGGCCGGCGGCCGGGGCTTCCAAAGACGTCGTGAGCTCCTTCACCGAGCGCCTCGCCGCCGTCGGCGCCCAGTGCACCGTCGTGCGCGGCGAGGCGGCAGCCGCCCACGCCCTGGCCGACATCCTGACGGACGCAGCCGCCCGGCGCGTGGTCGGGTCGGACGCCCCGCTGGTCCAGCGACTCCTGTCAGCGTTGGGAGACGGCTTCGTGCGGGAGCGCCTCGAGGGCCTCTCGCGCGACGGCCTGTTCGCGTGCGACGCCGGCGTCACCACCGCGCAGTGGGGGATCGCCGAGACCGGCACGCTCGTGCTCGAGTCCGCGCGGGAGAAGAACCGGCTGCTGTCGCTCGTCCCACCGATCCACGTGGCGCTGCTTTCCAGCACGTGCCTCTGCGACTCGCTGGGCGACGCGCTCGCCCGCATGAGCCGCGCCAGCCACGCGATCACGCTCATCACCGGACCCTCACGCACCTCCGACATCGAGCTGACCCTGGTCGTGGGCGTGCACGGCCCTCAGGTGGTCCACGTGCTGCTGCTGGAGGAGGAACCATGAAGCAGGCGCCGGTCATGCTGCTCGCCGCTCTGCTCGCTCACGGCTGCGGCGGGTCCGGGTCGCGCCAGCCCGGCTCGCAATCCGGCGCCGGCAAAGCTCTGACGATCGCGGTGATCCCCAAAGGCACCACCCACGAGTTTTGGAAGAGCATCCACGCCGGGGCCATTCAGGCCTCGCGCGAACTCTCGGCCCAGGGCGCTCCGATCAACATCATCTGGAAGGGGCCGCTGCGCGAAGACGACCGGGAGCAGCAGATTCAGGTGGTCGAGGGCTTCGCGAGCCAAGGCATCCAGGGAATCGTACTCGCGCCACTCGACAGCCGCGCCCTGGTGCGGCCGGTGGAAGAAGCCCGGCACGCCGGCGTCCCCACGGTGATCATCGATTCAGACCTCGAGTCAGATGCCATCGTCAGCTTCGTGGCGACCGACAACCGGAAGGGCGGGCAGCTGGGCGCCGACCGGCTGGGCGAGATCCTCGGCGGGCGAGGCAAGGTGCTGCTGTTGCGGTATGCCGAAGGGTCGGCCAGCACGACCGACCGGGAGCGCGGCTTTCTGGAGCAGCTCCGCGCGAAGTACCCCGGCGTCCAGGTGGCGTCGTCCGATCAGTACGCAGGACCGACGCGCGAGACGGCCAAGCGAGCCTCGGAAAACCTCCTCAACCGCTACGGCGGCGAGCTGCAGGGAATCTTCACGCCCAACGAGTCCTCGACGATCGGGATGCTGCTTGCATTACAAGATATCGGCCTGGCCGGCAGAGTCAGGTTCGTCGGCTTCGATGCCAGCGCGATTCTGATCGACGCCATCCGCGCTCGCCAGCTCGACGGCGTCGTCGTCCAGAACCCGATGCGGATGGGATACCTCGGCGTGAAGACGATGGCCGATCATCTGCGTGGGAGGCCCGTCGAGCGCCGCATCGACACGGGTGTCACGCTCGTCACGCCGGCGAACCTCGACTCCGCCGCGACGCAGCAGCTCATCAAGCCGCCGATCGCGCGCTACCTCATCGAGCAATGAGCGTGCTGCGGATCCGCGACGTCGCCAAACGGTTCGCGGCGACGCTGGCGCTCGACGGGGTCGACCTCACGCTCGGCGCGGGCGAGGTGCACGCCCTGATCGGGGAAAACGGCGCCGGCAAGAGCACCCTCATGAACATCGTAGCCGGCGCCGTGCGTCCCGATCGCGGCGCGATGCATCTCGACGGCCGGCCGTACGCTCCGCCCTCCCCGCTCGAGGCGCGGCGGTGCGGCATCGCCCTCATCCACCAGGAGCTCTCCCTCTGCCCGCACCTGTCCGTGGCGGAGAACATCCTGCTCGGGATCGAGCCGGCACGCTGGGGCTGGGTCGATCGGCGCGCGGCCCGGCGGCGCGCGCTCGCTCTCCTGAGCCACTTCGGCCGCCCGGAGCTGGATCCCGACCGCCGCGTGGCGGAGCTGCCCCTCGCCGCGCGGCAAGTGGTGGAGATCTGCCGCGCCCTGGCGGGGGACGCGCGCATCCTCCTGATGGACGAGCCGACCAGCAGCTTTCAGCGCGAGGAGGTGGAGCGCCTCTTCGCACTGATCCGGCGCCTGGCGGCAGGCGGGATCGCGGTGATCTACATCAGCCATTTCCTCGAGGAGGTCCGGGACATCGCCGACCGATATACCGTCCTCCGCGACGGCCGCAGCGTCGATGCGGGGCTCATCGCGGGGGTGAGCAACGACCACCTGATCGCGCAAATGGTGGGCCGCCCCATGGGGGGGCTCTTCCCCGCACGCGCCCACGCGCGTGCCGCGGAGGTGATCCTCGCCGTGCAGGACGTCGCCGCGCCGCCGGCCCTGAAACATGCCAGCTTCGAGCTCCGGCGCGGCGAGATCCTCGGGATCGCCGGGCTGATGGGCTCGGGGCGGACCGAGCTGGTGCGCACGCTGTTCGGACTCGAGCCTCGGGCCTCCGGTCGGATGGCGCTGCGGGACCAGCCGCTCGGCGTGCATGGGGCGAGTCCCGCGCGGCGCCTCCGCCAGGGGTTCGGCTATCTCAGTGAGGACCGCACGCGGGAGGGGCTGGCATTGCCGCTCTCGATCGCCGACAACCTGACCGCCACGCGGCTGTCCGCCTGCTCGTCGCGGTGGGGGTGGCTGAACCTCGAGCGGCAGCTCGCGGCGGCGCGCCAGCAGATCGGGGCACTGCGCATTCGGGCGGCTACTCCCGCGCAGCCGGTGCGCGCCTTATCGGGGGGGAATCAGCAGAAGGTGGCGATCGGGCGGCTCTTGTATCAGGACGCGGAGGTGCTTCTCCTGGACGAGCCCACCCGGGGGATCGACATCGGGAGCAAGGCGCAGATCTACGACACCATCGTCCGCTCCGCGGCCGCGGGGAAGGCCGTGCTGCTCGTGAGCTCGTACCTGCCCGAGCTGTTCGGACTGTGCGACCGATTGGCGGTCATGAGCCGGGGGCGGCTCTCTCCGGCGCGCCCGATCGAGGAGTGGACGCCGGAGGACGTCCTGGCGACCGCGATCGGGGAGGCAGGCTTATGACCTCCAAAGCGCTTCGCATACAGGGCCCGCGCTGGCTGAGCGTCTGGGCACTACTGACGCACTCCGCGAGTGCGCAGACGCCCCTACAGGTCACCGAGCTCCGGACGGAGTACCAGCTCAACCCCGTGGGCATCGACGTGCGGGCTCCGCGGCTCAGCTGGAAGATCGAATCGTCACGACGCGGGACGGTCCAAACGGCCTACCAGATCCGCGTCGCGCAGCTGCCGAGCGCCCTCGAGCGGCATCCCCTGTGGGATTCCGGGAAAGTGGCCTCCGATGCCTCGATTCACCGGGTCTACGGAGGTCCGGCGCTCGAGTCGGGGCAGCGGTACTACTGGCAGGTCCGCGTGTGGGATGACGCGGGCCGCTCCTCCGCCTGGAGCGCACCCGAGTATTGGGAGATGGGCTTGCTGCGCCCCTCCGATTGGTCCGCGGATTGGATCACGCCCGACCTCCGGGAAGACACGTCCGAGTCGAATCCGAGCCCTATGCTGCGTTCGGAATTCCGGGTAGAGGGCAACGTCGCCTCGGCCCGCGCCTACGTCACCAGCCTGGGCCTCTACGAGATGGAGCTGAACGGCCGTCGCGTAGGCGATCAGCTCTTCAGGCCGGGGTGGACGGCCTACGATAAGCGCCTCCAATACCAGACCTACGACGTCACCGCGCTGCTCGTGCCCGGCGCGAACGCCGTCGGTGTGACGCTCGGGGATGGCTGGTACCGCGGCCGGCTCGCGTGGGGGAACAAGCGGAACACTTATGGAAAGCAACTGGCGCTGCTCGCACAGATCGTGTTGCGATACGCGGATGGGCACCAGCAGGTGATCGGCACCGGCAAGGGATGGAAGGCCGCGACCGGCCCGATCCGCTGGTCGGACATCTACGACGGCGAGTCGTACGACGCGCGGCTAGAGAAGCAGGGTTGGAGCCGGCCGGGCTATGACGACTCGGGCTGGGCCGCCGTTCGCGTCCTGGATCACTCCAAGCAGATCCTCGTCGCGCCTCCCGGCCCGCCGGTGCGCCGGATCCAGGAACTGAAGCCCGTCCAGCGGCTGGTCACGCCATCCGGCGACACGGTGTTCGACCTGGGGCAGAACATGGTGGGCTGGGTGCGCCTCAAGGTGCGCGGGCCGCGCGGTACCGCGGTCCGCCTGCGGCACGCCGAGGTGCTGGATCGGAAGGGCAATTTCTACACCGACAACTTGCGCTCCGCCCGTCAGACAGTCGAATACACTCTGAAAGGAGGCGGTGAAGAGGTATACGAGCCGCACTTCACCTTTCAGGGCTTTCGCTACGTGGCCGTGCAGGGATATCCCGGCACGCCCACGCTGGACGACATCACGGGCATCGTGATCCACTCGGATATGACGCCCATCGGCACGTTCGAGACCTCGAATCCGTTGCTCAATCAGCTGCAGCACAACATCGTGTGGGGCCAAAAGGGCAACTTCCTCGACGTGCCGACCGACTGCCCGCAGCGCGACGAGCGGCTCGGCTGGACGGGAGATGCCCAGGCGTTCGCGCGCACCGCGTCCTACAACTTCGATGTGGCCGGTTTCTTCACGAAATGGCTGGCCGATCTGGCCGCCGACCAGAAGGCGAGCGGCAGCGTTCCCCACGTGATCCCCGACGTGCTGTCGCGGGGCCAGGCCGAGGGCGGCGGCTCAACTGGCTGGGCCGATGCCAGCGTGATCATCCCGTGGACGGTGTACCTGGCGTACGGCGACACCCGCATCCTGGAGTCGCAGTACGAGAGCATGCGGGCGTGGGTGGAGTACATGCGACGGCTGGCGGGGGACGACCTGATCCTGGACTCGGGCTTCCACTTCGGCGACTGGCTCGCGTTCCACTCGACGCGCGCCGACTATCCTGGAGCGACCACCGACAAGGACTTGATCGCGACCGCGTTCTTCGCCCACTCGACCAGTCTGCTCGCCCGCACCGCCCAGGTACTGGGCAAGACGGAGCACGCCCGGCAATACGGCGCCCTGTTCGAGCGGATCAAAGCGGCGTTCGACCGGGAGTACCTCACGGCCGGCGGACGCCTGTCTTCGAACACGCAGACCGCCTACGCGCTGGCTCTCGCGTTCGACCTCGTGCCGGAGCAGTCGCGCCAGGAGGCGGCGCGGCGCCTGGTGGAGGACGTGCGTCGCTTCAAGCACCTGACCACGGGCTTTCTGGGAACGCCCTATTTGAATCCCGTTCTGAGCGCGAGCGGGCATCTCGACGACGCCTACGCCCTGCTGCTGCGCGAGCAGTACCCGTCCTGGCTCTACCCGATCAAGCAAGGCGCGACGACGATCTGGGAGCGCTGGGACGGCGAGAAGCCGGACTCGAGCTTTCAGGATCCAGACATGAACTCGTTCAACCATTACGCGTACGGCGCCGTGGGCGCATGGCTGTACAACACGGTCGCGGGAATCGAGATCGACCCGGAGCGACCCGGATACAAGCACGTGCTCATCCGGCCGCAGCCGGGCGGCGGTCTCACACAGGTTCGCGCCGGCCTGAACACGATGTACGGGACGGTCGCCTCCGCGTGGGAGCTCGGGGATAGGCAGTTCACCCTCGAGGTGACCATACCACCGAACGCCTCCGCCACGGCGAGTTTGCCCCACGCCACCCTGGAGGGCGTGACGGAGAGTGGAACACCACTCGGCAAAGCCGCCGGGATCCGCAGCGCGAGACAGGCGGGGGACACGGTGGTTGTCGAAATCGGGTCCGGACGGTACCGGTTCGTGTACGTGCCGCGATGAGGTGTTCCAGAGGTTGCGAAGGAGGATGGACATACTGAAGACCCACACCCCTGACCAGTTCGCGCTGTCTCCGGGCGCCGACGCACTCCGCAATCACGAGCGCGACTACGACGCGCTCGCCGAGCGGCTCGCCCGCCGCGGGCGGCGCGCCGAGACGGTGCTAGAGGCCGTCGGTCGCTTCGCAGTCGCCGTGCCGTCCTGGGCGCTCGGCACCGGCGGGACCCGGTTCGGCCGATTCCCCGGCCCCGGCGAACCGCGCACGCTCGCGGAGAAGCTGGCGGACGCCGCGGTCGTCCACCGACTAACCGGCGCCGCGCCGCGCGTCTCGCTCCATATCCCCTGGGACGAGCCCGATGACGTCCCCGCGCTGCGCGCCTTCGCCGCCGAGATCGGCCTCGGCTTCGACACGGTAAACTCGAACACATTCCAGGACCAGCCGGGCCAGCGGCTGAGCTATAAGCTCGGCTCGTTCAGCCACGTCGACCCGGCTGTGAGACGCCAGGCGGTGGAGCACCATCTGCACGTGATCGAGGTGGGGCAAGCACTCGGCGCCGAGGCGATCACCGTGTGGCTCGCCGACGGGTCGAACTACCCGGGGCAAATGTCGCTGCGCAAGAGCTTCGAGCGCGTGCTGGACGGCCTCCGAGACGTCTATGCCGCGCTGCCCGCCGGGTGGCGCCTGTTCACGGAGCACAAGCCCTACGAGCCGGCGTTCTACGCCACCGTCGTACAGGACTGGGGCTCGTCGCTCCTCCTGGCGCAGGCGCTCGGCGAGCGGGCGCAGTGCCTCGTCGACCTCGGCCACCATCTGCCCAACACCAACATCGAGCTGGTGGTGGCGCGGCTGCTGGGCGCGGGGAAGCTCGGAGGCTTCCACTTCAACGACTCGAAGTACGGTGACGACGACCTTACGGCAGGCTCGATCAAGCCATACGGGCTGTTCCTCATCTTTCACGAGCTGGTGCTCGCCGAGCGCGAGCGGTTAGCAGGGTTTCGGCCGGCCTACATGATCGATCAGAGCCACAACATCAAGGACCCGATCGAGGACCTGCTCCAGACGGTCGACCAGCTCCAGCTCGCGTACGCCAAAGCGCAGCTCGTCGATCACGCGGCGCTCGCGGCGCACCAGGAGTCCGGCGATGTGCTGCTGGCGGAGAGCGCCCTCAAGGACGCGTTCGAGAGGGACGCGCGCCTGCTGGTGGCGGAAGCGCGTCGGCGCGCTGGCGCGGCGCTCGACCCCGTGCTCGCGTTCCGCGCGTCGGGCTATCGGGCGCGCGTGACGGCAGAGCGGATCGGCAGCGGCTACGTCCCGCCGCGGAGCCTGTAGGCCGTGGCGCCGCCGCTCCCCACCTATCTGGCGATCGACCTCGGCGCGTCGACCGGCCGCGCGGTGCTCGGGACACTCGAGCGACTGCCGCAGGGATGGCGGGTCGCGACCCGTGAGGTGCACCGCTTCCGCGTCCCGATGATCGAGGAGGCGGGGCACCTGTACTGGCAGGTGGACGCGTTGTGGGCTGACCTGCGCACCGCGCTCGCCACCGCGCTCGACATGGCTCCAACGCTGCAGTCTGTGTCCGTCGACAGCTGGGCGGTCGACTACGTCCCCCTCGGTGCGGACGGCGCGCCGCTCCGCCTCCCCTACGCGTACCGCGACCCGCGCACCCGGGGACGGTTGGCCGAGGTGTTCCGTCGCATCGCCGCCGATCGGCTATATGCGGTGACCGGGATCCAATTCCTGGACTTCAATACGCTTCCCCAGATCGTGTCCGACCTGATCGACGAGCCTGACGTCGTGGCGCGGACCGAGACGCGACTGCTGATCGCCGACTACTTCCTCTACCGCCTGAGCGGCCGCCCCGTCGCCGAACGGACGATGGCGAGCACGACGCAGCTGTTCGACGTGCGTGCCGGCTTGTGGTCGCGGGAAGTGATCCGGGCGGCCGGGGACGATCCCGCGCGTTGGCCGACGATCGTGAACTCGGGTACCGTCCTCGGTCCGGTGCTGCCGGATGTGCTGCCTGCCGCGCTCCGCGGTACGGGGCGCCGCCCCCTCGTGGTCGCATCGTGTTCGCACGATACCGCGGCCGCAGTCGCCGCCGTGCCGGCGTCGGGCGACGAGCCGTGGGCGTACATCAGTTCCGGCACGTGGTCGCTCGTGGGCGCGGAATTGCGAGCCCCGGTGTTGACTGCGGCGGCGCGCCGCGCGGGGTTTACGAACGAGGTCGGACTCGATGGAACGATCCGCTTCCTGAAGAACCGCACCGGTATGTGGGTGCTCGAGGAATGTCTCCGCGAGTGGGCGGTGGATGATTCCCGGCTTGCGTGGGAAACGCTGTTCGCCGAAGCCACGGCCTCCTCCTCGGGCCACGTGATCGATCTCGACGCACCTCAGTTCGGCGAGCGCGGCGGCATGGTAGCCAAGTTGGCGGCCGCATGCCGCGACGGCGGCGCTTCCGCGCCGGTCACGCGCGGCGGGATGTGCCGCCTCGTGCTCGAGAGCCTGGCCGACGGCTATCGCCGCACGCTCGACGAGCTCGAGGCGCTCACCGGCGCCCGCACCCGGGTCGTGCACATCGTGGGGGGCGGCGCGCGGAACTGGCTCCTCAACCAGCTCACGGCCGACGCGTGCGGCCGCCGGGTGGTGGCCGGTCCCGAGGAAGCCAGCGCCCTGGGGAACCTCCTCGTGCAGGCGCGCGCGCTCGGCGACCTGCCGCGCGGCGTGGCGATCCGCGACGTGGCCCGTGCCAGCTCCACATTGAGCGAATTCCTGCCCATGGCTGTGCCGACGCGATGACGACGACCCCGCCCCCGCCCCGCGCCGTCGCCCGCGGCGCGTCCGCCGACTACCTGCGCAGCCGGTGGGACGAAGCGGTCGCCGCTGCGCTCGACCCGGTCGCACGGCTGGTTTACCGATCGAACCTGCTCGGTGCCGACGCGCGCATCACGAATACCGGCGGCGGCAACACTTCGTCGAAGGTCGCCGCGACAGACCCGCTCACCGGCAACACGGTGCGCGTGCTCTGGGTGAAGGGGTCGGGCGGCGACCTGCGGACGGCCACGCGCGCGAACTTCGCGTCGCTCTACCTGGACCAGGTATTGAGTCTCCGCGACATGTACGGGCGCTTCCCCGAGCGCGGGCCCAAGACCCCGGCGGAGGACGCGATGGTGGGGATGTACCCGCACACCACGTTCGACCGGAACCCGACCCCCGCGAGCATCGACACCCCGCTGCATGCCTTCATCCCGCACGCGCACGTCGATCACCTGCACCCCGTCGCGGTGATGGCGATCGCGACCGCCGCCCGTGGTCCGGCGCTCACGCGTGAAGTGTACGGCGACGACGTGATCTGGACCGACTGGCAGCGCCCTGGCTTCGACCTCGGCCTGAAGCTCGAGCGGCTCTGTCGCGAGCACGCGAACGCGCAGGGCGTGATCCTGGGAGGCCACGGCCTGATCAGCTGGGCCGACGCTGACCGAGAATGCTACGAGCGGACGCTCACGCTGATCCGTCGCGCGCAGGACTTCCTGAACGCGCGTGATGACGGCAAGCCGGCGTTCGGCGGTCCGTGCGCGCAACCGCTGCCCGAGGCGGAGCGCCGGCGGGTGCTCGTAGAAGTGCTGCCGTGGCTGCGCGGGCGCGTGAGTCGCGAGGCTACCAACGTGCCCGGCGGCGCCCTCCGGCAGATCGCGACGGTCGAGATGCGCGACGAGGTCCTCGAGTTCGTGAACTCGCGCGACGCGCAGCGACTGGCAGAGCTCGGGACGAGCTGCCCCGACCACTTCCTCCGCACCAAGATCAAGCCGCTCTGCGTCGACTGGGATCCGCAGGCGGAGGACGCGGGCGCTCTCAAGATCAAGCTCGAGGCCGGCCTGGCGCAGTACCGCCGGGATTACGCCCAGTACTACGCGAAGCACAAGCGGGCAGACTCGCCGGCGATGCGCCGGTCGTCCCCGAGCGTCATCCTGATTCCCGGCATCGGCCTCGTCGCGTGGGGCCAGTCGAAGTCCGAAGCCCGAGTGACGGCCGAGTTCTACGGCGCCGCGATCGGCGTCATGCGCGGCGCGGAGCGCGTGAGCCACTACACGGCGCTCGACCGCCAGGAGGCGTTCGACATTGAGTACTGGCTGCTCGAGGACGCGAAGCTCAAACGGCTGCCAGCAGAGCAGCCCCTCGACCGCACGGTCGCGGTGGTCGTCGGCGCGGGCAGTGGAATCGGGCGGGCGCTGGTTCGCGAGCTCGTCGGCCAGGGCGCCGCCGTGGCGGCGGTCGATCTGCACGGCAAACACGCGGAGGCGGCCGCCGCGGAGGCACAACAGAAGGTGGGGATGGGCATCGGTGTGGCCGGGACTGGCATCTCCGGCGCGGGTCAGGTGGTCGGCCTGGGCGCCGACATCACCGATCGCGCAGCCGTGCGGCGCGCGCTCGAAGAGGTCGTCCTCGCCTACGGGGGTCTGGACCACGTCGTCGTCACCGCCGGCCACTACCCGAGCCCCGACGAACAGGGGAGCGTCGCCGATCCGGAATGGGCGAAGACGTTCGCGATCAACGTCATGGGCCCGTTCCTCGTCGCCGACGAAGCCTGGCGGGTGTGGCAGGCGCAAGGAGCGGGGCTCGAAGGCAGCCTGGTGATCACGACGAGCGTCAACGCGGTGGTGCCGAAAGCGGGGTCATTCGCCTACGACACGAGCAAGGCGGCGGCGAACCACCTCGTGCGAGAGCTCGCGGTGGCGTTCGCGCCACTCGTGCGGGTCAACGGCGTCGCGCCGGCGACCATGCTCGAGGGGTCGTCGATGTTCCCGCGCGAGCGCGTCAGCGCGTCGCTCGCCAAGTACGGGTTGCCGCACGACGCCGCGGAGAGCACCGAGGTGCTGCGCGACCGGCTGGCGGCGTTCTACGCCCAGCGCACGCTCACCGGCCGGCCGATCACTCTCGCCGACCAGGTCAAGGCGATCGCGGCGTTCCTCACCGACGACTTCCGTAAGACGACGGGCCAGATCGTGAACATCGACGGAGGCCTCGCGGCTGCGTTTCTGCGATGAGCACCATCCAACCGCGCGCGGCCGCAGCCCCGGTCTCCCCGCAGTCGCTGGCGGACCGCCTCGACGCCATCAACGAGTTCGACCGCGAGCCCGTGACGCCGGACCGGCTGCAGGGGCCCGGCAGCTTCATCGGGTTGTATGCCGGCGAGCACTTGGCCGGGACGGAGTTTGTGATCGGGCCGCTGTTCGTGGCGCACGGTGTAGCAGCTCGAGACCTGGTGCTGGGACTGCTCGTCGGCAACCTGCTCGCGGTGCTGAGCTGGGCCTTCATCACAGCGCCCATCGCCACGAGGACACGGCTCAACCTCTACTGGCACCTGCGGAAGATCACCGGCCCGAACCTGCTGTTCGTCTACAACATCGTCAACGCTCTGATGTTCTGCTTTCTGGCAGGAAGCATGATCTCGGTTGCCGCTACGGCGGTGGGCCTCCCGCTCGGGATGGCCATGCCGAAGCTGAACGACGTGTATCCCAACTCGGTGGGCTGGGTGCTGGTGGTGGTACTCGTCGGGACCGCGGTCACCGCGCTGGCGATTCTCGGGTTCGAGAAGATCGCGGCCGCTGGGCAGGTCGCGTCCCCGTGGATGTTCATGGTGTTCGTGGCGGCGGCCGTGGCCGTACTGCCGAAGCTCGGCGTCACGTCCGTGGGGGACTTCTGGCGGGTCGCTAGCGAGCGCATTTGGACCGGCGTGCCGGCGCAGGGCGTCGCCAAGTTCAGCTTCTGGCACATCATGTTTTTCGCGTGGTTTTGCAATATGGCCATGCACATCGGGATGGCGGACATGACCGTGCTCCGCTACGCGAAGCGGTGGCAATACGGCTTCTTGAGCGCGTGCGGTATGTATCTGGGGCATTTCGTGGCCTGGATCGCGTCCGGCATCCTGTGCGCCGCCGCGCTGGGTGACGTGGCGCCCGGCCCCATCGCCTACCTGGGGGCTGGCGTAACCGGGGCCGCCACCGTGGTGATCGCGTCGTGGACCACGGCGAACCCAACCTTGTACCGCGCCGGCCTGGCGCTCCAGACGATCTCGCCCAACTGGAAGCGCTGGAAGGTGACGCTCGCGGCCGGCGCGGTGACCACGGCCGCGGCGATCTTCCCCGCCCTGATGATGCGGCTGCTCGACTTCGTGGCGCTGTACGGGCTGATCCTCATGCCGATGGGCGCGGTGATCTTCGCGGACTTCTGGCTCCTGCCGAGGCTCGGCCTGCGGCAGCGCTATGCCGAGTGGAAGAGTCTGCTGTTCAGTTGGCCGGCCGCATTGACCTGGGTCATCACCCTCGTCGCGTGCTGGGCGATCAACACCGTGTGGGGCCTGGAGATCTTCTTCCTCGGCCTGCCCGGCTGGTTCATCGCCACTGTTCTCTATGTGGGCCTGAGTGCCATCCAACAGCCGGCCCGCCTCCAAACGGCGCGGGCCGAGGCGTAGCCGCCATGCGCACCCTGCTCAAGCTGATTTCCTTCGCCGGCCTCGGGCTCACGGTGATCCCCTCCTTTCTGGTGTTCGCTGGAAGCATCGCCTGGGGGACCCACGCCACGCTGATGCTCGTGGGTACGGTGCTGTGGTTTGCGAGCGCGCCGTTTTGGATGCTCGGCGACGGTTCTCGTCCGACGGCCTCTCCCGCGCCGTGAGGTCCTCACCCCCTGTCCCCCTCTCCCTTCGGGAGAGGGGGAACGAAAGGTCGTGTCGAGTCTCCCCTCTCCCGAAGGGAGAGGGGATCAAGGGGTGAGGACGACACGGGAGAGGGGGAACGAAGGTTGTGTCGAGTCTCAAGGGTGAGGACTGAATGGGAGAGGTAATCAACAGGGTGGCCCTCCTCAGGTTGGCTCTCCTCCCACTGCTGCTCCTCGCCCGCGTCGCGCTGGGGCAGTCGGCCGACTTGAGGTGGCCCGAGACAACCTCCGAGGCCAAGCCTTGGACGCGCTGGTGGTGGATGGGCAGTGCGGTCGACAGCGAGAATCTCACTGCTGAGCTCAAGACCCTGGCCGCGGCCGGCATCGGCGGTGTGGAGGTGACGAGCATCTACGGTGTGCACGGATATGAGCGCGCGTTCGTCCCCTACCTGTCCGACCCGTGGATCGAGCTGCTGCTCCATGCCGCCGCCGAGGCCCGGCGCTTGGGGCTCGGCCTCGACATGCCGCCCGGCTCGGGATGGCGCCTCGGCGGACCCGGTGTGCGCTTGGAAGACGCCGTCGCGTCGTTACGCATCGACGTCGACACCGTGCGCGGCACATACGCAGCGAACGTCCGTCCCGCCGGCGACAAGGTGAAGCGAGCGGCACCGGGTGGCGAGGGGAACGCCCTCGATCCCTTCTCGCGCGTCGCGGTGCAGCGCTATCTGGACGCCTATAGCGATCGCATCAAGACCGTGCCCCGTGGCACCGTCCGCGCGTTCTTCCACGACTCGTTCGAGTACACCGGCAACGGCTCGGCCGAATTGTTCGAGGAATTCCGGCGGCGGCGCGGTTACGACCTGAAGGGCTACCTCCCTGCCCTGCGCGGGGAGGGCGACCGGGACGTCGTGGCGCGCGTGAAGTCGGACTACCGGGAGACGATGGACGAGATGCTGCTCGAGCATCTGCTCCGCCCGTTGACCGCGTGGGCGCACGAGCGAGGCAGCCTCAACCGCAACCAGGCGCACGGCTCGCCCGGCAACCTGCTCGACCTCTACGCCGCCAGCGACATTCCGGAAACGGAACTCTTCGGACCGCTGGGCGACTCCGGCAGCGATCCCGTCATCAGCAAATTCGCCTCGTCCGCCGCGCATGTCACCGGGAGACGACTCACGTCCGCCGAGACCGGCACGTGGCTCGGCGAGCACTTCACGGTCACCTTGGACCAGCTCAAGCAGGAGGTCGACCAGCTGTTCGTGAGCGGCGTGAATCACGTGATTTATCACGGCACGGCCTATTCGCCGCGGGATGCCGCCTGGCCGGGCTGGCAGTTCTACGCCTCGACCGAGCTGAATCCGCGCAACGCCATCTGGCGGGACCTGCCGGCGTTGAACCGATACGTCGCACGCGTGCAATCCATCCTGCAGTCGGGCCGGCCCGACAACGAC
>QHTT01000072.1 GCA_003220935.1 Gemmatimonadota bacterium
GCAGCACGCGCACGGGCGCTCCCGCTGCGTGCGCCGCGGCGCGCTGGTCCAGCTCTACGGCGAGCGCGAGCGAGTCGAGGGAATGCACCAGCGCGAACCGCCCCGGCACGTGCTTCGCCTTATTGCGTTGGAGATGCCCGATCAGGTGCCAAGTCGCGCGGCGTCCGGTCGGCGTGTCGATCTTCTCCAGCGCCTCCTGCACCCGATTCTCACCGAGGTCGGTGAGGCCCGCGGCGAGTGCGGCCTCGACCGCATCCAGCCCGAAGCCCTTCGTGACGGCGACGATGGTCACCGGGTGCGCCCAGCCGCGGGCAGCCTGGCGGCGGGCGATTTCGGCCCGCACGTGGGCCAGCCGCTCGGGCAGGGCCCCAAAATTCATAACCGCAAAAAGTAGCCGCCCACGCTGGCGGAGACAATCCAGGGTGGGCGGAAAATGCGACGCGGTGAGGGGTTAGCTCGCGGGAGCGGTAACGCGCTCGCCGCCCTCGAGATGCGAGATCGCTCCGGACAAGAGATCCCGCACCTGCTGCGGCGTGAGGTGACGGTGCAGCAGCCCGTGGCTCGCCACCGAGATGGTGGACGTCTCCTCGGACACCACGAATACCGTGGCGTCGGTCTCCTCCGACAGCCCCAGCGCGGCGCGGTGGCGCGTGCCGAGCGACTTGTCGGCGACCTTGAACTGGGTGAGCGGAAGCACGCAGCCCGCGCCGATGATGCGGTCACCGCGCACCAGCACGGCTCCATCGTGCAGCGGTGAGTACGGCGTGAAGATCGTCGTGAGCAGGTCCGCCGAGACCTTCGCCTCCATCGGGACGCCCGAGGAGATGAACTCCTCGAGCCCGATGTCGCCCTCGACGGCGACGATCGCGCCCGTCCCGCCCCGCGCCAGCCGGTCCATCGCTTCGGCGATTTCCTCCGCCACCGATTGGCGATCGCCGCGCGAGAAGCGCCGCATCAACGGCGACTGACCGAGCCGGGCGAGCGCGTTGCGCAGCTCGGGCTGGAACACAACGACTGCCGCAAACGGTCCGTAGGTGAACACGACCTTCAGGAGGAAGCTGATCATCTCGAACTTGGCGAGCAGCGCCGCGAAATACGCGACGGAGAGAATCATCACACCCACGACGATCTGCATCGCCCGGGTGCCTACGAGGAACAGGAGGAAGCGGTAGATCACGAACGCGACGAGCAGGATCTCGACCACGTCCGGCCAGAGCTGCGGGATGAGAAAGCGATACGCTTCAAAGTTCACCGTGAGCTCGTCGTAGCGCGGGCCACCTGCAGCGCCTCGCGCGCCACGGCGGCGTCGTGGACCCGAAACAGCCGCGCCCCCCGCTCCCACGCGAGGGCGCACGCCACGGCCGTCGCCCGGTCCCGGTCCTCCACCGGCCGCCCGGTGGCGTGCCCGAGAAACCGTTTGCGGGACGGCCCGACCGCTACAGGATAGCCCAACGCCACGACGGTTGCCAGCTCGTCGAGCAGGCGGAAGTTCTGCTCCGGGGTCTTGGCGAACCCGAACCCCGGATCGACGACGATGCGGCCGCGCTCCACCCCGCCCTGCTCCGCCCGCTGCGCCGCCACGCCGAGCTCCGCGGCGACCTCGGCCGCCACGTGGCGGTAGGTGGCGAGCGAATCCATGGTATCGGGCGTGCCGCGCATGTGCATGAGGATCACGCCCACCCCCGCCCCGGCGGCCGCCGGGGTCAGCTCCGGATCGAACGCGAGCCCCGAGACGTCGTTCACGACGGCGGCGCCAGCGGCGATCGCGGTCCGCGCGACCGGCGCCTTGCGCGTATCGACGGAGATCGGGCCCAGCCGGCGCCGCGCCAACTGCTCGATCACGGGGACGACCCGGGCGATCTCGTCCTCCACCGACACCGCCGCCGCCCCCGGCCGGGTGGACTCTCCGCCCACGTCGAGCAGCTCACAGCCGTCGGCGATGAGTCGCTCCGCCTGCGCGATGGCCCGATCGACCGCGGCGAACCGCCCGCCGTCCGAGAACGAGTCGGGCGTGACGTTGATGATGCCGATGATGACGGGATGGTCGAGCAGGATCCGCTGGGCGGCGATCTCCCACGCCTGCGCCGGCTCCGCATGCGCGGCGAGCACGCGGCCGAGCTCCGGACCCAGGCGCTCCAGCCCGGCCGGCACGCGGTCGGGTCGTGCGAGCGGGGCGAGCCGGCTCGCCGCCGCGCCGACGAACGCCCATCCCTCGCCGGTGAGCACATCGGCGCCGGCCTTCGCGCCCCAGTGCACCAGCGCCTCCCGCTCGGCGCCGGTGAGATCTTCGAGGATGACGGCGAGCGGCTGCACGCCGGTGGCGGCGAACCACGCGGGCTGGGCGTCCCAGCCGCGGGCCGCGAGCGCCGCGCGCACCGCCTCGGGGGTGTGGGCGGCGAGCGCGGTGACCTTCACGCCCCGGCGGGCTCCGGGGGCGGGCTCCCCAGCACAGGACCACGCGCCGGGGTCTTTTCCTTTATCTGGGCGCCTTCGGGCGCCGGCTGCGGCGTCGCAGGCGCGGGCGGCACAACCGGGGGCAGTGCCTTGCCCGCCACGACCAGCTCCACCTCATCGCGATCGAGCGTCTCCCGCTCGAGCAGCGCGCTCGCCAGCCGGTCGAGCGCCGCGCGATGGTCGGAGATGATCGTGCGCGCCCGCTCGTACGCCTCGGAGAGGATGCGCTTGAGCTCCGTATCCACAATCTCGGCGGTGCGGTCGGAGATCTCACGCCGCTGGACCACCTCGCGCCCGAGGAAGATCTCGGCCTCCCGATCGCCGACGGCGATGGGGCCGACGACGTCGCTCATGCCGAACTGCGTCACCATCCGCCGCGCCATCTCGGTGGCCTGTTGGATGTCCTGCGCCGCCCCGGTCGTGACCTTCTCCGGCCCGAACACCAGCTCCTCGGCCACGCGGCCCCCGTAGGCCATGGCGAGGCGGCCGTGGATGTACTGCTTGGTGTAGTTGTGCCGGTCCTCCTCCGGGAGAGAGAAGGTGATGCCGAGCGCGCGGCCGCGCGGCACGATGGTGACCTTGTGGAGCGGATCCAGGCCCGGAATCTTGAGACTGACGAGCGCGTGCCCCGCCTCGTGGTAGGCGGTGAGGCGGCGCTCTTCGTCGGACAGGACCATGCTCTTGCGCTCCAGTCCGAGCATCACCTTGTCCTTGGCGTCCTCGAGGTCGTTCATGTCGACCGCGCTCTTGTTGCGGCGGGCGGCGAGGAGGGCAGCCTCGTTGACGATGTTGGAGAGCTCGGCGCCGGAGAGGCCCGGCGTTCCCTTCGCGATCCGCTCCAGGTTCACCCCGGTCGAGAGGGGGATTTTGCGTGTGTGGACCCGGAGAATCTGCTCCCGCCCCTTCACGTCCGGCATGTCGACGACGATCTGCCGGTCGAACCGGCCCGGCCGGAGCAAGGCGGGGTCGAGGATATCCGGCCGGTTGGTGGCCGCGAGCAGGATCACGCCGTCGTTCGACTCGAACCCGTCCATCTCGACGAGCAGCTGATTCAACGTCTGCTCGCGCTCGTCGTGACCGCCGCCCAGCCCTGCTCCGCGGTGACGCCCGACGGCGTCGATTTCGTCGATGAAGATGATGCACGGAGCGTGCGCCTTGCCTTGCTCGAACAGGTCGCGCACCCGCGAGGCGCCGACGCCGACGAACATCTCCACGAAATCGGATCCCGACATCGAGAAGAACGGCCGTCCCGCCTCGCCGGCCACGGCTTTAGCGAGGAGCGTCTTGCCCGTCCCGGGCGGCCCGACGAGCAGCGCCCCCTTCGGGAGCCGGCCGCCCAGGCGCTGGAACTTCTGCGGGTCCTTGAGGAAATCGATGATCTCTTCGAGCTCCTGCTTGGCCTCGTCACACCCGGCGACGTCGGCGAAGGTGATCTTCGGCGTGTCGCCCGCGAGCAGCTTCGCCTTGGACTTGCCGAAGGCGAACGCCCGGTTCCCGCCCTGCTGCATCTGGCGCAGCATGAAGATGATGAGGCCGAGGATGAACAGGTACGGCAGGAAGCTGAAGAGGAACACGCCGAACGACTGCTTCTCTTCGCGCGCCCGCACGTCCACGCCCTTGTCGCGGAGCGTCTGCACCCATTCGGCCCGCGACTCGAACGGCAGGAGGGTGGTGAAATGCTCCGCCGTGCGCCGGCCGACGGTGACGGCGTGCTTGAAGTCTCCCTTGATCTGTTGCCGCTCGGTGATCTCGACCGCGGCGACGTTGGCGGCGTCGAGCTGCTCGGTGAACTGCGTGTAGGAGATCTCGACCGCCTCCTGGCGGCGACTCGAGGCGAACTGCACCAGCGCGATCGAGCCCACGATCAGCAGCGCCCAGAACGACAGCGTGCGGAGCGTTCGGGCCCAGTTGAACTCGCGCGGCGGCGGGACGCGGTTCGGCATCTACTCGAGACTCGCGATGTACGGCAGGTGCCGGAAGTTCTCGGCGTGATCCAGCCCATACCCGACGAGGAACACGCGCGGGGCATCGAACCCGACGAACTTCGGCTCGAGCACCAGGTGCTGAGCCAGATGTTTGTGCAGCAACGCGCAGATCTCCAAACTCTGCGGGTCCCGCTCCCGCAGCAGCGTCACGAGCCGGTTGAGCGTCTTCCCCGTGTCGACGATGTCCTCGACCAGCAGGATATGTTTACCCCGGAGCTCCGTCTCCGGATCGTACAGCAGTCGCACGTCACCGCTCGAAATCGTAGCCGCTCCATAGCTGGCGGCGACCAGGAAATCCACCTGCAGCGGACGGTCGAGACGCCGCACCAGATCGCTCAGGAAGATGAAGGTCCCCTTGAGCAGCCCGAGGACGAGCAGCTCGCCGTCGGGATAGGCCGCCGTGATCTCACGACCCATCTCGGCGACACGCCGCGCGATCGTGTCCTCATCGAAAACGATGCGTGCGAGCTTACGACCGCCCGTCTGCTTCAGGCTCGCCGTACTCGGTAACATGCACTCGCACCGCCGGAGTTCCGGGCTGCGGGAGAGCGGACGCGCTCCGACAGACGCCGGGAACCCAAAGAATCGTTTCGCCGCGGGCGACGACCGGGTAGCCCGCCCGGGCGCTCCGCGGCACGCGCGCTTCCATCAGCAGCCGCCGCACGGGCCGGTGCCCCACGCCTCCCAGCGGCACCAGCCGGTCGCCCGGCCGCGGCGGGCGAACTTCCCAGTCCGCTCCTGCGATCCAAGTCGTCCAGTCCGACCGCGGCAGACGCGCCGGGGCGGCCTCGGGCGCCCACTCCACCCAGAAGCACCCGAACCTCGCGCTTCCGCGCTCACTGCTCGCCACCACTGCTTTGGCTGTGCCGACGGATCCACGGCCCACTCGTAAGCGATCGAAGGCCACCTCGGCCGTCCAGCCCCCGCCCAGCGGCAGGCGCCGTCCCGAAGGATGCCCCGCGAGGCCCAGCAGTTGTCGCGCCCGGCGCGGGCCCAATACCAGCCCAACCCGTCGCGCCGCGGCGCGCAAGAGAGCCACGGACAATGCCTTATCATAGCGGGACAAGGCGGACCGAGCAACGTCGAAGCCGGCATCGACGAGGTGAAGCTGAAGCTGCGGAACGAGTTCCAACACACGGTCCCACGCGCGGCGATCCGCGGCCGCCGCCCGGCCCAGCCGCAGGATGTCGGCGCGCACCCGGCTTCCGACTCGCGCCGCGAGCCGGGGCAGCAGCTCGACCCGTACCCACGACCGGAGGTGGCGCGGATCGCGGTTCGCCGGGTCGTCGTGGAACGGGAGGCCCGACTCCGCGACGTGCGCCGCTAGCTCCGCGCGGGTGAACGGGAGCAGCGGCCGCACGAGACCCCCGCGGCCGCGCGCCGGCATCCCGGCGAGCCCCGCGAGCCCGCTTCCCCGTAGCACGCGCAGCAGGATCGTCTCGATCTGGTCGTCCGAGTGATGCGCCGTGACGAGGTAGCGCGCAGCATGGGCCTCCCGGACGACGGCGAGCCACGCGTAGCGCGCGCGCCGCGCCGCAGTCTCGGTGGCCTGCGGCCCCAGTTCGAGCTCAGCCACTTCGAACGGCAGCCCGTACCGGCGCGCGAGGGCGCCGACCGACTGTCCGACGGTCCGGCTGTCCGCCCGAATTCCGTGATCCGCGTGCGCCACGACGAGCGAGAGACCGCGCCCCGGCGCGACCGCGCGCATCAGATCGAGCAGCGCCACCGAGTCGGGGCCACCGGAAACCGCGAGCACCGCGGTGCCCGGCGCCGGGAAGAGCCGGGTGCGATCGAGGTGCGCGCGGAAGCGGTCGAGCAGCGGGGCCATATACATAATGATATCTTGGCCCCCGACCTCACGCCCCGGAGGCTCGAGATGCGGCCGGACGAGACCTACCAGTTGCTGCGCAACCTCACCTCCCCCGTCGTCGCGATCACCTCCGAGCGCGACGGGAAGCGCAACGGCATGATCTCCGACTCGGCGGTGCGTGCCTCGATCGTGCCGGCGATCCCACGGGTGTCGGTTTACATCCACAAGTTCAATTTCAGTCACGACCTGATCTTCGCCACGGGGCGCTTCGTGATGCACCTGCTGCGGAGCGACCAGTTCGAGCTGATCCACCGCCTCGGCTTCGCGAGCGGGCGCGCGCGCGACAAGCTGGCCGACATCCCCCATCGCCTGGGCAAGCTGGGCGTGCCGGTGCTGGAGGAGTGCTACGCGTATTTCGAGTGCCGCGTCGTGAACGTGATGGACACTGGCAGCTCGACGTGCTTCCTCGGCGACGTCGTGGAGGTTGGCTACGGCGCGAGCAGCCGGCCTCCGGGAATGGTGATGACGGCAGCGTACTTTCGGGAGAACCTGCCGCCGGCGTGGCGCCAGGAGTACGAAGCGCATCTCGCGGCTGCGCAGCGATTCGCTGCCGAGCGGTCCCGACCGATCCAGCCTGTCATTTGGAGCGATCTCGCGTAACGCTGCCCTAGCGGTGCCGAGCAGGCGGCGCGTCGCTCACCCTGCCGCGTTCCGCTCGCCCGCCTCACGCTGCTGCATGGGGTCGTGTGGCTGCGCCGTGACCCACACCCCTGGATGTGGGATCGTGACGGTGAACACTTCGTTCACGCGCGGCGGCCGGGTCGTATAGGTCGCGAGGGCCTCCTGCCACTCGCGCGGCAGCCGGTCGGCCGAGCGGAGCGGCAGCGCGATGGCATTGCCGATGCGGCCCAGCACGGTGTTTTCGACCAGCTCGGTGAGGGGTCGTCCCGCCGGGTCGCGCAACTTCGCCAGCGCGGTGTACCGGGCAGCGGGATCGCCCGCCGAGATGATGGCGGTCGAATAGTAGAGGAGGTTCGCTTCGATGTGGTCGAGCAGCCGGCTGCGGGCGGCGCCGTCCGCGCCCCAGCCGTCGTCCGAGCTCAGCAGGCGCTCGAGGTCCGGCTGCAAAGAGCGGTCGAGCAGCGTGCGCCGGAAGATGTAGCCGAAGCGCCGCACCACGTCCGGCGTCGCGAGATTCGGCAGGCGGAACGGGACGAAGATCACCGGGCGCACGCGCGGAGTCCGCACCGCGACCTTGAAGCGCTCGAGCGGCTCGAAGAAGTGGAAGGTGACGACCCGGTCCGGGCTGGTGTTGCGCACCGTCCGGATCGCCGCCTGCGAGGGCGCTTCGTGATTCGCGTCGACGACGCCGAGGGGCCGACGGCGCAGGGCGCTGCTCATGCGCTCGGTGCGCTCGCGGATCAGCTGGACGGTGTTCGTCACCGCGACGTCGAGCGTGGGCTCGGAGAGCGTCAGCGGGTCGAGTTGCAGGTCGGTGCCCAGCGCCGTAACGAGATCGCCGAGCATCGAGCTGCCGACCATGCGGGCGAGGATCTGGAGCGGGCGCTCCCGCGCCTCCGCCTCTCGGCGCCAGCGGCCGTCGAGCACCGCGAGCCGCGCCTCGTCGCCCGGCGTCAGCGAGACGCTGTACAGCAGCTCGCCCCACTGCACGCCGAGCGACTGCCACGACTCCTCGAGCTCGACGAGCGCACCGTACCGCATCGGCGCCGCGTGGTCGCTCGCCAGCGCGAAGAAATCCGCGACGGCGTCGCGCGGCCCGTGCTTCGCGTCGGGCGCCCCCTCGGCGAACATTACGAGCCGCTGGAAGTACAGGACGTGCCCCGGCACGTCGTGCGGCTCCGCAGGCCGCGGCGTCGCGGTCGGGCCGGGCTCTCGCGGGGCCCGCTCGCTCGCGCCCGACGGCGCCTGCGGCAGCCAGGTGGGCGCTGCGAGGTCAATCGGCCCTTCCCCCAACGACGCGGTGACGAGCTCGATCGGCTCCTCATTGCGGAGCCCCACACGCAGCCGCAGCTTGGCAACATCGCGCCGCGGGATCGTCACGGTGCCGTCCGCCTCGCTCACCCAGTAACCGGCCGGATTCCCCGTCTTGTCGAGCACGGTCACGGGCACGCCCTGCGCGGGCTTGCCCGTGTCCTGGTGCACGATCCGGAACACCCAGACGTCCTGCTCGGTGTTGGCCATAAGGGGGCGACCAATATGCAATTACCGGTGTGAAACTAACAGCGACGTGGACCACACACCCGCCCCGACCGCTGCTAACTGCTTGTGTAATCGAGAATTGAGCCTGCCGGCGGGGCGGGTGGTCGAATGTCGACCGAGAACCCGCGGTTGATGCCGGACCAGGCAACCATTAGCCTGTGGGCTCTCCGACCGCCGGGCACCCCGGCCAGGGATCATCCACTCGTTTCGTGAGGCTCGCATGGTTCGCGTCAGGCTCTCGCGCCCCGCGCTGTGGCTCGCCCCCGTGATGGTTGCGCTGGCAACGTGCCGGGTGAGTCCACCCCCTCCACCGATCAGCGTCCCGATCCCGAGCAGCGCGGCGGAGGCACCGACCGGCTTCGACGACCGGAGCAACGGGGCGAATGATGACTCCACTCATGAGGTCGATCAGGAGGCGTTCGACGAGGTGGAAGAAATCGCGGATGGATTGGGACCGCTCTACAACGCGCAGGCCTGCCGCGAGTGCCACCAAAACCCCACCTCCGGCGGAGCGAGTCAGATCACCGAATTGCGGGTGGGGCATCTGGGACCGGATGGACGGTTCCGCGATGCGGACATCCCGATCGCGCGTGGCACGGTCACCATCTCCGGTCGCACGCTCGTCAACGATCGGGCCATCTGCCCGAACGCGGCGTTCCCGGATTCCGAGATTCAAGAACGGGTGCCCGACACGGAGACGATTCGCACGACGCGCGCGTCGCTCAACCTGCTGGGCGACGGGCTGGTGGAAGCCGTCGCCGACGAGACGCTGATCGAGATCGCGCGCGCGCAACGCCGGGCGACGCGCGGCACGATCCGCGGTCAGGCGCTCTATGTGCCGATCCTGGAGGCCCCGGGGGAAACGCGCATCGGGCGGTTCGGGTGGAAAGATCAGCACGCCAGCCTGCTGTCGTTTTCGGCGGATGCCTACCTGAATGAGATGGGCTTCACCACCCGCCTGTTCCCCGACGAAGTGACCACGCTGTGCAATACGGCATCCGAGCCGAACGATACGACGCACGCGGACGGGCTCGCCGATTTCGAGCGGTTCGCCCGCTTCGTGCGGGCCACCAAGGCGCCCGCCCGCGATACGGTGCTGGCCGCGACCCCCGCGGCGCGCCGCGGGTCGGAATTGTTCGACGCAATCGGCTGCGCCACGTGTCACGTTCGCACCCTGGTCACGGCCGCCGCCGGGACGGCGATCAACGGCGGAACCGACACAATCCCGCCGGCGCTCGGTGAGAAGGCATTCCACCCCTTCGGCGATTTTCTGTTGCACAACGTCGGCACGGGCGACGGGATCGTCATGGCGATGCCGGAGCACTACGGGCCCGCCGTATACAAGACCGTGTGGAAGGAGTTTTCGATCGACAGCGTCGGCCGCACGCGAAACAAGGTGCGGACCGCGCCATTATGGGGCGTGCGCTTGCGCCCGCGGCTGATGCATGACGCGGCGTCGCTGACGCTGCGCGACGCCATCGTGCGGCATCGAGGAGAGGCCAGCGACGTGTCCAACCGTTTTGGTAGGCTGACTCTGAGCGATCAGGAAGCCATCATCGAGTTTCTAAAGTCGTTGTGACGGCACGCTCGGCATCACTTGCCGTGACCCGTCCCCACACGGATGCTCCGGTCGATTATTCCCGGGCTGAGAGCCCGGGCTCGGCGCGAATGTGTGCCCTGTAAGGGCGCGCCCGGGCCGGGCGCGACTAACACGGAGGCCGACTGTGAGCGGACCGTCCGAGCAACCCCTGCCCGGAGCGCCAGTCTGGCGATGGCAGTAGCGGCGGTCGGACTCGAACCGACGACCCGCGGATTATGATTCCGCTGCTCTAACCAGCTGAGCTACGCCGCCTTGAATGCAGGAACAGAACTTAGCGGAGCCCCGGCCGGGACGGGAGTGCCCGCGCTTTGGTCGCGCCCTCGAGCGCGCGCCATAAATACCAGCTAGCCACCGTGCGGTACGGCTTCCACCGCTCACCGTGTCGTTCCAGCTCCGCGCGCGCCGGCAGCCCGCGTTTCTTGAACGCGATCGCGAAGCCCTTCCGAACGCCGTAGTCGTCTGCGGGCAGCACGTCGGGGCGGCCGAGGCGGAAAATCAGAAACATCTCCGCTGTCCACCGGCCGATACCGCGCACCACGGTGAGGCGCTCGACAAGCGCCTCGTCTTTCATGCGACGCGCCTCGGCGAGCGTGGGGATCTCGCCGTCGGCCACCCTCCGCGCGAGGTCGCGCAACGAGAGGAGCTTCGCACGCGACAGCCCGGCGCCCCGAAGCTGCACGTCCGAGACGCGCCGCATCTGCTCGGCCGTGGGGCCAGCGGGCGCGCGCGGAAACAGCGCGCACACGCGCGCGAAGATCGTAGCCGCGGCCCTGCCGCTGAGCTGCTGGTAGACGATGGCCTCCGCCAGCGCGGCGAAACTGCTCGGAGCACGCTTGAGCTGCAAGCGGAACGGCCCCACGGCGTCGATCACGCGCGCGAGCACCGGGTCGGACGCGCGCACGTGCTCGACCGCTACACGAGGATCGAAGCTGTACGCGCCGTCGTTCGCCAGTGCGGTGGCCATCGGCAGCTACTCCGCGCCCAGCCGTTTGATGAGCTGTACCTGCCCCGCGTGGTAGACAGCGTGGCAGGTGATGCCGAGGACCAGGTCGAAACGCTCGGCGTCGGTGAGTGACGATTGCGCTCGGCCGACGCGGATGTCGGCGATGACCGTGGCTAATCGCCCCTGCTCCGCCTCCACCACGGCCCGGATCTCGGGCCAGGTCAGCTTGGACTGATCGGGCAGTGCGAACCAGTCGTCACCTTCCAGCACGAAGGGCTCCGCTGGTGTACCAGAGAGTTGGCCCCACACGGAGCGGGTGTAGTAGGCGTGATGCAGCGCAATCTCGGCGATGTTGTGACGCCCGGGCGCCGGCCGCCAGAACGCGAGCTGCGGCGAAACGTCGGCGAGCGCTGCCCTCAGGTCGGCACCGTGCCAGGCCCCCGGTCCGTATCCTTCCTCGACGACCCGCGCGAGCACGCTCGGATCCAGCCCGGCCGGAATCGCTGTCTTGGCTTTCATCGCAACGCTCATGCTGCCCTCCCGCGTGAGTGGCGCAACCGGGGATTGCCTTTGTGTCCCCCGGGCTTTCAAGTTGAGAGCATCATACGTAGTCACAGGAGCGAAGTCTTGGCAAAAATTGCGCTCGAGGTGGAGCGGGCGGTGGCGCAGCGCGCTCTGACCGGTGACCGGGGGCGCGTCACAGGGCGCGTGCTGGCTCGCGGCGAGGGCTGGACCGTCGAGGATGTGATCTGCACGTCCGGTCCCCAGGACCGACCGTTCGAAGAGTATCACGGGCACGTCTCGATCGGCATGGTCGCGGCGGGGACCTTTCAATACCGCTCCGCGGCGGGTCGCGAGCTGATGACGCCAGGCTCGCTGCTGTTGGGCACCGCCGGTCAATGCTTCGAGTGTGGGCATGAGCATGGTTCGGGGGACCGCTGCCTCGCGTTTCGGTACACCCCGGACTATTTCGAGCGCCTCGCGGCGGATGCGGGAGCCTCCGGCGCCGCGCCGGCGTTCCGGCTGCCTCGCTTGCCGCCGTTACGAGAGTTGGCGCCGCTCGTCGCACAGGCGTGCGCTGGTCTGGCCGGGTCCGTTGCAGTGGCGTGGGAGGAAGTGAGCGTCCACCTGGCGGCCCAGGTGGTGCAGCTGGTGAGCGCACTCCGCGCCAGCGGGAGCGGTGCGCCAGGCAACGCGGTGGCGCGCGTGACGCGAATGGTGCGGGCGATTGAACGTCGTCCCAGCGCGCGACTCAGCCTGGGAAGCCTGGCGCGTGACGCGGGTCTGAGCCCGTACCACTTCCTCCGCACGTTCCAGCGCGTGACGGGCGTGACCCCGCATCAGTTCGTGCTCCGGGCGCGCCTGCGTGAGGCCGCGCTGCGGCTGGTGGCAGAACGGGCGAAGATCATCGACATCGCTCTCGAGTGTGGCTTCGGCGACGTGTCGAACTTCAACCGCAGCTTCCGCGGCGAGTTCGGCGTCAGCCCGCGGGCCTATCGTCTGCGAACGGGGCCGGGGTGGAAACGACAACGTCGCAGTACCGCCCCGAATCCTTGACGAAGGCTTAAGATTGATCACCATGGCCTTGCAGCTGGCGTTGGGCGCCCGACACATCCGTTGCTTGCCTGCCACAGGGGGGGTGGCACGGCTGGCTTGGTGTTCGGGCGGCGAGCCCCTGCCGAGCGGCCGACGCGGTGCGGCGCTTGCATGCCGCGCTAGGGAAGCCATGAGGACCCTCCCGCTCGCGGCGCTCGTCGGGGTGCCCCGATGAAGTGCCCGCGCTGCTCGCTGTTCGACATCCCAGAAGGCGCGCCGGGCTGTGCGGTGTGCGGCTACCAGCTGCCCGGGGCCGAAGCTAAACAGGCCCCGCCGGCTGTCCTCACGGAGCTGGACGCGCGCCGTGAGCTGACGCGCGAATTCCGCATCGAGGCGCTGCTCCAGCCTGGCGACCAAGGCTCCACAATCGTCTACCTGGCCTATGACCCGCGCCAGGACCGGCAGGTGGAGGTGAAGGTCGCGCCACGCCAGCCGCTGCGGGACGCGGGAGCGGAAGACCGATTCCGGCGCGCGGCGGAAGCGGCCGCGGCACTCGATCATCCCCACATCTTGCCGATCTACCGGTGCGGGGCCACGGCGAACTTCCTCTGGTTCTCCACCAAGCAGTTCCAGGGTCGCTCCGTCGCGGAGCTAGTCCGCACCAACGGACCGATGGACCTCGCCGACTGCCTGCGGATCCTCGAGCAGGTCGCGAGCGCGCTGGACTACGCACACCGGCGGGGCGTGTTCCACGGGGCGCTCTCGTCCGGCAACGTGATGCTCGACGCGAACGAGTGGGCCCTGGTGGGCGATTTCGCCGTCGCCGAAGTGGTGGCGACCGGTCGCACCGCGGCCGAAGTCTTCAACGCCCGCGGCCCGACGCCCACCGCGGACCAATACGCGTTGGCGGCGCTGGCGTACGAATGCTTGAGCGCCAGGCCGCCCGGGAACGAACCGATCCCCGACCTGAGCGGCGTCCGCCCGGAGATTCCCGCACACGTCTCCGAGGCGCTGCGGCGCGCACTGAGCAGCCGCCCCACCGAGCGGTTCCCGACGGTGCTCGACTTCGTCGGCGCGATCGGCGGGACGTCGCCGGGGGCGGGGCAGCGCGCCGCCCTGTTCTCGCTCAACCCGCGCCGGGGACCCGGCTCGCCGATCGTCATCATGGACGACGAGCCCGAGCCGCGCCGCGTGGGGCGCCGCCTCGCCGCCGCTGCCGGCATCGTGCTCGCGCTCGGCGCGGGCGGTGTGTGGCTCAGCCTGTCGACGCTCCCCGCCGCGCCGCCGCTCCAGCGCCGCCTGGGAGTGGGACGCCCGCCCGCGACCACGGCGGTCCCGATCCCGCCCACGTCGGGCCCTCCCTCGACGGCGCCGCCCGATAGCGCACCGCGCGACAGCCAGCCGGCGTCGGTGACTCCAAGTCTGCCGGCCCCTCGTCCCCTGCCTCCGGCGACCAAGCGGGTGACTGCCCCGCGCGTGACGCGCACCGCGCCCCAACCGCCGGCGGTCAAGAAGTCCGCACCGCCGCCCGCTGTGGCGCATCGCATGGAGCTCGGCCGCCTGTCCGTCAACGCCTTGCCCTGGGGCAACGTGTACGTCGACGGACAGCTACTCGGGACCGTTCCGCTGAGGGACCTGCCCGTCTGGCCCGGGACGCACTTGCTGCGCGTGGAGCGTGAGGGCTTCCAGCCGTACGAGCGCACCTTCGAGATCGCGTCGGGCCAGCGGCTAGCGATCACCGACATCGTGTTGCGAGAGCTCGCCCCATGATTCGCCGCCTGGTCACGACGCTCGTGGTCGCTGCGCTTGCGCTCGTGACCCGGGGCCCCACGGTCGCGGCCCAGTCCGCCACCGACCTGCTCACCACCGGAATGCGCTCGTACCAGAACCTCGACTACGAGGCGGCAGCAGCGACGCTGCGAAAAGGCCTGCTGCGCGCGACGAGCGACACCTTCTCCACCCCCGAGCGGCTCCAGGCGCTGACGTATCTCGGCGCCACCGAGCTGTTTCGGCGCCGCCGCGACTCTGCCGTAGCCGCGTTCCGGCAGATCGCAGTCACCGATCCGACCTACCGCCCGAGCGCGATCATCTTCCCGCCGCAGGTGACCAGCTTGTTCCAGGAAGTGCGCCAGGGAACGAGGACGGTCTTCATCCGGGTCCCGCCCGAGACCGAGTTTCGGGCCCGCGCCGAGCGCCTCACCGCCAGGCTGGTGGCGAGCACGCCGCACGACATCGCCGTCGCAGTCACCCGCGACGACGGGGCCGTCGTGAATTCACTCTATAGCGGACCGATTGACGACAGCCTCGCGGTGACATGGGACGGCACGGAGCGGGGAGAGGCGGTGAAGAGCGGCCACTACCTGCTGCGGGTCACCTCACAGGCGGCAGCCGGCGCGCGCCAGCTGGTCCGCCAGCTCCCGCTCGAGATCGAGCGGGCGCGCCCGGACACGCAGCCGTGGCCGTCGCCGGGCGATGCGACGTCGCCGGGAGTGCGTTCCGGGCCGGCGGTGCGCTCGCTCGCGGGAGGCCTGGCGGCGGCGGTCGCCGTGGTCGTGCTGCCGTCGATCGTCGCCCACGACGCCGACGGCATCAAGGGGCGATTCGCGGTGGCGGCCGCCATCGGTGGGGCCGGGCTGGCGAGCTTCTTCGCGCAGCGGTCCGCACCTCCCCTCGACGTCGTCGCCGGGGCGAGCGCCGCAGCGCGCGACGCGGCGAAGCGCCGCCTGGAGGACGTGCGGCGGCAGAACGCGAAGGCGCTCGCCGAGATCCGGCTGCGGGTGCGCGCCGGACCGGCGACGCTGCTGGAGCAGGGGGCGCAATGAAGACCTTGGCGCGCCTCGCCTGGGCCCTCACGCTGGTCGCATTACCGCTGGCGGCGCAACAGCGCCCGCGGGGCACCGTCTTCGCCGACGGCGCCATCGTGCGGTTCGGAGAAGTGGGAGGGCCCGCTGGGTCGTTCAGCGGACCGACCTTCGGCGTCGATGCCGGCGTCAGTCTCGGGAGCCTCATGCTGGGCGCGGGCTACCTAGAGGGGCGTGTGCAGCCGAGCAGCGGGAGTTCGGATTCCGTGGCGCGCGATCTCGTGGAAGCGCGAGCGTTCCTGGGTGTGCAGCCATGGCCGTGGCTCAGATTGAGCGTGGGGCCGCACGTGCGCGCTTTCGTGATCGGCGCCGTGACGGAGCGCTGGGTGCTCTGGCCAGTGCGCGCTCGCGCGCAGTCGGCGCTGGCGTCGACGCCGCTCGAGACGTACGTCGAACTGTGGCGCGCGCTGTCGGCCAAGGTAAACCTCCCCGAGGCAGTCGACCACGTGCAAGGTGGGGAAGCCGGGGTGGTGCTGCGGCCGCGCGGGTCGGCACTGTGGATGCGGCTCGGCTACCGTGTGGACGGCGCGCAGCTCGGAGGCGGGAGTCGGAGCGAGTCAGTCGAGGCCGTGAGCTTCGCGGTGGGGATCGGGCCGCGCTAGCCAAGCCGCCGGCCGGGTGCGTCGATTACCTGGGCAGCGGCGGGGCTGGGTCCACTTGTGGCACCAAGCGGTAGAGGATCTCCCCCTTGCGAATCATGCCGAACTGCTCCCGCGCCGCGCGCTCCTGCGCGGCGGGGTCGGTCTCGAGCGCGCGGGCGAGCCGGGCGAGCGAGTCGAGCTCCACCTCGAGAGCGCGCACCGCACGGCGCTCGTCCGCGAGCTGGCGCCGCAGCTTCAGCCAGTCGACGGTGCCGTACTCGCCCGCCTGAAACGCGAGCCCCGCGAGCACGACGGCGCCGGCGATGCCGGCGATGCGCGTGCGGGTCATAGTCCGTACAGGTCGCGGCCCGGATAATACGCCGCGTCGCCCAGCTCTTCGGCGATCCGGAGGAGCTGGTTGTACTTCGCGACGCGGTCGGTGCGCGAGGCGCTCCCCGTCTTGATCTGCCCGACGCCCGTGCCGACGGCCAGATCGGCGATGAAGGTGTCCTCGGTCTCCCCGGAGCGGTGCGAGATCACGGCGCCGTACCCGTTGGACCGGGCGTGCTCGATGCACTGCAGTGTCTCGGTGACCGAGCCGATCTGATTCAACTTGATGAGGATCGCGTTCGCGACCCCGTCCTCGATCCCGCGGTCGAGGCGCTCGACGTTGGTGCAGAACAGATCGTCTCCGACGAGCTGGACTCGACTGGAAAGGGCCTCCGTGAGCTTCGCCCAGCCGGCCCAGTCGTCCTCGGCGAGCCCATCCTCGATCGAGACGATCGGGTAGCGGTCGATCCAGCCCTTGTAGAGCGCGACCATCTCCTCGGCCGTCTTGGTTCCCGCGCCGCTCTTCTTGAAGACGTAGCAACCGTCCTGATAGAACTCGGACGCGGCCGGATCGAGTGCGATCGCCACGTCCTTGCCGGGCTCGTAGCCCGCGGCCTCGATCGCCGCAATCACCGCTTCGAGCGCCGCCTCGTCGCTCGGCAGGTTGGGCGCGAAGCCGCCTTCGTCGCCCACCGCGGTCGAGAGGTTGCGCTTCGCGAGCACCTTTTTGAGCGCGTGGAACACCTCCACACCGATGCGCAGCCCCTCGGGGAAGCTCTCGGCGCCGATCGGCACTACCATGAACTCCTGGAAGTCCACGGTGTTGGCGGCGTGCGCCCCGCCGTTCAGGATGTTCATCATCGGCACCGGCAGCACGTTGCTGACCGGCCCGCCGAGATAGCGGTACAGCGGGAGCCCAGCGTCCTGCGCCGCCGCCCGCGCCACGGCCATGGACACCGCGAGGATGGCATTGGCGCCGAGGTGGCCCTTGTTCGGCGTGCCGTCGAGCTCGAGCATAGCGTAGTCCACCGCGATCTGCTCCTCCGCCGACATCCCCTCGAGCCGCGGCCCGATCACCTCGTTCACGTTCTTGACCGCCTCGAGCACGCCCTTGCCGAGGAACCGCTTCTGGTCACCGTCGCGCAGCTCGACCGCCTCGTGCTCGCCCGTGGACGCGCCGCTGGGCACGGCGGCGCGGCCGGCGGCGCCGCTCGCCAGCGTAACATCGGCCTCGATGGTGGGGTTGCCCCGGCTGTCGAGGATCTCGCGGGCGTGCACGGAAATGATGGTACTCATGGTGGCCCCTACCCTAGCGGGAGCCGTCCCCCGAGTCAACGCGCGCCCGCAACGCGAGCAGCGCGGCGCGGGTGCGCTCGGCGAGCAACTGCCGGTGGTCGAGGGACAGGCCGGCGGTGGCAATCGGCTCGCCGATCAGGACCCGGATCGGGCGCGGGTGCAGCCGCACCCCGCCCTTGGGCAAGATCTGGAAGCTGTTGTGCACGTACACGGGAACGACCGGCACGCCCGCGGCGATCGCCAGACCGAACGGTGCATTCTTGAACGGCAGCAGCTCGCCGGTGCGGCTGCGGGTGCCTTCCGGAAAGACGACGGCCGAGATACCGCCCCGGATCACCGCGGCGGCCCGCTCGTACGCCTCGAACGCCCGGGCCCGATTGAAGCGGTCGATGGCGACGTGACCGGCGGCGAGCATCGCGCGACCCACCAGCGGGACCTTCACGAGCTCCTGCTTGGCGACGAAGCGCACCGATCCGGGGAGCGTCGCGGCGAGCGCCCAGATGTCGAACATCGAGGAATGGTTCGAGGCGTACACGACGGGCTGGTTCCGCGGGATGCGGTCGGCCCCCTGAAGCTCCACGGGGGTGCCCGCCGCAGCGATGATGTCGCGCGCCCAGTCGGTGGCGCCCCAGTCGTAGATCCCGCCCGGCCGGCGCTTCACGCCCAGCAAGGCCGCCACGAGCACCCCGCCGGCGTGGATCACGCTCGACACCACCAGCACGAGGTAGAACCAGATGGTGCGGATCATCCCGCTGGAAAATGATCGAAGCCCTTGGGGGCCGCGATCGCCCGGCCGTGGTCGGTGAGCCGTACACCCGACCCTCGGACACAGCGACCGATCCGGGTGAGCGGAACGCGTGTCGCGACTCGGAACGATCGCGCGTCCCGATCCGTGAAGCGGGGCGGCAGTGCAACCAGGAGCTCGAACTCCTCGCCGCTCGCCACGGCGACGTGCCCAGGGACGCTGCGAAAACGCGGCACCTGCTCCACGGCGATCTCGACCCGGATGCCCGACGCCGCGGCGAGGTGGGCCGCGTCGGCGGCGAGCCCGTCGGAGACATCGATCATCGCCCGCGCGCCGAGCGCGGCCAGCCGGCGTCCCGCGGCGATGCGCGGCACGGGGCGCGCGAAGCGACGAAACAACCCGGGGGGCGGGCGCCGACCCGCCGCGAGCGCCTGCAGCGCCAGCTGCGCGCCGCCCAGCGCTCCCGTCACCCACACCCCATCACCGGGACGCGCCCCGTGGCGACGCACCGGGCGCACCGTCCACCCCAGGACGCACACGTCCACCAGGTACCGATCTGAACGGACCAGGTCCCCCCCGAGCACGTGCGCGCCCACTCTCCGCGCGGCCGCGCCGACTCCCGCCATGATCTCCGCCGCGGGATCCCCTTCCCCCTTCCCCCTTCCCCGGCCCTTTCCCGGGACGCCCAATGAGACCACGACGCCGATCGGCTCAGCCCCGTCCGCAGCGAGGTCCGACAAGGCCGCCGCGACCGACCGCCACCCGATATCGGCGAACGAGAGCCAGGCGGTCCGGAAATGCACGTCCTCGAGGCTCAGGTCGATGCTGACGGCAAGCCAGGTGCGCCCGACGCGAATCAGCGCGCAGTCATCGCCCAGGCTCTGCCCGGTCCGCCCCAGCCGAGCAAAGATGCGGCGCAGCCGGTCGAATTCCCCGCCCCTGCCGAGGCGCAGGGCGGCGCTCATCGCAGCGCCGCGTCTCGTGCGAAGCGCACCAGCCCGCTGTCGGTAGCGACCCACAAGTAGGGCGGATCGACCGCCACGTCGCGCACGGGTGACGGCACGTCGAGCGGCACGCCCAGCACGCGGAATGTGGAGTGCGCGATGTCCCAGAACGCCAGTCCGTTCGTTGCTGCCAGCCATACCCCGGCCCCCGCCGCCCCCCCGCTCCCCGCCCCGCCGGCATCGGCAGCGAGTGCAGTCACGCGGCCGAGCTCGGGTCGCCCGCGCACCAGCGTCCAGCGTCGCGTCGCGGGATCGCGCCAGCCGAGCTGGTCGCGAGTGACGGCGACGAGCGTGTCGCGCAGCAGCGCGAGCGCTAGAATCGGCCCGCCCAGCGACGGTTGCGCTGCAACGTCGGGTGGTACCGCGACGTCGTCCTCCCCCGGCGCGAGCAGGCCGAGGCCACCCGCCGTGCCGACCCAGAGGCTCTCCCGCCCGGCGACCAGACTGAGGACGGGCGCGTCCGCCCGACCCACCCGGACCACCTTACCGTCGTTCGTGACGACGAAGAGGCCGCGCGCGTTGCCGACCCAGACGCCATCCGGCGCCCGGGCGAGGGCCGTAGGCGGGTCCAGCTCAAACAGCTTGATCCGCGAGCCACCCGCGTCGATCCTGACGACGCCGCGCTCGCACGCGAGCCAGAGCGAGGGCCCGCTCGCGATCAAGCGGCGCCCGTCGACGCAGGGGAACCCGAGCGTGCCCCACCCCTCGATCGTGGTGTCGGCCGAGAGATCCGCCGCGACCCACGTCAGCCCGCGGCGCTCTGCTACTCGCCCCGCGGACGCCACCCACACGCCCTCCCCATCCCCCCGGCCGGGCCCAGCCGCGACCGCCCCGGCGCGCGCGGCGACTAGCCCGAACCCGAGCCGGTCCCACTGCCCGGTCGATGGATCAAGCCGGATCAGGCCCACGCCGTCCGAGCCGAGGAACAGCTCGCTCAAGTCCGGGGAGCGGGCCGCTGCGGTGAAGCGGTAGTGGGAGAGGCGCGGGTCGGTGAGGATGAGCGCCCGCATGGCGTCTGCCAGCGGCGTCTGGGCGAGCGCGGTGCGGGCATCGAGCGGCACCATGCGCTGCCCCGGTGGCGGCAGCGGCCGGTCCGGCACGGGAACGAGCGCGCCGCGCGGGAGGAATCCCCACCCGAACGCGCCTTGCACGAAGATGCCGCTCGCCGGGTCGCGCGCGTCGAGCATCAAGCTCGCGACGCCGCCTGGGACGCGTCCCTGCTCCCACGTCCGGACGTTGGCATCGTAGCGCGCCCACCCGTCAGTAGTGCCGAGCCATACGGCGTTGTCGACCACGTCCGCCAGCGCGGCGTAGACCCGGGCCGGGGGATAGCCGTCGAGCGCGGTGACCGGCAGACGCCACGTCCGCGCTTGGCGGTCGTAGATCGTGAGCCCGTGGGTCGTCGCGGCGAAGACGGTGAACGGGGACGCGGCAACGGCTTCGATGACGGAGAAGTCACTGATGAGGACTCGATCTTCGGGGCGCCAACGGGCGGACTGTCGGACAGTCGGACCGTCGGACAGGACTGCGATCACGGTAAGAATGCACAGTCCGACTGTCCGACGGTCCGACCGTCCGACGGTCCTCACTCCGTCTCCGGAAGCTCGAGCTCGGCGAGCACCGGAGGACCGAGCGGCTTCGCGCTCGCCCACGCGCGCCAGATGTCGGGGAGCGCAGCGAGCACGTCCGCCGGCCGGAGGCTACGCGCGGTCCACTGCCGCGCTCCATGCTCGGCTGCCCGCCCCAGCACGTGCGCGCCCAGCGCCGCGGCTTCGGGGCCCGCACTACCGCGCGCCAGGAAGGCCCCGATGAATCCGGCGAGCAGATCGCCCGAGCCGCCGGTCGCGAGCCCGGGATTACCGCTCGCCACCACGTGGATCGGGCCGCGGAGATCGGCGATCACGGTGGGGACGCCCTTCAAGAGCACGGTCCCTTTCACCTTCTGCGCCGCCTTCGCTGCCGCTCCCCACCGGTCGTTCGCCGCCGCGTCGGCCAACTCGTCGCCGAACTGAGCCCGGAACTCGCCCAGATGCGGTGTGAGCACGACAGGGCGCTCGACTGGTCCCACGAAGAGCGCGAGGGCGTCGGCGTCGACCACCGTCGGGAGGGGGCGACGCGCCAGTACCGCCTGGAGGAACGGGGCGCGCGCGGGCGCGCGGCCGAGCCCCGGTCCCACCACCAGCGCGTCCGCCCACTCGAGCGCCTCTGCCGCGGCCGGCTCGAGCTCCGGGCCGAGCGCCGATTCCAGGGTGAGCACGTCGGGGAGGCTCGCCCGGGCGGCCTGGATCGTCTCCGGCCCGGCCACGAGCTTCACGAGCCCGGCGCCGGCGGCGAGCGCCGCGCGCGCGGCGTGAAGCGCGGCGCCGGTCATGCCGTTCGAGCCGCCCACCACCGTTACCCGGCCGCGGTCGCCCTTGTGCATCGTGGGGGTCAGCTTGGGGAGCCGCGCGCCCGCCCACGCGTCGGTGACGAGGATCGGCCATGATGGCTCGGCGGGCGGGAAGCCGATGTCCACGACCACGATCTTGCCGCACCACTCGCGCGCGAGCAGGTGGCCGCGGCGCGGGCCGCCGAAGGTCACCGATAGCGCCGCGCGGACGGGGCCATGCGGCTCGCCGCTCGACAAGTCGAGCCCGGTCGGTCCGTCGACGGCGACGAGGGTCGCGCCGTACGCGACGAGCCGCTGGGCCAGCGCCAACACGTCGCCGCGCGCGGGGCCGGCCGCCCCGGTGCCGAGCAGGGCGTCCACCGCCACAGCGGCGGCGGGCCACGGCTCGTCGCGGCCGATCTCGCGCACGCCGTCCACGCGCGCCAACGCGCGGTTGTCGATGGCGTCGTCGGTCTTGGGATCGACCCCGGAGACCCAGACGGGCACGCCCGCCGCGTGGAGCGCGCGTGCGACCACCCAACCGTCGCCGCCGTTGTTCCCCGCTCCCGCAGCGACCAGCACGCCGCGCGTAATCACCGCGGGGAATTCGCGCACGATCACCTGGGCGACTGCCCGGCCGGCGGCTTCCATCAGCACGCGCGACGGGATGCGGTACTGCGTGCGTGCCACCGAGTCCCACGTGGCGGCTTCGGTCGCCGAGAGCACCGGGATCGGGGTCACGGGATCACCACCCCGCCGTAGCCCACAACCGCGGCATCGTCACCCGTCACCATCCCGGAGTGACTGTAGTGCACGACCTCCGCGTGCGCCGCGCCGAGCGTTCGGGCCGCGGCGATGACCGTGGCTGTCGGCGCACGGCCGCACATCGAGATGCCCTCGCTCTGGCAGCGCCGCAACAGCTCGGCGCCGTCCAGCGCGGCAACGGCCTCGAGCGCCCGCCGGTCCTTGCGCTCCGAGACGGCGGCGGGCTCGTAGTGGGTGAGGTCGCTCGAGGCGAGCAGCAGCACGGGCTCGGACCAGCGCGCCGTAAGGCCCGAGAGCGTTTCCCCCAGACCGCGGCAACCCTCCCAGGCGTCCCAGGCGAGCACCAAGGGGACGATGCGCACGTCAGCGCGGCGCATCTGGAGAAAGGGCACCTCTACCTCCACCGCGTGCTCGCGGGCGTGAGCCGCATGATCGACGGCGACCAGGGGCGACGCGTCGAGCAGCGCGGCCGCGAACCGCTCGTCCACTCGGACGTCGCCGAGCGGGGTGCGGAACACGCCGGCTTCCCACAGTGACGCGCCGCCGCGCGCGCCGCATACGCCGGTGTGGTTGGGTGCCAGAATCACGACGACGGGCGGGATGTCGAGACGGGCGAACACATGCGCGGCAGTCAGCCCCGAGTAGACGTAGCCGGCGTGCGGCGCTACGGCCGCGCGGGCGGGCGCGGGGCGCGTCGGCGGCACGGCCTCGAAGAGCTGGCGGACGGCGCGCTCCAGCTCGCGCTTCGTCCCCGGGTAGAAGCGCCCGCTCACCGCGGGCGCGCGCACCGCGTCCAAGCCTTACTTGAAGCTCTGGCCGATCGCGCGACCGAAGGAGATCTCCCCGTTATCGATGCGGATGTTGAACCCGCACTCCGGGTTGCTGCACACCCAGGCCTTGTAGGTGATCGGCGCCCCGTCGCGGCCGTAGTCCGATAGCGGGATGAGTAGACCTTGCTGACACTTCCGGCAGGCGGGCCATTCCCTGGCGTCCGTGCTCATGCGGCACCCCCTTCCCCCGATCCAGCGCCCGCTAGCTGCGCTCCAGGCCGGGCCAGCGGTACCCGACCCGGAACACTTCCGTGAAATCGTACACCCGATCGAAATCCTCGAGCTTGTCGCTCGGTTGCCGCGCGAGCAGCCCCACGTCGATCAGGGAAAACACGATGCGCCCAAGATCCTCCGTGCTGGTGATCCCCCAGAAACGGAGCACGGTCGGCGCCAGCAGGCCGAACTGGTCGAGCGCGAAGTCGCGGCAGGCCCAGGCGAGCTCGGTTCCACTCAGGTGGCGGCGCGCCGCCAGCTTGCCCTGCGCGTACTCGAGCGCCGCCAGCACGAACAGATAGCCGCGCTCGTGGTAGCGGCCGTCCTGCTGGCCGATCCGCTGGAACGCTTCCTGGAGGGTCGCGAAATCGCTCACGGCCGGACCTCGAGGCTCCCCGGCTTACGCGCGCGGACGTCGAGCGGCCGCGGCAGGCGCGACTCGAGCAGCGCGAGCTCGAGTACTTCGTCGATCGTCTCCACCGGCTTGATCTCGAGCAGCTTCTTCACCTCGTCGGGGACCTCCACGATGTCGCTCTGATTGCGCGCCGGCACGAGCACCGTCTTCACGCCGGCGCGCGCCGCCGCCGTCAGCTTCTCCTTCAGCCCCCCGATCGGGAGCACCCGGCCACGCAGTGTCAGCTCGCCCGTCATCGCCACGTCATGGCGCGAGGGACGCTGGCACAGGAGCGACGCGAGCGCCGCGGCGATCGTGATCCCCGCCGAGGGCCCGTCTTTCGGCACCGCGCCGGCGGGGACGTGCAGATGCACGTCCGTCTGCGTGAATGCCTCGAGCGGGATACCGAGGGCACTGGCACGGGCCCGCAACAAGCTCCACGCCGCCTGCGCCGACTCCTTCATCACGTCGCCCAGCTGCCCGGTCAGGGTGATTTGGCCCTTCCCGGGCATCTGGATTGCCTCGATGAACATGATGTCGCCGCCCACCGGTGTCCACGCGAGGCCGGTGGCCACGCCGACCTCCGGGCTGCGCCCGGCCACCTCGCTCTGTACCCTGGGCTGGCCGGCGTACTTCTCGAGGTTCTTCACGGAGATCTTGACGGGCCCCCCCCGCCCCTCCACCACTTCCAGCGCCGCCTTGCGCAGCACGCCCTGGATCTCGCGCTCCAGCTGGCGTACGCCCGCCTCGCGGGTGTACTCCCCGATCAGCCGCTCCAGCGCCGCGTCGGCGACGCCCGCCCGCTCCGCTGTGAGCCCCGTCTCCTTGAGCTGACGCGGCAGCAAGAAGCGCTTCGCGATGGCGAGCTTCTCGCCGGGGGTGTAGCCGGGTAAGGTGAGAACCTCCATCCGGTCGAGCAAGGGGTCGGGGATCGGTGCGAGGCTGTTGGCGGTGGCGATGAACATGACGCCTGACAGATCGAACGGCACCTCGAGGTAATGGTCGACGAACGAGGCGTTCTGCGCGGGATCGAGCACCTCGAGCAGCGCGGCGGTCGGATCGCCCCGGACGTCGGCCCCCATCTTGTCCACCTCGTCGAGCATCAGCAGGGGGTTGCGCGTCTCGCAGCGCTGCAGCGCGTGGATGATGCGGCCCGGGAGGGCGCCGACGTAGGTGCGGCGATGGCCGCGCACCTCCGCCTCGTCCCGCACTCCACCCAGCGACACGCGGGTGAAGCGCCGCCCCAGCGCCTCCGCGATGCTCTGGCCGAGCGACGTCTTGCCGACCCCGGGCGGCCCCACAAAGCACAGGATGCTGCCACGCGCCTGCGGGTTGAGCGTGCGGACGGCGAGGTACTCGAGGATGCGCTCCTTCACCGTCTTCAGGTCGTAGTGGTCGCGGTCGAGGATCTCGCGCGCGGCCTTCAGGTCGAGGCGGTCCTCGGAGGTGCGGTTCCACGGGAGCGTGGCGAACACCTCGAGGTAGGTGCGCGCCACGTGGTACTCGGCCGACTGCGGCGACATCTGGCGCAGCCGCTTGAGCTCGCGGTCGGAGACCTTCTTCGCCTCGGCGTGCAACCCGGCCTCGTCGAGCCGCCGTCCGAGCTCGTCCAGCTCGTCGTCGCCGTCGTCCTCCCCCAGCTCCTGGCGGATCACCCGCAGCTGTTCGCGCAGCACGTACTCGCGCTGGTTCGCGTCGAGCCGGGACTTCACCTTCTCCTGGATCTGGGTGCCCACCTCCAGCACCTGCAGCTCCTGCCCCAGCAGCTCGGCGAGCCGCTCGAGCCGGCGGTTCACGTCGTCGATCGACAGCAGCTCGGCCTTGGCGGGAAGCGCCAGGTCCAGGTTCGCGGCGGCGAAGTCGGCGAGCTTCGAGCCGTCGGTGATCCCGGACAGGACTTCGTGCAGCTCCTCGCCCAAGTAGGGCGCGATGTCGATCACGCGCGAGAACTGCGCCTGCACGGTGCGCTTCAGCGCCTCGGTGCGGGCGTCCTCGGGGCCGGTGGACGCGAGCGTCTCGAAGCCCGCGACGAGCCAGTGCTCGGCCGGGCCGATCTCGACGAAGCGCGCCCGCTCCAGCCCCTGCACCATCACCCGCACCGAGCCGTCGCCCAGCTTCAGCATCCGGACCACGGACCCGAGCGTCCCCACCTCGTACAGCTCGTCCGGCCGGGCCTGCATGACCGCACCCTCGGGAGGCTCCGCACCGGCGAGCGGCTTCACGATGCCCAAGAGCAAGCGCTTGTTCCCTTGCACCACCTCGTCGATGAGCTGCACGGCGTGCGGGTCCGTCAGCGCCATCGGCAGCACGACGTGGGGGTACACCACCACCTGGCCGAGCGGCAGGATCGGCAGGCGGTCCATCTACCGCACCTTCACGGATTGGGGACCCGAGAGCCGTGGGGGGAGCTTCGTGAGCCGCACCTCGAGGAAGCCGTGCTCGTAGCTGGCGCGGATCGAGTCGGGGTCCACGGCCACGGGGAGGCGGAAGCGGCGCTCGAACGGGCCGACCTGCACTTCCATCGCATGGTAGTGCGGCTTGCCCTCGCGCCGCGGCTTGCGCTCGCCCCCGATCGTGAGGATGCCGTCGGCGAACTCGACGGAGAAATCCTCCGCGGTCATGCCGGCGATGTCCATGTAGACGACGAGCGCGTCGTCGGTCTCGTAGATGTCCGTGGGGGGCTTCCACTTGGACGAGGCGACGAAGCCGACCGGGCGGCCGTGGGCGACCTCGTTGAAGTAGACCTCGAGCTCGTCGGCGAGATGCACTGTGAAGGATCCCGAGCCGCGCGACGGCCGGCCGGAGAACCCGCTCCCCCCGCTGCCGGTCTCAGCCATGGCGCGACCCCACGGTGTGGCGGGCGGGCGCCGCGTACAGAGGGAACTGCTCCGTGAGCTCACGGACCTCGGCCTTCACGCGCGCGAGGGTCGCGTCGTCCTGCTTCGTGAGGACCGTGTCGATACAGTCGGCCACTTTCTCCATCTCGGACTCGGCGAAGCCGCGGGTGGTGACCGCGGGCGTGCCGATCCGGATCCCGCTGGTCACGAACGCTGACTGCGGGTCCCCCGGGATGGTGTTCTTGTTGACCGTGATTCCCGCGCGATCGAGCAAGGTCTGCGCCTCCTTGCCCGTCAGACCTTTGGGCCGCAGGTCGACGAGCATGAGATGGGTATCGGTGCCGCCCGAGACGATCGCGTAACCGCGCTCGAGCAGCGCCGCCGCGAGCGTTTGAGCGTTCTTCACGACCTGGATCGCGTACTGCTTGTAGGCCGGCGTCATCGCTTCCCCCAGCGCCACCGCCTTCGCCGCGATCACGTGCTCGAGCGGACCGCCCTGGATGCCGGGGAACACCAGCTTGTCCACCTCCTTGCCGTACGCCTCCTGGCAGAGGATCAGACCGCCGCGGGGGCCGCGCAGTGTCTTGTGAGTCGTCGTCGTGACGATCTGGGCGTGCGGTACCGGCGACGGGTGGATGCCCGCCGCCACGAGCCCGGCGAAGTGCGCCATGTCGACCACGAAGATCGCGCCGACTTCGTCGGCGACGCTGCGCAGCGCGGCGAAGTCGATCACGCGGGCATAGGCGCTGCCGCCGCCCACGAGAATGCGCGGCCGCTCGCGGCGCGCGACCTCGCGGACCTGGTCGTAGTCGATGCGCCCTGTGTCCTCCCGCACTCCGTAGGAGGTCGCCCGGAACAGCATCCCCGAGAAGTTGACGGGCGAGCCGTGCGTGAGGTGGCCGCCGTGCGACAGCGCGAGCCCGAGCAGCGTGTCGCCAGGCTTCGCGATCGCGAGGTAGGCGGCCATGTTGGCCTGCGCGCCCGAATGCGGCTGGACGTTCACGTGCTCGGCCTTGAACAACGCCTTAGCGCGGTCGATCGCGAGCTGCTCCACCTCGTCCACGACCTCGCAACCGCCGTAGTAGCGCTTCCGGGGCAGTCCCTCGGCGTACTTGTTGGTGAGCGCCGTGCCCATCGCTTCCATGACGGCCAGCGTGGCGAAGTTCTCGCTCGCGATCAGCTCGAGCCCGTGCTCCTGGCGCTCCACCTCCCGTTGGATGAGCGCGTAAATGGCCGGGTCGGCCTGGGCCAGGTGGGCGCGCCGGTCAACCATGGTCGATCTTCGCGACGCGTCGCGCGTGGCGTCCACCTTCGAACCCCGTCTCGAGCCACCGGTGCAGGATCTCCATCCCTTCCTCCTCGCTCACGAACCGCGACGGCAGCACCAGCACATTCGCGTCGTTGTGCTTGCGCGCCAGCTCGGCGATCTCCGGGCTCCAGGCGACCGCTGCCCTCACGCGCGCGAACCGATTGGCGACGTAGGCCATGCCGAGCCCCGTCCCGCACGTCAGGACGCCGCGGCGCACGGCACCGAGGCTCACCGCCTCGGCGACGGGCTTCGCATAGTCCGGAAAGTCGTCCGCCGGGTCCAGCGCCTTCGGGCCCACGTCCACCGGCTCGTACCCGAGCCGCCGGAGCTCGTCGACCAGTTTCTGCTTCAGCTGAAACCCCGCGTGGTCCGCGCCGATGTAGATCTGCTCAGACATGGTTGCGCCGCACCTGCGCGATGGTGGCGATACGCTGCTCGGCGAGCCGGTCCGCCGCCTGGTAGCTCGGGATCCGTTCCTCCCGCGCGATCTCGAACACGCGTAGGATCGTGTCGTAGATCTCCCCGGCTTTGTTGCGCGCCCGCTCCGGCGACCAGCCGTGCAGCTCAGCGTTCACGTTGATCAACCCGCCGCCGTTGATCACGTAATCGGGAGCGTACGTGACGTGCCGCTCTTCGAGCAGATCGCCATGGCGGTCCTCGGCCAGCTGGTTGTTGGCGCCGCCCGCCACGATCTCCACCCGGAGCCGCCGGATCGTGTCGTCGTTGATCACCGCGCCGAGCGCGCAGGGAGCGAAGATGTCGGCGCGCACGTCGTAGATCTCGCTCGTCGCTACCGCCGTCGCCCCGCATTCCTCCACCACGCGCCGCACCCGCTGGGGGTCGATGTCCGTGCATACGATGTGCGCGCCTTCCGCGTGCAGCAGCTTCGCCAGGTGGTACCCGACGCTGCCGCATCCCTGCAGCGCCACCGTCTTCCCCGTAAGACGGTCCGATCCGGAGCGGTAGTGGACGCACGCCTTCATGCCCCGGTACACTCCGTACGCCGTGACCGGCGACGGATCGCCCGACTTGCCGATCAGGCCGGTCACATGGTTCGTCTCCGCCTTGATGTACTCCATGTCCGAGGTCGACGTGCCGACGTCCTCGGCCGTGATGTAGCGGCCCCCGAGCGACTCCACATGCCGGCCGTGCGCCCGAAACAGCGCCTCCCGCCGCGTGGTGCGGTTGTCGCCGAGGATCACGCTCTTGCCACCGCCCAGATTCAGCCCGGCCACCGCGGCCTTGTAGGTCATGCCGCGCGCCAGCCGGAGGCAGTCGACCAGGGCCTCCTCGTCGGTGCGGTAGCTCCAGAACCGCGTGCCGCCGAGCGCGGGGCCAAGCACCGTGGAATGGATGGCGATGATGCCGCGGTAGCCGCAGGACGGCTCGTGGTACACGCTCACCTGCTCGTGGTCGTGCTCGGCGAGCAGGGAGAAGAGCGCGAGCGCACCAGCGGCCCCGGGCTCACGCCCGGAGCTAGGCTTCAGGATAGAGGCCGCGGGCGATGACGATCCGCTGGATTTCGCTGGTGCCTTCATAGATCTCGGTCACCTTCGCGTCGCGAAACAGTTTCTCGACGGGGAAGTCCCGCATGTAGCCGTACCCCCCGAACAGCTGCACCGCCTGAGTCGTGACCCACATGGCGGTCTCGGAGGCGAACAGCTTGGCCATACTCGCCTGCGTCGTGATCTCCTCGCCCCGGTCCCTGCGCGCCGCCGCCGCGTGGCCCAGGGCGCGAGCCGCCTCGACCCGGGTGGCCATGTCGGCGAGCTTGAACTGCACCGCCTCGAATTCCCGCAGCGCTTGCCCGAACTGCTTGCGCTCGGTGCAGTAGGCAACCGAGTGCTCCAGCGCCCGCCGCGCGATTCCTACCGCCTGGATCGCGATGCCGAGCCGCCCTACGTCCAGCCCTTCCATCGCGTAGACGAACCCCTGTCCCTCCTCACCCAGGAGGTGCTCCACCGGGAGCCGGACGTCCTCGAGCGTGATCGCGGTCGTGTTGGAGGCCCGCAAGCCCAGCTTATCCTCCGGCTTCCCCGGACGATAACCCGCGACATCGGTCGGCACAATGAACGTGGAGATTCCCTTCGCGCCGCGTCGCGCCTCGGGTCGATCGGTGCGGGCCATGACCATCATCACATCCGCCGTGCCGCCGTTGGTGGCCCACGCCTTGGTGCCCGAGAGCACCCAGTGATGTCCCGACCGCAACGCCCGCGCGGAGAGCGACGCGGCGTCCGAGCCCGAGTCAGGCTCGGAGAGGGCGAACCCTGCCAGCAGCTCGCCGCGCGCCATCGGCTTGAGCCACCGCTCCTTCTGCGCGGGGCTGCCGTGCCGCAGCAGCATCGTCGTGGGGATGGCGTTGTGAATCGCGACCGAGACCGCGATGCTCGCGTCGGCCGCCGCGAGCTCCTCGAGCGCGAGCAGGTAGGTGAGCGTGTCGAGCCCCATCCCGTCGTAATCTTCGGGCGTGCCCATGCCGAGGAAGCCGAGCTTGCCCAGCTCGTCGATCACGTCGCGCGGGAAGTGCGCGCTGCGATCCCACTCCGCGGCGTGCGGCTCGATCTTGGTGCGTGCGAACTCGCGCGCCAGATCCACGATCTGGCGCTGCATCTCGGTGAGGCCCGTGGCCTCAATCGCGATAGACATAGAAACCCCGGCCGGTCTTCCGACCCAGGCGCCCCGCCGCAACCATCTTTCGCAACAGCGGCGCCGGCCGGTACTTGTCGTCCCCGAGGTCGCGCTGCAGCACCTCGAGGATCGCCAGGCACACGTCCAGCCCGATCAGATCGGCGAGGGCGAGCGGCCCGAGCGGGTGGTTCATGCCGAGCTTCATCACAGTGTCCACTGCCTCCGGCGTCGCGACGCCCTCCATGACGCAGTAGACTGCCTCGTTGATCATGGGCAGCAGGACGCGATTGGAGACGAACCCCGGCGAATCGTTCACCACGACGGGAGTCTTGTGCAACGCCTCCACAATCTCCACAACCTTCACAACCGTCTCATCCGCCGTCTCGAGGCCACGGATCACCTCGACCAGTGGCATCACGGGCACCGGGTTCATGAAATGCATCCCGATCACCTGGGCGGGGCGCTTGGTCTGCGCGGCGATCGTGGAGACGGAAATCGACGACGTATTGCTGGCCAGCACGGCCGCGGGCGGCGCCAACCGGTCGAGCTCGCGGAAGATCTTGAACTTGGTCTCCGACTGCTCGGTCGCGGCTTCCACCACGAGCTCGACATCCGCCACGGCAGCGAGACTGGGCGAGGTCCGGATGCGGGCCAGCGCGGCGTCGCGTTGCTCCGCGCTGACAGTTCCCTTCTTCACCTGGCGCTCGAAGTTCGTGCGGATGGTGGCGAGCACCCGCTCGAGCAGCCCGGGGGCCACGTCGATCAGCGCGGTGTCCCACCCGTGCAGCGCGAACACGTGCGCGATGCCGTTGCCCATCGTCCCGGCGCCGACCACCGCGACCCGGCTCAAGCGAGCCAGTCCTTGGGCTGCTTGAACCGGCTGCCGATGACGGCCAGCGTCCCGGTGCACAGCACGATCGTGGCGACGACCCCGCCTTCCGGCCCGAACGCGCCGCCGTCCACCCAGACGCGCGTGCCGGGGTGGTACTCGACCGCCGGCACCTGAAAGGTGTAGCCGCTCACCGGTGCGTCGAACAGCAGCGCCAGACCGGCGTTCCAGCCGAAGTGGAGCCCCCAGGCGAGCGCCATGCCGCCGGGGGAAAAGAACGCGAAGGACAGCCAGATCGCGGCGAGCGCGACGTTCACCGTGCTCAAGAACCCCGCGTGCGGGTTCCGCGCATGCGCGATACCGAAGCCGAGGGCGAGGACCAGCATCGCCGCGACCGGGCCGAGCGCATCGGCGAGCAGGCGCAGCGGGAGGCCGCGGAACGTGAGCTCTTCCCACAGGGCTGCCAAGATCAACGCGCAACCGAGCGGTGCGGCTTGCGCCGCCCAGCGGGACCAGTCGGGGGTGAGCTGCACGCGCGCTCCGCTGCCGAGGAACGCGAGCGCGATCGCGAGCGCCGCCATCACGGCGCCCAGCGTCGCCCCGTTAACGAGTCGGTGCGTCATCCCATCCGTCGTGTGCCAGCCGAGCTGGTCCCAGGAGCGTTTCGCGAGCCGCACGCCGACGAGCCAAGTGGCGAACCCGAAGGAGAGTCCCAGACTGAGGGCGTTCACCGCCAGGGACCAGGGCGAGGGCTCCGCCACCCGAATGAACCGCAGCAGGAGGAGCGAGCCCCCGAAACCGACCAGCGCGAAGACCGTGACCCCCGCCAGGGCCAGGCCCAGGCGCCGCAGCCGGTCCTGAAACGAAACGCGCGCCGTCATAGGCGCGCGCGGAGGGGACTCACGGTGGGTCGCAACACCAGCAGCGCGATGCCCAGCTTCAGCAGATCGCCGATCACGAACGGCAGGGTCCCAAGTCGCAGAGCGCTCGCGGCACTGCCCGTCAGGATCAGCAGTTGTGCCAGGCCGCCCAAGTGGATGAGCGCGAGTCCTGTGAGCAACCCGAGCGCCAAGCGCCCCCAGCGCCGCCCATCTCCCCCGAGCCTCCCGACAGCGAACGCCGCGACGGGGTAGGCGAGCAGGTAGCCGCCGGTCGGTCCGATGAGCCGGGCGAGCCCGGGGAGGCCGTACGGCGTGAACACCGGCAGCCCGGCCGCGCCCAGCGCCAGATACAGAATCATGCTCGCCGCACCCAGCGCGGGCCCGAGTAGACCACCGACGAGCAGCACCGCGAGCGGCTGCAGCGTCAGCGGCACCGGCGTGCCGGGAAGTGGAATCGAGACCTGCGCCGCGACCGCGACGAGGGCGGCACCCAGGATGATGGCGCCGGCGCGGCGCAGCGTGAGCGGTTGAGCGGCGAGCACGGCTGACGACACCGGCATCAGAGCATCTCCACGCTGAGGGCCACTGCGTTGCCGCCGCCCAAGCAGAGGGTGGCGAGTCCGGTCGTCTGGTGCCGGTCCTTGAGGGCGTACAGCAAGGTCGTGAGCACGCGCGCGCCGGAGGCGCCGATCGGGTGGCCTAACGCGATCGCGCCCCCGTTTACGTTCACGCGGTCCCAATCCCACCCCAGGGCGCGCCCGTCGGCGAGCGCCTGGACCGCGAACGCTTCGTTGGCCTCGATCAGGTCGTAGTCCGAGATCTGCGTCTTCGCCTTCGCCATCAAGTTTTGGACCGCGACGATAGGCGCGAAGAAGAGGTCCTTCGGCTCCCCACCGCCCGTGGCGTAGGCGGTGACGCGCGCGAGGGGCGTGAGCCCATGCGCCTTGGCGAACGCGAGCGACGTCACCACCAGGGCGCTCGCGCCGTCGTTCAACCCCGGCGCATTCCCGGGCGTCACCGTGCCGTCCTTCTCGAACGACGGCTTGAGCGCGGCCAGTGCTTCGAGCGTCGTGTCGGCGCGGGGGCATTCGTCCTTGTCGATCACGGTCGGACCCTTATTTCCCGGAATCTCGACGGGCACCGTCTCCGCCTTGAACCGGCACGCCGCCATCGCAGCCACGGCCTTGTGATGACTCGCGAGTGCGAACGCGTCCTGGTCCGTGCGCGACACGCCTGCCTTCTTCGCAGTGTACTCAGCCAGGTTTCCCATGTGGGTGTTCGAGAAGGAGTCCCACAAGCCGTCGTGGATCATGCCGTCCACGAGCTGGCTATCGCCCGCCTTGATCCCGCCCCGCATGCCGTAAACGTAGTGCGGCGCGTTGGACATCGACTCCATTCCGCCGGCGACCACGCACTGCTCGTCGCCGGCCTTGATCGCCTGAGCGGCGAGCATTACGGCCTTGAGGCCCGAGCCGCAAACCTTGTTGATGGTGACCGAGGGGATTGTGCCGGGCAGCCCAGCGTGGATCGCCGCCTGGCGCGCCGGTGCCTGGCCCACGCCGCCCTGCAGCACGTTCCCGAGGATCACTTCGTCCACGCGGGCGGCGTCGATCCCGGCGCGTCGCACGGCCTCGCGGATCACGAGGGCGCCGAGCCGTGGGGCCGGGAGCGGCGACAGCCCGCCCAGGTACTTGCCGACCGGCGTGCGGCAGGCGCTCACGATGACGGGCGTGACTTGATCGGTGTTCATGGCGACCCTGGTCCCTCCTTCGTCAAATTAACGAATCGCCGGCACGAGCGCTCTCGTCTGGAGCTCTTCTGACAGGCGCGCGACGAACTGGGCGACCGGCAGCACGACCTGTTTCTGCCCCGCCCCCCGTACCCGCACCGCGACCGTCCCGGCATCCGCCTCCCGCTGCCCCACGACCGCCATATACGGCACCTTGTGCGTCTCGCCGTCGCGGATCTTGTAGTTCAGCGTCTCGTTGCGCTCGTCCACGTGCGCACGGAGGCCTGCGGCCGCGATCTGCTGTTGCACAGCGCGTGCCGCGGGAATCTGGGCGTCCGAGATCGGCAGCACCCGTACCTGCTCGGGGGCGAGCCACAGCGGAAACGCTCCGGCGAAGTGCTCGATCAGAAAGCCGCAGAACCGCTCCAGCGTGCCGTAGATCGCGCGGTGGATCATCACCGGGCGGTGCGGCCTGTTGTCCTCGCCCGCGTACTCGAGCTGGAAGCGTTCGGGCTGTTCGAAGTCGAGCTGGATCGTCGCACCCTGCCACTCCCGGCCGATGGCGTCGTTGAACTTGACGTCGATCTTTGGTCCGTAGAACGCGCCGCCGCCCTGATCGATGCGGTAGGTAGCGCCGCGGTGCTTGAGCGCCTGCTCGAGCGCCCGCTCTGCCTGATCCCAGGTCGCATCCGTGCCGAGCTTCTTCTCGGGGCGGGTCGCGAGGTCGAGCCGGTAGGACAGCCCGAATGTCTTGCCGAGCACCAACTCGACAATGTCGAGCAGCTGAAAGATCTCTTGCTCGATCTGGTCCTCGCGCAGGAAGATGTGCGCGTCGTCCATCGTGAGCCCGCGCACCCGCAGCATCCCGTGCAAGGTCCCCGAGCGCTCGTTGCGATACACGTTGGCGATCTCCGCGAGGCGAATCGGCAGGTCGCGGTAGCTGCGCTGCTGCGCGGCGTAGATCAGGATGTGCATCGGGCAGTTCATCGGCTTCACCCGGTAGTGCACGCCCTCCCCCTCGCCTTCGCCCGCGGCCATGGGCGGGAACTGGTTCGCCGCGTACAGCGGCAGATGCCCCGAGCGCAAGAACAGCTCTTCGCGCGTCAGGTTGGGCGTGTACACGAGCTGGTAGCCGCGCTCGAGGATCACGTCCTCGATGAAGCGCCGCAGCTGGAACTGCATCATCGCGCCCTTGGGGTGCCAGAAGATCAGCCCCGGTCCGACGTCCTCCTGGATCGAGAACAGGTCGAGCTGCCGGCCCAGCAGGCGGTGGTCGCGCTTCTTCGCCTCCTCGAGGCGCCGCAGGTACGCCTCGAGGTCGTCCTTGGTGAACCACGCCGTCCCGTAGATGCGCTGCAGCATCTGGCGGCGCTCGTCGCCGCGCCAGTAGGCGCCCGCCGCGTGCAGCAGCTTGAAGTGTTTGATCTTCCCCGTGCTCGCGACGTGGGGCCCGCGGCACAGGTCGACGAACGGGCCGTCGGTATAGACGGAGATCACCTCGTTCGGGCCCAGGTCCTCGATGCGCTCGAGCTTGAGCGGGTCGTCGGCGAAGCGGCGCTTCGCCTCCGCCCGGTCTACCTCCTCGCGTACAAAGGGGTAGTCGGCCCGTACCACCTCGTGCATCTTGGCCTCGATCCGCTCCAGATCCTCGGGCGTGAACGGTGTCGGCACCTCGAAGTCGTAGTAGAAGCCGTCCTCGATGGGAGGCCCGAACCCGATCTTCGCGTGGGGGAAGAGCTGGCGCACCGCCGTGGCGAGCACGTGGGCGGAGGAGTGGCGCAGCACGTCGAGCGCCTGCCGGTCGCGCTCGGTGAGGATCGCGACCGTGACGCCGTCGGGGAGGCGGCGCGTGAGGTCCCAGACCTGGCCGTCCACGCGCGCCGCCACGGCGGCCTTGGCGAGGCCCGGGCCGATCGCCTGCGCGAGGTCGGCGCCGGTCGCGCCCACGGGCAACCGTTTCTCGCTCCCGTCGGGGAGCGTGACGCGGACTTCGGCAGCGGCCATCGAATCAGTTCGGAGGCTGGTCAGCCGGCGCAGTCGGGGAGGCCGTGAGCGGCGGGAGCGTGCGGGCGTCGCGGAAGTACAGCGCGACGGCGAGCACGATCAGCGCGCCGATCGCAAGCCAGCGCACGATGCGACTCGTGGGTAAGACGTTGGATTCGTCGGCCATGGGGGATATTCTAGTGTGGCGGCGGACGGGCGGACAGGCGGGCCCGATGCTGTTCGCATCCTGAAGGATGGGCTCGGCACGGCGCTGTGCTGAAGCACATCCCCGTCCTTCGGGACAGTGTCCCGCCGAGCCCAGGCTTCAGCCTGGGAACCTCCGAGCGGAACCCGCTACATCAGAACTCTCTACATTATTAAGGAATGCCGCAGACCGCGTTCGACCTCCCCCCTCAGTACGACCCGCACGACGTCGAGCGCCGGCTGTATCAGCGCTGGCTCGACCGCGGGGTGTTCACCGCCCGCGTCGACTCGTCACACGAGCCGTACGTAATCGTCATGCCGCCGCCCAACATCACGGCGATCCTCCACACGGGCCAGGGCCTCAACAACGTTATCCAGGATGTGCTGATCCGCTTCGAACGCATGCGCGGCCGCGAGGCACTGTGGCTTCCTGGCACCGACCATGCTGGGATCGCCACCCAGAACGTCGTCGAGCGGCTGGTCACAAAGGAGGGCAAGACTCGCTTCGACCTCGGGCGAGACACGTTCGTCGAGCGCGTGTGGCGGTTCGTGCGCGAGACCGGCTCCACCATCCTGGAGCAGCTCAAGGTGATCGGGTGCTCGTGCGACTGGAGCCGCACGCGCTTCACGTTCGACGACGCCTACTCGCGCGCGGTGCGCGAAGTGTTCGTGCGCCTCTGGGAAGAAAAGCTGATCTACCGCGGTCACCGGGTGATCCATTGGTGCCCGCACTGCCGCACTGCCCTCTCGGACGAAGAGGCCGAGTTCGCCGACCAAGCGGGCACGCTCTATCACATCCGCTACCCTGTCGAGGGCGGCCCGGCGCCGTTTCTCACAGTCGCCACGACGCGTCCCGAGACCATGCTCGGGGACACCGCGGTAGCCGTGAACCCGAAGGACAAACGGCACAAGGGCTTCATCGGCAAGACGGCTCGCCTCCCGATCGCAGGCCTACCGATCCCGATCATCGGGGACGACGCCGTGGACCCGGCCTTCGGAACGGGGTTCGTGAAGGTGACGCCGGCGCACGACGCCAACGACTTCGAGATCGGCACGCGCCACAAGCTCGAGATGCCGCTCATCATGCGGGAAGACGGCACCATGGGGGAAGAGCCGGGGAAGCGAGAAGGGGAAAGGGTCCCCCCGTCCCTCCGTGGGCTCGACCGGTTCGAGGCGCGCGAAAAGATTGTCGAGATGCTCAAGGAGCAAGGGCTGCTCGAGAAGGTCGAGCCGCACACGCATGCGGTGCGCCATTGTTATCGCTGCGACACGATCGTCGAGCCGCGGCTCAGCGATCAGTGGTTCGTGAAGATGCAGCCGCTCGCTGAGCCGGTCCTCGCGCAGTACCGCCAGCAGCGCTTCCAGATCGTCCCTGAGCGCTGGCACGCGACGTTCGAGAACTGGATGGAGAACATCCGGGACTGGAACATTTCCCGGCAGCTGTGGTGGGGCCACCGCATCCCGGTGTTCACCTGCACCCAGTGCCGCCACCAGTGGGCCGACCGGAAGGACCCGACGACGTGCCCCAAGTGCGGCGGGCCGGTGGAGCAGGATCCGGACGTGCTCGACACCTGGTTCTCGTCGTGGCTCTGGCCGTTCGCGACGCTCGGCTGGCCGGAGGAGACGCCGGACCTCGCGCGCTTCTACCCGGGCCACACACTGGTCACCGCGCCGGAGATCCTGTTTTTCTGGGTAGCCCGGATGCTGATGTCCGGCTACCACTTCATGGAGCGCCAGCTGCCGTTCACGAAGGTGTACTTGCACGGGACCGTGCGCGACACCCAGCATCGCAAGATGTCCAAGTCGCTGGGCAACGGGATCGACCCGCTCGACGTGGTGCGCTTGTACGGCGCCGACGCGCTGCGCTGGACGCTGATCGCCGGCAGCTCGCTCGGCGCAGACGTGATCCTCGACCCGAACGATCTGGAGACGACGTTCGCCCCGGGCCGCAACTTTGCGAACAAGGTCTGGAACATCGGCCGCTTCATCCTGGCGCAGCTGCCAGAGCGGGTCCAGTCGATCGATGCGCTCGATGTGCCGCGCTTGCCGCTCGCGGACCGCTGGATCCTGTCGCGGCTGCAGGCGACGATCCGCGAGACCACCGCGTCGTTCGAGCAGTTCCGGCTGGACGAGGGAGCGAAGCGGTGCTTCGAGTTCGCCTGGAAGGAGCTGGCGGACTGGTACGTGGAGGCCGTCAAGCCGCGACTGGCTGCGGTCACCGGAGCGGAGGCCTCCCTGCGCGACAAAAATACGCAGTCGCTACGGGAGGCCTCCGCTCCGGTGTCCGCGGCCGTGCTCGCCTACTGCTTCGACACGGTGTTGCGGCTGCTGCATCCCGTCGTGCCGTTCATCACCGAAGAGCTGTGGCAAAAGCTGCCCGGCCGGACCGCGGACGAGCTGCTGGTGGTGGCGGCGTGGCCGGCGCCGCGCGCCGCCCTCGCGGACGCCGCGGCGGATCAGCAGTTCCCGCTGGTGCAGGAAACGATCTCGTCGATCCGGATGCTGCGTGCCGAGTACCGGGTGCCCCCGAAGGCACGCCTCGCGGCGTCGGTGCAGCCGAAGAGCGAGCGGGTGCGTCGCGCGCTGGCAGGAGAGCGGGAGACGATCTTGCGGCTCGCTCAGCTGTCCGAGCTCACCTTCGACGGCACGCACAGCAGCGTGGGCGCGCACGCGGTGCTAGCCGACGGCAGCGACGTGTTCGTGGCGCTGGAGGGCGAGATCGACGTGCAGCAGGAGTGCCGCCGCCTCTCGAGCGACCTGAGCCGGCTCGACCAGCAGCTTACCGGGCTCGCGGCGAAGCTCACCAACCAGAATTTCGTCGCGCGGGCGCCCGCCGAGGTGGTCGCCAAGGAGCGCGAGAAGGAGCGGGCGTGGCGCGACCAGCGGCAGGCGCTGGCCGACAAGCTCAAGTCGCTCGGCTGCTCGTAGTCGCCGGGCTGGGCGCGTGCGCCAACCAGGGCCCACCGCCGGGCGGGCCGCCCGACAAGGCGCCGCCCCAGGTGGTGCGGTTCGTTCCCGAGTCCGGGGCAGTGCTCCCCGGCTTCAAGGGCGACGCTGTCATCCAGTTCGACGAAGTGATCGACGAGATGCCAGGCGGTGGAGCGCGTGGTGGAGGGGGCGGCGGCGGAGGGGGAGCGGCCCCGGTGAACGGGCTCGCAGGCCAGATCGTGCTCTCGCCGGTCGCGGGCGACGTGCACGTGTCGTGGCACCGCAGCGCGATCCATGTGAAGCCAGCCGAAGGGTGGAAGCCGAACCGTGTGTATCACCTCGAGCTGCTCCCCGGCATCGTCGACCTGCGGCGCAACATCCTGAAGCAGGGGAAGACCGCGATCTTCTCGACCGGTGCTCCCCTCCCCCACGCCGCTCTGGCGGGAACCGTGCTGCAATGGGTCGAGCAACGGGCGCTGGCGGGGGCGGTGATCCGCGCGGCGCCGCTGCCCGACACCGTCGCATACGTCACCGTCGCCGACTCGGCGGGCGACTTCCACTTGAGCGACATCCCGCGGGCGCGCTACCGCGTCTGGGCAATCCAAGACCAAAACAGCAACCGCCAGCTCGACCGGCGTGAGCCGTTCGACTCGACCACGGTCGCGATCGATTCGTCCGGGAGCGCAGTGCTGTGGGTGTTCGCCCACGACACCGTGGGGCCGCGCATCCGCGGCGTCGATGCGGTGGACTCGCTCGCCTGTCGCATCCAGTTCACGGCGCCGCTCGATCCGCGCCGGCCGCTGGACGCGGCGCAGGTGCGGCTGTACGCGCTGCCCGACACGACCCCGGTGGCAGTGCGGGCGCTGTTCACCACCGCACAGTACGACTCGCTGCAGGCGAAGGCCCGAGCCAGCGCGGATTCCGTGCGCCGTGCGAAAGACACGACCGCTCGCCGCGACACGGTGCGCGCGGGAGCGGCACGTCCGCCCGCGGCAGCCCGGCGGGCACCCGCGCTTCCCGGGGAGGCAGCTCCGCGCGCAGCGGCAGCCGACACGACGAAGGTCCGCCAGCTGCTCAAGCAGCGCCCCGTGCCCTTCGACCGCGTGGTCCTGCAGGCCGCGCGGCCGCTCACGCCAGGCTCGAAGTACCTGATCCGCTTCCACGGCGCGACCAATCTGAACGGTGCCGCCGCGGACGCGCAGGGAGTGCTGACCGTTCCGGTGCCGAAGCCGGCCGCCCGGGACACCACCCGGGCGCCGCGCGACACCTCGAAGTCGCCATGACCGACCCGCGCCGCCGGTTGCCCGCCGTAGAGGCGTTGCTCGCCGAGCCCGACGTGGCGGCGCTGCTCGCGGCTCACCCCCGCAGTCTCGTGTTGCGCGCCGTGCGGGAGACGATCGACGTCGCGCGCGCCAACGGCGGGACGGCGCCGCCTGAGGGGTGGGGCCGGGCGGTGCTCGCGAAGGTACGGCGCCTCGCCGCGCCGTCGTTCGGCCCGGTGATCAACGCGGCCGGCGTAGTGCTGCACACGAACCTCGGCCGAGCGCCGCTCGCACGTCCGGCGATCGAGGCGATGGCGCGCATCGCGGGCGCGTACTCGAACCTCGAATACGACCTCGCACGGGGCGCGCGCGGCTCACGCCACGGCCTCTGCCGCGGGCTCCTCACCGAGCTCACGGGCGCGGAAGACGCGCTCGTCGTGAACAACGCGGCCAGCGCGCTGCTGCTCGCGCTCTCGGGCCTGGCCCGCGACGGCGACGCGGTCGTGTCACGCGGCGAGCTGGTGGAGATCGGCGGGGCGTTCCGCATCCCCGACATCATGGCCCGCTCTGGCGCGAAGCTCGTCGAGGTGGGAACCACGAACCGCACGCACCCCAAGGACTATGAGGGCGCCATCGGCCCCGCGACGCGCCTGCTCCTCAAGGTGCACCGCTCCAACTTCCGGGTGACGGGCTTCACGAGCGAAGTGCCCGCGCGCGACATCGCCGCCATGGCGCGCGGCGCCGGGATCGCGAGCCTGTTCGATCTGGGCAGCGGCCTGCTGCTCGACCTCTCCGCTTGGGGGCTTGCGGGAGAGCCAAGCGTCGGCGAGGCGCTGGCGAGCGGCGTCGACGCGGTCGTCTTCTCCGGCGACAAGCTGCTCGGTGGCCCGCAGGCCGGGATCCTGCTCGGCACGAAGCCGGCGATCGACGCTTGCCGCACCGATCCGCTCGCCCGGGCAGTCCGGTCCGATAAGTTCACCCTGGCCGCGCTCGAAGCGACGCTGGCGCTCTATCGCGATCCGGAGATCGCCCGGCGTGAAATACCGGTACTCCGGATGCTGACCGAAGACGTCACGCAGATACGTCGACGCGCAGAAGCGTTGCACAAAGGCGTGGGCAAAGGTTCGGACGTAATCGAGGGAGAATCGGAAGTCGGCGGCGGTTCGTTCCCAGGCAAGACCCTCAAGACGTGGTTGGTTCAGCTGACGTCTGACCACCTGACGTCTGAGGTCTTGGCCGCGCGGCTCCGAGCGACGGACCCGCCCGTCATTGTTCGCATCGCCGACGACCACGTCGTCCTCGACCCGCGGACCATCTTCCCCGACCAGATCGAGCAGGTCGCCCGCGCGGTCCGCGCCGCCTTGGATGCCTGAGGGCAAGCACCGCGCGGTGTTCCTGGACCGCGACGGCACGATCGTGGACGACCCGCCCCCCGGCTTCCTGCACGAGCCGGGGAAGGTGCGCCTGCTTCCCGGCGCTGCCGCCGCGATCCGCCGGCTGAACCAGACGGGCTGGTTGGTGGTGATCGTGACGAACCAGTCGGGGATCGGGCGCGGGCTGTACGACGAGGCCGCGTACGCCGCAGTGCAGCGCCGGCTGGCGGAGCTGCTCGCCGCGCACAGCGCGCACATCGACGCCGCTTACTTCTGCCCGCACCATCCGGACGCGGACGGGCCGTGCGACTGTCGCAAGCCGGGGGTGAAGCTGTTCCGCGACGCCCAGGCGGCGTTGGGGATCGACCTCCGGCGCTCGTACTGGGTGGGCGACCGGTGGCGCGACGTCGCGCCGGCGCGCACCCTCGGCGCAGCCGCCTCGCAGGCGATCCTCGTGCAAACCGGGAGCGGCGCGACCGACCGGGTCGAGGCCGAGGCGCGTGGGACGACAGTCGTGCCGGACTTGAGCGCCGCGGTCGACCGGATTGTGCAGGGGGAATAGCAACGGCAGATTGCGGAACGACATGGAGCGCACCCGCACGGGATTCAAGGTCCGCGTCCTCGCGGCGCTGTGGCTCCTGATGCTGCCCGTCCTCCGCTCCGTTGCAGCACAGCACAAGCCGTCCCCGCCTCCTCCCGCCGCGCCGCCGACGCCGAAGGGGGCGATCGCGCCCGGGGCCACGATCCGGGACTCGCTCGGAGCCCGCGACCTCGTGCTCGCGGCCGAGAGCACCTACGCCCAGCCGTGGAGGCTCGCCGGCGCCGCCGGCGAGATCGTCACGATCGACCTCACCTCCGACGCGTTCGACGCGTACGAGTTCCTGCTCGGCCCCGGCCTCGACCGCCCGCCGCAGGATGACGACTCGGGCGGCCGGTGTAACGCGCGGCTGACGGTGCGACTGCCGCGGACCGGGGACTATACGATCGTCGTCACCAGCACCGACAAGTTCGCGACGGGCCCGTTCTCGCTGAGCGTGAGCGTCGGGACGAAGCCCAAGTCGCTCAGCCCCTGCCCGCGGTGACGCCCCCCCCGGTTCGCCTCGCCGTGCTCGTCTCGGGCGGCGGCACGAACCTGCTCGCCCTGCTCGACGCGCTCGCGGAATCGGGAGTCGCGCGGGTCGCCGGCGTAATCTCGAGCCGCGCTGACGCCGGCGCGCTGGAGCGAGCCCGCCAGCGGGGCGTGCCCGCCACCGTGCTCTCCGACCCCGCCGACGCCGCCGAGGTCATCACTAGCCTGGGCGACGCCAACCTCGTCGTCCTGGCCGGCTACTTGAAGCGGGTGCCGTCCGCCGCGGTCGCCCGCTTTGCGCTGCGGATGATTAATATCCATCCGGCGCTGCTCCCCGCCTTCGGCGGCCCCGGCATGTACGGGCGCCGCGTGCACGAGCGGGTGCTCGCGAGCGGCGCCGCGATCTCGGGGGCGACGGTTCACTACGTGGACGAGGAATACGACCACGGGCCGATCATCGCCCAGTGGCCCGTGCCGGTGCGTCCCGGGGACACGCCGGACACGCTCGCGGCACGCGTGCTCGAGGTGGAGCATCGCTTGCTGCCGCTGGTAGTCCTGGAGTTGGCTCGGAGAGGCATGCCGAGCGTTCCCGTGCGACTGTTTCCCGATGCGTCCGCGTTCGCGGCGCAGAACACACTTGCGGTGAGGTTTGTCGATGAGAGTCGACGGCGCGATGGATCCCCATCCTAAAGGATGGGCTCGGCCAAGCACGACGCTGCAGCGTGCACCGTATGTGCTTGGCACCACGCCGCGGCGCGTGCATGTCATCGACACCTTCGTTTCCGCCGATTCGCCACTGGAGCTGCCGAACTTCGCGGTGGCACCGATCGGCCAGGGCGTGGTCGCACGGGCGCTCGACAACTCGTCCATCACACCTCCCGCCTACGTCGATTCGCTCGTCCAAGTCGCCCGTGCGCGGGGTGTGAAGCTTCAGGTCGGCACCACCAACGGGGGCAACGATGGCTCCGTGTTCACGCCGTACGGCGTCGTCGACGTCGCCATGGGCTGGCCGCTCCGCTACTCCCGCTCTCCCGCCGAGGTCGTGGACTTGCGCGATGTCGTGAGCCTCGCCGACATGATCCAGGCGGTGGGCGAGACCTGGTGAGAGCACTGGTGTCGGTCTCGGACAAGCGGGGCGTCGTTGAGTTTGCTCGCGAGCTCGCGGCCCTCGGGTGCGAGATCGTGTCCACCGGCGGCACGGCGGACACGCTGCGCAAGGCTGGGGTACCGGTGACCCCCATCGAACAGGTCACCGGGTTCCCCGAGATGATGGACGGGCGGGTGAAGACGCTGCACCCCAAGGTGCACGGCGGCCTGCTGGCGCGGCGCGGTCATGCCGGCGACCGGGCGGCACTCCAGCAGCACGGCATCACGCCGATCGATCTCGTGGCGGTCAATCTCTACCCGTTTCGCGAAACGATCGCGCGGCCGGGCGTGACGTTCGAGCAGGCGATCGAGCAGATCGACATCGGCGGCCCGTCGATGCTGCGCTCGGCCGCGAAGAATCACCAGGATGTCATCGTCGTCGTCGACCCGGATGATTATCCGGTCGTGCTCTCCGCGCTCAAGTCGGGCGCCGTAGCCCCGGGCGTCAGCCCGGGGACAGCCGGCGTCAGCCCGGGGATAGCCGGCGTCAGCCCGGGGATAGCCGGCGTCAGCCCCGAGCTGAGGCGGGAGCTCGCCGCCAAGGTCTTCGCCCACACCGCCGCATACGACGCGGCCATTCACGGCTATCTGGTCCGGGACCGCCCCGGCTGGCCCGAGCGGATCACGCTGGCGCTGGAGCGCCGCCAGGAGCTACGCTACGGAGAGAATCCCCACCAGGCGGCGGCGCTGTACGCCGTCGACGAGCCCGGCATCCGCGACGTGGAGCAGCTGCACGGCAAGGAGCTCTCGTTCAACAACCTGCTCGACGTGGACGCCGCGCTCGCGGCGGTGGCGCCGTGGAGCGGCTCCGACCGCGCGGCGTGCGCCATCATCAAACACACCACCCCGTGCGGCATCGCCCTGGGCCCGGTCCCTGCCGCAGCATACGAGCGCGCACTCGCGACGGACCGCACGTCGGCCTTCGGGTCGGTGATCGCGTTCAATGCGGGGGTGGACCGCGCCGCCGCCGAGGCGATGCGTGAGCTGTTCGTCGAGGTGGTGGTCGCGCCCGCATTCCGGGATGACGCGTTGGGCGTATTGCGAGAGAAGAAGAACCTGCGTGTCCTCCGGCTCGCCGCCGATCCGGACCCGCCGGGCTGGGACTTCAAGCGGATCCGCGGCGGCTTCCTCGTCCAGGAGCGTTCCCGACCGGCCCGGGCGGCGGCCGAGGTGGAATGGAAAGTCGTCACGCGGCGCTCTCCCACCGAGGCGGAATGGACCGACCTGCGGTTCGCCTGGGCGGCCGTCGGGACAGTCAAGTCGAACGCGATCCTGCTCGCCCAGCGCGAGGCCGCGATCGGCATCGGCGCCGGGCAGATGTCGCGGGTGGATGCCTCGTTTCTCGCGGTCCACAAGGCGCGCCAGCAAGGCCACGATCCGGCTGGTGCAGTGTTAGCTTCCGACGCGTTCTTTCCGTTCGCAGACGGGGTAGAAGAGGCAGCCCGCGCCGGGGTGCGCGCGATTATCCAGCCCGGCGGCTCGGTCAACGACGCCGAGGTGATCGCGGCCGCCGATCGGCACGGGCTAGCGATGGTGGTCACGGGCGTCCGGCAGTTCCGGCACTAACCACATGACGAGCATGCGCGACCAACTCACGCCGTACACCGACGCCGGGCGCCCTCCCTATGTCGCCGCACTGGTCGTCGCTCTGGGCGCGCTGATCCTTTACATCGTGACGCTCGCGCCGACGACGCAGTTCTGGGACGCGTCGGAGTACATCACCGCCGTGCACGCATTCGGCATTCCCCATCCTCCCGGGAACCCGCTTTTCATCCTACTGGCGCACGCGTGGGGACTGCTCCCACTCGGCGCCGACTACGCGCGGCGCATCAACCTGCTCGCCGCAGCGACGAGCGCGGCGGCCGCAGGGTTCTGGTTCCTGATCGCGGAGCGCTGGTTGCGCCCGATCGTGTCACCCACGTGGCCGCGGCGCCTCAGCGCGGCTGCGGGGGTGATGGTCAGCGCGACGACGTTCACGGTGTGGAACCAGTCGGTGGTGAACGAAAAGGTGTATACGGTGAGCGTCCTCTCGATCGCGCTCGTGCTGTGGCTCGCGGTGCGCTGGGCCGATCAACCCGCCGCGGCCCGGCGCGACCACCAGCTCGTGCTGATCGTGTACCTGCTCGCGCTCACGGCAACGAACCACCTCATGGGAGTGCTCGCCGCGCCCGCCCTGCTGGTCTACGTCCTGGTGACCGATCCGCGCGCCCTGGTGCGGCCCCGCTTCCTCATCGCGGCGGCCCTCGTCGCGGCGGTGGGGACCAGCGTCGACCTCTTCATGCCGATCCGCGCGCACTTCGATCCCTACCTGAACGAGGGCGAGCCGACCACGTGGCAGGCCCTCCAGGCCGTCCTTGCACGCGCGCAGTTCGGAAAGCCATCGGTGTTCGCTAATCCCATGTATCCGCCCGGCCCGGACAACCCCGGCCACACGCTCGTCCTCTACGGACAGCAGCTCCTGAACTACCTGCAGTACTTCACATGGCAGTTCGGCCACGACTGGGACGCGGCGGTGCAGCGCTTCCTGGCGCTGGCCTTCGCGGCGCTCGGCCTGGCGGGCGCCCGGCGGCAGTGGCGCGCCGAGCGTCGTGCCGCGCTCGCGATGACCACGCTCGTCATCAGCGACTATTTCTTCATCGCGTCGTTTGCGCTGTGGGGGATCTGGGTGGGAATGGGCCTCGCAGCGCTGATGGAGTGGCTCCAGAGCGGCCTGAGCGCCCGCGAGCCGAACGCCGCGCGGCGCTGGGCGGTGTGCACGCCCGTCCTGCTCGTCGCGCTCGTGCCGCTGCTCGGCAATCGCCTCACCGCCTCGCGCGCGGGCGAGACGATGGCCCGTGACTATGCCCGCGATGTGCTGCAGTCGCTCGACCCCTACGCGCTCGTGGTTACGGCCGGCGACAACGATACGTTCCCATTGTGGTATGCGCAGGAAGTGGAGGGTGTACGCCGGGACGTGAACGTGCTCGTGTTGTCGCTCGCCAACACCGACTGGTATCTGCGCCAGTTGCAGCGCCGGCCTCCCCCGATCTTCGACCCCCGGTCTGCCCCCGCCCTGTACGGCAACCGGAACTGGCCGCGGCCGACGACGCCGTGGATGAGCCGATACTATTTGCGTGAGCCCGCGGACACCCTCCCGCCGTACGCCCCCCTCGCGCAGCCGATCACGGGCTACCTCGGGCCGATTGAGGTCACGGTCGACCCCCGCGCTTTGGGGCGTCCCTACCTGGAGCGCTCCGACCTGGCGGTGCTACAGATCATTAAGGATCAGCTGGGCAAGCGCCCCATTTACTTCTCCACCTCCACGGGGAACTACGCGGACCAGTTGGGGCTTTCCCCCTATCTGCTGGGCGAAGGGTTGGTGCGTCGCGTGGTGCCCCGGACGGTCACGCCGAGCGACACCGTGCGGCTCGTGCCGGGCCGAGGGTTCGTGAACATACCGCGGACGCGCGCGTTGGCGTTCGATGTGTACTCGGGGGGTGAGACCGCGGCTCGCCCCCGGCCGCGCGGCTGGGTGGACGTCCCGTCGCAGAGCAACCTGTTCGGCTACGCCTTCGTGTACGATACGATCGCGGCGGTGCTGCGGGAGCGAGAGCCGGCGCTGGCGCTCCGGGCGGGTGAGCTGCGCGACGCGATCCTCGCCAACACGACATACACGCTGCCCGCCGAGCGGCGCGCCGCCGGCAATTAACTATAGGACGAGCATGAGCCACGCAGGGCAAGCGGTGAAGATCCCGGTGACCGAGCGGGTGGTCGCTGCGTCGGCCGTCGTCGGAGAGGGGCGGGCGCCCGAAGCCCCGCCGTACCTCATGGCCGGGCTAGTGTCGCTCGGCGCCTTGGTTCTCTACGTCATGACGCTGGCGCCGACGACGCAGTTCTGGGACACCTCCGAGTACATCGCCGCGGCGTACGTGCTGGGCATCCCGCATCCACCCGGCAACCCGCTGTTCACGATCCTGGCACACGTCTGGGGCCTGCTGCCGCTGGCGGCGGGGTACGCGATGCGGATCAACCTCCTCGCGGCAGTCACGAGCGCGGTCGCCGCGGGGTGCTGGTTCCTGGTGGGCGAGCGCTTGATGCGGGCGTGGGTCCCGGCGACGTGGCCGCGGCGGCTCGCCGCGCTGGCGGGCGCGATCTGCTCGGCGACCGCGTTCACCGTGTGGAACCAGTCGGTCGTGAACGAGAAGGTGTACACCCTGTCGCTGCTCTCGGTTGCCCTGGTGCTGTGGCTGATCCTGCGCTGGGACGACCAGCCCCCCGGCGAAGCACACGACCATCACCTGCTGTTGATCGTGTACCTGCTGGCCCTCACCGCGACCAACCACATGATGGGCGTGTTGGTCGGGCCGGTCGTGGTGGTCCTGCTGCTGCCGTCGCTCAAGGCGCAGCGCCCGCCGGACGACGAGTCGCGCCGGGTGGAGTGGTCCCAGTGGTTCCTGTTCTGCAGCGTGTACGCCATGATCGTGGCCACGGGCCTCGAGAACGCGGCACCCCTGAAGGCCGCCGTCGTGCTGTTCCTCGCCGCGCTCGGCAATGCCCTGTTCCGCGCCCGGAACTGGGATTTCGCGCTCGCAGTGCTCGTCGTCGCGGTCGCAGGCATCTCGGTCTACCTGTTCCTGCCAATCCGCGCCGGGCACTTCCCGCCGATCAACGAAGGGGAGCCGACCAACTGGCAGGCCTTCTGGGACGTGCTCACGCGCCAGCAGTACGGCAAGCCGCCCGTGAGCCAGCGGCAGGCGACGATCACGGCGCAGATCGGGATGTGGGTCCAATACTTCGGCTGGCAATGGGCCCACGACTGGGTAGGCGGCTTGCAGCGCGGGCTCGCCGTCGTGTTCCTCTCGCTCGGCCTGCTCGGCGCCTGGCGGCACTGGCGCGCGGACCGTCGCGCCGCGCTCGCGATGACTGCACTCATGGTCACGTTCACGCTGCTGCTCATCTTTTACCTCAACTTCAAGTACGGTTACTCGCAGCTGCTCGACCGGTCGCAGCTGGCACGCGAGGTCCGCGAGCGCGATTACTTCTTCATCACGTCGTTCGCGCTGTGGGGCGTCTGGGTGGGCTTGGGGCTCGCGACGCTGATGGAGTGGGCGGCGGAGTGGCTCGAAGACCGCGAGCCAGACCCCGAGCGCCGCTGGCGCTTCGCCACCCCCCTGCTGTTGCTCGCGCTGATCCCGCTCGCCGGCAACCGGCTCACCGCATCGCGCGCGGGCGAGACGCTGGCGCGGGACTTCGCGTCCGATATCCTCCAGTCGGCGGAGCCGTACGGCATCCTCGTCACTGCGGGCGACAACGACACCTTCCCCCTGTGGTACGCGCAGGAGGTCGAAGGCATCCGTAAAGACGTCACCGTGGTGAACCTGTCGCTCGCCAACACCGACTGGTACCTGCGCCAGCTGCAGCGCCGGCCGATCTACGAGTTCGACGCCGACAAGGCGCCCGCGATCTACCGCGGGCGGACCTGGCCCAAGCCGACCGGGAAGCTGCTCAGCTTCAGCGACACGCAGCTCGACGGGCTGCAGCCCGTGTACTTCTTGGAGAAGAAGACCACCGTCAGCCTGGGCGGCATCGGCGTCACGCTCGATCCGGCGCAGCTCGGTCGCCAGTATCTCGAGAAGGCGGACGTGATCACGCTGCAGGCGATCCGAGACCAGCTGGGAAAGCGGCCCATATACTTTTCGCGCACCGTCGGGCCCTACGCCGACCAGTTCGGCCTCACGTCGTACCTCGAGGGCCAGGGGTTCGTGCGCAAGCTGCACCAGGACCCGATCACGGAGTCGGACAGCATCAAGGCGATCTCCGGACTCGGCTACGTGAACATCCCGCGCACCGAGGCGCTCGCGTTCCAGGTGTACCACGGCGACACCGCGGGGCGCCCGCGGCCGCGCGGTTGGGTCGACCGGCCATCCGAGGGGATCCTCGCGACCTACGGCATCGTGTACCAGGGACTGGCCCAGGTGCTGCAGAAGCAGAAGCCGCAGGAAGCAGCCAAGGCGCTGGTGCTGGCGGATTCGATCTTCAAGAACACCAGCTACGGGTTCGTCCCGCCGCCGGAGCGTTGACCGGCGCACCACTCCCTTGAGGTGGGGGGGCGTTTCCCCACCTGCCCTGTCGCCATTCGCGTGAGGGGCCGATGCGGGAGGGATTCGGGACCGTTACCCCGACGTGCCGGTCGCCATCCTCGGAGGGATTACGACCCCACACGACTCCCTGTACCCAGGCGCAAACGATGACCACCCAGCAGGCGAACGGCGTTGTTAAGCAAGTCGAGGCGGCGTTGGCGGCGAGCCAGGAGTCCTTGCCCAAGGGCTTTGCTTGCCACGCAGTGGCCTGCCGGATTGCGGAATCCTACGAGAATGACGCCGACGGCACGTCCGGGTTCTGGATCGCCCGACCGCGCTGGACTGTCGAGGGGCGTCCGGCCGCTCGGGCTGTGTTCGAAGTGGTGCGGGCGGATGGCAGCAGGGGCGTGTGGGATGCGTTAACGCGGGAGGAAGGCGAGGTGCTTGCCGACGTTCTGACGGACCTCTCGTTGTAACCCACCGAGCCTTAAAGTGATCGCTAGTCTTGGGTGAAGGCCGAGCGCACGCGCTCGCCTTCCATGAGGAAGTCGTCGAACGCGTCCGGAGTCGGAAGCGCCGCGTTGCGCCACCACATGAGCTCGTTACCGGCGCCGCAGACATGCTGCTCGGCGAACTGCTCGAAGCGTTGGCGGCGGGCGGGGGTGAACAGGGCCCGCACCGCGCCCTCGTCGGCGCCCCGCAGGCGGTAGGAGCGGGAGAAGGCGGGCGAATCGTCGAAGTCGATGTCCTGCCCGCCGAAGTAAGCCGCCAGTTTATCCCACCATCCCTCGGGGGCGAGGAAGAACTGCGGCAGGGAGCGCTGCAGGGTCCACAGCAGAGCGCCGATGCGGTGCGATCGCGAGCTCTTGCCCGAGCCCGTCGTCCAGCGATACTCGAAGGCGGTGAAGGATGTGCCGCCGCTCGTTCCGGCGATCGTGAAGGTCCAGCGGCGGCCGCGTCCCTCCGTGAACAGCCTGCACGTCGCCGCGTGATGCGCCTCCTCGCCGGGACGCTCCGAGTCGAAGCGGTAGCCGCGTTCCAAGCAGAACGCCTCGTACGTCCGGCGGCGGCGCCGCGTGAGGAGCCAGTTGACGAGCGCCACGCCACCGGCGACCACAGCCACACCGCCGAACACGACGAGCGTGACGATCCCATCGTCCGACAGCCGTAGCATGATCACCGAGCGACTCTAGCTAATGGCGTCCGGGGGCGCGAGCAGTGATTCCGGGGCGCCGGCCGCGTCTGTGGTCGCACGCGCTCCTGAGCCCCCGCTGTCGCGGGCTCGCCGGCGTACGTAGGTTCAAGCATACCGTAGTTGGGAGGGCTAGACCTAACTGGTAAGGCGGCGGTCTTGAAAACCGCTGGGCGCAAGCCCGTACAGGTTCGAGTCCTGTGCCCTCCGCTCGTCATTGCCGCCCCGGTGGGAGCGCAAAGGCCACGTAGCTCGCAGGTGCCTGCTGCGTTCGCGACTTGCCGCTACTCGCCGCGATCACGACGAATTGCCGCCCGTTGACCTCGTAGGTTGCGGGCGTCGCGTTCCCCGAGGCCGGCAGCGTCGTCTGCCACAACAGCTCGCCGGTGGCCTTGTCGAACGCGCGCAACTTGCCGTCATAGTTCGTCGCCCCGATGAACACCAGGCCGCCCGCCGTGACGACCGGACCGCCGTAATTCTCGCATCCGGTGTTCGTCATCCCCTGGGCCGCCAGCTCGCGATACTCGCCCAGTGGGATCTTCCAGAGATACTTGCCCGTATTGAGGTCGATGGCGCTGAGCGTGCCCCACGGCGGCTTCACGGCGGGATATCCATCAGGATCGAGAAACCTGTCGATCTGGGAGCGGTACTTTTGGTCGATCGGCGAGCTCACCCCCTGTCCCCCTCTCCTTTCGGGAGAGGGGGGACGCTCCGAGTTCCCCCTCTCCGGAACGGAGAGGGGGCCAGGGGGTGAGGACAGGATGTACCGCTGGATCGCCGACAACGCATCCGAGCCGAGCCGCGCGAAGCCCGGCATCCGCCCGCTCCCGTCCGAGATGACCGCATGGACCTCGGGCGTCGTGAGTCGGTCCGTCAGATCGAGCAACGACGGGTAGGTCGGCGGTGTCCCCTTCTTGTCCATGCCGTGACAGCCCGCGCATTCCCTCGTGTACAGCTCCCTGCCGCTGACCGCGCCTGTCGCGGGAGGGCGCTCCACCAGAGCGACGATCCACGCCATCTCGTTCGCGTTGACATACAGCACCGACGTCTCGGGATCGAAGGCCGCGCCGCCCCATTCCGCCCCGCCGTCCAAGCCGGGGAACACGATCGTGCCCTGCAGGCTCGCCGGGACGAACTGACCGCCGCTCCGCACCGCTCGGAATCGCTCCAGCACCGCGCGATGTGCCTCCGGCGTACGATCGGTGAGCATGTCCTCGGTCAGTCGCTGGCGCGCGAACGGTTCTGGGACGAGCGGGAGCGGCTGAGAATCGGCGGCCACCTCACCCTCGACGTCCGACGGCGGGTACCTCCGGTATTGGATCGGAAAGAGCAGCTTGCCGGTTTCGCGCTCGAACACGAACACGTGGCCCGACTTGGTGATCTGCGCGACCGCGTCGATCCGGCGACCGTTGCGACGCAAGCTCACCAGATTCGCGGGCGCCGGCAGGTCTCGATCCCAGATGTCGTGCCGGACGAACTGAAAATGCCACACGCGTTCGCCGGTCTCCGCTTTGAGCGCGAGGAGCGAGTTGGCGAACAGGTCGTCCCCCACGCGATTGGCACCGTAGTAGTCGTCGGCCGCCGAGCCCGTGGGCACGAACACGAGGCCGCGCTTCACGTCGAGCGACATCCCGGCCCAGTTGTTCGCGGCGCCGGTATACGTCCACGCGCCCTTCGGCCATGTGTCGTACCCGAACTCCCCGGGCCGCGGAACGGTGTGGAAGGTCCAGCGCAACGCCCCGGTTCTCACATCATAGGCCCGCACGTCGCCCGGCGGCGTAGGGAGGCTCTCGGCCGTGCGGCTCCCGAGGATGAGCAGGTCTTTGTAGACGATACCGGGCGTCCCCAGTGACACCATGAGCTTTTCGCCGGGCCGGAGACCGTCTCGCATATCGATGCGCCCGCCATGACCGAACGTGCTAATCGGACGCCCCGTCTTCGCGTCCAGGGCATAGAGGAACTGCTGCACTCCGATGAAGATCCGTTGGTCCGGGCCGTCGCCCCAATAGGTAACGCCGCGGACCCGGCCGCCTTCTCCGCGCACCTTGCGGCCGTGGTACGGGTCGAAGCGCCACAGCAGCTCGCCGGTGCTGTCGCTGGCATCGAACGTCCATGCCACCTGGAGGTGCGTGACGTTCGCGCGGTTGATCTGCGTGAGGGACGAGTACCGCATACTTTCGGGTCCGCCTCCATACAGCGGCCATTCCACGGGCCGGTCCGCCGTCCGTCGGCGCGTCGAGGATTGGGCGGCCACCGTCGCAACGACCGCGAAGAGCACGGCCTGTTGGAGTCGCATGGCGTTCGGTAGAGTATGAGCTGCGCCCGCTCCTCGGAAGAGGAGCACCAGCGCCGCCTGGCGCTCGGTTGCGGTTACGAAGTCCCTGCCACGCGTTCCGCCTACGCTCTCACAGGTTGAGTACCAGCGCCGGCTCCGTCAGCAAGAAGACCGTCGCGAACAGGTTGATCGAGGCCGTGAACAGGCTCCTGAGCGCGGTCTGGTCGGCCGGCGTGAGCTGGACGCCGCTCGCTCCGGAATAGCTCGGGCCGGCGGGCCCGACGGTAATGGTGGCGAACGGTTGCCCGTTCACCGTAACGGCTATGCTTCCGCCGACCGTACGGGTAGCGGTGTCCACCGTGACGGTCCCGTTGGCGCGCACGGTCTCGCCGCCGCTCGTCAGACTGAAATCGGTGGTGATGGCCACCGACGCCGCACCGGACACGCTCGCGGTCTCGCTGATGTGCACGCCCTGTGCGGCGACGTCCACCGTGGTCTGCACAGTGAACGCCGTGAGCGTCGCGGTCAGCGCCGAGGTGAGATCGAGCCGCGTCACGCCGTCGCTCACGAAGCCCGCGACGGACGCGCCGGCGCTCTGGCCGACCAGGCGACTGATGGTGTAGTTGGCGTACGTCATCGGGGTCGGCCCCGTCGTCCCAACGATGGCGACGCCGAGCACGGCCGCGCTGGGGGTAGTCTGGTCGGTGAGGTCGACGTAGCCGATCATACTCAGCGGGCGCGCCGGCACGATCGCGAACGGTTGGACGGCATAGAGCAGGAAGCGCACGCCGTTCGCGGGGGCGCCGGCCGCGGTCGACGTCACATACCAATCCGAGGTCGTGTCCCACACGAACGTCTTGCCACGCGCGCTGTCCGGGAAGATCGCGGCCGCGATCGGCTGACTCGCGAACGCCTCGCGCAGCGCCCCGGCCGCCGTTGCGCCCCATGCAAGCGCGCGCCCGGGCGCGGCGACTGGCGACGCGGCGGTCACCAAGCCCCTTGAGCCGGCCGCGACGAAGTGTGCGATGAGCACGGCGAAGCTCTGGAACGTGCCGGTGGCGGTCGGTGCGGAGAGCGACTGGAGCTGAGCGGCCGTGTTGGCGGGGTTCGCGAGCTTGGCGGGCGTGGGACCGGTGCCGCCTCCGCCGCACGCTTGCAGGGTGAACGCGGTCGCGCACAGCAGCCACAGCCCGCGGGGGAGTCGAGACATGGCCACCTCCCACACCGGGCGGGGCAGTCAAAGGCTCCGGCGATCAATGGGGATGCGTCGGCGGCGCCGGATCAGCGTGCCGCTGTAGCACCGAGGCCCCGCCGCACCCGCTCGGCGTCGCCTGGATGCCGCAAGAGCAGGGCCAATGCCTTCTCGCGCTCAGCGATCCAGTCGCCGCGGCGCGCACGCCACACCACCTTCGGCTGGATTGGCAAGGCGAGTAGCGACCCACAGTTACGGCGCCGGATCTCAACCGATCTCTTGACTTCCGCCCGCTCTGTTCCCTATACGTAGAGCATGCGCCCGGCGGACAGCCGGAGTCTCGACATGCCAGACGTCCCCCAGTGGGCGCGGCTCAGAACGAGTGTGAACTACCACCTCCGTCGTGGGGCGTGGTACCCAGTCGTGCGCCTCACGCAGGGCGAGGCGCTCATCGACGTCAATCAGCGCAGTCTGACGGTGCCGGCCGAGCTGCTGCACATCGTCCCGATCCGCCCGCAGGTGTGGTCCGTCGTCCCCCGTCCGCTCGACGCCGTGGACCTGCCGCTCAGCTGGGGCGACCGCTACGCGGTGTGCCCGAACTGCAGCGCGCGCGCGCCGCTCGGCGAGCGCGTCCCCAGCATGTCCTGCACACGCTGCGGCGGCGAGTTCGAGATCGCCTGGTCGCTCGATCACTATCTAGGGTAGCCGAGCCGCGGCTTGCGCCGCGCTCTTCCAGCCGATAGACCCACACCGCCGTCCGGCGTATGCTTCGTTTCCCACGATCCCGAGGAAGGCAGGTGTGGTCATGCCGGTGCCGCTGACCGTCGTCATCCCGACGTTGAACGAAGAGAGACAGATCGCCGCCGCGCTCGAGGCGCTGCGCTGGGCGGACGAAGTCATCGTCGCCGACGGCGGCTCGAGCGACCGGACGGCCGAGCTCGCCCGGAGCCACGGCGCCGCCGTGATCGAGGTGCGGGGCGAGAGCATCGGGCTGCAGCGCAATGCCGCGATCGCACGCGCGCGGAACGAATGGGTGCTCGCGCTCGATGCGGACGAGCGGGTGACCGAGGCGCTGCGTGAGGAGCTCGTGCGCGTGCTCGCGACGCCGGCGCACGAGGCCTACCGCGTCCGCTGCGAGAATTACTTCCTGGGCCGGGAGCGCAGCCGCGGCCGCTGGGGTCGTGATTGGCACGTCCGGCTGTTCCGAAGGCACCGCCGCTTTTCAGAAGAGCGCGTGCACGAGCATCTCGAGGCGGTGCACGATGTGGGGGAGCTGCGCGGGCCGATCGTGCATGTGCCGTACCGTGACCTCACCCATCACCTGGAAAAGATGATGGTCTATGCCCGCTGGGGAGCCCAGGAGCTGCACGCGCGCGGTCATCGCGCCACCGCGTGGGACATCCTCGGCCGCCCGGCCTGGCGCTTCGTGCGCGATTATTTTTGGTACGGGAGCTGGCGAGACGGGCGCTTCGGGCTGGTGACGTCGTTGCTCACCGCTTGCGCCGGGTTCCTCAAGTACGCCTACCTCTGGGAGCTCGACCAAACGCAGTCGGCGCCGCGCGGCGTCTGAACCACGGCGGCGGGAGCGGCCCCCGATGCGGCTTCCGATTCTGATGTATCACAAGATCGATCGGCTTCCCCCGCCGCCGGGCGCGCGGCACCCCCGCAATTACGTGCTCCCAGAGCAATTCGACGCCCAGCTCGCGGCGCTGCGACGCTGGGGCTATCAGACCATTTCGTTCGGCGACTGGCTCGCCTACCGGCGCGGCGCGGGCACGCTACCGCGGCGGCCGATCATCCTCACTTTCGACGACGGGTACCGCTCCACCTACGAGATCGCGTGGCCGCTGCTCCAGCGCCATGGCTCGACCGCTACCGTGTTCCTCGTCTCGGACTTGATCGGCAAGACGAACGCCTGGGATGCGGACGAGATCCAGGAGCCGCTGCTCGGCCCCGGCGAAATCGCCGCGATGCGGGCGGGGCACATCGAGTTCGGATCGCACACCAAGACGCACGTGGCGCTCACAACGCTGCCGCCGCCACGGGCCATAGCGGAGCTGCGCGATTCCCGCATCGCGTTGGAGCGCCTGCTCGGCGACACCGTCCGCGTGCTGTGCTATCCCTACGGCAAGCACAACTCCGCCGTGCGCATCCTGGCGCGCGAGACCGGCTACGAGGCGGCGGTGATCGCCCGCCGGCGCCTCAATTCGCCGGCGACTGATCCCTTGAGGTTGGCCCGGCTGAGGATGGACCCGAACACCCGGCTGGAAAGCCTGCGCTGGACCTTGATCCAGCTCCGCTGGCTGTTCTGGACCTGAGGGGTGATGCCGCGGATCCGTCTCCTGCTCGTATGGGCCGTCTGCCTGGGCGCCGGCTTGACCGCCGTGCGGCTCGCCCCGGCCGCCGTCGCCTCGTGGCGGTCCCGTCGGCAGGCGCTCGAGCTGGACTCGATCCGGGTGATCACCAGGGCCGGGGCGTTTCCCTTGATCGAGATCACGCTGCGCAACCCGGCACGCTCGATCAGCTTTCTCACGACGCTCGACGCGGAGGTGGCCACCCGCCTCCGCCGGGGGCAGGCTGGTGGTTGCTCCGGGGACCCGGCCGCATGGGACTACGATCTGCTGATCGACGGACGGCGCGCCGCGGAGCACGACACCGTGCCGCTCTCCCAGCTCGTCGACCCGGAAAGCCTGCACCGTTTCGCGATCGCCGTCGGGCAGGCCGGCCCGCCGGCGCACGGTGAGTACGAGCTAACTCTCATGCTCCGCTACAACGAGCGTGCCACCCTGCCGCTGGGCCACGTCGAGCTCTCCATCGACGGCCTGGGGTGCGTGCTCGCGCCGGGCGGGCGACCTGTGCGACCCATGCGGGTCGAGCGCGTCCGGCTCCCTAAGGCTTGAAATCCGCTTGAGACCGCGGCGCGACCGTACGCGCCATGCAAGCGGTCACCTTGTTCGGGTACGCGTTTCTTTCGAACGTCGCGCTCGCCGTCCTTCCCCACGAGCCCGCGATTATCTGGTACGGGGCACGCCTCGGCGTGTGGCCGACTGCGGTGGTTGCGACCGCGGGCACGGTTGCCGCCGCGCTGGTCGACCACCGGTTGTTCGTGCCGCTGATCCGGCGAGTCAACGCGCGTAGCCAGGCGTCCCAGATGGTTCCCGGGCTGAAGCCCGGGCTCGGCGCGTGGGCGTCCTTAAGGACGCACCCCCAGCCGAGCGCGCCCTCTCAGGGCGCGAATCTCCGGGCCGACACCATCTTTCGCCGCTTCCCGTTCGCCGTGATCGCTCTCTCCGGGCTCACGCCCCTCCCCTTCTTCCCCGTGAAAGCCCTCGCCTTTACCACGGGTTACCCGCTCGCGCGGTATCTCGCCGCCGTCGCGGCACGCTCGCTGCCGCGCTACGCGCTGCTCGCGTGGCTCGGCGTCGCCGTGCGGCTGCCGACCGGGCTCCTCGTCGCCCTGTTCGTGCCGCTGCTGATCCCCGCGTTGCGCACGCTGCCATGGCGCCGGCCAAGCGCGAGCTGACCTGCTGGCTCGCCGACCCGGAGCGGCGGCTGCTGCGTGCGGTCGCGACGCGGCTGCCTGCGGCGGTGCATTCCGATCACCTCACCGCCCTTGGCATCCTCGGCGCCGTGGGCGTGGGCGCCGCGTACGCGCTGTCGCGCTGCAACGCGGAGTGGCTGTGGGTGGCGAGCGCGTGCCTCGTGGTGCAGTGGCTCGGCGACAGCCTCGACGGCACGCTGGCACGGGTGCGCGGCGCCGAGCGGCCGCGCTACGGCTACTACCTCGATCATGTGGTGGATGCATTCTCGACCTCCGTGATCGGCGTCGGTCTGGGACTCTCGCCGTACGTACAGCTGGGAGTCGCCCTGGGCGTGGTGATCGTCTATCTCGCCCTGTCAATCAACGTCTATCTCGAAGCGAACGTGTTCGGCGTGTTTCGGCTCGCTTACGGCCGGATTGGCCCCACCGAAGTACGAATCATTCTGATCGCGGCCAATGCGACGCTCGCGCTCGCTGTGCCAGGACGGATGGTTACCGCGGTCGCTACGGGTACGGTCGGACTACTCGGGATCTGCATGCTAGGGATGCTGCTCGCGAGAGTCGCCAGCAATCTGAGGACGCTTTCCCAGCAGGAACCGGCTCTCCAGCCGAGTCCTCGCTCCTCGCGCCTCAAAGCCACTGAACGCCTCGGCATCTCGGCGTCTACCTAGCCGTCTCGGCATCTACGTCCATGAGTATCTGTCGTACTCTTCTGAACACCGTGTGCCACATCGCGCGCGTGAGCTTGCCGGTGTTCGTGTTCTGCCGGCTCGGATGGTAGGACGAGATGAGCCGCGTGCCGTCAGGCAGCGTCGCGACCGCGCCGTGGGCAAACGGGGGCCGCTGTCGCGGGGCGAGCGTCGTCCACCAACCCGACGCCTTGAGCCAGCTCTCGTGTGCGACGCGACCGAGCGTCACCACCACCCTGCGGCGCGAGAGCAGCCGCAGCTCGGCCGCGAGGAACGGCCGGCAGCGCCCGAGCTCCGTCCGGCTCGGCTTGTTGCCCGGAGGCGCGCACCGCACGGCGGCAACGATGTAGCAGTCGGTGAGCTCGAGACCGTCGTCGCGTGCGCGCGACGCAGCCTGGCTCGCGAAGCCGTAGCGGTGGAGCGCCTCGTACAGCCAGGCGCCGCTCGAGTCGCCCGTGAACATGCGGCCGGTGCGGTTCGCGCCGTGCGCCGCGGGCGCGAGCCCGACGACGAGCAGACGCGCGCGCGGGTCGCCGAACCCTGGGACCGGCTTCCCCCAGTACTCCCAATCGCGGAATGCGCGCTTCTTCTCGCGCGCCACGCGACGGCAGTACGCGCGCAGCCGAGGGCAACGGGCGCACGACACAATCGCACGATTGACGCTGGAGAGAGAAGCGAGCATGGACGCGTCTTGTTGGCGTATTCCCACGCTGAAGCGTGGGCTCGGCAATACACTACCCTTAAGGGTAGCGTCGTGCCGAGCCCACCCCTCGGGGTGTGATCACACACCGGTGCGTTGTTGTGTCTGCTTGCGTTGCGGCGGGCTGCTAGAACCTGATCGCTATGCCCTGGTGCGTCGTTCCGGCGATCGTGAACGTTTCGACCGCGAGCGCGGCACCGAGCAGCCACGGCCGGACGCGCGCCGGCAGCGCCGCCGCCGCGCCGAGCACGGCTAGACCGGTGACGGCCGTGTAGGTATTCAACTGGCCGACTGTCGGGTGGGAGCCGAGGATCGGATTCGACTCGCGGAAGTTGCGCCAGCCGCCCTGAGCGAGCCAGCGGGTCTGTCCGGCGTCGATCAGCAGCGCGACCGTGAAAGCGCCTGCCAGCGCGATGTCGGACTGGCGCCACGACAAGCGTGGAGGCGCCGGCAGCGCGGCGCTGAACACGGTCAGCCGCACTGTCGGCTTGAGCGGGGTCGACCGGATCGGCGCGGCAGACAGCTTCCAGGAGATGTCACGTTGATGGTAGGCCCGCGGCGCGGCCCAGAATTCATGGTCTTTCAGGGCGCGCTGCGCGACGCTCTGCCCGGGCAACGCGGCCAGCGCGGCGACTACGATCAAGACTGCCGGAGTGTGCCTCATACGCAGCGCTGCGTCAGGGCAAAGGGGGTGCCAGGTGTGGTGCCGGCGGAACCCTCTCGTCCCGCAAGGATTCCTTGCACCCCGCCATGGTCGGCCGTGGCGTGACGCTGCGATTGTGTTGCGCGGGTGAGACAGTCTCACCATGCAAGAAGTCCGCGCGTCTTGCCGGGTGTCTCAGAGCGCGGCTAGGTTGCGTGAACTGCAACAGACCTAGTGTGGTGTCAACACCGAATTCCCCGATGCATCCGCCGCAATAGCGAAGTCCGCCACACTTCGTCCCAGCGCCTGCCCGGCCTCGATGTCGAACCGGTAGTGGATGCCCGCGTACATGCGTGACAGCCCCGCCTGGGTGACCTTCGCGGCCAGGTCATCGCGCTGCTCCGGGAAGAAGGTGCTCAGCACGGCTGCGGCCGAAGAGGAGAGGCAGCTGTGCCCGGAGGGATAGGACGGGTGGTTGGGCTTTCCGACCGCGGCGACGACCGTGATCAGCGGGTCCGCCTGCCAGGGCCGGATGAACCAGTACGTCTCCTTCGCGTCCCAGCAACCGATCTGCGCGTCGAACATCGTAGCGCTGAGCAGGGCGTAGAGATGTGTCGCCTCACGCTCGGACAGGGCGTGCTCATTGATGCCGTCGGTAGCGATGTGGATCCAGTACGCCGCTGTGGTGGGTGTGCCGGCGTTCTGCGCCCAGAAGGTGGCGCTCTGTACCTGGTCGGCCGTGCGGGTGTCGGAGATTTGGCGGATTTCGGCGAGCGCGGCTGTGAATGCCGTGGACCCAAACGCTGGCGGTGGCGCCGGTCGGAACTGGTTCGCGGAACTCAGGAACCAGGGGGTCACCCCCGGGAGCTGCCCGCCCGCGATCGTCGCCGGGGTCGTGTTACTGATCCACAGCCCGGAGCCCGTTGGAATGGTACCGGTGAAGGCGTTGGTGAAGCCGTCGGTTCGGGCCCTCGCAACGATCTCGCCGCCGATCGCGCGACCGATCGCTGCACCGCGCCCGAACGCCGGGTGCACCCCGCCGGGGCTGGTGTTCGCCTGCCCGTTGACCATGGCCTCCAACGCCTGAGCCTGGCTGGGGAAGAGGTAGGTCAGCACGACGGCCGACGCGCCCGCGACGGCGCCGCGATCCGATTCCAGTTGCTCTCGCCCGCCACCCCCGTCCCTGCCTTCGGCCTGTTGCACGGCCAGGTACTGCGCGACGCCCACCAGGGAATACGCGCGCACGGCGACCACCGGGCTGAGGTTCGCCTGTGCAACCAGGCTGGCTTCGGTCGCCTGCCACGCCGGGCTGGCGAGACCCGCCGTGAACGGCAGGCCGCTGCGTGACGCGGCAAGACTGAGGCCCGTCGGGGCGGAAGCGTGATCGGCGCAGCCGGTCAGCGCGGCGAAGCCTGCCGCGATCGCAAACGAGCGAACGACCTGCCGCGGGTTGTTTCGGGGACTCATGGGAACCTCCGTCGCGGTTCGAGAGGGAGCACGAAAAAAAACGGCTAAGCGTGTAGCCTGCTCAGCCGGTTTCGCGATTCGCTCCCCTCGAGGCATGGGCGACCCGCACGACATCGCGCCTCGGGGTTCATAGCTTCTGAGTTGCGTCCCAATATGCAGCGAACTGGGCCGCGCGCTAGGGGCTGCACGAGAGCATGCGCTGCTTTCTGTCGGGCAAGTTTATTTCGCCGCCGTTGTGTTCGGCGTCGTTACCGGGGCTTGCATAAGCCTAGGTGACCGGCGACGTTCTGCTCTTGTAGGAGAGGTGGCCGAGTGGCTGAAGGCGGCGGTTTGCTAAACCGTTATAGGGCCTAAAAGCCTTATCGGGGGTTCGAATCCCCCCCTCTCCGTACCTCACCACCATGTCCACGCGCGTCCGCTTCGCCCCCTCGCCCACGGGCTACCTCCACGTCGGCGGCGCCCGCACCGCGCTCTTCAATTGGCTGTACGCGCGCCGCGTCGGCGGCCGGTTCCTGCTGCGCATCGAGGACACCGACAAGCAGCGCTCCACCGACGAGCATACCCGGGTGATACTCGACGGTCTCACCTGGCTCGGCCTCGATTGGGACGAAGAGCCCGTGTTCCAGGGCGCTCGGGTGAAGCGGCACCAGGAGGTCGCGGACAAGCTCCTCGCTGACGGCAAGGCGTACCTGGAGGAAGGGGCGATCCGCTTCCCCCTGCCGCCCGGTGAGATCGCCTGGGACGACGCGGTGCACGGCCCGATCTCGTTTCAGGGCGATGACATCAAGGACTTCGTCATTCTGCGCACCGACCGTACGCCCATCTACAACTTCGCGGTCGTGGTGGACGACATCGATATGAGGATCACCCACGTGCTGCGCGGCGACGATCACATCTCCAACACGCCGAAGCAGATCGCCTTATATCGCGCGCTGGGCGCCTCGCTGCCCAGGTTCGGCCATGTGCCGATGATCCACGGTCCCGACGGCAAGAAGCTCTCCAAGCGCCACGGCGCTGAAGCAGTCGGCGACTACGAACACATGGGGATCCTGCCCGCTGCCATGCGCAACTTCCTCGCCTTGCTCGGCTGGAGCCCCGGCGGCGACCGGGAGATCATGACGCTCGACGAAATGGTGCGGCTGTTCTCCTTCGAGGGTATCCAGAAGAAACCGGCCATCTTCGACATGACGAAGCTTGAATGGATGAACGGGCAATACTTGTCCATGGCGCCGGCCGAGGAGCTGTATCCGCTGGTGTCGCCCCAGCTCGCGCAGCTCGGCCTGAACGGCAACCAGGACGCCGTCTTGAAAGCGATCGCGGCGGTGAAGACCCGCTCGCGCACCACGCTCGACGTGGCGAAGCAGGTAGCCGTGCGGCTCGACGCGAAATTCGTCGCGTTCGACGACAAGGCGAAAAAAGAAATCGCCAAGGATCCGGCGGGTTACCAGGCGTCGCTCGAGGCGAGCCTCGCCGTCCTGCGCAAGACCGACTGGACGTCGCAAGCGCTGGAGCAGAGTTTGCGCGCCCTCGCCGACGCAAAGGGTGTGGCCGCCGGGAAGATCTTCCAGCCGATCCGTATCGCGCTCACCGGCGGAACGGTGTCGGAGCCGGTGAACGAGCTGCTGTATGTCGTTGGGAAAGAGGCGGCGCTGAAGCGGCTGCAGGCGGCGGTCAACTACGCTTAGCGTAGTGTTTCGCCGAGCACACCCTTTAGGGTGTGACTATGACGGTATCGGCTTTGACTTTGGTCGTATCCCCCTTCGCCCGCTTCTCCGCGTCCCGCTCCGCCTGCTTGCGCGCCCGCAGCTCACGCACGTACCGCCGGAACAGCTGCACCGTCTCGGTGCGGCGGGCCGCCTGCATCAGGTCCTGACGCATGTCCTCGAGCTGCCGCGCCCGCCGCTGTTCATCATAGTTGCCCTGCGGCAGCGTGATCGGTAGCAGCGCGAGCACCGCGGTCGGGATTTTGATCCCGGCGACGTGGATGTATTGCGAATCGATACCGATCGTCTTCCCCGCCACTTCGGTGGTCCACGTCGGCTTCTGGCGCGCGCGCTGCTCCTGGTCGATGATGACGTTGAGCGAGTCGACCATGGCGCGCAGCCGATGCACCGCGACCGAGTCCTTGTGCTCCTCCCGGGCGTAGAGCGCGTCGGCCACTTCGGCGGGGAGCGCGGGGCGCGGCAGCACCCACAGCCGCCCGTCTCCCACCTGCGGCGGGCTTTCGATGTGAGGGCCGATGGCGGGCGAGCTGGCGGCGAGCGCGCTGTCCGGCTTGCCCACAATCGGTGCGGGCGGCGGCGTGGTCGTGTCGACGGCCGGCGCCGGCGCCGGCGGGCGCCCCAGGCCGCCGCTCGGCCCCTTGCCGCGCTTGGTGCCGCCGAACGGCGGCAGCTCCGTGCGGCGCGGCGGTTGGGGCGGAATGATGGTGATGAGCGACTGGGGACGGTCGATGCGCCACGCGCTGGTGACGGCGAGCGTGAGCAGCGCGCCGTGCAGCACGAGGCTCGCGGCCCACGTGAGCCGGGCCTTGGCCCGCGGGACCTTCCGCGGCTCAAACAGCGGCCAACACCTTTCCGAGACGCTCCGCCGCCTCGCTGAGCCGCGGCGTCGCGACGGTGAGCGCGATCCGGAAAAACCCCTCACCGCCCGCGCCGAACCCGCTCCCCGGCATGGTGACGACGCCTTCCTCTTCGAGCGCTCGGCGCTGGAACGTGGCCGATGGGAGGCCCTCCGGCAGGGGCACCCACAGGTACATCGTGGCCCGCGGCGTCTCGGGCTCGAACCCTTGCGCCCGCAGCACCGCCAGCATCGCGTCTCGCCGCTCCCGGAACTGCGCGACATACTCGCGCGCCAGCTGCTCCGCCTGCGGCAGCACGGCCGCGCCCGCCGCCTGCACCGCGAGGAACGCACCGGTGTCGACGTAATTCTTCACGCGCGCCAGCCCGGCAATGTGGTCCGCGCGCCCCGCCGCCCAGCCGAGCCGCCAGCCCGTCATGCAGAACGTCTTCGACAGCGAGTGGAACTCGACCGCGCATTCCCAGGCCCCGGGAGTCTCGAAGATGCTCGGCGCGACGTAGCCGTCGTACGTGATCTCGCAATAGGGGTTGTCGTACGCGATCACGATGTCGTGCCGCCGGCAGAATGCGACCGTGCGCTCGAGGTACTCGCGCGTCGCCACCGCCGCCGTGGGGTTGTTGGGATAGTTCAGGTAGACGAGCCGCGTCCGCCGGACGACCTCCGGCGGCAGCTCCTCGAGCTCGAGTAGGAACGCGGTGCGCGGCGTGAGCGCGTACCGGTACGGCTCTCCGCCCGCCAGCACGGTGCCGCCTTCGTAGACGGCGTACCCCGGCTCGGGCACCACCGCCACGTCGCCGCCGTCGAGCAACGCCATGGCGAGGTGGGCGATCCCTTCCTTGGAGCCGAGCAGCGGGTGCAGCTCTGTGAACGGATCGCACCGCACGCTGAAGCGGCGCTGCAGGTAGGCGGCGGCCGCTTCCCGGAAGGCCGGGAGGCCGAGCTGGAACGCGTAGCGGCTCATCGCGGGGTCGCGCGCGGCGCGGGCCAGCGCCTCGACTGCGGCCCGGGGCGGCGCCAGGTCGGCGTCTCCCGCTCCGACGTCGATGACGTCCACCCCCTGCTGGATCAGCCGCCGCTTGAGGGCGGGGATCTCGGCCATGGGATAGCTGGGCAAGGCGGACAGCCGCTTGCTGAGCCGCGTCAGAAAAAACCCTCCTACGAATCAGTACGCGCCGCCGGGGTCGGGGGCTGAAGCCCGGGCGTCACGTTTCGAAATGCCCGATCAGCCGCTCGCTCCGGGTGAGCTGCCGGCACCGGGCGTCGAGCGCGTCGTACTCGGGCTTCGCGGCGGCCTTGAAGGCGTCGAACGCCGCCCGCGACGCCCACCGGTCGATCGTCACGAACCGCCGCGCGATCTCGATGTCGCGGGCCAGCTGTGAATCGAGGTACGCCCCACCGCCGCTGCGCCGGAACAGCTGCGCCCAGTCGCCGTCGGGCCCGTAGGCGCGAACGAAGTCCTCCTCCGCGCCCGCCTTCGCCTCGAACATCCACAACACCACGAACACAATCTATCCTTTCGCGCCCATGGCCGCCTCGATCCCGTGCCCCGCGAAGAACTCTTCACACGCGCGCCGCACGTCATCCCAGGAGCCCACCACTCGCGACGCGGGCGGTAGTCCCTCGAGAATCAGCCGGCCGTAGCGCTTGGTCACGATCCGCCGGTCGAGCAGCACCACCGCCCCGACGTCGCTGGTGCGGCGAATCAGCCTCCCGAACCCCTGCTTCAGCTTGAGCGCCGCGTTGGGCACGAGGTAGTGCGTGAAACCGTTGAGCCCCCGGGCCTCGAGCCGCTCGAGCCGCGCCGCGGTGAGCGGCTCGCTCGGCACTTTGAACGGCAGCTTGGCGAGGATCAGCACGCGCAGCGCGCGCCCCGGGACATCGACGCCTTCCCAGAACGAATCCGTCCCGAGCAGGATCGCGGAGCCCGCTTCGCGGAAGCGCCGCAGCAGCTGGTCGCGCTGGCCGTCCCCCTGCACCAGCAACGGCCAGCGGCCGCCGATCGCCCCACGCACCGCCTCGGCGGCGCGCCGCAGGGCGCCGTGGCTCGTGAACAGCACGAACATGCCGCCGTCCGACGCGTGTGCCAGCTCCACCAGCACGCGTGCGACGGCGGCGTCGTGTCCCGGCTCGTCGTCGCGCGGCTCCGGCAGGTCGGTCGGGATCCCGAACAGACATTGCGCGGGAAAGTCGAACGGCGAGGCGTGGATCTCGCGCGCCCGCACGCGCGACGGCGGGAGATCGAGTCCCACCCGCTGCTCCAGAAAGCCGAAGTCCCCCCCGGC
>QHTT01000048.1 GCA_003220935.1 Gemmatimonadota bacterium
GGCCATGCTCGATCACCACGGCTTAACGGCGCCGTCGGCGCACATCCCATCGCTCGCACCCGACCAGTGGCGCGCGTCGCTCGACGCGTCGAAAGCGATCGGCCACCAATACGTGGTCGTCCCGTGGATTCCCGCGGAGACGCGCAAGACCCTGGACGGCTTCAAGCGGGTCGCCCAGGACTTCAACCGCGTGGCGGCCCAGGCCCGCGACGCCGGCCTGCAGTTCGCCTACCACAACCACGACTTCGAGTTCGCGCCGATGGAGGGCCGCCTCCCCTACGACGTGCTGCTCGAGGAGACCGACCCCAAGCTGGTGCAGCTCGAGATCGACCTGTACTGGATCACTAAGGGGGGGCAGGATCCCCTCAAGTACTTCGCGCGCTGGCCCGGCCGGATCCCGCTGGTCCACGTCAAGGACTCGGGCGGGCCGCCCGACCATAAGATGATGGACGTCGGCGCGGGAACGATCGACTGGAAGAAGATCTTCGCGCGCGAAGATCAGGCCGGGATCCGCCACGCCTTCGTCGAGCACGATCAGCCGGCCGACGCGTTCGCGTCGATCAAGGCGAGCTGCGACTACCTGAAGCGGCTGGAATTCTGATGCGGCGGCGCGCGTTGCTCGGGTTGATCGCGGCGAGCGCCTTGGATTCCCAGGCTAAAGCCTGGGCTCGGCCAGGCACTGCCCTGAAGGGCACCGCGGGACGACTCAAGCAGTCAGCGTGCCGCTGGCCCTATCGGGCGATCCCCCTCCCCGACTTCTGCCGCGCCGCGGCGAAGCTGGGCCTGGCGGGGATCGACCTGCTCGCGGCCGACGAGTGGCAGCAGGTGCGCGACTGCGGCCTCGTCTGCTCGATGGGCTATCCCACCGGCCGTCGCGACTTCATCGCGACCGGGTTCAACGACCGGGCGAACCATGCCATGCTGTTGCGGGAGCTCGAGACGACGATCCCGGAGGCGGCGCACCACGGGGTCCCGAACGTGATCGCGATGTTCGGGAACCGGCGGGGGAGGAGCGACGCGGAGGCGATCGACAACTGCGTGGCGGGCCTGAACCAGATCAAAGGGCTCGCCGAAGCACAGGGCGTGACGATCTGTCTCGAGCTCTTGAACAGCAAGGTGGACCACGCGGACTATCAGGGAGACCATACGGCGTTCGGGGTCGCCGTGATGAAGGCGGTCAACTCGCCGCGCGTCAAGCTGCTGTACGACATCTATCACATGCAAATCATGGAAGGCGACATCATCCGCACCATCCGCGACAACCGGGACTACATCGCCCACTTTCATACCGGGGGCGTACCTGGCCGTCACGAGCTGGACGGCACGCAGGAGCTGAACTGGCACGCCGTCGCGGCGGCCATCGCCGACACGGGATTCCAGGGGTTCGTGGCGCACGAGTTCACTCCCACCCGCGATCCGCTCACCTCGCTCTCGGAGGCGGTCGCGGTGTGCACTGTTTGAAAGGCAGGCGCGGGCATGATGGTGGTCCGGCAAGCGAAGCTGTACGACGTGTGCATCGTCGGCTCTGGCGCCGGGGGCGGCATGGCCGCCTATGCGCTCACCCAGGCGGGAGCCGATGTGATCGTGCTCGAGGCGGGGGTCCCGTGGGACAACGCCCGGGACTCCGCCATGCTGACGTGGCCGTACGAATCGCCGCGGCGCGGCAAATCCACCAAAGAGCGCCCGTTCGGCGAGTTCGACGCCTGCATCGGCGGCTGGGAGATCGAGGGCGAGCCGTACACCAAGGCGGCCGGCACCGAGTTCAACTGGTGGCGGGCCCGCATGGTGGGCGGTCGCACCAACCACTGGGGCCGCATTTCGCTGCGCTTCGGCCCCTACGACTTCAAGCGCAAGAGCCGGGATGGTCTGGGCGACGACTGGCCGATCTCCTACGATGACGTCGCGCCCTACTATGACAAGATCGATCGGCTGATCGGCATTTTCGGCAGCAAGGAGAACCTGGCCAACGAGCCCAATGGCGTGTTCCTGCCGCCGCCTCGGCCGCGCTGCCACGAGCTGCTGGTCAAGCAGGCGGCCGACAAGCTGCACGTCACCTGCATTCCCGCGCGACTCTCGATCCTCACCCGGCCCCTAAACGGGCGGGCCGCGTGTCACTACTGCGGCCAATGCAACCGCGGCTGCCGTATGAACGCGAACTTCACCTCCACCAACGTGCTGATCGCCCCGGCGCTCGCGACGGGCAAGCTCACCCTCGTGACCAATGCCATGGCGCGCGAGGTGACGGTAGACAAGAACGGCCGCGCTACGGGTGTGGTGTACGTTGACAAGACGACCGGGACGGACCAGCACGTGCGTGCCAAGGTGGTGGTGCTGGCCGCCAGCGCCTTCGAGTCCGCGCGGCTGCTGTTCAACTCTCGGTCGGCGCGCTTCCCCGACGGCCTGGCGAACTCGAGCGGCACGGTCGGCAAGTACATCACCGACACGACCGGGACGGACGTCGGAGGGTTCATCCCCAAAATGATGGACCATGTGCCGCACAACCACGACGGCGTAGGCGGCATGCACCTGTACATGCCGTGGTGGCTGGAAAACGCCAAGCTCGATTTCCCGCGCGGCTACCACATCGAGGTGTGGGGCGGGACCCACGCACCCGGCTACGGTTTCATGGGCGGGATCCACCACTATCCCCCGGGCGGCGGCTACGGTAAGCAGCTCAAGGACGACTACCGCCGTTATTACGGCGCCACGATCGGCTTCTCGGGCCGCGGCGAGATGATCCCCAATGACGACACCTACTGCGAGCTCGACCCCCGCATGGTGGACCGATGGGGCATCCCGGTGCTGCGCTTCCACTGGAAGTGGTCGGACCACGAGTACAAGCAGGTGAAGCACATGCAGGAGACGTTCCGCGCGCTCATCACGGAGATGGGCGGCGAGGTGTTCTCGCCGATGCCGACCGCGGAGCGGGGCTACGGCATCGCGGCGGGCGGCACCATCATCCACGAGCTGGGCGGCATGCGCATGGGGGACGATCCGAAGACCTCGGTGCTCAACCGCTGGTGCCAGGCGCACGACTGCAAGAACCTGTTCGTGACCGACGGCGGGCCGTTCGTGTCGCAGGCGGACAAGAACCCGACCTGGACGATTCTCGCGCTCTCGCTGCGTACGAGCGAGCACATCGCGGACGTCATGAAGCGGGGAGAACTGTGAACGATTGGGGAAGCAATGGATAGGCGCTCGGCTGTCGGCCTGCTCGCCGTGGCTCCGCTCGCCACGGCGTTCCGTTGGGCGCCCGAGTCGGTGCGCGAAGCCTCGGCGCTGGCGCGCGAGGCGCTCGAGCGCGGCGCGCCGTACGATCCGAAGAACTTCACCGCGCACGAATGGGAGACGGTGCGCCTGCTCGTGGACCTCATCATCCCCAAAGACGAGCGCTCGGGAAGCGCGACCGACGCCGGCGTGCCCGAGTTCATGGACTTCATGCTGGGCGACGATCCGGACCTGCAAACGCCGATTCGCGGCGGCCTGGCCTGGCTCGATCACGAGTGCGACGACCGCTACGGCAAGACGTTCGTCACCTGCACCGACGCCGAACGGACGGCGCTGCTGGACGACATCGCCTGGCCCAAGAAGGCGAAGCGAGAGCACGCGGCGGGCGTCGCCTGCTTCAACAGCTTCCGCGATCTCACGGCTTCGGGGTTCTTCTCGAGCAAGCTGGGCGTGCAGGACCTGCGCTACATCGGCAACACGTTCGTCGCCGAGTGGAAGGGCTGTCCCCCGGAGGCGCTCGCGAAACTGGGAGTGAGTTACGGGGCTTGAGGCCGGGGACGGGGAGAATGCGGTGAAGGGAGAAGGGGGAAGGGTGATGCCTGACAAGCGACTCGGCGTCGGGTTCATCGGGAGCGGCTTCAACGCGCGGTTCCACCTGCACGCCTTCCAGGCGGTGCGCGACGCGGACGTGCGCGGGGTGTGGAGCCCGACGCAGCAGCACGCCGAAGCGACGGCCGCCCTGGCGCGCCGGCTCGACCTCGGGCCTACCAACGCCTACCGCTCGATCGCCGACATGGTGGCGGACCCGGAGATCGACGCCCTCTGGCTGTGCGGCCGCAACGACGCCCGCATCGAGAACATGGAGGAGATCACCGAGGCGGTGGTGCGCGGCAAGGGAGCGCTCAAGGGGATCGCGTCCGAGAAGCCGCTAGCGCGCAACCTCGCCGAGGCGCAGCGGGTCGTGGACCTCGTGAAGCAGGCCGGGGTCGCCCACGGCTACCTCGAGAACCAGGCGTTCGCACCCGCCGTGACGCAGGGTCGCGCCATCGTCTGGGCGCGCGGCGCGGCGCTCACCGGACGCCCGTACCTCGCCCGAGCGGCCGAGGAGCACAGCGGCCCTCACATGCCGTGGTTCTGGCAGGGGCAGCTGCAGGGCGGCGGCGTATTGAACGACATGATGTGCCATTCGGCGCTGGTGGTGCGACACCTGCTGACGAAGCCGGGGGCATCGCTCTCGACGGTGCGCCCGGTGCGGGTGACGGGGCACATCGCGAGCCTCAAATGGACCCGCCCCGAGTACGCAAAGCGGCTGCAGCAGCAGATGGGCAAGGCGGTGGACTACGCGACGCATCCCTCGGAGGACTTCGCCAGCGTCATGCTCGAGTTCGAGACGGACGACGGCGCGACCGTGCTGGGAGAGGCGACCACGTCGTGGAGCTTCGTGGGCGCGGGGCTGCGCCTCTCGTCCGAGCTGCTCGGTCCCGAGTACTCGATGTCGTGGAACACCCTGGACAGCCCGCTCAAGCTGTTCTTCAGCCGCGAGGTAAAAGGAAAGGCAGGCGAGGACCTGGTCGAGAAGCAGAACGCCGAGATCGGCTTGATGCCCGTGGTCGCGGGCGAAGCGGCGGCCTACGGCTACGAAGCCGAGGACCGGCACTTTGTGAGAGTGTTCCTGGGATGCGAGCAACCCGAGCTGACGTTCGACGATGGCGTCGAGGTGGTGAAGCTGCTGATGACGGCTTACATGAGCGCGGAACAGGGGAAAACGCTGGAGTTTCCCCCCAAGGGGCTGGAGACATTCGTGCCTGCCGTCGCCAAGGGGACGTGGAAACCGTGATCGAAACGCGGAACGCGGAAGTCGGAACGCGGAACAGACGACTCGGGCTTCGAACCCCGACTTGCTGTTCCGCATTCCGCGTTCCGCGTTCCGCGTTCCGCCCGCTGGCGCTCCTGGCACTGGTCTGCGCTCCCGCAAGCTCGCCGGCGCAGCAATGGCCCGTCCACTCGCTCGACCGCCCCCGTCCTCCGGTCGTCGACCCGGGCCCCGAGCGCGCTCCGGTGCCGCCGCCCGCCGACGCGATCGTGCTGTTCGACGGCAAGGATCTGACACAGTGGCAGTCGCAAGACAGCACGCCCGCGAAATGGGTCGTGCGGAACGGGTACGTGGAAGTCGCGCCGCACACGGGAGCGATCATGACGAAGCGCGGCCTGGGCGACGTCCAGCTCCACGTCGAGTGGGCCGCGCCCACGCCGCCCAAGGGCGAGAGCCAGGAGCGCGGCAACAGCGGCGTCTTCCTGATGAGCCACTACGAGATCCAAGTGCTCGACTCCTACCACAACGACACCTACGCCGACGGCCAGGCCGCGGCGGTGTACGGACAGACGCCCCCGCTCGTCAACGCGTGCCGTCCCCCCGGCCAGTGGCAGACGTACGACATCGTGTTTCACCGGCCGCACTTCGCGGCTGACGGCTCGGTGCGAGATTCCGCTCGCGTCACCGTATTCCACAACGGGGTCCTCGTGCAGGACAACACGGTCATCACCGGCTGGACGGTGCACGGCAGCCGGGCTCACTACCAACCGCACCCGGACAAGCTGCCGCTCGTGCTGCAGGATCACGGCAATCCGGTCCGCTACCGCGACATCTGGGTACGCGAGCTCGGCGGCTCTCCTTGACAGGACGCTCCCTCATGCGAATGCGCGTTTGCCTCGGCCTCGCTCTGCTGCTGCCGCTCTGGCCCCTCGCGCGGGCCCAGTCGCCCCCGGTCGCCCGCGTCGTTCCCAAGATCGATACCCTGCACGGGGAGGTGCGGGAGGATGACTACTTCTGGCTCCGCGAGAAGCAGAATCCGGAGGTGCTCGCATATCTCGAGGCGGAGAACGCCTACACGGCCGCCGGCATGAAGCACACCGAAGCGCTGCAGGAGCAGCTGTACCGGGAGATGCTGGGCCGGATCAAGGAGACGGACCTCACGGTGCCGTACCGAAACAACGGCTATTGGTACTACAACCGCACCGAACAGGGGAAGCCGTACCCGATCTATTGCCGCAAGAAGGGCAGTCTCGACGCCGCTGAAGACGTCATTCTCGATCAGAACGCGCTGGCGCAGGGTAAGCGGTTCCATGCCCTAGGCGGCTTCGACGTCAGTCCCGACGGCAGTCGACTCCTCTACCTCGAGGACACCACGGCATTCCGTGAGTACACGTTGTACGTGAAGGACCTGAGCTCCGGGCGACTGACCGACTCGATCCGGGGCGTCTGGAATGGGACCGCCTGGGCGGACGACAACCGCACGTTCTTCTACCTGACAGCCGACTCCGCCAAGCGCGGGAACGCCGTCTGGCGCCACGTGATCGGGATGCCCCGGACGCAGGACGTGAAGGTGTTCCAGGAGGACAACGTCCTCGAGAACGTGACGGTGTTCCGCTCGCGCAGCGGCAAGTACGTGCTCATCCCGGCGGATGGGTTCACGTCTTCCGAGTGGCGCATGATCCCGACCGCGAGGCCGACGGCCGAGCCCCGCGTCATCGCCGCGCGCCGGCCCAACGTCGAGTACAGCGTGGAGCCCGCCGACGGCTTCTTGCTGATCTATACCAACGACCACGCGCCCAACTTCCGGATCGTACGGGCGCCCGACTCGGACCCTGCGCCCGCGCACTGGACCGACTGGCTCCCGCACCGCGACTCGGTGTTCGTGGAGAACGTCGACGCCTTCAAGGACTTCGTCGTGGTGAGCGAGCGCTCCGGCGGGCTGCGCCGGCTGCGCGTGACGGACCTCCGCGCCAACCGCTCGCATTACGTGACGTTCCCCGAGGTCGCGTATGGCGTGTTTCCCGCGAGCAACCCCGAGTTCGACACCCGCACGTTCCGCTTTTCCTACTCGTCGCTGGTGACGCCCAGCTCGGTGTACGACTACGACATGCGCAGCCGCGCGCGGCTGCTGAAGAAGCGGCAGGAGATTCCCAGCGGCTACGACGGGGATCAGTACGAAGTGCGCCGTTTCATGGCCCCGGCGCGGGACGGCGTGCGGGTCCCCGTGTCGGTGCTGCTGCGGCGCGGCACGCTGCTCGACGGCAGCCGCCCGCTGCTGCTCTACGCCTACGGCTCGTACGGGGCGACGATCGAGCCGACGTTCAACTCGAACGTGCTGAGTCTCGTTGATCGCGGCTTCATCTATGCGATCGCCCACATCCGCGGCGGGCAGGAGATGGGACGCCGCTGGTACGACGACGGCAAGATGATGCACAAGTTGAACACGTTCCGGGACTATATCGACGTGGGCGAGGAGCTGGTGCGTCTCAAGTTCACCAGCCGCGACCGCCTGGTGGCGAACGGGGGGAGCGCGGGTGGGCTGCTCATGGGCGCGGTGGTGAACATGCGGCCCGACCTGTTCCGCGCGGTGGTCGCCGACGTGCCGTTCGTCGACGTGATCAACACGATGCTCGACGCGTCGCTCCCCCTCACGGCCCAGGAGTGGGACCAGTGGGGCAACCCCCACATCGCCGAGCAGTACGCCTATATGCGGCAATACTCACCGTACGACAACGTGGAGGCCAAGGCCTATCCTTGGATGCTCGTCACCACGTCCTTCAACGATTCCCAGGTGATGTACTGGGAGCCGTCGAAATGGGTCGCGAAGCTGCGCGCCCGCAAAACCGACTCGAACCCGCTGTACTTCAAGGTCAACCTCGCCGGCGGCCACGGGGGCTCGTCCGGACGGTACGATCGGCTCCGAGAGATCGCGTTCCGGTACGCGTTCATGCTCGACGCCGTGGGACTCGCCGGGACGCGCCAGGCGAGCGCCAATCCATGATCACGCTCCCGACCCTGCTCCTGGTCCTGGCCGCGGACTCAGGCCTCGCCGTCATCCCGCGCCCGGCGCACCTCACTCCCCGCCCAGGCTCGTTCACCCTCACCGGCTCAACCATCATCACCACAGACGCGAGGAGCCGGGCGCTCGGCGGGATGCTCGCCGACTACTTGTTCCCCGCCACCGGATTCCGGCTGGCGGTGCGGCCTTCGGCTCCCAGCGGCGCCCGCGTCGTTGCCATCCGTCTCGACGCCACGCTGACGGCCCTCGGCGCTGAGGGGTACCGCCTGGACGTGACTCCGGGACGCGTCACCATCCGCGCACCCCAACCGGCAGGCGCGTTCTACGCGATCCAGACCCTGCGCCAGCTGTTCCCGCCTGCCATCTTCCGCGCGGCGAGGGTACCGGCAGCCGTCTGGACCATTCCCGCCGTATCGATCGAGGACTCCCCGCGGTTCCGGTGGCGCGGCGTGCACCTGGACGTGGCGCGGCACTTCATGCCGAAGGAGTTCGTGAAGAAGCTCGTCGATCTCGCCGCGCTCCATAAGCTCAACCGGCTGCACCTGCACCTGACCGACGACCAGGGGTGGCGCATCGAGATCCGCCAGTACCCTCGGCTCACCGCGGTGGGCGCGTGGCGGCGCCAGACGATCATCGGACGCCCCGACCCCGACTCGACCAAGTGGCGCTTCGACGGCCAGCCGCACGGCGGCTTTTACACCCAGGACGACATCACGGAGCTGGTCGCGTACGCGCAGGTGCGGTTCGTCACCATCGTGCCGGAGATCGAGATGCCGGGTCATTCTCAGGCCGCGATCGCGTCGTACCCCGAGCTGGGCAACAAGCCCGACACACTTCCCGTCTGGACGGCCTGGGGCGTGGACGAAAACATCGTCAACCCGGGAGACGCGACGATCCGGTTCGAGCAGAACGTCCTCACGGAGGTGATGGCGCTGTTCCCCGGACGGTGGATCCATGTCGGTGGCGACGAGGCCCCGAAGACCCAATGGAAAGCGAGCCCGCTCGCGCAGGCCAGGATCCGCGAGCTCGGTCTCAAAGATGAAGACGAGCTGCAGAGCCATTTCACGCGCCGCATGGACGAGTTTCTCACGGCGCATGGCCGCTCGCTCGTGGGCTGGGACGAGATCCTCGAGGGGGGACTCGCGCCCAATGCGGTCGTCATGTCGTGGCGCGGGATCGACGGCGGCATCGCCGCCGCCCGCGCCGGCCACGACGTCGTGATGGCGCCCGGGTCGCATACGTACTTCGACCACTACCAGTCCGCCGACACGACCGCCGAGCCGCTCGCCATCGGAGGCTTCCTGCCGCTCGACACCGTGTACGCCTACGAGCCGGTCCCGGCGGCGCTCACGCCGGACGAGGCGCGTCACGTGCTGGGGGCGCAGGGACAGCTGTGGACCGAATACATCCCCGACCCGAAGCGGGCCGAGTACATGGCGTTCCCGCGGGCCTGCGCGCTCGCCGAGGTGTTGTGGACGCCGCAGGAGGAAAAGAGCTACCCGGACTTCCTGGCACGGCTCGCCACCCATCTCGTGCGGCTCGGCGTGCTGGACGTGAACTACCGGCCGCTCTAGGAACTAACAGGATGCTGAGATTCAACAACAGATCCTTCGCTTCGCGCGCGTACCGCGCGCTCGCTCAGGATGACACGCCGCGTGGCGCTTTGAGAAGAAAAAGAGGGAGGTCATCAGAGCGTGGTTTCATCTTTTCCTGTTCGCGGAGCGAGCGAGCCTGTCATCCTGAGCGCCGAAGGCGCGAAGGATCTGCTTCGAAGTCGTTTTCAGCACCCTACTAGACCAGGAGAAGGTCGCGTGCACTCGCGTCTCGCCAAGCCACTGCTCGCCGCGCTGCTCGTTGCCCCGGTCGTGGCGCCCGGGCCGGGCCGCCCCTCCCGGGCCGCGCTCGACAACGGTCTCGCGCGCACGCCTCCCATGGGCTGGAACAGCTGGAACCACTTCGGCTGCAACGTGAGCGAGCAGCTGATCAAGGAGACGACGGACGCCATCGCCGCCAGTGGGATGCGCGACGCCGGCTACCGCTACGTGGTGATCGACGACTGCTGGGAGGTGGCGCGCGACGCCGCCGGCGCACTGGTCGCTGACTCGACGCGCTTCCCGCACGGCATCAAGGCGCTGGCGGATTACGTGCACGCCAAGGGACTGGGGTTCGGGATCTACACGGACGCGGGGACCTACACCTGCCAACGCCGGCCCGGGACCTACGGCCACGAGGAGCAGGATGCCCGCACGTTCGCCGCGTGGGGTGTGGACTACGTGAAGGAGGACTGGTGTCACGCGGAGGGGCTCGACGCGCCGACGCAGTACGCCAAGTTCCGCGACGCGCTCGCCAAAGCGGGCCGGCCGATCGTCTTCAGCATCTGCGAATGGGGGTCGAACCAGCCGTGGGAGTGGGCGCCGCAGATCGGCAACCTGTGGCGCACCACCGGCGACATTCAGGACAAGTGGGCGTCCATGATCTCCCTGCTCGATCTCTCGTCGCAGCACGCCAGCGTCGCCCGGCCGGGCGCGTGGAACGACCCCGACATGCTGGAGGTAGGGAACGGCGGCATGACGGACGACGAGTACCGCGCCCACTTCAGCCTCTGGGCCATCATGGCCGCGCCGCTCATGGCCGGCAACGATGTCCGGTCCATGTCCGCCGCTACGCGGGACATCCTGACCAACCCCGAGCTGATCGCCGTGGATCAGGACTCGCTCGGGGTGCAGGGGATGCTCGTGCGGGAAGGGCCGCCGGAGCTTCAGGTCTGGGCCAAGCCGCTCAAGGATGGCGCGCGTGCCGTGGCGCTGCTCAACCGGGGGGACTCGGCGGCGAAGGTCACCGCACGCTTCGACCGGCTCGGGCTGCGCACCGACTCCGCGACGGTGCGTGACCTCTGGGCGCGGGCCGACCGCGGCGCGTTCCGGCGCGAGTACGCCGCGACGGTGCCGGCGCACGGTGTGACCATGCTGCGCGTCACACCGATCCGAGCGAAGTAGTCCCGCAGGACCCGGGGAGACACCTCGTATGACGACGCTGCACTGGATCGACTACGCGATCATGCTCCTCTACTTCGCGTTCGTGCTCGGCATCGGCGCGATGCTGCGGCGCTACGTGCACACCAGCGAAGACTTCTTCCTCTCGGGCCGCTCGATCCCCGCCTGGGTGACGGGCCTCGCGTTCATCTCGGCCAACCTGGGCGCGCAGGAAGTGATCGGGATGGGCGCGTCGGGCGCCAAGTACGGGATCGCGACGAGTCACTTCTACTGGGTGGGCGCGATCCCTGCGATGGTGTTCGTCGGACTCTTCATGATGCCGTTCTATTACGGCTCGCGCGCCCGGTCCGTCCCCGAGTACCTGAAGCTGCGGTTCGACGAGAAGACTCGGGGCTTGAACGCCGTCTCGTTTGCCGTGATGACAGTGTTCTCCTCCGGTATCTCCCTGTACGCCATGGGGAAGCTGCTCAATCTGCTGCTGGGATGGAGCTTCGACGCCAGCATCCTCGTTGCCGGCGGCATCGTGCTCGGGTACATCTTCCTCGGCGGCCTCACCAGCGCCATTTACAACGAAGTACTGCAGTTCTTCCTCATCGTGTTCGGCTTCGCGCCGCTCGTGTTCCTCGGCCTGCGAGACGTGGGAGGGTGGGCAGGGTTAAGCGCGCGGCTCGCCGGCGTCGCGACCGGCAACGGCTACGCACCGGGCGCCTACACCCGCAGCTGGGCGTTCATGGGGCACGCGTCCGCGAACCCCGTGGGGGTGGAGTGGTTCGGCCTCGTGATGGGGCTAGGGTTCGTACTGTCGTTCGGCTACTGGTGTACCGATTTCCTCGTGGTACAGCGCGCCATGGCGGCCAACTCCATGACCGCGGCCCGGCGCACGCCGCTCATCGCCGCGCTGCCCAAAATGATGTTCCCCTTCCTGGTCATCATCCCCGGCATGCTCGCGATGGCGGTGAGCTCGACCAGCAGCGTGCGGCAGACGAGGGTCGCGCCGGCGGCGCAGGTCGCGCCTGCCGTCGCGACCGCCCCGGGTGTGACGCCCACTCCGTCGGAGCCGGGCGCTTCCGAGCCGCGGCCGGGGATCGTGCCCCCGAAGCTCGACACCCGCACCGGCCAGCCGCTGCGCGACGCGCGTGGCCGCGTGGTGCTGGACTACGACCTCGCCACGCCGATGCTGCTGGTGCACTTCTTCCCCGCGGGGTTGCTCGGGCTCGGACTCACGGCGCTGCTGGCGTCGTTCATGTCGGGGATGGCCGGCAACGTGACGGCCTTCAACACGGTGTGGACGTACGATCTGTACCAGAGCTACGTTCGGCTCGGCGCAGCGGATTCGCATTACCTCGCGATGGGCCGATTCGCCACCGTGTTCGGCGTCGCCGTCTCCATTGCGGCCGCGTACGTCGCGGCCTCGTTCAACAACATCATGGACTTCCTCCAGCTCGTGTTCGCGTTCGTGAACGCGCCGTTGTTCGCGACGTTCGCACTGGGGATGTTCTGGCCGCGCGCCACCGGACACGGAGCGTTCGCGGGACTCGTCTCCGGGATACTCGCCGCGGCGGCGCATCACGGGCTGTCGCTCCCTGCCGGAGCGCATGTGGGCGTGAAGGGAGGCTACCTCGGCGTCGTCACGACCTATCCGAGCGAGCTGGCGCAGACGTTCTGGACGGCCATCGTCGCCTGGGTGACCTGCTTCGTCGTGACGATCCTCGTGAGCCTCGTCACGCGCGCGCGGGCGCCCGACGAGCTGCGCGGGCTCGTGTACGGGCTCACGCCCAAGCCGTCGGACGACGTGAAGCGGTGGTACGAGCGTCCCGGGCCGTTGGCGGTGATCGTGTTGACCCTGACGGTCGGGTTGAACCTGATCTTCTTCTAGCGCGGGAGGTAGGCGATGGGAACCGACCTGCGAGTGCCGCTGGGCGCACTGTTCGGTGTGCTGGGCCTGTTGCTCACCGCTTACGGCGCCGCCACGTTGGGCCAACCGGGCACGGAGCCGACCGGAGTTCCCATCAACCTGATCTGGGGCATCGTGCTGGTGGCGTTCGGGCTGTGGATGCTGCTGCTCGCCCGCCGCGCGCGCCACGCGTCTAAGGTGTAGCTTGCTCGATGGAGACCACTACGAAGGAGACTACCAGATGAGGCTGCTCACTCTAGCGCTCGCCGTGCCGCTCCTGGCCGCCACCGCTTTCGCAGGCAATGCGCAGGAGACGCCCAAGGCACCCGAGCCGCTCCAGGTCGGTGCGGACGCCCCCGACTTCGCCCTTCCGGGCGCGACGCGCTACGGCGTGCTGCGGAATCCAATCCGCCTGAGCGATTTCAAGGGGAAAACGGTCGTCCTCGCCTTCTTCTATAAGGCGCGCACCAAGGGCTGAACGATTCAAATGCATGCGTACCGTGATCAGTACGCACAGCTGTTTCACGACGGCCGCAACGTGGTGCTCATCGCCATCAGCGTGGATGCCGCAGATACCCTCGCTGCATGGGCCCGGGACGACGAGTTCCAGTATCTGTTCGCGAGCGACACTGGGGGCGTGATCGGCAAGACGTACGGGGCTCACAACCCCAAGTACGGGCTCAACACGCGGAACCTGTACGTCGTCGGGCCGGACGGGAAGATCGCATACCGCGCGGCGCCGTTCCGGGAGATCGACCCGACGTCGTACAAGGAGTTAGGGGCGGCGATCGACAAGATCGCGCCGAAGGGGGCGGGGAGCGAGTAGCTACTCGCCGAGCACTTTCTTCAACACCGCCGCGACGTCCTGCTCGGCGCCGGCGCCGGTGTAGACGACTGTGCCCGCCCGGTCAAGCACCACGATGTACGACGTGGTCGGCGCTTGATACGCCCGCACCGCCGCACCGTTCGCATCGTACAGCACGAGGAACGGCAGCGGAGCCGCTGCGAGATGGCGCTTGATCGACGCCGGGGTCTCGTTCACCCCGACGCCGACGGCGACGAACTGCACCCTGGTGCCGTACTTCGCATGCGCCGCCTTGAGCGACGGCTCCAGCGCCTTGCACAGCGGGCACCAGGTGGCCCAGAACTCGAGCAGCACGGGCTGTTTCCCCACATACTGCCCCAGGTTCACCGACTTCCCGTCGAGATCGTCGAGCGTCACGGCGGGAGCCGCGGTTCCGAGCGGCAAGCCGACGTCCTGCCCGGCAAGCGCTACCGGCAGCCCGAGGGCGCAGGCCGTCACCAGCGCCCGCAGTCGTATCGTCACAAGACCGTGCCCATCTGCACGAAGTAGTACTCCGCCATCGCGAGGAGTGCCACGCCCGCGAGCTTCTTGATCCAGAGCGTCCAGGCGCCGGCCCGGGGAAGCGCTGCCAGGGAGCCTGAAAACACCCCCACGACGACGAGCAGTGCCGTCATCCCGAGCGAGAACACGAACAGATAGATGAAGCCCAATGCCGCACTCCGCGTCGTCGCCACCCAGGTCAGCACCGCCGCAAACGCCGGGGCGCCGCACGGCGCGGCGACGATACCGGATGTCGCGCCGAGCAGAAACACGCCCGCGTACGATCCCCCCGTAAGGCGACCGGCCCACTGCAGCAACCGTTGCGGCGCGGACACGGCGAACACGTCCAACATGGCAAGGCCGAACACGAGCAGCAGGTTCCCGATCGCGAAGCGGGCCCACGGGCTCGCGCTCACGGTGCCGAACAGCGAGCCCGTGAGGCCGGCGATGAGGCCGAGGATGGCGTAGAACAGCGCCAGCCCCGATACGTAGGCGAGCGTCAGTCGCGCCACTCGAGCGCGGGACGGTTGCCCGGCGCCCGTGCCCGCGAGGATGCCCGCCGTGATGGGAATCATCGGGTAGATGCATGGCGTGAGGCTCGTGACGAGGCCCGCGCCGAACAGCGTGACCAGGGCGAGGAGCGGGCTGTGTGCCAGCACCTCACCCAGGTCCACGACGGCGCGTAACAGACCGAGAGTCAACGTCCGCTACAAGCTCCACCCCGACCGGTAGTGCGGGTGGATGTACTCTTCCGGGACGTTCAGGTTCGTCACCTGCCCGTTCTCCGGGTTCACCTCCAGCGCCCGGCCCAGCCGCACCGCGAGACACCCGAGCAGCACCATCGACGTCAGCCCTCCCGCGTGCCCGTCGAACGTCGAGCCCGCAGGCGACCCGCCCTTGCACGCCGCGATCCACTCGGCGTAGACGCCGGGCGAGTGCGGGTACTTCGGCTGCTGCGGTGGAGGCGGGTCGCCGCTCGCGACGCCCTGCTTGGTGGGGGTGAGCAGTTTGGGGTCGTCGCCGTACGTCCCGGCCGTGAGCTTGCCGTCGCTTCCGATCCACAGCTGCCCGCCGCCCTTGTCGAACGGCCACGCCAGCTCGTCGGCCACTTCGGCCGGTCGCGGCGGATAGAGACTGCCGTCGCGCCACACCACCTTCACCTCGGGCCGCTTGCTCTTCGCCGCGAACGTGTAGCTGATGCGGGAGCCGGCCGGCGCGGTCTCCTTGAAGAGCGGCGTGGACTCAGCCTCGATGTGCGTGGGGTAGCCGAGGTCGAGCGTCCAGTACGCGGCATCCATGATGTGGCACGCCATGTCGCCCAGCGCGCCCGTGCCGAAGTCCCAGAAACCGCGCCACTTGAACGGCGCGTACGCCGGGTGATACGGCCGTTCCGGCGCGGGCCCGAGCCACAGGTTCCAATCGAGCGTGGTGGGAGCGTAGTACTCCTCGAGCGGCCGGTCGATCGCCTGCGGCCAGATCGGCCGGTTGGTCCAGAAGTGCACCTCGCGCACCGTCCCGATGGCGCCCGCCTCGACCCATTCGCGGATCTGGCGGGTGCCGTCGCGCGCGTGGCCCTGGTTTCCCATCTGGGTCATGATCTTGGGGTGACTGCGGGCGTAGTCGGCCAGCGCGCGCACCTCGCCCATCGTCCGGGCGAGCGGCTTTTGGATGTACGTGTGCTTCCCCGCCTTCATG
>QHTT01000049.1 GCA_003220935.1 Gemmatimonadota bacterium
GAGGCCGATGCCGCGGCGACCGTCCGGGAGCGGCTCGCGGCGGCGTTCCGCGGGGAGGTGCAACGGTTCGAGGTGGCGGGCCGGCGGGAGGACGGGACCAAAGGCTTGAGCGCCATGCTGTACGCCCCGGTGCGCGAGCGCGGCGAGGTCACACGGGTCCTCGCCCTCGGCCGGGACATCACCGATCAGAAGCACACGGAGCACCAGCTCCAGCAGGCCGAGAAGCTGAGCGCCATGGGTCAGCTCGTGAGCGGCGTCGCGCACGAGATCAACAACCCGGCGGCGATCATCTCGGGATTCGCGCAGACGCTGCTGCTCGACGTGGTGAAGCCCGAGCAGCGCGAGATGCTGCAGATGATTTACGACGAGGCCACCCGCATCGGACGCATCACCGCGAACCTGTTGGCGTTCGCCCGGGCGGGAGGCTCGCAGCGGACGCTCGTGGACCTGAACGACATCGTGCGTCGCACCTTCGCCCTCCGCTCCTATCACCTCACGACGCTCAACATCGCCGTGACGCTCGAGCTCTCGCCCGCGGAGCCCAAGTTCTGGGCCGATCCCTCCGAGCTGCAGCAGATGCTCCTCAACCTGCTCATCAACGCGGAGCAGGCGCTGGTGTCGGTCGAGACGCCGCGGACGATCGTCGTACGGACGGCGACGAGCGAGGAAGAGGTACGACTCGAGGTCGCCGACTCGGGGCCAGGCATCGCGCCCGAAATCCGGGCCAAGATCTTCGACCCGTTCTTCACCACCAAGCCGGAGGGCGTCGGCACGGGACTGGGTCTATCGATCTGTTACGGCATCGCGCGCGAGCACGGCGGCCGCATCTGGGCGGACTCGCAACCGGGCCGCGGCGCGACCTTCTATGTTGCGCTACCCCGCGATCCACGCCGCGAGGGACGCCCGGTCCCCGAATCGCCCGCCCCCCCCCCCTGCCCCCGCCCCGCCGTCGCCGGCGGCGGACACCATCACGGTGCTCATCGTCGACGACGAGACCGCCCTACGCAACGCCCTGCTCCGCTACCTCGGACGGCGCGGGATCCAGGGGCACGGGGTGGCTGACGGCGCCGACGCGTTACGGGCGCTCGAGCAGCGGGAGTTCCAGGTGATCATCTCGGACGTGCGGATGCCGGGAATGAGCGGCCGCGAGTTCATGGAGCGGCTGCGGCGCGACCGACCCGACCTCATGGCTCGGCTCATCTTCAGCACCGGCGACACGTTCGCGCCGGATACAGCGGCGTTGATCAAGGAAGCTGCCCTCCCGACCGTGACCAAGCCGTTCGACTTCGGGGAGCTCGAGCGGGTGATCCGCCGGGTCGCGGCCGAGGCGGACCGCCGGCGCCCTATGGCTTCGGCGTGAGCAGTACCTCGAGTCCCGAGAGGCCGGCCCCGGTGGTGGTGGGGGCCACGGTGAGGCGGAGCGGTTGGGCCGAGGCGCCGAGCACTTCGAGCACGCGCGCGTCCACCGTCAGATCATAGACGCCCGGCTTCACGCCCAGCGTGTAGAAGTCCCCGTCGGAGAAGGTCGTGAAACTGCGGCGCTCGCCCGTACGGCGATCCGTCAGGATGAGCGTGACGCCGGCGAGCCCCTGCGGACCTTGTGGGGTCGCGCGGCGCACCCGCCCCTCTACCACGCCAGCGCGGACCAGCGGGATATCCAGCGTGCGGAACCGATTGGGCCCTGGCTCGATGCTCACCGCGCCGAACGCCGGCACCAGCAGCGGCGAGTCGATCGAGAGCGAGTCGACCGTCACGAGGACCGGCTCGAAGGGCACGAGGTCCCAGACTCCGAACCAGCCGCTCGAGTCCGAGCGCGCGCTGTTGCTGCCCACGAGCACCCGCACACCCGGTACGGCCGGCTCGCCCGGATCCCGACGCCCGTTGGCGTTCTCATCCAGGAACACGCGGCCGGTGAGCCCCGCGCGCTCGAGCGAAGGGCCAGGCGCATAGGTCAACCGCCCGTTCGAGCGGTTCCACAGGACCGACCCCTGCACAAACTGTGAGGCGGTCGTCCCGCCAGCCGTCGGCGCGCTGACCAGGGTCAGCGTCCGCACCGCCGGGAGGTAACTCGACAGCGTAAACGTGAAGGTCGCGCCGGGACTGCCGTGCAGCTTGCCCACGCCCACCTCGAGCCGCACGCCGGACCAGAGCGGCCGCGCGGCGAACAGCTGGACGGCCTGCAACGCGCCGTCGAGTTGCTGCTCCACGTGCCCGCGCATCCAGACCGCGCCGAGCACGGGCCCCAGTGCCGGGCGCGGCAGGGCGAACACATCGAGCCCGGCGAAGGGGCTCGTCGTGGCGACGCCGCCTGCAGGAGCGTCGCGCAGCAGGCGCACGAACGGCACCAACCGCACGTCGTGCGCCTGGACCGAGGCGCCGAGCCGAGCCGTCGTGGTCCCGCCCGTCGCGGTGCGCGTGCCACCGAACTGCCCATCCAAGAAGAAGAAGCCGGACGCGGGGATCGGTCGGAGGAAACCGGTGACCCCCCACGCCGAGCGCAGGGCGGGCGCTTGGAGGGCGGGGGCCGTATCGTGGGCGTAGGCCGTGTAGCCCGCGCTCAGTTGCAGGTTGAGCGAGGGCTCGAATTGCACGCCCGCCGTGGCCGAGGCGCCGCCCACGCCTTCGACGCTCACCGCCCAGGCGTTGGTCGGGTTCAGCACCATCGCCATATAGGGATGGGTGCGGTTCGCGAGGCTGTCGCGCCAGAACTGCTCCACGCCGGCCCGCACCGTCCAGCGCTCCGTGATCCCGTAGCGCAAATCGAGGTTGCCGGTGGCGCGGCAGGTCGGCGCCGTGCACCGCCCCGCCGAGAAGCCGTACTCGAACTGGCGCGCGGGCAGCAGCTCGGTCAGCACGCGGTAGGTGCGGTTGAACTGCCGGACTTCCCCCAACGGCCCGTACGCCACGAAGTCGACCGGGTTCTCGCCGTAGCGCACGGGGAGATCGACTGCGAACCGGCCCTGGCGGTCGGTCGAATCCAACCCGACCAGGTCAGCGCCGCGGTACGCCTCCACCGACCACCCGGGGTCGAGCTGGCCGTCGTAGCGGGTCGCCCCGAGGAGCGAGGGCCGGAGATAGGGCGCGTTGGTCACCAGCAGACCGCGCTGGGACCGCAGGCGCGGACCGGTGGTGAAGCCGTCACCAAGCCGCAGCTGCTTTACCCACTGGCGGTCGCGCCACACCCCAGTCCACGATCCCGAGCCCCGCGCGTGGGCGTCCCCCGTGGTCCCGACGCTTTGCACGCCGAGCTCGAGCGAGCCGCCCAACGCGTCGGCGCCCAGCCCCACCGAATAAGCGCCGCCACCCAGCGGCTGCTCGCCGGCCGCGAGGAACGAGTAGTCCACCACCAAGCCGTCCCAGCGGGGGCGCTCGAGAGCGAGGGCCCGCTCGGGCTGGACGCCGCGCGTCCTCTGGAGAAAGGCCGCCCGCGCCGCCTCGCGCCGCAGCCGCCAGCCGATCGGCAGCTTACCGTCATCCACCAGCGTGACGGACAGCTCTCCCCAATCCACCAGGATGCGCGACTCGAGTAGCTCGCTGAGCCGGCGGGCGCCGACGTACAGCTCGTTGTCGTGGAAGAAGCGATACGCGGGCTCGATCTCCACGCGCCGCGTCCCCAAGCTCATCGTGTCGCGGTGCACGTCGATCAGCAAGCGGCGGCCGCCCGGATTCACGGTCGCTTCGAGCCGGCCGTCCAGTGACAGCCGGTACCCGGCCTCTCCCAGCTGGAGCAACGTGGTCACGGGTAGAAGCGCTTCGGCACCGACGCGGTACGCGGATACGGTGCGACTCGCGGCCCTGCCGACCTGGAGCTCCACCAAGACCGGCTCTGGCTCGGAGTCGGGCGACTCGTTCTGCGCGCGGAACGCCTTGAGAGAATCGCGTGCAGTATCCGGCGCGAAGCGGCGCGGCGGCACCGCTGCAGCAGCGGCACGGCTGGCGGCAGCGACGGCGGCGAACGCGACGAGCCACGCGAGCGCCACATCCACGAGACGTCTCATGGCAGGCGCAGCTCCAGCGAGTCGCGCACCGCCGCAGCCTGGAGCACCACTGCCGGGTCGAGGTCCTCACGCTCGGTCACGAGCTCGTAGCGTAGCAGGTAGCGACCGCGCGCGAGCCCCCTCGCCGAGAGCGCGTAGCGCGGCTCCATCACGAAGTACACGCCGATCGGAGCGCTCAACGTGCTCCGCACCGTGCCCGTCGAATCCACCAGCGCCGCCCGGACCGTCCCGACGTACGCCGCCGTGCCTCGGCGCTCCAGACGGCTCCACGTCTCGACCGAATCGCCGACCAGGTGCGCCCGCAGCTGCGAAAGCGCGACCCCCGTCGCCACGGGCCCTTTGCGGTACGCCAGGCCGATGTTGGTGTTCACGACCAGGTTGAGCTGCACGCGCACGGCCGCTGTGTCGCCTACGCCGGCGACCGGAAGCCTCCCGCCCCGCGCCGAGATGATCAGACGCGCCCAGTACTCGCCGTCCGGCAGTCCCGCCGGGGGCGTAGCGAGCAAACGCACGGTCTGCCGCTGGAGCGGCGCTATCGTGAGGCGCCGCGGAAAGGCCTGGACCCAGGCCGCGGCAGACGGTAATGTCGAGTCGGGCTGGTCCACCGTCCGGAGAGCGAAATGGCCCAGCGAGTCGGTGACGGGATACCCGAACGCCGTCGAGATCGTAACCTCGGCCGCGTCACGGTTGGGGTTATACAGCGTCACTGTGCCGCTGCGGCGCGCGTGATCGATGTAGATCGCGTGCGGCGCGACGAGTACTCCCTGGGCGGCGAGCGGCGCGCCGGCGCCGAACGCGAGCACGAGTGGCAGCAGGAGCGGGCGGGGCATCAGAAGAACACCACCGTGAGGGTGACGGTCCCAGTGTAGTTGCCGGCGCGCTGGCCAGCGCTTGGGTCTGCCGTGCCGCCCAAGAACACCGAGGCCCGGTTGGCCACGAAGGTCGCCAGATACGGCGTCCGAGGATCGAAGGCCACTTGATTATTGATGGACTGCGATGCCGAGAAGCCTCCGTCACTGCCGCCGAACACGAGTGGCAGCGTCGCGCCCGCCGGACCCGTCATCACGGCCGGCAGTAAGAAGGTGAGGGACGCGGTGCCGCCCGGGTGCCCCTTCAGGTCGAACTGGCCGCTGTTCGCGGGATCAGTGCGCGACACGACGCTCGCCACCCCCGGAAACACCGTCCCGAAGCTGAGCGGCCGGACGCCGGTCACGCTCGTCTGCTGCCCGGCCAGGGGCAGCGTCGCGGCGCAGACGAGCGACAGGATCGTCAAAGGAGCACGCATGGGCTGTTGGTCCGCTTGCGACGGCGCCGGCAGAGGGTCTGGACCACACCCCTGCCGGCGTCTCACAATCCGACCTCCAGAGCTGGAGCGGTTAGTACGTCACCGTCATCTGCACGGTGCCGACGTATGCGCCCGCCACCTGGCTCACCGACGGGGTCACCGTCGCCCCCACGAACACGAACAGGGACCCGGTCCCACTGAACGTGGCGGCCGTGGCACCGGCGGAGGGCGTGAAGCCCGAGCCGGCGGGATCGTTGACCCCATTCCAACTGCCGACCCAGCTCGCGATCGGGAGGTTGTTCGCGCCGAAGGTGAGGTTCGCCGGGACCACGAACGTCATGCTCACTGGGGCGCTGGCTTGACCGGTGACATCGAATCGGCCGGCGCCGACACTAGCAAGCGTGATGGCCTTTGGCACGCCCGGAAAGACGGGGCCGAACGTCAGATTGTTGCCGGCCAAGACCACGATCGGCTGCTGCACCGCGGCCGACACGTTGATGCTGGCGTTATTCTGGGCTTGCGCGGCGACAGCTCCAGCCGTCAGCAGCGCCAGCGCAATGATCGTAACCTTCGTAGCGGTATACATTTGCCTTTACCCTCTCCTATGGAGGCAGAACGCGCACTGTCACGTCACTTTAGGGGAGCGGCTGCCTGTTGCGCTCCAGCCACACAACGGGAAAGCAAGACGTATGCCCGACCCATAACTACTCGGCAACTGTCAAATTTCCGTACAGATCGGCTACATCGGGATAGACCAATCTAGGGATGGGGCTTGCGTGCGCAACGGCGCATTACCGTCAACAATTAGACACAAGGGGCTAGTATACTACGCTCACGGTGATCAACCTATCGCGTTTCACAGCAATCACTTAACAGCATGGATCGGTCGGGCACGCACCCTGCTTTGACCACTGCCGGGAGACGCCCTCACTCGATCCGAGGAGTAGGACATGCCACACCGATGCCGGTTCACAATCCCGCGGGCGACCGCCCTACCCGTGCTCCTCGCCGGGGCCGTCCTACTCCTGACGCGAGTCGCGAGCAGCCAGGCTCGCGGCAGTTTGCAAGTGACCGCGACCGTCGTCCAGACCCAGGCGGACTTCGATGGGCTCAAGGCCGCGAACCAGGCGGCGGTGAATTGGGCCGCCAATGGTCAGCAGGCTACTAACGATGTCTCGACAGTGGCGCAAGTGACGATCACACGCCCCGCCGATGCTCGCGAGGAAGCCTCGGCAGATCTCGTCGTCAGCATCGACTATTTGAAGAACTAGCGCAGCCCCAAGCGCTGCTTCAGGTCTGAGGGTAGCAGCGGAACCGCGTATTTGATGGGTACTGCCAGCGCGAACCCCGGCGCCTGGGGCAGTCCTGCCCTGTGGATTGCGATCACCTCACCGCTCGCGTTGAAGAGCGGGCTCCCCGATGATCCGCCGATCGTCATGCCGTCGAACTGGATCACGTCATCCGTCCCCCGGGAGATGATTCCGGCCGTCATCGAGGTTCGTACCAGCGCCGAGCGGAGGCGCGCGAAGCCGGAACCCGCTGGGAAGCCGATCAGCGCCGCCGGATCGCCTTGGCGCGCCTTGGTGCCAGCCCAGTCGATCGCGCTCAAGTACGGGCCCTGGTACCCGCGCATCTTCAATACGGCGATGTCGCGGTCCTGGGAGGCGGAGATCACCTCGGCCAGCCGCGCTTGCGCCTGGTCGGCCATAGTCACCCAGATGGTATCGGGCCGCGCATGCTGCGAGTCCGCGACCACGTGCCAGTTGGTCAACATGTAACCGTCGGCGCTGATCACGAACCCGGTGCCGTTGTAGTAGTCGCGCCCGAAGCTCACCGTGAGAAGACCCACCGCTCCCTGGCTCTGCTGCGCGATGGTTCCGAAGTCCGTAGCTCGGATGGCGCGCATCTTGGCGTCGAGACTCTGGGTCTGCTGCTCGGCTGCGATGACCGCCCGCCTGAGGCTGTCGATCGTCGCCTGCGACGGCTCCCGCTGCTCCGCGGCAGCGAGCTCGTCCCGTAGCCGCTGCACCTCGGTCTGGGCGGCGAGCCGGCGCTGCTCGCCCGCCTGCAGCTGTGACGACAGCGCTGCCTGGGCGCGCTCCAGCGCGGCCCGCAGCTCGGCCGTGCGGACCTCCGCCGACCGCAGCTGGGCCCGCAGGCTCTCCACCAGGGCCGCCGGCGCCGCGGTGGCCCGCGCCGCCGCGAGCTCCTGTCGCAGCCGCTCGGTCTCCGCGCGCGCGGAATCCCCGGCCGTACGGCGCTCCCGCTCCGTCTGCTGGACCTCCCCAGAGAGCAGCCAGTAGACGCCGTACACGCCGGCCCCGAGGACTAGAATCAGCAGCGCCACGAAGGCCGCCAGCCGGCGCTTCGCCTTCGCAATGGCCTCGCCGATCATGGCGCGCAGCGTTCTCGGACCCGGGCGTGCCTGCCGCCGCGCTGCCTGCAACTGAGGCGACGTGCCGAGCCCCTCGACGATCAAGACGGGCCCGCCCTGACCCAGCATGAGTCGGTCACCTAGACGGATGGGAATCGGCTCGGTCACCCGCTCGTCGTTCACGAACGTGCCGTTCGTGCTGTCGAGGTCGCGCACCATGAGGCCGCCGCTGGCACCCACCGTCAGCTCGGCGTGGATGCGGGAGACGATCGTGTCGGAGGGGTCGACCGGCTGGATTTCGCACTCGCGCCCACGGCCCAAGCGGATCCGGACGCCGCGCGCCTCGTACAGGCGCCCGGTGGCGGCGGCGAGCAGCGTCACGCCGTAGGCGCGTGCTTCCCGAGGCGTGTGGCGCTCCGTGGTGCGAGACGCTGCGGCGAGGCCCGGCTGCTCAGGGATCGTCGCCTCGAGCACGTCGGCGACCGCCGCCACGGAGAATCGCGGGCCGGTCTCGCCCAGCCCGATCACGTCGCCGGCCTTGACCAGGGCTTCGGGCGCGAGGCGGCGTCCATTCAGGAACGTGCCGTTGCGGCTGCCCAGGTCGTTGAGCTGCCAACCGTTGGGTCCGTGGCGCAACTCGGCGTGGAACGCTGACACGACCCCGAGCTGCGCTCCACCCCCTGCCGGCACGACCGTGCAATCCGGGCTCCGGCCGAGCCGCGCGACCTCCTCGCGCACGTCCGTCGCGTTGTGGGTTCCGAGCTCGATCAGCCTGAGATACGGCACCGGGCGATAGTAGCGAGCGGCCTGCGCGCGTCAACGCGGCCGGGCCGTCAGTGCGGCGTGGTCACAACTGCGCCAGCTGCGCGCTCCTGCGGCGGTCGGGGAGCACGCGGCGCTGGACGCCGGACCGGCGCACGGCGTGGCGGCGCTCCACGCCCGACCGCCGGTTAGCCGCCGCACGACGCTCCACGTCCACGGGCCGGCTCTCGTGGCGGCGCTCCGGGTCGAACCGGCGATCCACGCCCGCCCGGCGATCATCGAGCTGGCGGCGGTCAGAGATGGTGCGGCGGTCGGGGAGCGGTTCGTAGCCCACAGGCTCGCTTCCGGGGTCTCGGAGTCGGCCCCTAACGTACCCGCCTCCCTGAGGTCCGGCTAGAGGCCCGGCTAGCGCTTCTCCGCCCGCAGCTGCACGTCTACGTCAGCCACGACGTCCTCGGCGCGTCCCTTCCGGACCCACCCCTTGTGCCGGCCCCGGTCGCGTGCCTCCGTCAGGCCTCGGACGACCACTCGCTCACCTTCAGGGTTGACGAACACTCGCACAATCTCGTCGTCGCCACGGCGGGCCCAAATGATCCGATTGGGGCCTGCCCGTTGGACCCGGTAAACGACGTACCCACGGCTCACGAGCACCTCGCGTGTGACGACGACCACCCGCTCCGGCGGAACCACGTACACATAGCTCGCCGGCTCCGCGTACACCACTTCCGCCCGGGTATAGACGCCCGGGCCGCAGGCCGCAAGGGCGAGAACGGGTGCCAAGTAAAGACGTCTCATCGACCCTCCCAGCAGTACGTGTCGACTAGAGACTCCCCCAGACGCCGATTCGTTACACCCGCCGGTGCGGCCGGATGGCCCGCCGCCGTCCGGCCGAGCTGACCCCCACTTAGATTGACGACGGCATGACCACGACGACGCCACCCACCGACCTGCTGGACCGCATCGTCCGCGCCTTCGAGCCGAGCTTCCGGCTGGACGACCTCGTAGCGCTGTCGCCTGAGCGGGCCCTATACCGCGCGTGGGATCGGCTGCTGAAGCGCTCGGTGGCGCTGCGCGTGCACCTCGTCCCCGACGGGCCGGGCCGCGCCTGGTTCCTGCGGGAGAACGAGACGCTCGCGGCGCTCGACCACCCCGCGATCCGGCACGTGTACGCCGCCGGTTTTGCGGGTGGCTTTGCCTACCGCACGGCCAACTGGGTCGATGGCGAGAGCCTGGCCGACGCGCTGCGCCGCGGGCCGCGGCCGATTCCCACGGCGCACGCGCTGGTGCGCGATCTCCTCGGGGGCCTGGAGCACGCGCACGCGCGCGGCGTGATCATGCGTCGGATCGTGCCGACCACACTGTTAGTCGAAGTCTCCGGGCGCGCCGTGATCACCGATCTGCGCTACGCCAACTGGTGCCTCGCCGAAGTGCCGCCGGAAGAGCGCGGCGCGGGCGGTGCGTTCGTGGCCCCCGAGGTGCGGGCCGGCGGCACGGGGGAGCCGGCGAGCGATGTGTACACGGTGGCGGCGATCGTCTACTACACCATCACAGGCCAGGAGCCCGATCCCGATCCCGCGAAGCTGATCCCGCCGCGGCGGATGCGGCCCGCCGTGCCCGCTGTCCTGGAGCGCGTGCTGCTGCGCGCGCTCCAATCCCGGCCGGGTGACCGGTACTTCACTGCGACCGAGATGTTGGAAGACTTCGTGAGCGAAGCCGGAGTCTTCCAGGAGCCCGCCGCCGCGCCGCAGGTCGCCGAAGTCGGTTTCGAACGGCGCCTGCGCCGCGCCCTGGGCGACGACTACGAGCTGCTCGACGAGATCGGCTCGGGGGGGTTCGGGCGGGTATTCCGGGCGCGCGACCTGGGGCTCGAGCGTGAGGTGGCCATCAAAGTGCTGCACCCCTCGCTCACCGCCAACCTGGGCGTCGTCGAGCGCTTCCGGCGCGAGGCCCAGCTCGCCGCGAAGCTGCGGCACCCGAACGTCGTGAGCATCTACGACATCATGGGGCGCGCCGGCCTGCAGTGGTACACGATGGAGCTCGTCCCGGGCGCGAACCTGGCGCAACTCGTCCAGCGCCAGGGCCCCCTCTCCGTGGAGCGGACCGTGCGGCTGCTCGAGGAGGCGCTGTCGGCGCTCGAGCAAGCGCACGCCCAGGGCCTGGTGCACCGCGACCTGAAGCCCGAGAACATGCTGATCGAGCCCGACGGCCGGCTGCGCATCACGGACTTCGGGCTGGCGCTGGCGCTGCGCGGCGACCGCTTCGGCGGCGCCACCTCGCGCAGCGGGACGCCGCAGTTCGCCGCGCCGGAGCAGCTGCTGGGGGAACGAGTGGACCAGCGGACCGATCTGTACTCATTGGGCGCCGTGGCGTATTTCGCGCTGCTCGGCCGGCCGCCGTTCGACGGCGTGACGCCCGAGTCGATTCTCGCGCGGCAAACCACGGACGATCTGCCCCTGCTGCACGCGTCGCGCGGCGAGGTGCCGCGGGAGCTCGAAGAGGTGCTGCGAAAAGCGATGCGGGGCGAGCCGGCGGGCCGCTACGCGAGCGCCCAGGAGTTCCGCCGAGCGGTCCTCAAGGCCCAGGGGTTCCTGCGGCGGCTGGTTGTGTTTCTGCGGGGGGACTGACCCTAGGGGTTTGACAAGCCGCGACTAGCGCTACAACATCCGAACGGCGCCTTGGGCGCGTCTCTATCGGAGAACCCCCTCAGGAGGGAACCATCATGCGCATCCGAGTCGGAATCGCGTCGGCGATCATTGCAGCGGCGTGCGGCGGCAGCTCTGGCCCGACGTCCTCGGGCAGCACCAACAATCCCCCACCCTCAGGTGCCACCGTGGAGACGGTGAGCATGACCGATTTCGCTTTCACGCCCGCCTCGCCCACGATCAAGGCCGGCACCGTAGTGAAGTGGGTGAATAACGGGAAGACCGCCCACACAGCCACGAGCGATGGCAGCGCGTTCGACAGCGGCACGTTAGCCGCGCCCGGCACCACCATGGATCCCTACGGCGGCACGACGACTACGCCAGGCGGCTCTTTCTCGATGACGTTCGCCACGCCCGGCACGTATGCGTACCACTGCACGTTTCACGGCACGCTGAACAATATGAAGGGCACGATCACCGTCACCCAGTGACCTAGCGCTTGTGCAGGATCAATAGTTATGGCGCCTGGAACGTGACGCTGTGCGTGCTAACGTTGAATTGACCGTCCATGTCGCCCGGCGTCTGGACGTACTTGCTGAAGGCGAACACAACGGCCTGGTACTGGCCACCACTCGCCAGCGACAAACCCGTCAACGTGAGAGTCCGAGCCTCGCCACCAACGACCATCTCGCCGGTGATGCCTGTGACGTTGATGGTAATCCCGCCGGCACTCGGCGGCGGCCTACCGTCCGGGGGCGCATGTGACACGGCCTGTCGCGTGGTACCAAGGCTCGTCCTCAGTAGGTTGCTGTGAGCGATACTCCGGAATACGCCGCAAACCCATGGAGCATGATGTACCAATCGCCGCCCTGCGGGTTCGGGATGTCCTGGGGAATCGGGGTGGCGCAGCGGTAGCAGTTCATGCTGAGCGCGCGGCTTGCGGTGCGGCTACGCGTGCAGCAGGGCCGCGCCGAGCGGAACAGCGTTCGGTGGCGTGGAACCCTGAAGCAAGGGAGGCGAGAGCGGGGCGCGTCGCCGACATAACCGTCCTATGGCCGGCAACAAAAAAACCGGCCGAGAGTCTCTCCTCACTCAGTCGGGTTCGCGATTCGCTCCCCTCGAGGCATAGGCGAGCCGCACGACAGCGCCTCGGGGTTCACAGCATCTGAGGTGCGTTGCAATTATGCCCCCAACGGGGTCCGCCGCAAGTAGGCTGTTGCATCGATCCGACAAGGCGAGACATCCTTCAACGAATCAACGAGTTGCGAGCAGGTTCTGGAGGCTCAGCCTAGCGCCAGCGGAAGATCTTGAGCGCGACCCCGACGCTCACGGCGCCCCAGCCCGCGACGATCGCGAGCGGGGCGCCGAGCCGCACCAGGCCGGTGCCATCGATCATCACCGCGCGGAGCGCGTCATTGAGGGCAGTGAGTGGCAGCGCTTTCACGAACGGCTGCATCGCATCCGGGAAGCGAGAGTAGGAGAAGAAGGTTCCCGAGAGGATCCACATCGGGAGCATCACCAAGTTCATCAGTCCCGACACGGCCTCGATAGTGCGCGCCCGGCTCGCCACCAGCATCCCCAGGCCGGCGAACGACAGCGCGCCGAGCACGGTGATGAGCGCCAGCGCGCCGAACGACCCCCGCACCGCAACGCCGAACATCAGCCAGCCGAAGCCGACGAGCGCGGCGATCTCGAGAAACAGGAACAGCAGACGGGAGAGGATGAACGACAGGAGATAGTGGCTGCGTCGCATCGGCGTCGCCATGAAGCGCTTGAGCAGCTTCTTGGTGCGCGCCTGGACCACCGAAAAGCCCACGCCCCACAGCCCGCTGCCCATGAGGTTCATGCCGAGCAGCCCGGGGATGAGGAAGTCGATGTAGCGCGAGCCTGGCTCGGTGACCCGCTCGTCACGCACGCTCGCGACGTCGGGGCGGCCGCGGGCCCGCTGTAGCGCCTCATCCGCCTCGAGCCGCGCCAACCGGCTCTCCGTGCGGGTGGAGTCGTAGCGGTAGACGAGCGGGTCGCCGGGCACGACGAGCAGCGCGATGCGCCCGGTGCGGAACTGGGTCCGCGCCTCACCCGAATCGAGCACGGCGGCCGCGAGCGCCGGCGAGCGATCGAGCGCCGCGGCGATGACGCTGTCCCCCGGCGCGCGGAGCACCCCGATCTTCAGCTCGCCGGGGCCGCGGTTCCGGAAGGCGATGCCGAGCGCGAACGCCAGCACGAGCGGGAACCCGAAGACCCAAAAAATCGCCTCGGGCTCGCGGTAGAACTCGCGCATGCGCGCCAGCGTGAGCTGAACGAGCGGGCGATCACGCATCGCGCAGCTGCCGGCCGGTGAGCGACACGAACACGTCCTCGAGCGTGGCGTGGTGGGTGGCGAGCATCGAGAGCTCGGCGCCGCGTCGCTCGAGCAGCCCGAGCAGCGCCGGCACGGCTAGGTGCACGGCGGCGACGGTGAGCGCCGTGCGATCCGGGCCCGGGCGCACGGCCTGAACACCGGGCAGCGCCGCGAGCTCCTCCGGCGCCGGAACGCGACCGGCCCCGTCCACGAGGGCGAACTCGACCACGTGCTCCGCGCCGAGCGACGCGATCAGCTCCCGCGGCGTGCCCAGGGCGATCACCTTGCCGTGATCCATGATCGCCACCCGGTCGCACAGCCGCTCCGCCTCCTCCATATAATGGGTGGTGAGGAGCACGGTGCCGCCCGCGGCGCGAAACCGCCGGATCACCTCCCACAGCTGGCGGCGCGATTGTGGATCGAGCCCGGTCGTCGGCTCATCGAGGAACAGCAGCTCGGGCCGGCTCACCAGTGCGCACGCCACGGCCAGTCGCTGCTTCTGCCCGCCCGACAGCTTCCCGACCCACGCCCCGCGCTTCTCCTCAAGCTCGACGAGCGCGAGCACCTCGTCCACGCTGTGGGAGCTCGTGTAGAAGCTGCGAAACAGCCGCACCGTCTCCGCGACCGTCAGCTTGTCCGCGAGCTGGGTCTCCTGCAGCTGGATGCCGAGCCGCTCGCGCAGCGCGCGGTCGGCCGCGCCGCCCGCGCCGCCCCCGCCCCACCGCATTCCGAGCAGCTCCACGTCCCCCGCGTCCGGCTCGGTGAGCCCCTCGAGAATCTCGATCGTGGTAGTCTTGCCGGCGCCGTTGGGACCGAGCAGTCCAAAGCATTCACCGGCCGCGACGGTGAGCTCGAGCCCGGCGACGGCGACCACGTCCGCGTAGCGCTTGACGAGGCCGCTGCAGCGGATCGCCGCCACGCTCAGTGCGGTGGGCCGGGCGGCTGCGTCGGCTCCGGCGTCATCGCCTGCTTGAGCGCTTGGTCGAGCTGCATCCGCAAACTGTTCACGCCGTCCGTGAGCCCGCGGATCTTCATGTGGATCCCGCCCCCCCGCCCCGCCATCACCTACATCGCCCCCGCCACGTCGGCAATGGTCCCGATGCCGGAGGTGAGCGCGCGCTGGCGCAGCTGCGAGAGCTGCCGGGCGATCGACTCGCAGAGGTTGTCGATGAACGTCGCCTTGGCGGCGCGGTTCGAGTCGAGCTCGGCGACGAGCTTGGCGACGTGCTCAACCACCGTTTGAAACTGCCGGATCTCGCCGGCGCGGCGTTGCTGGTCCGCGGTGAGCTTCGCAACCATGGGAACTCCTCAGTCCGGCGCGGCGATCGCTTCGGTCAGGACGCGCCCGTCCAGCGGCTCGGCCGGCGTGAGGCCGAGTAGCCGTGCAAGCGTGGGCGCGATGTCGACGGTGTTCACCCGCTCCCCATACACGCCGCCGCGGATGGCGCGTCCCCAGAAGATGAGCGGCACGTGTGCGTCGAGGTCGCTCGGCTGGCCGTGCGTCGCGGTGGCAGGGAGGTTGAGATACACCCAGATCGAGTAAGGCCTGAGCGTCGCGACGAGCTCCACGCCGGCGTTCAAGGGCACCTGGTGCAGCCAGCGGCGCACCACTGCATCGCTGGTGTCCTTGCCGGCCAAGTCGGCCGGCCGGTCGACCCGCGCCACGCCGGGGACCGCCCGCAGGCGGGCTGCCACGTCCGCGACCACGCTATCCACGTTCACCCCCTGTCCGGCGAGCTCACCACGGCGCGGCAGCAGCACCATGCCGCTCTCGAAGGCGAGCCACGCGCCGCCGCCGGCGCGCTGGTCGAGCTGCGCGTTGACGGCGGCGATCATGCTGTCCACGTTGACCCGCTGCGCGTCCCGGTGACCTTCCGCGCGCGAGCGCTCGGGGAACGGCGTGACGCCGTGGTCGGCGGTGAGCACGATCAAGACGTTACCGGACCCGTAGCGCACGAACAGCTGCTGCAGGAATAGTCCCAGGGAGCGGTCGAGCCGCAGCACCTGGTCGTGGATCTCGCGCGAGTCGGGGCCGTAAGCGTGGCCCACGTAGTCGGTGGTGGACAGGCTCACCGAGAGGAGATCGACCGCGCCGCGGCTCCCCAGGGCCAGCGCCCGCACCCCCTCGAGCGCGAAGGCGAGCGTGAGCGAGTCCATCGATGGAACCCCGAGGTACTCGAGCGCAGCCTGTGCGCTGTCGGGCGACAGCTGGTGCGGGAACGTGAAGTCCTTGCCGTCGTGCTCGTACGGCTCGCTGTCGGGCTCGGGATAGGCGCGGGCCGGCAAGAGGAGGTTCCATGTCGCGCCGGCGGCCCGGAAAGGGAGGCGCCGGCCATTGAAGGCGCGCACCCAGTCGGGGAGCGAGTCGGCGTAATAGCGACTCGTGGTGAAGTAGCCTCCAACGTACCAGTAGACCTGCTGCTTCGCCCGGCCGATCGGCAGGATCGCCCCTCGGTCCTTCCCCGATACCGAGAGGGCACGCGCGCCCGGCTCAGCCGCCTTGAGCCAGTCGAAGAACGCGGTCCCGCGAAACCGGGTCGGCGCAGCGCCCGGCCCGGTGACGCCGACGAGCGGCGCCGCAGAGTCCAGGACGCCGGCTGCGTTGCGGACGATGCCGGTGTGCGCGGGCCACCGCCCGGAGAGAATCGTGGCGTGACCGGGCGCTGTCTCCGTGACGGCGTGATCCTGGTAGGCGTCCGCGAAGACGGCGCCTCGCTTCAGGAGCAACCCGAGCCCGCCCGTGAGCTGAGCCCGATAGCGGTCGAGATAGTCGGCCCGCAACTGGTCGACGGTGATGACCACGACGAGCCGGGGGCGGGGCGCCGGGGCGGTCCCCAGCAGCCCCAGGAACAACAGCAGCGGAGCGTTCATGTGCACAAAAGTAACGAAGGTCAAGCCGCTTGGGCGGTGGCGGGCACGGGCTCGCTGCGGGGCACACGTGTCGCCATGAGCAACGCCAGCGCGATGATCGCGCTGCACGCGAAGAAGGGCACGTTCCGGCCGAGATGCTGATACGCGATCCCGGCCCACACCGGACCGATCACGCTCGCCACGCCGCGCAGCGCCTGCTGCACACCCATCATGAGCCCAAACTCGTGCTTGCCCGCGCGATGGCTCACCAACGCCGAGTTGGCGGGAAACAGCAGCGCGGTTCCGAGCGGCAACAGCACCTGGTACAGCAGAAACACGGGGACCGACCCGGCCAGCGGCAGCAGGCCGTAGCCGAGGCCGTAGAGCACGGCACCGAGCCGCATCGTACGGACCTCGCCCAGCCGGTCGTTGACCCAGCCGACGGCGAAGGCACGCATCAACACGCCCACACCGCCGAAGATCAGGAAGAAGTACCCGATGTTCCGCTCCGTGATGCCGAACTTCTCGGAGAGGTACAACGCGAACACGGGCGGCGTCGCGTTGTAGGCCAGCATCGCGACCGCGTAGATCCAGATGAGGTGCGCCGCGGGCCGGCCGGGATGCCGGACGACCTCCCACAGCGCCTCGCGCACCGGCCGCGGCTCGGGAGGCGGCACCTGGCGACCGCTCTCGGTGGTGACGTGGGAGGCGAGCGCGCGCGATTCGGGGAGCCACTTCCAGGCGAACATCACGTTGACCCCACACAACCCGGCCGCGACCAGGCCCGGCGCCATCTCACCCCAGCGCGCCGCGAATGAACCCAGCGCGGGCCCCACGATGACGCCGAAGCTGGTGGCCGCGGACAGCCACCCGAGCGCCTTGGCCCGCTCGTGCGGCGCCATCGTGTCCGCGACGTACGCCTGCGCGACGCCTGTCGTCCCGCCGCCCAGCCCTTGGACGAAGCGCGACACGAACAGCAGCCACAGCGAGCCCGCAAATCCGAAAATCACGTACGCGATCGCCGAGGCCGACAGGCCCACGAGCAGCGCGGGGCGGCGGCCGTAGCGGTCGGAGACGCGTCCCCAGACCGGCGATGAGGCCAGCTGGGCGATCGGGAACGACGCGCTCAGGAGCCCGATGGTCGACGGGTCCGCGTGCAACCGCAGGGCGTACAGCGGGAGCAGCGGTACGACCATCATCAGGCCGATCATGTCGACGAACGCGACGGCCATCAGCACCGACATCCGCTTCATCGTCTCGCTCCGAGCCCGAGGACCACGGCGCTCACGACCATCAAGATCACGCCGAACGCCGCCGCTACGCCCAGCTCGGAGACACGGAGACTCGACATGATCTCGATGGAGATGGGGCGGTTGTCATACGTGTAGAGCACGATGGACGTCACGAAGTCGCCGAGCGCAGTCACAAACGCCAGGCTCGCGCCGGCTGCGAGCGCGGGCCTCAAGAGCGGCAGCGTCACGCGCCGGAGGGTGGCCCATCGGCCGGCGCCGAGGCTCGCCGCGGCCTCTGCGAACGCCGGATCGAGCTGCCGGTACCCGGCGAGCACCGCCCGACCCGTGACCGGGAGGTTGCGCACCACATAGGCGAGCGGCAGCAGGAGGACGGTCCCGACGAGGATCCAGCGCAACGTGAGCGGGCTGGAGACGCTGAACGTGGCCGCGAGCGCGATCGCGAACACGGTGCCCGGGAGGGCCCAGGGGAGTGCCACGAGTGCTTCGATCGGTCCGCGGAACTGCCCCCCCCGCCCCCCCCGGCCCCCCGGTCCGCGCCGGCCGACGAGCGCCCCCGCGGCGAGCGCGAGCAGCAGCGCGGCGAGCGTGCTCACGGCCGCCATCCACAGCGAGTTCACGAGCGGCCGCAACCGCTCCGGCTCGCCGAACAGCCGCTGGTAGTTCACGAGGCTCAGGACCGGCGGCACGGCCTCGGTCGTCCAGCTGCCGTACGGCACGAGCGACACGAGGGCGAGCGTGAGATGCGGCAGCAGCAACAGGGTCGCGAACAGCCACCCCGCCGCCGTCGCAAGCCCCCGCACGGCCGGACGACGGATGGCGCGACGGCGCGGTGCGGTGCCCTTGCCGAGCGCGGTGAGCAGGTCGTCGCCCTCGGTGCGGCGCAGCACGGCGAGGCCCACGATGGCGACCAGCGCCAGCGCCACGGTCTCCACCATCGCGAGCGGCAGCTCGCCGTTCAGTTTCGTCGCCACGATCTGGGTCGTCATGACCCGGAACCCGCCGCCGAACACGTACGGGGCGCTGAAGGAGCCGAGGGCAGTCATGAAGACGAGCAGCGCGGCGCCCGCGAGCGCGGGCCGCAGCAAGGGGAGCGTCACGCGCGAGAGCACCTGCCAGCGTCCGGCGCCGAGCGCTTGCGCCGCCTCGAACAGCGACGCGTCGAGCTTGGCGAGCCCCGCCCGCGTGAACAGGTAGAAATACACGTACATCGAGTAGGCGTGCACGAGCAGGATCGCGCCCGCCCCTTGCAGCCGCCATGGCGCCCGGTTCAGGCCGAAGACCCCCTGCACCGCACGCGCTACGAACCCCGACTCCCCGTAGAGAAAGAGGAACGCGATCACGCCGACGAAGGGCGGCAGCACCGCCGGGAGCGCGACCAGCGAGCCGAGGGTTTTTCGGCCGGGGAAGTCGAGCCACTCGAAGAGGAGCGCGAGCGGCACACCGATCGCCGCCGCCAGCACGACGCTCGCAAGCGAGACCCACACGCTCGCCCACAGGGCCGCCCATTCGCCGGTGCGGGAGACGAACGTCCCGAGCGCGTCGCCGTGCGCCGCATCCGCGACGGCGACGAGAATGGGATACAGCACGAGCCACGCGAGGAGCAGGGTGAGGCTGAGCCGTGGCAGGATGCGGCGCACGTCGCGATGCGGCATCAGCCAGTAATCCGGCGCTGCTCGATCCGCAGGGCGGAGCCGCGAATTCATGCGTGCCCCTCGCGGAACGCCAGGACCCGCAACGCTTCGACGTACACCCGGTCGCCCACGCGCGCGGCGCCCGGATCGGCCACGACCTCGAGGCGGTCGCCGCCCTCGGTCTCGACCTGGTAGTAGGCCGCGGCCCCGGTATAGCGCCGCTCCCGCACGAGGCCGGGGAGCCCGCCGTCCGTGAAGCGCAGCTGCTCCGGGCGGATGACGAGCACCTGTCCCTCGCTCCCGCCCAGCGCGCGGGCGGTCGGCCCTTGCAGCACGTTCGCCCGACCGACGAACGTGGCCACGAAGAGCGACGCCGGACGCTCGTACAGATCGTCCGGCGTCCCCACCTGCTCGAGGCGTCCCCGACTCAGCACGCCGACCCGATCGCCCAAGTCGAAGGCTTCCTCCTGCTCGTGGGTCACGAACACCGTCGTGATGCCCACGCGCTTGATCACGGCCCGGAGCTCGCGCCGCGTCCGCTCACGGAGGCTCGGGTCGAGGTTGGAGAGCGGCTCGTCGAGCAGCAGCACGCGCGGCTCGGGGGCGAGCGCCCGCGCCAGCGCGACCCGCTGCTGCTGCCCACCCGAGAGCTCGTGGGGCTTGCGGCGCTCGAAGCCTGTGAGGTCTACGAGCTCCAAGGCCCCCGCGACCTTACGGTCGCGGCCATGCCGGTCGATCTGGGCCAAGCCGAAGGCGACGTTCTCTCCGACGTCGAGATGAGGGAACAGGGCGTAGTGTTGAAATACCATCCCGCAGCGCCGCCGGGCGGGGGGGAGCGCGGTGACATCCTCGTCGGCGATCGCGATGCGCCCGGCGTCCGGCGTCTCGAAGCCGGCGAGCAGGCGCAGCACCGTCGTCTTGCCGCTCCCCGACGGTCCCAGCAGCGCCACGATCTCTCCGCGCGCGATCTCGAGCGACACCGGGCCCACGACGGTCGCGGGTGACCACCGTTTCCGTACCCCGTCGAGCGACACGAACGCCGTCACCGCCCCTTCCCCTTTCCCCCTTCCCCCTTCCCGCGGACGGTCTCATCCCAGTATCGCATCCAATCCGCTCCGCGCGCGGCGAGCACGTCCCAATCCACGTCGGCGACCTTCATGCCACTCCGCACTGCGCGCGCCCAGGGCGGCAGCGAATCCACCGGGAGGTCGAGCCGTGCCGGCAGGCGATACGCCTCGCGCGTCGCGAGCAGCTGCGCGTCGACACTGCCCACGTACTCGACGAACGCGCGCGCCGCCGCCAGGTGGCGGGCGTCCCGCACCACGCCGATCGCGTCCTCGATCACCGGCGTGCCGCTCTTGGGAAAGAGGTAGCCGAGCTGCAGCCCGTCGCGGCGGTTCAGCAAGATGTCCGGAAGATCCCAGATCGTCACCAGCCCCTCCTGCCGCACGATCTTCTGGTCGAGGAGCGGGCCGTTGAGGACGTACTCCTTGGTCTGTGCGTCGAGGCGCCGCAGCCACTGGAAGCCCGCGGCCGTGTCGCCCGTCTGCTTCAGGCCGCGCTCGATGATCATCCCCCACACGGCGCGCATCGTGCCCGAGGCGAGGGGGTCGCGGATCAGCACCTTGCCTCTCCAGCGCGGCTGCAGCATCTCGTCCCAGTCCTGGGGCGCCTCCGCAGCGGGGACCGCCTGCTCGGCGTACACAATCACCGCCGGGGTCTCGTAGGCCGCGAAGTAGAGATCGCCGGGACCGCGCCCGTGCGGACCGATCGCGCCAGCCCAGCTGGGCCGGAACGGCGCCAGCAGCGAATCGTGCGCGCCGCGCGCGAAGATGGTCGAAGGACCCCCGAACCAGACGTCTGCCGGCGGGTTGGCGCGCTCGGAGCGAAGCCGGTCGTACACTTCCTGCGAGCCCATGTCGAGCCAGCGCACGTCGACGTCGGGGCGGAGCTGCTCGAAGCGCCGCTCGAGGAGCGTCAGGAGGTCACGGCCGTGGGGAGAGTAGATGACGAGAGGGGTGCGGCGGTCACCCTGGCAAGCGACGCAGAGCGCGAAGAGCAGTGCGGCGCCGATGAGCGAACGCGGAACGCGAAACGCGGAACGCGGAACAGATTGGGACGGTTCGATTCTTCGCACCAGCTTCGGCACTCGACGTCCGCACGGTCTGTTCCGCCTTCCGCGTTCCGCGTTCCGCATTCTACTTCTTGCCGAGCGCCAGCAGGTTCGCGAACAGCCGATAGGCGCCGGGGACGCCGGCCGGAAGTTGTCGGAAGAAGCTCAGCCCCGTGTAGACGTAGGTGCCCTGGCCGAGCCGTGTCAGGAGCAGGCCGCCCTGGAGCGGCGCGTCGCCCGCGTCGTGCGTCTCGAGCAGCGGCGTGTACGCGGCGTCCCAGTCGTGCGCGAAGTAGAGCCCCCGCTCCTGCACCCAGCCCCGCCAGTCGGCTGGGCCGATGTCGTTGGGCACCCGGAACACCGAACTGGTGGGATCGAGCGGGGTGACCGGTGCCGTCTCATCCGTGACGCGGTCGTGGGGCCGGGCGATAGCGAGCCGGTACGGAGCGAAGTTGCCGCTGACGAACGGATACTGCTGGTACTGCACGATCACGAGCCCGCCGGCGCGGGCATAATCGAGCAACCGCCCGTTGCTCGCCACCAGCGCGGGGTCGGTCTCGTAGGCGCGGCTGCCGACCACGATCGCGTCGTAGCGCGCCAGGTCGCCGCGGGCGAGCGTGTCGGCGCCCAGCAGCTCGATCGGCACCCCCACTGCCTGGAGCGCCTCGGGCACGCGGTCGGAGGCTCCGCGCACGTAGCCCACGCGGGTGAGCGTAGGAAGCGAGATGCGCGCGACGCGGATCTCCGCAGTCGAGGCGTGCACGACCGCGCGCGGCCGGATATGGGGATAGTCGATGAGCACGAGCGCGCCTTCGCTCCTCCGGCCGGCGGCGACCGCCCCGGCGCGCAGCACCACCACGCCCGGCCGCGCGTTGGGCGGCGGTGCCAGCGAGAACGTGAGGCTCTTGGACTCGTCCTCCCGCTGGAACGACAGGTCTTGAGGCGGGGGCGTGTTCCACCCCGCAGGTGGTGTGACCACGACCTGAGCGGTCGCGGGACCGTGCCCGCGGTTGGTGACTGTGACCGTAAAGTGAGCGGCGGCACCCGCGGCCGCGCGACCATCGATCGGCCACACGACGAGGTCGGGCGTCACGGCGACATCGAACGGCTGCGTGACGAAGATCGGTCGCCGGATCTCGCCGATTCCCTGATCGCGGTAGCGGTACACCACCTCGCGGCGCAACAGCGCGGGCACCCCCGCGATCGTCAGCCGGAACGTCACCTCGAGGGGCGGCGGCTCGAACGGCAGTCCACGCCAGCCGGCGGGCACGCCGGTCCAGTCGTACAACCCGCCGCTAGGCGGTCGCCGCAGGAAGTAGGGCTGGGAGCGGGGCGCGTCGGCCGCCACGGTAAGCGCGAAGCGGCGCGTCGCGACCCGGCCGGGCGCGACGGGCGAAGTCGCGGGATCGAGCCGCTCGATCGTCCAACCGGGAGGCGCGCTCACATCCACGCCGTCGAGCGCGACCGCCGAATCGCCCGCGTTCCAGACGCTCGTCTCCAGCTGGAGCCGCTCGCCCGGAATCACGATGCCGTCGTCTGCCGTCCCGTCGACCGCCACACCGGCCGCGGCGGCGAGGGCCCCCCGCAGGATCTCTTGCTGGTCCGCGTCGCCGTCGCCGAGCTCCCGCAACGCCCGCGCCAAGAGCGGCACGATCGCGCCCGGTTGGGACGGGTTGAGCCGCGCCCGCGCCGAGTCGATCAGCGCGACGTACCGCTCCTTGCCGTGCAGCACCGTGTCAACGCCCGAGAACAGCCCCGCGCCATCCCCGGGCCCGCGGCTTCGCTCCCGCCACTCGATGAACGCCACGCGCGTCAGGCTGGGGCCGGGCGGCTCGAGCTGTCCCATGTCCTGGGAGCGGTGCCGGCTGCGGCCCGCCATGGCGATCTGGTGATAGGACCGGCCGACTACCGGGTCGAGCACGCCCACGTCCACGGTCGTCGTAGTGCCGGCCGTGTCGAAGGAGCTCGACCGGTACAGCTTCACGGGCCCCCAGCTCGAGTCGCGCAGCGTCTCGAACGCCTGGCGCGCGACCATGCCGGCCACTTGGTGTTGGCCGTGCCCGTCGCGCGCCGTCCCGGAGAAGATCGAGAGGATGATCTGCGGCCGGAAGCGGCGGATCACCTCGAGCACGTCGGCGAGGAGGGAGTCGCGCGGCCAGAACCGCAGCGTCTCCTCGGCGGTCTTCGAGAACCCGAAGTCGTACGCGCGCGTGAAGAACTGGTGGGCGCCGTCCTCCCGGCGCGCGGCCAACAACTCTTCCGTCCGGATGACCCCCAGCTCGGGGCCGAGCTCGGGGCCGATGAGGTTCTGACCCCCTTCGCCGCGGCTCAGCGAAAGGTAGGCGGCTTGGGCGCCCATGCCGCGGGAGAGATAGGCGAGGAAATCCGAGTTCTCGTCGTCCGGGTGCGCGCCGATCACGAGCACGCGCTTGGTCGCTCCGAGCTGCTTCAGCGCCGCCGCCAACGCCGCGACGCCGCCGGTGCCGGGGGGGGCGAGCTGCCCCATGCTCGAACCGACGGCGCCGATGACGAAGGCGAGGCTAGCCCCGAGCGTGCGCCGCACTAGGGCGAAACATAAACGACGCCACCCTTCATCACGAAGCGCACACGCTGGAGCTCCGTGATGTCCTTGAGCGGGTCCGCGGACACGGCGACCAGGTCCGCGTACATTCCGGGCGCGACCGCGCCGAGGTCCGGCTGGCTCAGCAGCTCGGCCGCGAGCGACGTCCCCGACTTGATCGCCTGCAGCGGGCTCATCCCGTACTGCACGTAGTATTCGAACTCCTTGGCCTGGTTGAGCTCGGTCCAGGGAAAACCGCCCACGTCGGTGCCGAGCACGATCTTCACGCCTTTCTTGAGGGCGCGAGCCATCGCCTGGCGCTGGTGCTCAACCATCGGACCCCACGGCCCGCCCCGCGGTCCAGCAACGTAGCGTGACACGGTGACGGTAGGCACCCAGTAAACGCCCTTGGCGACGAGCACATCGATCAGGGAGTCGGTCATCCCGTCGCCGTGTTCGATCGAATTGACCCCGGCCCGCAGCGCCGCGGCGATCCCATCCGAGCCGATGGCGTGCGCGGCCACACTCCGGCCGAGGCGGTGCGCCTCGTCGACGATCGCCTTTGCCTCTTCATCCGTGAAGTTCACCCAGCTGTGCAGCACCGAATCCGGCGCCGGCCCGAAGTAGTAGCGCCGGTCGGAGTAGTACTTGATCCAATCGGCCCCGTGCGCGACTTGCTCGCGGACGGCGCGGCGCGCGTTGTCCACGCCGTCCACCGGCTGCACCCCGTGCGGAAGCTCGAGCTCCCAGTTGTCCGACACGATGGGGTACATGCCGGTGGGGGCCATGGCGCGGGTGGAGGCAAAGATGCGGGGCCCCGGGATCTCGCCGCGGCTCACGGCGCGCTTCACGTCGACGTCCGCGTACATCGCTCCCTCGGTCTCCAGGTCCCGGATGGCCGTAAAGCCGTGCTCGAGAGCGATACGCGCGTTGCGCGCCGCGAGGATCGCGCGGTATGGCGTGGATTGGTAGAGCAGCTGCTCGTTGTACGACTGGGCGGTGGGATCGCCCTGGAGCAGCAGGTGGGTGTGCGTGTCAATGAACCCCGGCAGGATGGTCATCGGTGAGAGATCGATGACGCGCGCGTTCCGCCCCTGTCCCTGGACCTGCGCCAGCGGCCCCACCGCCTTGATCCGCTCGCCCTCGACGAGGATACCCACGTTGCTCTGCGGCGCGTCGGCCCGGCCGTCGATCAAGCGACCCGCCTTGATGAGCAGCAGCGCAGGCGCTGCTGACGGCCCTGGCGTTTGTGCGAGGGCGGGGGCGAGGGCGGCGGGACTGCAGCAGATGGCAACGGTGGCAGCACGACTCAGCACGCGGCGCATCGCCTGCTCCTGGCGGGGGCGAGGCCAATCTCCCCCTCACCGCTGCGCTGTCAAGACATACATTTGGGAACGATCGCTCAAGAGGATAGATTCGACCTATGGCCAGCACCGCCCCCCCCACCGCCCCGGAACGCAAGGTCAGCGCCGACGAAGCGCGCGAAGTCGCGGAAGCGGCCCGAGAGCAGCAATGGGCCGCGCCCAGCTTCGTGCGCGACCTGTTCCTCGGGCGGCTCCGCATGGCGCTGATCGATCCGTACCCCGAGCGGGACCCGGAGGAGGTCGCGCGCGCGCAGCCGTTTCTCGACAAGCTCGCGCGGTTCGTGCGCGACAACGTCGACTCCGACCGGATCGACCGGGAGGGAGAGATCCCCGACGCTGTGATCGCGGGCCTGCGCGACCTGGGAGCGTTCGGCATCAAGATCCCGCGCGAGTACGGCGGGCTGGGCCTGTCGCAGCTCTCGTACATGAAAGCGATCGAACTCGTCTCGTCGGTGGACGGTTCGCTCACCGCCCTGCTCTCCGCGCACCAGTCCATCGGCGTGCCGCAGCCGCTCAAGATGTTCGGCTCGGACGCCCAGAAGCAGAAGTACTTCCCGCGCCTCGCGCGGGGGGCGATCTCGGCGTTCGCGCTCACTGAACCGGGGGTCGGGTCGGACCCCGCTGCCATGGAAACGCTGGCCGTGCCCACCCAGGACGGACAGGCGTGGCTCCTGAACGGCGAGAAGCTGTGGTGCACCAACGGCACCAAGGCGGAATTGATGGTGGTGATGGCGCGCACCCCGTCCAAGGTCGTGAACGGGAAGGAGAAGCGGCAGATCACCGCGTTCATCGTGGAGACGGGCTGGCCGGGCGTCGCGGTCGTGCACCGCTGCCACTTCATGGGACTCAAGGCGATCTACAACGGCGTGATCCGCTTCACGAACGTCCGCGTCCCTCAGGAGAACGTCCTGTGGGGCGAGGGGAAGGGTCTGAAGCTCGCGCTCACGACGCTGAACACCGGCCGGCTCACCCTCCCCATCTCGTCGGTCGCAGCCGGGAAGCGTTGTCTCGAGATCTCGCGGCAATGGGCGAACGAGCGCGTGCAGTGGGGCCGGGCGATCGGGAAGCACGACGCGATCGCGCAGAAGATCGGCGCCATGGCCGCGAACACGTTCGCGATGGAGGCAGTGGCGGAGCTGTGCGGCGCGATGGCGGATCGCGGCAGCTACGACATCCGGCTCGAGGCGGCGATCGCGAAGCTGTACAACTCCGAGGCCGGGTGGCGCATCATCGACGAGACGGTGCAGATCCGCGGCGGCCGCGGCTACGAAACCGCGGACTCGCTGCGGGCGCGGGGCGAGAAGCCCGTGCCGGTGGAGCGCATCATGCGCGACTTCCGGATCAACCTGATCTTCGAAGGCTCGAGCGAGATCATGCACCTGTTCATCGCCCGCGAGGCAGTGGATAAGCACCTCCAGGTCGCGGGCGACGTCGTGATGCCGGGCAAGGGCGTCAGCCAGCGGCTGCGCGGCCTGGTCCGGGCAGCGCTGTTCTACGGCTGGTGGTACCCGTCACGCTGGCTCGGTTGGGGCTTCTGGCCGAAGTACGCGGCGTTCGGCCCGCTGGCCAAGCACGTGCGCTACGTCGACCGTAACGCCCGCCGGCTCGCGCGTGGCGTGTTCCACGCCATGCTACGGTTCGGCCCCAAGCTCGAATACCGGCAGGCCGTGCTGTTCCGCCTGGTCGACGTGGGCGGGGAGCTGTTCGCGATGGCCGCCACCTGCGCACGGGCGCAGTGGCTGCTGCGCCAGGACGCCGCCACCGGGAAGCGGGCCGTGGCGCTCGCGGACCTGTTCTGTCGCGAGGCGCGCGGACGCATCCAGGGCAAGTTCAAGCAGCTGTGGCGGAACGCCGATGTGGAGGGGTACCGGGTCGCCCAAGATGTGCTGCGGGGCGAGCATCGGTGGCTGGAGCAGGGGATGGTGGAGCTGGAGTAAGGCGACGCCTTACGCCGCTTGATGCGCAATCATGATTGACCGCAGTCGTTCGGGCGTCTCTCCCGTCATGTCGCCGTACGGCGAGGGATGTCCTGTGCTCTCCACGACCACGCTCGGGCAGACGACTTCGTAGGAGCGCGCGCGGATGCGGTCCGCGGCCGTCTGGGTCGCGACCGGCGTGGCGATGACGACCTGCTTCGCGCCGAGCTGTTCCGCCGCCTTCGCCGCCGCGAGCACCTTCCATGGGTAGACCACCTGACCGTCCACAATGACGGCGACCTTCCCGGCAAGCGTCTTCACTGGTCGCTGCGTGCGGTACAGGATGAGATCCTGAGAGACGCGGGCGCGGGACTCGTCGATCGCCGATGCCAGCTTGTCCAGCAGCGCTCCACTCGGCTGGAAGTCGGGGTCCATCTCGGACGGGACGGACTCGGCGATCGCCCCGATCGGCGCGAGATTCGAGCCGAGCTTGATGAAGGCGGCGACCAGCACGTCGAACTGGGCCCCCATCGCTTTGGCGGCGTTGGCGGCGATCTCCACGCCCTCGGGCGTGATCCCGAGCAGCAGGCACCCGATGTAGCCGCGGGCGGCGAGCTGTTGGCCCAGCAGAGCGCCCGCTGCCCCCCGCGTGGGGTAGAGGCTGGCGCGTTTGGGAGGTGCGGGGTGGGTCATCGGTGACGCCAAGATACAGCGGCGGGGAAGGACGGGGAAAGACGGGGAAGGTCGCGGCGATCCGAGCCGCCTTCTCCACCTTCCCCGTCCTTCCCCGTCTTCCCCCGTCCTTCTGTGATTATCTTTCCCCCGCCAAAATCCAGGACGCCTCGCCTGCCCCAGGACACCCTCCCCGTCGTCGACAACCGGACGCGGGGCTCATGACGTACGATCCGGGGTTTGTCAACACGGCGGCGTGCCGCAGCGCCATCTGCTACATCGACGGTGACAAGGGTATCCTGCGCTATCGCGGGTATCCGATCGAACAGCTCGCCGAAAAGAGCACGTTCCTGGAGACCGCGTACCTGCTGCTGCACGGGGAGCTCCCGTCCGCCGCGGAGCTTGATGCGTGGGTCTTCAACGTCACGCATCACACGATCGTCCACGAGAGTATCAAGAAATTCATCGACGGCTTCCACCACGACGCACATCCGATGGGGATGTTTGTGAGCGCGGTGGCCGCGCTCTCGACCTTCTACCCCGAGGCCAAGCACATCCAGGACGAGACGTCGCGATGGAACCAGATCTTCCGGTTGATCGCCAAGGCGCCGACGCTCGCGGCGTTCGCCCACCGGCACTCGGTGGGGATGCCGTACGCCTACCCGGACAACGACTTGAGCTATGCGGGCAATTTCCTGAACATGATGTTCAAAGCCACCGAGGTGAAATACACGCCCAACAAGATGCTGGAGCACGCGCTGGACGTGCTGTTCATCCTGCACGCCGATCACGAGCAGAACTGCTCGACCAGCGCGATGCGCGGCGTCGGCTCGTCGCACGCCGACCCCTATTCGGCGATGGCGGCGGCGGCGGCGGCGCTGTACGGCCCGCTGCACGGCGGGGCCAACGAGGAAGTGCTGCGCATGCTGCGGGAGATCGGCTCGAAAGACCACGTTCCGGCCTACATCGAGCGCGTGAAGCGGGGGGAGTTCCGCCTGATGGGATTCGGCCACCGCGTCTACAAGAACCACGACCCGCGCGCCAAGATCATCAAGCGCGTGGCGGACGAGGTGTTCGACGTCACCGGCAAGAACCCGCTGATCGACATTGCGGTCGAGCTGGAGCGCATTGCGCTCCAGGACGATTACTTCGTGTCGCGCAAGCTTTATCCGAATGTGGACTTCTATTCGGGGATCATCTACGAGGCGATGAAGTTCCCGATCGACATGTTCCCGGTGTTGTTTGCCATCGGTCGCACGCCGGGATGGCTCGCCCAGTGGCAGGAGATGCTGCTCGACAAAGAGCAACGCATCGCCCGGCCGCGCCAGGTCTACACGGGTGCCCAGAAGCGAGACTACCTCCCGATAGAAAAGAGAGGCTAAGAGCGTCACGCGACGACGTCGCGCAGAGGCGTCGAGCGAATACGTCACTGCGAGACACCTTTGCGTGACGTTTTTGCGTGACGCCTCTGCGTGACGCTTCTTTTGGTTAACGCCGCCGCCGTCCACCTACCCGAGCCCGCACCGATCGCGCCGGGCGAACGACGTCGGTCTGAGCGAGTTTCGGCTGCAGCGGCGCGATCGAGGGCTCGAAGCCGGGAATGACTTCCCGCGGGAACGTCTGGCCGATCAGTTTCTCGATGTCTCCCATCAAGAGCCATTCGTCGGGCGAGATGAGCGTGAGCGCGAGCCCCCGCGCCCCGGCCCGCGCCGTGCGGCCCACCCGGTGCACGTACACTTCGGGATCGTTGGGCACGTCGAAGTTCACGACCATGCGGATCCCGTCGACGTCGATGCCGCGGGCCGCGATGTCGGTCGCGACGAGCACATCGGCCGCACCACTCCGGAACGCGTCGAGCGTCCGGGTGCGGTGGCTCTGCGCCTTGTCGCCGTGGATCGCGTGGGCGGGGATCCCCTCCTTGCGCAAGAAGGTTACCAGCTTGTCCGCGCCGTACTTGGTGCGCGTGAAAACGAGCGTCTGACCGGCGGGCTTCGCCAGCAGGATCTTCGCTAACACGCCGCGCTTCTGGAGCTTGTCCACCGCGACGATCACGTGCTCGATCCCCTCGGCGGGCGTAGCGCGCCGGCCGATCTCGACCGAGGCGTGGCCGTCGAGCGCCCGGCGCGCCAGCGCATCCACCTCAGGCGACACGGTGGCCGAAAACAGCATCGTCTGGCGCTGCTCGGGGAGCGCGGCGAGGATGCGGCGCACGTCGGGGGCGAACCCCATGTCCAGCATGCGGTCGGCCTCGTCCAGCACCAGCACCTCGAGGCGGGAGAAATCGACGTGGCCGCGCTCCATGTGGTCGAGCAGCCGGCCGGGCGTCGCGACGACGATGTCCGCGCCGTGGCGCAGCGCCCTGGTCTGGGGCTCCATCCCGACGCCGCCGTACACCGCGGCGGCCGTCACGCCGCGGACATGGCGCCCGTAGGCGCGCGCGCTCTGGAGCACCTGCTCGGCGAGCTCGCGCGTGGGGACGAGGATCAAGGCCCGCAGCACGTGTTTCGGGTCGCCGTTGGCGAGCCGCTGCAGGATCGGCAGCATGAACGCAGCGGTCTTGCCGGTACCGGTCTGCGCCGAGCCGATGAGATCGCGGCCTGCCAGCGCGAGCGGAATCGCTTCCTGCTGGATGGGAGTGGGCTGCTCGTAGCCTTCTTCGGCTACCGCACGCAGCAGCTCGGGCGCGAGCCCGAGGGATGTAAATGGCATTGCTGAAATCTCTTCCTTTCCGGAAGCACACACACGCACGCCGCCAGCGGCCCATTGCCGCTGTGCTGCAGCGTCACTCTCGTTTTGAACCTGGGGAATGAGACCGGGCGTGTGTTCAGCGCCGGAACCCGCTCCTGAGCGGGACCGTCCTACGGAAGGATGCCAGCTCTTGGTTCGCGAGAAGCGTAACTACGTCGCGCAGAAGCGTCAAGTGACGGCGTAGCACAGAAACGTCACGCGAAATCGTAAGGCCTTCGCCTGTTACGCCTTCGCGTGACGTCGTCGCGCGACGCCTTTCGTGCTACGCCTCTGCTTGACGGTTTCGGCTGTTCCTTGACAAATCCGGGCCCCCCAGCGATGTTCCGGCGCGCGATACGAACCAGAGACCGTTCCGAGGACCTGGGCTACCGCCCGTGGTCCTCTCATCGTTTCTGGCGGACTCCCGCGCGGAGAGAGGCCGGATGGAAGTGACGCTGGGCGACAACGACCGACTGGACTACGTCCTGAAGAAGTTCCGCCGCCAGATCACCAGAGCCGGACTATTCCAAGACATGAAGCGCAAACGGTTCTACGAGAGTCCGAGCGCCCAACGGCGGCGGAAGGATAAGGCCGCGGCACGCCGCAAGGTGAAGTCCGCGCGCCGCCGCGAACACCATTAGATCAGGAGTTCAGCAGATGGCACGCATTACCGGTATCGTGAAGTGGTTCAACGACGCGAAGGGTTTCGGCTTCATCACACCCGAGAACGGCGAGAAGGACTGCTTCGTTCACCACACCGCGATCCAGGCGGACGGGTTCAAGACGCTGGCCGAGGGCCAGCGTGTTGAGTTCGATGTCGTCCAGGGCCAGAAGGGGCCGGCGGCGCAGAACGTCGTCAAGCTCTAAGCGCAGGGCGGTCCCGCCAACACCAACGGCGCCATCCATCGGACGGCGCCGTTTGCGTTGCAGTCCTGGCGGCGCTTATCGCAACACGATCCGCATCGCCCGCGTGTCGAGGTCGATATCCCAGAACACGATCCGGTTGCGCACGAAGTCCTCGCAGTCCGCGACCCTGATCGAGTCGGGTGAGGCGTCGAGGAACTCGAGCAGCCGCATCCGCATGTCGAGGTAGGAGCGACCCTCGCGGGTCGCCGCGACCCGCATCCCCACTTCGTCCTCCAGCCGGCGGCTCACGAAGCCCTGCGCGACCTCGAGCAGCCGCCCGACGATCAGGTGCTCGAGCGCCGCCCCGTCGGGCTTGGCGAGCTGCCGGGCCAAGAGCCGCGCCTTCCCCGGCTCGCACAGCTCGAACAGCAGCTTCCACACCCCCGGGTCCGGCCGGCGGCGGGCCGCCGGCTCAGCCGAGCGCTCGACCCGGGCGCAGGTGGGGAGGTCGTTGCGGTGCAGCCGGAGGAACCGGGCCATGGGCGCGTACAGATCGATCCGCCCTGGCGCGGGGGGACGCCGGCGACCAGCCACGAGATCCACGATGTAGTCCTCCGACACCTGCACCGCTTCTGCCAGCTCGCGCGGCGTGCGTTTCAGCTCGCGCAACCGGCGGCGCACCAGCTGACCGACTTTCACGGGGTTCTTGAGCGGTACGGCTGCAGGCATCAGGACTCCTCTCAGGGGTGGTCGGGGCACACGAAACGCCCGCGGGTGCAGCGGCGGCGAGCACACCGCGGGCGAGGCCCCTAAATATCGCTAAAATCGAGCCTTAATGGTAGCCCCGAGACCGCGCCGCCGGCCCTTAGCCTGCGGCGGCCGTGCTGCCCGGGCCCTAACGGCGCTGGCTTCGCACCAAGGCCACCGATCCGACCACAATGATCACGGCGAAGCTGAACCATTGGATGGCGTAGGAGAGGTGCGGCCCGTCGGACAGCTCGGGGGGGGGCCAACGGATGAGGCCGACGGACGGTCGGACGGTCGGACGGTCGGACGGAAGCTGCTGGATGACGAATGGGAGCAAGGGATACGCCAGGGAGTCCCTTAAGCGCACGGGGTCGACGTCTCCCGGAGCCCGCGGCGCGGCCATCCCGATCCCCAGCACGTCGGCCGTGTCGGACTCGCGATACGCACGCTGGTCGACGTGGTAGGCGTCGGGCGAGGGCGCCCAGCCTCGGTCCACCAGCACCCCCTCGCCGTCTACCAGCTTGAGCGGCGTGATCAGCGCCACTCCGGGCGCGCCTTCGTACATGCGGGGGCGCCACAGCCGCTCGCCGGCATAGTCATAGACCCCGCGGGCATGCAGGCGGCGGTCCCGCGCGGAGTCAGCCGCGAGCGCGGCAGTGACCTCGAGGGGCGGACGCGCGCGCGCTGCCCGGGTGACGGCGTTCCGCTCGCGGCGCTGGCGCAAGCGGTCGAGCTGCCAGAAGCCGAGTCGCACGCATCCCGCGGCTAACACGACGGCGGCGAGGAGGCCCGCGAGGTCGCGCCGATCCAGACTCACCGGCTGCGTTCGAGCACCGCGAGCTTCGCGGTGCGCGGCAGGCGCCGCAGCGCCGCCTCCCGCCTGAGGGCCGCAGAACGGCTGGGTTGGCGCTCCTGGTAGACGAGACGTACCGGGCGGCGGGAGCGCGTGTATGCGCTGGCCGTGCCCGCGGCGTGCCGTGACAGGCGCCGCGGGAGGTCGTTCGTGATGCCGGTATAGAAGGATCCGTCCCGGCAGCGGAGCAGGTACACGGTCCACACCATGTGCGTCCTGCCTGCTATTCCAGCTTGGCGGTGAGTGTGATCTGGGGGATCCCCTTGAGCGCGCGTGACACTGGGCACCCGATCTTCGCCTCGTCGGCCGCTTTTTGAAATCCTGCTTGATCGAGCCCGGGGACCTTGCCTCGGACCCTCAGCTCCATCTTGGTGATGGTAGGCGTCCCGTTCACCATCTCGAGGGTGCAGCCGGCGTCGGTTTGGATGCGGCTTGCAGGCTTGCCCGCCTTTTCGAGCCCCGCCGAGAGGGCCATGCTGAAGCACGCGGCGTGCGCCGCGGCGATCAGCTCTTCAGGGTTGGTGCCCGGCTTCCCTTCGAAGCGGGTCGCGAAGCTGTACGGCCCGCTGAACGCACCGCTGCCCGCCTTGAAGCTGCCCTTGCCGTCTTTGAGCTTTCCCTCCCAAACCGCGGATGCTTGACTGGTAGGCATTGCCATGCTCCGACGTTGCTGGGTCGCAGAGTAATCTGGCGGGGCGCTGCACGGGACGCTACGCTTGTGGGCCGCAGCACGGTGTCACTGCGTGGAACCCGGGAGAAGGAGCCGAGCGATGGCGACCAAGAAGCGATCCAAGCGACCCGCGACAAAGCGCGCCCCCCGCGCCCCCCGTCACCGGGACGTGCTCGGCTTCACACCGGGGGAGCGCTGGGAAACGAACGGTGGTTTGCGCGGCCTGCAGATGAAGGCCGGCGCGTGTGACATCATGTTGGGTCAGGACGACTTCGCCAAGGGACGGGACCGCAAGAAGGGCGAGGGGTTCCGCCTCTGGGTAGCGACCGCCCAGGACATCAGCGCCATCGCCGGGCAGGTCAAGGCGAAGGGCTGGCCGCTCGACCGCGAGCCTTCCGAGACGCCGTGGGGCGATTGGGCGTTCGCCGTCACCGACCCCGACGGCTTCAAGATCACGTTCATCCAGGAGTAAAAATGCGGAATGCGGAGTGCGGAATGCGGAATTGAAGGGGGCGGACCGCATGCTCCTATTCCTGACCGCCACTTCGCTGGCGCTGCAAGCGCCCGTGGCCGATACCTCCCCCTTCCGCGCACTGGCGCTGCCGCCGGCGAGCCGGGTCCGCAGCGCGTCCGGGGCGCCGGGACCGGACTATTGGCAGCAACGCGCGGATTACGTGATCCACGCGACGCTGGACACAGCCGCCCAGACGATCCGAGGCACCGAACGGATCCACTACGCGAACCACTCGCCCGACACGCTCGCGTTCGTGTGGGTGCAGATCGAGCAGAACATCTTCGCGCCCAACAGCATCACCTACGTGCTGAACCAGCCGCCGCTCCACTTCGCGGGCGGCGCCGTGTTCGACTTCACGGGGAAGGGGTTCATCGGCGGCATCACGATCGAGCGCTTTGCCGCCGGCGGGAAGGCGCTCACGCGCACGGAGTACGGCACCATGATGCGTGTCGAGCTGCCGGGTCCGTTGCCGCCCCGAGGCGCGATCGACTTCGACGTCGCGTGGCACTTCCCGGTCCCGCCCTACGGCGGCGGCCGCATGGGACGGATCGGCACGCGGCTGT
>QHTT01000119.1 GCA_003220935.1 Gemmatimonadota bacterium
ATTGGCATTCCCTTCGGTGACGGGGATGGGATGGCGCTGTCGGCCACTCCAGGCACGCCGTTCCTGTACATCAACCGAAACGGCGGGATCATCACCAAGGTCGACCTCACTACAACTCCGCCGACGTTCACCGACATCTTTACCGGAGGCAGCCGCGGTGACTTTGTGGCTGTGGGCCCCGACGGTTGCCTGTATGCGACGCAGAGCGATCGCGTTATAAAGGTCACGAACGCGGACGGCACGTGTCTGCCTCCGCCGCTCGGCCCCCTGGTGCCGACCAACCCTCCGCCCCCCCTGCCTCCCGTCGCCAATCCGGGCGGGCCGTACGCGGCGAACGAGGGCGCGGAGGTGGCCTTCAACGGCACTGGCTCTTCCGACCCCGGTGGCCTCGCTCTGACCTACTCCTGGGATTTTGGTGACGGCAGTGCAGCAGTGACTGGCGCGACTCCGACTCATACCTACGCGGATGACCAGAGCACACCGTACACCGTGACTCTCACCGTCACCAATGCCATCGGGCTCAGCAACGTGGCCAGCACGACTGCGACCATCTCGAACGTCGCGCCCAGCGTGAGTCCCATCAACGGGGCCACCATAGTCCTGGGCCAGAGCTTCGTCAGCTCGGGCTCCTTCGCTGATCCTGGCCAGGACACCTGGACCGCGACCGTGAACTATGGAGACGGTTCAGCGACGCAGGCGCTGGCGCTGTCGGGGAAGACGTTTCAGCTCAGCCATGTCTATGGTACAGTGGGCACGTACTCGGTCACGGTGACCGTGACCGACGACGACGGCGCCGCAGGGGTTGGCCAGGCCACCGTCGTCATTCTCCCGCCGCCCCTGTCCGTTGGCAAGGTGACAGGAGGCGGCGCGATTAATGTCGCGGGAGGAAGTGGGACCTTCGGTTTCGTCGTACAGGCGCAGACAACCACGGGGCCTGTCGGCGGAGACCTCCAGTACGTCAATAACGCGCGTGGGGCGAACGTCCACAGCGTGACCCTTACGACGCTGGTGATCGACGGCAACACGGCCATGTTGGGCGGCACCTGCATCAAGAACGATGCGCCATGCACCTTCACCGTCAACGTGACCGACAATGGGGAGCCGGGAACCAACGATACGTTCACCATCACCGTAGACGCTGGGCCGCCCGAGGGCGGTACCCTGCGCAGCGGCAATATACAGATCCACAAGTCCCAGTAGGGACTGCCGGGGCGCCTGTGGGTCCGCGCGCACAGTGACGGCCATCGCGCGCGCATAGAACGCTCAGGGTGGCACGTGACGCAACCGCCGGTGACGCAGGGATGGTTGCGAAACAGCGAGGGTGCGCGAGCGTTCGCTCAGCGCACCGCGCGCCGCCTTCTTCCGCGTCGGCCGGTGGGGGGTTAGAGCAGTAACTACTGCAGTTTGATCGTATAAACCTCCCGCTCGTCGACGTTCTCTATCTTGCTCCGTCTGCTCTCTTGCCAGCCTCGCAGTGGAGCGTATGTTCCAACACAACTCAGATGCTATGAAGCCCGGGGTGCGATGTCGTGCGGCTCGCCCATACCTCGGGGGGAGCGAATCGCGAAACCGGCTGAGTGGGACACCCACGCGGCCGGTTTTTTTTTCGGGCCGTCCGAAAGCGACGCCACGCAATGACTGAGGAACGGGAAGCGATCGAGCGCCTGGAGCGGCGACTCGACCAGTTGGAGGCGATCGTCCGGAAGCTCCTGTCGCCTGGAGAGCTCGCGCGGCAGGAGGAGCCTCGTTCGCGAGTGGAGCCGCTGGAATCGCCGTGGCGACGGGAGCCGCGGGCTGCCGCACGTGCAGAAGTCGCGCCCGACACGCCCGTCGAGCAGGACGCCGACACGAGGGACGTACACGACCTCGAGCAATGGGTCGGCCAGCGGGGGTTGTTGGCCGTGGGCGTCGTGGCGCTGGTCGCGGCGGGCGGATTCTTCTTGAAGTATGCCTTCGAGCGGGGTTGGATTTCTCCCTGGCTCCGGGTGGTAGGGGCCGCAGTCGCCGGTATTGGCCTCGGCGTGTGGGGAGACCGCCTGATCGCGCAGGGGCTGCGGCGCTACGGTGCCGGCATCATCGCGGCCGGCGCCGGGCTGGTCTATCTGGGGCTTTGGGCGGCGGGGGGGCCCTACGCGCTCGTCGGGCGCCAGGTTGGTGTCGGGCTGCTCACGGGCGTTACAGTCGCCGTCGCCGTCCTTGCTCTGCGTCACCGCATCGAGGAACTGGCCATCCTGGCGACTCTCGGCGCTTATCTCGCCCCGATTGTGCTTCCGGATCGGGGTGCGCAACCCGCGCTACTCCTTGGGTACCTGGAAGTCGTGGGGCTTGGCGCGGGTGTGTTGGCGCATCAAATGTCGTGGCGCCGCTGCTTCAACGTCGCGCTGCTGGGCTATTTCGGGCGCGGTATGTTTCTGGCATGGGGGATCCTGGGTGAGCCGGTCGGGCTCTGGTTCGTAGCGGCCGGCGGTATCGCCGCCCTCGTGGCGACTGCCGGGCCGAGATGGCTGGAAGCACGAGCGTTCGGGTTGGCCGCCGCCTGGCTGTCTCTGCTCCTGCACAACGCGCCCTACGAGAGCACCGGCACGCGTTTATTGACGTTGGCGGTCGCGGTCGCGCTTGCGGGGGTCGTCTGGTGGCAGCACCGTGCCGTTACCGCCCTCCATTCGCTGGCGATCGATTCGCTCCCGGAGGGTGCCGAGAGCGTGATCTTCCTGGCCGCTCCTCTCGCGTTTGCGCTGGTCAGTCCCATTCACTTCCCCGACGCTCTGCGTTCCTGGCCGGCGCTGGCGCCGGCCGTCGCAGCCGTGGCGTACCTGGCCGCCGGATGGCCGCGCCGTTCGGCGCCGCACGTCGCCTTGGCGTTCGCATTGCTCGCCCTGGCCGTAGCCGTACAGTGGCATGGCCTGGTCCTGGTGCTGGCGTGGAGCGGGCTCGCGCTGTGCGCGGTGGCGGTCGATCGCTGGTTCGGGCAGCCGGGCGGGCTGGTAGTAGCTCCGTGGCTGGCCGCGCTCGCGTTCGGGCAGCTGTTCTTGTTCTCGTCCTGGGAGCGCGAACTGCACGGCGCGTTCGTGGATTCCTGGGCGCTGGTGCTCTACGTGTATGTTCTCGCGACCGCCGTATCGGCGGGGTTGTGGCCGCAGGGTGCCGCGGCAACCAGAGGGGCCGAGCACGCTGAGACCGTGCTGTGGGTACTCACGGGGGCGGCGGTCTTCGGCGGCGGCTCGCTGGAGCTCCACCGGTTCTTCGCCGCGCGTGGCCCGACGTGGGAAGCTGCCGGGCTCGCGGGGAATCTCGCATTGAGCGCGTACTGGTTGCTCTACGCCGCGGCTTTGGTGCGAATCGGCTTCTGGCTGGAGCAAAAAGGGGTTCGGAGTGCGGGGCTCGGTGTAGCGGGATTGGCGATCCTGAAGATCGCTCTCTACGACCTTTCCAACCTCGAGGCCCTCTACCGGGTGGGCTCGTTCTTCGTGTTGGCCCTGATCACTCTCGCGGTCGCCTATGCGTACAGCCGCAGAGCGCCAGCCTCCTCTGGGAGATAGGCTTGCTGAGCGGGGTGATGAAGAACGCTTGCGGGGTCGGCGGGTTAGGGCAGCAGCTACTGCAGCTTGATCGTATAAACCTCCCGCTCGTCGACGTTCTCTATCTTGCTCACTTGCTTGCCAGAGCCGTCGCGGACACTCGCATCAGATGCTAAGAGTCGCTGGCGGAAGCGCGTGCTCGAGCGCCTCAGCCTCGGCGCCCGCGGCTCCACGTCTACGACGACGAGTCGCAGCGGGCCTCGCTCGGCGTCGTCCGGTGCATGGCGGAGTGCTCGTGACAGCGTGCCCGCGCCGATCGCATCGTAACCCGCCTCAGCGAGCTGGGCACGCAGCAGCGCGCGGGGCCATTGCTCACGCGACACAACGACAATCCGTGGCGGATGCGTCATCCCCGAATCGTCGCTGACATGCGTCTTCCCTCCGTGTGAATTGGGGGGACCGGAGATGCGCCCGGCCCCCTTCGTGGCGCATTACACGTCAACGTACACGCCCGGGTCGACCGTTCCTTGGAATGCAGTGCCGTGCGGCCTTCTGGCAACCGGTGTGCCGGGATCCGCAAGCGGGGCCTTGTCGACCTGACAAACGCCGACGGTCAGGGTGACAGAGGGCCGGTCGGTTTGAACGCAGCGCCACGGGGCACGCCGGTTGCTTCGGGACGGGGTAAGAGACCAGCAGGGAGGACTTGATGCGGATCTTCGGACCCGAGCCGCTGTTTCGCGACCGTCGGGATGCGGGTGGGGCGCTCGCGGCCCGGCTCGAGCGTTATCGCGGTCGGGATCCCCTCGTGCTCGGCCTGCCCCGCGGCGGCGTCGTGGTCGCGGCGGAGGTCGCCCGGCGGCTCGACGCCGAGCTCGATGTCGTGGTAGCGCGCAAGCTCGGCTCGCCCATCTCGCCCGAGTTGGCGATCGGCGCCGTGACGGCAAGCGGGGAGCGGTTCCTGAACGAGCAGCTGATCCGAGAATTGGACGTCTCGGAGGCGTACCTGAACAACGTGACGGTCGCTGAGCAGCGGGAAGCGCGCCGGCGCGAGGCGTGGCTCCGCGGGAACCGGCTGCCGCCACGGATCGCAGCCCGCAGCGTGATCGTGGTGGACGACGGCCTGGCCACCGGCGCCACGATGCGCACGGCGGTCCGGGCGGTGCGGAAGCAGTCACCCGCCCGACTGGTGGTCGCCGTGCCCGTGGGCGCGCGCGAGGCGTGCGCGGCGCTGCGCGCCGAGGCGGACGAAGTGATGTGTCTCTACGCGCCTGCGTCGTTCAGCGCGGTGGGGAGCTACTACCTGAGGTTCGAGCAGACGTCGGACGACGAGGTGCGCCGGCTGCTCCAGGAATTCGCGCCGGCGGCTTCTAGCCCCTCAGCCTCTTGATCTCCTCCAACACCTCGATGTCGGCCGCGTCCTGCAGCCGGCCGGTGCGTTTGGTTTCGATCAAGTCGTCGAGCGCGATCAGCGGAATGCGCACGCCCGCGACGTCCACGACCTCGGCGCGGGGCGCTGCCTGCTCGTACTTCACCTTCCATGCGACAGTGAAGACGTCCACCGCCGGGTCGTCCCCGATCACGGTGATGGGGCGCTTCAAGATCTCGGCCGGCGCCCACTCGCTCGCAAAGCCGTAACCGACCCGTGCGAGGGCCGCCAGCACGCGGCCGGCGTTGGCCTCCGTGCGCTCGATCAGGATGTCCACGTCCTCCGTCGTGCGCGCGTAGCCGTGCAGGATGCACGCCACTCCGCCGATCACGAGGTACTTAGCCCCTGACCGATTGAGCGCCTCGCACACCTGCGCGGCGATGACGCGCGGGGTCACTCCCCGGCGAGGCGCGCCTTCTTCCATTCGTAGAAATCCTGGTAGGAGTCGAAGCCGATCACCTGCTGCCGTCGGCCACGCCGGGGTCTGACCTGCCGGGCAAGGCGGGCGAGCTGCTCGGCCCGCTGGAGCCGCTCCGCCGGAGAGCGTTTGAGGTCCGCCGCCAGGTGCTGCCGACGGGCGTCCGCGACTTCCCGCACGGCGTACACGGGCGCGTCGGGCTCCCGCACCTGCGAGCGGACCGGCGTGGCGAGGTATGCCCGCAGCGCCTCGACGATCAGCCAGCTGCGGGAGCGGTCGAGCGCGCGCGCCCGCCGGTCGGCGGCCGCCAGGACGTCGCGGGGCAGGGTGATGGAAATTCGGGTGAAGGCCATGGCTCATACTCAGTATTACTCGATGGTATCAATCTACTATTCGCCACGGCCCTGACGCAAGTCACGCGGAGCCGGTACGTTAGCCCCGTGCGCATCGGCATCGACCTGGGCGGAACGAAGATCGAAGCAATCGCGCTGGCGCCTGCCGGTGAGGAGATCGCCCGACACCGCGTAACCACGCCACGTGATTACGCGGCGTCGCTTGACGCCGTCGCGGGGCTCGTACGGGAGCTCGACCGCGCTGGCGGCGAGGCCGGCACGGTGGGCGTCGGCATCCCGGGGACGGTCGTGCCCCAAACCGGGCTCGTGAAGAACGCCAACTCGACCTGGCTCAACGGTCGGCCGCTCGCACGCGATCTCGAGGAGCGGCTGCACCGCCCGGTGAGGCTCATGAACGACGCGAACTGCTTCGCGCTCTCCGAGGCCACCGACGGCGCGGCCGCGGGCGCGCACGTCGTGTTCGGCGTCATCCTCGGCACGGGAGTCGGAGGGGGGATCGTCGTGGATGGCCGCTGCCTGCCGGGCGCGAACCTCGTCGCCGGCGAATGGGGGCATAATCCGCTTCCCTGGCTCGAGTCCGACGAGTGGCCCGGTCCGCCCTGTTACTGCGGCAAGCGCAGCTGCGTCGAAACCTGGCTCTCAGGCACCGCATTCGAGCGCGACCACGCCGAGCGCACCGGTCTCGCGTTATCGAGCCGCGAGATCGTGCGCGCCGCGGCGGGCGGCGACCCGGCCGCGGCGGCGACGCTGGCCCGATACCGCGATCGTCTCGGCCGCGCCCTCGCGGCGCTGATCAACGTGCTCGACCCCGACGTCGTGGTGCTGGGTGGCGGCATGTCGAACATCGCCGGACTGCCGGAAGCGGCGTACGGGTTGCTCCCACGCTACTTGTTCGCGGCGGGCGCGAGTTCCGATCCTGTTGCCACGCGCATCGTGCGCGCCGCCCACGGTGATTCGAGCGGCGTGCGCGGGGCAGCGCGGCTCTGGCCAGCGTGAGGCCTGAGTCAGACGTCGCAGTCGTATTACGGATCATCGTAACGAGTAACTTTGTTGCTGAAGAACGCACCCCATAGGAGACGACGATGGCCACCATGCCCCAGGTTGCTCCGCCCCCGCCCCCGTCCTCCGGCCCGCGTGCCGAGCACATCTATCCAACGCTCACGCCGGCGCAGCTCGGCCGCATCGCCGCGCACGGGCGCCGGGGTCGGGTCGAGGCCGGGGAGGTGCTGGTGCAAGCGGGCGAGCAGACGGCGCGTCTCTTCGTCGTCGTGGCGGGCCGGATCGACGTCGTCCGTCCGTCAGCCGCGGGTGATGAGGTCGTGGTGGCGTTCGGCCCAGGGATGTTCACGGGCGAAGTCACCATGCTGTCGGGCCGCCCCGGGCTCGCCCAGATCCGGGCGGGAGCGGCCGGCGAGGTCATCGAAGTCGGTCGCGACGAGCTGCTGGCGCTGATCCAGAGCGACGGCGAGCTGAGCGAAATCCTCATGCGCGCCTTCATCCTCCGCCGGGTGGAGTTGATCGCCCGCGGGGTCAGCGACGTCGTGGTCCTGGGGTCGACGCATTGCCAGGGGACGCTCCGCATCCGGGAGTTCCTCACGAGAAACGGGCATCCCCATACCATGCTCGACCTCGACCGCCATGCCGGCGTCCAGGAGCTGCTCGATCGCTTCCACGTCAGTGCCGCCGACGTGCCCGTGGTCATCACCTGCGGCGAGGTCGTGCTTCGCAACCCGAGCAATCAGCAGATCGCCGACGCCTTAGGGTTCAACGACGCGATCGATCAGACCCAGGTCCGCGACCTGGTCATCGTCGGCGCGGGGCCATCGGGGCTGGCGGCGGCGGTGTACGGCGCGTCGGAAGGACTGGATGTGCTGGTCGTGGAGTCGACCGCGCCTGGCGGCCAGGCCGGCTCGAGCTCCCGGATCGAGAACTACCTCGGCTTT
>QHTT01000050.1:0-43041 GCA_003220935.1 Gemmatimonadota bacterium
CGGTAGCGTCAGGTGCCGCCTCGACGCACCTTTTCTGCTTGAACCATCGGAGGCTCCCATGCCGCTCCGCTGTCACGCCTTCGCTGTCGCGCTGACCGTTCCCTCGCTCGCCCTCGGCCAGGCGCCGACCATCACGATCCACGCCGGCACGGTGCTCGACGGCCGAGGGGGCGTCGCGCGGAATACTACCATCGTCGTCGCGGGATCGCACATCTTACGCCTCGACCCCGCGCTCACCACGGCGACCTACGACCTCGGCAGGCTGACCGTCATGCCCGGCGGCATCGACACGCACGTTCATCTCACATCGCACTTCGATGCCAACGGCCGGGCGCATAACGACCCTGGCGGCGCCGAGCCGCTCCAGCAGACGGTGCTCTACGCCGAGGAGAATGCCTACCACGCGCTGCTGGCGGGGATCACCACAGTGCAGAGCATCGGCTCGACGCTCGATCGCGAACTGCGCGACGCGATCGCGCGCGGCACGATCCCCGGCCCGCGGGTGATCACCTCGCTCGACTGGATCACGCCGGAGGCAGGCGACGCGGACGGGCTGCGCCGCGCCGTACAGCAACGCGTCGCGGGCGGGGCCGACGTGATCAAGATCCTCGGCTCGAAGAGCATCCGCGAAGGCGGCGGGCCGACGCTCACCGAGGACCAGTTCCGAGCCGCCTGCGGCGAGGCCAAGGCACATGGGCGGCGCTGCGTCGTGCATGCGCATGCCGCCGAGGCGGCGCGGCGCGCTGTGCTGGCGGGGGCCACATCGATCGAGCACGGCGTGCTGCTCGACGAAGCGACGCTCGATCTCATGGCAGAGCACGGGACGTTCTTCGACCCGAACCTGTACCTTGTATTCCAGAACTACTTCGACAACAAGGCGCAGTTTCTGGGGATCGAGAACTACACCGAAGAAGGGTTCGCGCAGATGCACCGCGCCGTCCCCCTCGTGCTGGCGGTGTTCAAGCAGGCGCTGCGGCGGCCCAAGCTGCGCGTCGTGTTCGGCACAGACGCGGTAGCCGGCGCCTTCGGGAAGAACTGGGAGGAGCTGATCTACCGGGTGCAGGTGGGCGGGCAGGCGCCGATGGCCGCGATTGTGTCGGCGACGTCCCTCGCGGCCCAATCGCTGCAGCTGGCCGACACCATCGGCGCGCTCGCGCCCGGGCTCGAGGCCGACCTGATCGGGCTCGACGGCAACCCGCTGGACGACATCACCGCGCTACGGCGAGTCGTGTTCGTGATGAAGGGAGGCCAGGTGGTCAAAAACGTCGCTTCGGCCCCGTAACGCGCCGCCGCGCTCGCGCGTATGCTTCTTGCACCGTCGCACCCTGCAACCCCCAATCCCGAGGCCGCCATGTCGCCACACCGCCGGGCCGCTGTCGTCGCCCTCTCGCTCCTGGGCCCCGCCCTGAGCGCCCTCGCCGCGCAGGCCCCCCCCGCCCCCCCGCTCGACTCCACCCTGCTCGCCGGTTTCCGCTGGCGCAACGTGGGGCCCGCCAACATGGGGGGTCGCGTGTCCAGCGTGGTAGGCATCCCTAGTCCGTCGAAAACGTTCTTCGTCGCGGCCGCGGCGGGCGGGATCTGGAAGACCACCAATGCCGGCACCTCGTTCCGGCCGGTGTTCGACAACCAGCGCTGCATCTCGATGGGGGAGCTGGCGATCGCGCCGAGTGACACGACGCAGGTCTGGGCGGGAACGGGGGAGGAAGACTCCCGCAACACGATCTCCCCGGGTTGCGGCATCTTCAAGTCCACCGACGGCGGCCTCACCTGGAAGCTCGCGGGGCTCGAGAAGAGCGGCGCGATCGGCCGCATCGTGGTGCACCCGACCAACCCCAACATCGTATACGTGGCGGCGCTCGGCCAAGCGTGGGCGGCGAACCCCGAGCGTGGGCTCTACAAGACCAGCGACGGCGGCCAAACATGGCAGCTCGTGAAAATCATCAGCGACAAGGCGGGCTTCATCGACATCGCCATGGACCCCACCAACCCGGAGGTGCTGTTCGCGTCGAGCTGGGAGCGGGTGCGCGGGCCGTACTTCCTGAAGAGCGGCGGCCCCGGCAGCGCCCTGTGGAAGACGACCGACGGCGGCAAGACCTGGAGCGAGATTAAGGGCGGCGGCTTCCCGGAGACGATGAAAGGCCGCATCGGCCTCGCCATCGCGCCGAGCGATGCGAAGGTGGTGTACGCCTTGGTCGAAGCCGATACGGCGCCCAACCCGAAAGCCGACAAGGCCAAACCCGCGCAGAAGCGGCCCTCCGGTTTGTACCGCTCCGGCGACGGTGGCGCGACGTGGACCAAGATGAACGACAATGACGTTCGCCCCTTCTATTACTCCCAGGTGCGCGTAGACCCGAAGGACCCGAACCGGGTGTACTGGTCCTCCACGCCCGTCAACTACTCAAATGACGGCGGCAAGACCGTCGGCAACGCGACGCAAGGCATCCACGTGGACCATCACGCCATGTGGATCGACCCCAACGACGCGGGTCATTTCATCGTCGGCGACGACGGCGGCGTTTCGCAGACCTGGGACAAGGGTGGGAACTACGACTTTCTGAATGTCATCACGATTGCGCAGCCCTACGTCGTCAGCTACGACATGGCGTTCCCCTATCACGTGTGCGTCGGGCTGCAGGACAACGGTTCGTGGTGTGGCCCGAGCCGCCACCGCCAGGGGGCCATCACCAACGCCGACTGGATCACGATCGGCGGAGGGGACGGCTTCTACACCGCGCAGGACCCGACCGACCCGAACATCGTCTACTCGGAGTCGCAAGGCGGCAACATGGGCCGCTTGAACCTCGCGACCGGTGAGCGTACGTCGCTGCAGAAGCCGAACTGGCGGCCGCGCTACCAGCTGTTCGAGGACTCGATCCTCATCGAGCATCCCGACACGACCAAGCCGCCGACCGCCGCGCAGCAGAAGCGGCTCGCCGAGCTGCGCCGGCGCCAGCTCGCCGATTCCGCTGAAGCGGACCTGCGCTGGAACTGGAACACGCCGTTCTTCCTCTCGGCGCACTCGCCGACGACTTTCTACGCCGGCTCGAACAAGGTGATGAAGTCCACCAATCGCGGGGAGAACCTCTACCCGATCTCTCCGGACCTGACCACGCGCGATACGATGAAGATCCGCGTCAGCATGCACACGACGGGCGGTATTACACCCGACGTGACGGGCGCCGAGACGCACTGCACCATCGTGGCGCTCGCCGAGTCGCCGCTCCGGCCGGGCCTGTTGTACGCCGGCACCGACGACGGCAACGTCTGGCTCACGCGCAACGACGGCGGCGCGTGGGAGAACCTCACCGGCCGCTTCCCTGGCGTGCCTGCGGGCACGTACGTCAGCCGGATCGAGCCCTCGCACTTCGACACGGCCACTTTCTACGTGACGTTCGACGGCCACCGCACCAACGACTTCGCGCCGTACGTCTACGTTACGACCGACTTCGGCAAGACGTTCGCGGCCATCACCCACACCTTGCCGACCGGCGGGCCGGACTACGTGCACGTGGTACGCGAGGATCCATTCAACCGGAATCTGCTGTACGTGGGGACGGACGTGGGCGCGTACATCTCGCGCGATCGGGGCACGTCGTGGCAGAAGTTCATGACCGGAATGCCCACCGTGCCGGTGCACGACCTCAAGATCCACCCGCGCGAGCACGAGCTCATGGCCGCGACGCACGGCCGCGGCATCTGGATCGTGGACGTCACGCCGCTCGAGCAGCTCGCGGAAAGCGTGCTCGCCGCCGGCGCGTATCTGTTCGAGCCGAAGACCGCTTACGAGTACGGCGACGCGGTGCGGGCGAACGCGAGCGGCGGGCACAAGCAGTTCATCTCCCCGAGCCCGCAGTACGGGGCCGAGATCGTGTACCGGCTCACCACCGGCGACCGCCGCACCCAGACCAAGGTCGTGATCAGCGATGTGCGCGGCGACACGGTGCGAACTGTGAACGGCCCGGGCGGCCCGGGGCTGCACCGTGTGGCCTGGGGCTTCCAGGGCCGGCTGCCATCCCCCCAGCCATTGTCGCCCTCGCAGCGGCGCGACAGCACGCTAATCGCGCGCCGCATCCAGGTGGTATTCGACTCGCTCGAGAAGGCGGGCACCAATGCGCAGATGCTCGGGCCCCTTAAGACGGCCCTGCTCGCCGGTGATCTGCAGGGCCTCGCGCAGCGATTCGGGTTCGGTGGAGGTGGTGGAGGTGGTGGAGGCGGTGGAGGCGGTGCAGCGGGAGCGGCCGCAGCGGCGGGACGGTTCGTAGAGCGCCCTGGCGAGACGACGCCGCGTGCGCCCGGGGCGACGGGCGGCCCGGCACCGCAACAACAGGAAGGCGGCGAGTCTGGCACAGAGCAGCCCGATGTGGGCTTCCTCGGCACGCTGGGCCAGCTGATCCGCGTCGCGCTCCCCAACCAGCGGGGCCCCGGCGGGGGGGGCGGGGGCGGGCTGGGCGGGCTCGGGTTCATCGCCCAGGCATTCGGCCGCACCAGCGGCGGCGGCGGGGGCGGGGGCGGTGGATTCGGCGGGTTCGGCGGCGGAGCGCCTGCCGTCCCGAGCGGCGACTACCTCGTGAGCATCACGGTGGACGGCAAGACCCTCTCCCGCGTACTGCGCGTCGAGCGGGCGAGCGGCACAGGGAGCGGCGCGTCGTTCGCGTTCGACGACGACGCGGACGACCACCCGTAGCGACTAGGGGAGAAACCGTGACGGCGCGCGGGGCGCCCGCAACGCGCGCCACACCGGGAATTCGAGCCCTGAGGTGACACCCGCGCTGAACGCGCCCCAGCGCGCCAGCCCGAAGCCCTCCGGTTCGAGCAGGGCGAAGACCAGCCTGCCGAGTGGTTGCGCCGTGGAAACGAAATAGCTGCCCGCCGGCACGCGGTGCGCCGCACGGGCCCAGGTCCCTGTTACCTCCAGCAGGCGGTGTCCCTGGAACTCCCCCGTCCCCCACTTGAGGTCGGTCCCCGTGAGGACTTCCACCGTGTCGGTCCACTCCGCGGCGAAGCGTTGCACCTGAATGCCGTGGAGGCGGAGCAGCGCGACGACGTCGCTGCCGCCTGCCGGCAGGAAGTAGCCGGCCGGCAACGGGCGGGTGAGAGAATCGACAAATCGGTCTCTTACCGGGAGCCGGTAGGTGCGGACCTGCTGCATCACCTCGAGCTGGACCGGTTCGACGCCGCGCGACGCCAGCTTGTAGGCGACCGCCAGCGACGGTCGCGGGCCTGCGCCAGCCCCTTCCAGCGCCGTCTGCCGGTCGGCCTCGCGCTCCAGCCGGCGGATCTCTTCGCCGTGCCGCGCGGCGTAGTTGAGGATCTCCACCAGGAAGTCGTGCGTCACCTGCACGCGAGTCTTGAAGTCGGCGTGCGAGTACGCTTCTGAGAGGATCGCCATCCGCCCCCGCAGGCCCACGTAGTTCGTTCCGTACCAACCGAGCGGAGCATAGGTATCCCAACCCTGCGGCGCCTGCGGGATCTCGACGTTGCCGTAATCGAAGATCGGCTCGTGGTACCTGTCCTGGAGCGTCTTGCGGAGCGCGGGGAGCATCCGATCCCGGACGAACGCCGTGGGCCCGCTCGGTCCGTTGGGGTCGAGCGGTGGCGCGTACGTGAGTTGGTAGCCGTGCAGTGTGCCGTCGGTGGTGTGGAGGTCCACCATCAGCGCCGGGTCCCAGGTGGTGTAGACCCGGGCGAGCGACGCGCGGGTCTCGGGTGCTTCGGCCTTGAAGTAGTCGCGGTTCAAATCGAGGTTCTTCCCGTCGGCGCGCTGTCCGACCAGCGCGGGGCCGTTCTGCTCGGAGCGGTTCACCGCCTGCGAGCCGAACGCGTCGTTGCCGTCGGGGTTGTAGTCCGGGGCGACGAGGACCACCAGCGTCTGCAGCAGCTCGCGCCGCGGTCCCGCCAGCTCACGCAGCACAGCGAGCACTGCTTCCTTCCCTTCCACTTCTCCGCCGTGAATGTTCGCCTGGAGGTAGACCACCAACTTCCCGGACGCCACCGCTTCGCCCGGGGACGTCACCGTCGGGTCGGAGGTGATTACGAAGTAGATCGGCTTGCCGAGCGCCGTGGTGCCCATCTCGGAGACAGCGATGGGCGCCCCGGCGAGCTCGAGGCTGTCGAGGAAGGCGCCCACCTCCGCATTGGTGGACGTGGCCGCATAATTCGTCCGCTCGGCCGTGGTCTGTGGGAGCGCCTGGGCCGCGAGCCCCGGCGCGGTGGCTGCGAGGGCCGCGAGCAGCGACCGGGCCCCAAGCAGCAGCCGGAACGAAAGGTGCATCAGGTATCTCCGTCGTCAGGTATCGCCGTCGTGTAGGTATGAGGGACTAAAGGCCGCCTCCGCCACCTATGATGAACGTCGCAGCGTTACCACCGGCCAGCCGAGCACCAGCGCAAGGCCCCCCACCGCGCTGCCGAGGAACGCCGTGCCCGCGCCGTACGCCTGAAATACCGCGCCCAGGCCGATCCCACCGGCCAGGGCCGCCAGCCCGGTCACGCCGTGGTACAAACCGAAGCCACTCCCCTGGTGCCCCCCCGCGAACTGCGCGACGAGCGCCCGCTCGGGGCTCTCGGTGAGGCCGGCCACAATGCCGAACGCGAGAAACAGCGCCCAGGCCCGTCCGGCCCCGGTCGCGACCGCAAACCCGGCCGCGATCGCCGCGTAGGACAGCCATCCCAGCCACATAGTGCGGCTCGCGCCGATGCGGTCGGTGAGGCGACCGCCCGCGAAGCTCGCCGACGACCGCACCACGTGCAGCGCCGCCCACAGCAGCAGCACTGCCGCCGTCGAAACCCCGAGCTGCTGGGAGCGCAGGATCATGAGCGTCTCGGGCATGCGGAGGAGATAGAAAAGAGAGATGACGAAGAGAGCGGGCGGCAAAGGGCGGTACCGGGCGGCAACGGGCGGCATGGGAACGGCAGCCTGTGCCGCCTCCTGCCGCCCATTGCCGCCTCTTGCCGCCCCGCCTTTCACCGCCCACACTGCCAGCACCAGCACCGCAACCCCCGGCGCCAGACTCAAAGCAATCACCGCCCGCACGTCCGCGCTCCGCGTCGCCAGCAGCGACCACGCGACGAGTGGCCCCAGCACGGCGCCGGCGTGGTCCATCCCGCGCTGCAACCCGAACGCCCGGCCGAGCAGCGGCGTCGGCGTCACGTCGGCCATAAGGGCGTCACGTGGCGGGGTACGGATGCCCTTGCCGATCCGGTCCACGACCCGCAAGCCGATCACCTGCCACGCGGCCGCGGTGAGCGCGATGATCGGCCGCACCAGCACGGCGATCGCGTAGCCCAGGACGATGAGCGGCCCACGGCGCGCTGGCCGGTCCGCGAGCCGCCCCGCGCCGAACTTCACGACCGACGCCGCGAGCTCGGCCGCCCCGTCGAGGGCACCCAGCGCCTGCGGGCCCGCCCCGAGCACGCCGGTGACGAACGCCGGCAGCAGCGGGTAGATCATCTCGCTCGCGAAATCGTTGAGCAGTGAGACTGCCCCGAACAGCTTCACGGGGCGTGGCAGCCGCGCAGCCGGCGCGGCCTCCCTACCCCTCATTGAGACCCAGGCCCCACCGGATCAGCGTGATGGGCAGGCCGCCGTACTCGAGGATCGCATCGTGGAAGCGGCGCAGCGTGAACGCCGCCCCGCGCGCCGCGCGAAAGTCCTCGCGCAGCTTCAGTAGCTCGCGCCGTCCCACCGCATAGCTCAGCGGATACGCCGGCTCGGCGCAGTAGCGCCGCACTTCCGCCTCGGCGTTGGCCCGCTCCACGTTGACGTGGGTCACCATGTAGTCCACCGCCTGCTCGAACGTCATCCCCCGCGTATGGAGCCCCACGTCGATCAGCACCCGTACCGCGCGCCACAACAGGTGCACGCGCTGGAAGAACCGCTCCTCCTCCGAGCGGTAGAACCCTTCCTCCCCCATCATTTCTTCGCAGTACAGCGCCCAACCCTCTACCGTGACCGGCGTCCACACGTTCTTCCGCGTCTCGGACGGCTGCTGCTGGGCGTGCACGAGCTGGAGGTGATGGCCAGGGTAACCCTCGTGCAGCGCCGTACCGGCGAGCTCGTGCCGGCAGTGGTCGCGTAGTACCCGCTCCTGCACGCCAGGGGGCAGCTTCGGGTCGGGGACGGTGACGTAGAACCAGCCCGTGCGGTCGCTCGAATACGCGCCGGGGCTGTCGTACGCGGCGAACGGGATCACCGGCCGCATGAAGGCGGGCGTGGGGACGACGTCGAGGGGGGCCTCGGGAATGGGCGCGAGCCCGCGCTCGGCCACGAAGTCGCGCGCCCGTACCATTTCCCGCGCGTATGCCTCGACGAGCCCATCCGCGGGCGGGTGATCGGCGCGGAGCCGATCGACCACCTCCTGCCACGTCTTCCGTCCGTCGAGGCGTGCGGCCCGGCCGGACAGATCCGTCTCGACTTCCTCCTTGAGATGCAGCCCATAGCGCCACAGCTCCGGCGCCGTGTCGTGCAGCGCGTGCTCGTAATGCAGCCGGAAGTTGAAGTCGTCTTCACCCAGCGCGAAGTGCTCGGAGGCCGATTCGAGCCAGCGCTCCAGATCGTGCTCGAACGCTGTCAGCGCCTCGGCCGCCTTCTCGACCGCCACCCGCAGCACGTCGGCCGGTCCGGGTGCGGTATCCCCGATCGCGTCGCCGATCCCCCGCACCAGTAGCAGCCCCCCCTCGCTGATCCGCAGCGCCGTCTCCACGAACACTCGCACCGGCTCGACTAGTGCGGCGCGCGCGTCGTCGAGCAGGCGCGGCACGTCCTCGAGGCGCCCGATCAGGGCGCGGGCGCGCTCTTCACCGCGCCGGTCGCCCCGTCCCAACAGGAAGTGCAGGCCGCCGAGCAGATGGTGCAGCCAGAACGCCGGGCTCTTCGCCTGCGGCCGCTCGCGCTCGAACCGCCGCAGCGCCACCCGCATGTCGTTCAATAGGGCAGTCCGATCGATCTCGTCTTCCAGCCCGTCGACGGTGGTTTCCTCGAGCGCGCTCGCGAGCGACTTGAGCGCCGCGAGATGCGGCGCGAGGGCGGCCGGGCTGTAGCGTCCGTACCGGTCGTCGTAGGTCTTCACCCCGGCCTGCGTGGCGGCCACAGGGTCGAGGTGCCACCGCAGATCGAAGTACGCCTTCTCGATGTCGCGGAACGATCCTACCGCCATGCCCCCGATGCCCCCTGCCTGACCAAGCGGTGGCATTCTTCGTCGGAGAGCACGCGGTCGGTGCGCTTCGCCGCTTCGAACAGGACGCGGCACGCCGCTTCGTCTTCGGCATCGTAGCCGTGGGTCTCGAGCCAGTACTTCACGTTCGAGAGCCCCGAGACCGGTGAGATCTCGATCTTCTGCTCGAGCCCGAACTCTTCGGCCGGCACCGAGCTGTACACCCGGTCTGCGAGCCAGGCGTGGCCCTTCTTTTTCGCCTTGATGATGGCCGCCGCGTGCACGCCGGTGCCGGTGCGGAATGCGTCGGCGCCGAGCACCGGGTAGTTCACCGGAATCGGCACGCCGACGGCATCCGCCACGAGCCGGCAGTACTCCGGCAGCTTCGCGATGTCGTGCCCATGAGTACCCAGCAGCTTGAGGTTCACGATCAGCAGATCCATCTCGGCGTTGCCGACCCGCTCGCCCACGCCCAGGGCGGTGGCATGCACGCGGTCCACACCTGCCTCGATGGCGGCGAGACAGTTGATGAGTCCCATCCCGCGGTCGCGGTGCCCGTGCCAGTCGATCGCCACACGGTTCTGCTTGACGATGTTCTGCTTGACGAATTTGACCAACGCCTTAACGCCGTCCGGTGTCGCATGGCCGACCGTATCCGCGAGGCATATGCGTGTCGCGCCGCAGTCGATCGCCGCGCCATACAACGTCTTGAGCGCTTCGGGCTTCGCGCGGGTCGTGTCTTCGGTCACGTACATGACCGGGAGGCCGTGCTTGACGGCATACGACACGGCTTCTTCGGTAGAGCGGAGGATCTGGTCCAGCGTCCAATCCTCGGCGTATTGCCGTATCGGAGAGGAGCCGATGAAGGTAGCGGCCTCGATGGGGATCCCGATCTCTTCGGCAACCCGGACGATCGGCTCGACGTCCGCGATCACCGTGCGAGCCGCGCAGTTCGGGAAGACGGCCAGCTTCTGATCCCGGATCTCGCGGGCCAGCTCGCGCACCTGCTCCACCACCCGCGGGCCCGCCCCGGGCAACCCGATGTCCGCCGCCACGATACCGAGGTCCGCCATGAGGTGGAGCAGTCGCTTCTTGACCTCCAGGGACGGGTCCCGCACCGAGGGGGACTGCAACCCATCGCGCAGCGTTTCGTCGTTCAGGTCGACCCGCGCCCGCGACCAGTCGAGCGCCGTGGGCGAGCGGTTCCAGTCGTAAATCAGCTCGCGCTCCTCCATGGCGGAAGTGTCGCCCACTCGCCGGGCACCGTCAAGCGAGTTACTGTGAATCGGTGGATCAGAGCATCTCTCGCCTGCTCGCGCACGAGCGCATCCGCGCGGCGCGCCATCATCTCGAGCGCACCGATGAGGTGACGCTCGCGCGGCAGGCCGCGTTGTCCGCGATCCCGGCCCCGACGGGCGCCGAAGGCCGCCGCGCCGCCCGCGTGGCCGAACTGTTCCGCGAAGTCGGTCTCCAGGACGTCCTGATCGATGAAGTCGGCAACGTGCACGGCTGGGTGGGCAGTAACGGGGGAAGGGCCGACGCAGGGGCGCAGCACGCTGCGCCCCTCCACGCGCCCGTCGTCCTCTCAGCGCACCTGGACACGGTGTTCGGGCCCGAGGTGGACGTTGCCGTCGAGCGGCGGGGCCAGCGGCTCGAGGGCCCGGGCATCAGCGACAACGCGCGGGGCTTAGCTGCGCTCGTTGCAGTGGCGGAGGCGCTCGTCGCCGCACGGGTGCCCATCGCCCGGCCACTGTTGTTTGCGGCCACCGTGGGCGAGGAGGGATCGGGGGACTTGCGGGGGGTGAAGTACCTCTTCGACGGTCGGGACGGTGTAGGGGCGCAGCATGCTGCGCCCCTACGTCGGGGTGCGACCCAATACGCGGCTCCGGTCGCGTTCATCGCGCTGGACGGCGCGGGCCTGGAGCGTGTGGTCCACCGGGCGCTCGGCTCCAAGCGCTACCGCCTCACCTTCCGCGGCCCGGGCGGCCACTCCTGGGCTGCCTTCGGCGTCGCCAACCCGGCGAACGCCGTGGGCCGCGCGACTGCCCTGCTCGCCGACCTGCCCACGCTCAATGCGCCTCGCACTACCTGCGCGGTCGTGCGGCTGGGCGGGGGGACCGGCCTCAACTCCATCCCGCAGGAAGCGTGGCTTGACCTGGACCTGCGGAGCGAAGACCCCAAGGCGCTCGCTCAGCTCGACGTCACCGTCGGCGCGGCACTCGACCGCGCGCTCGACGACGAAAACCGGCGTCGCGCTCCCGGCACGCCACCACTGCGGCTCGAGCGCCAGCCTGTCGGCGACCGTCCGTCGGGCGTCACGCCGCGCACCCATCCGCTGGTCCAGGCCGCGGTCGCGGCCAACCGGGTGCTGGGCCGGGACGCCGAGCTCGCGAGCGCCTCCACCGACGCGAACGTGCCGATCGCGCTCGGCATCCCGGCGATCGCGCTGGGCGCGGGCGGGAAGGCGGGCGACGCCCACCTTGCGACGGAGTGGTATGAGAATACCGAGGGCGCCCTGGGCATCGTACGGGCGCTGCTGGTGACGGCGGCGATGGCGGGGCTGGCTTAGCCCCGGCAGGGATTCACGGCCGTCGACGTAGCGCCACCGCTACAGCATTTGAGTTCGCGCTGCACTGCCGGCCTGCAGCACCAAGCCGGGTGGGGGCCCGGGTCCTGCCCGCCACCGTCTACGTGAGCACGGACCCGTCTCGCACGGGCCGCCGGGGCGCTGGTGACCCCGGCGGCACGAACGTTGAGTGGCTTCTTGAAACGAAGCGTACTCGAGTTCCGATGGTCGTCCGTCGTCTTGCCGCTCTCCGGTCTGTGTTGTGCCTCGCGCTGGCCACCTGCGTCGAGGAACCGTCTGGCCCGCCCTCCCCCGGACCGGACGCGGCCGGCGCGGCTGCCGCCAGCCCCGCAGTGCTCGTCGGCGCCGGAGACATCGCGGACTGTAACAAGGCATGGGACTCTCTCACCGCAAACCTGATGGACACCATCCCGGGCACCGTATTTGCCTTGGGCGACAACGCCTACCCCAGTGGGACCAGTTCCGATTACGCCAACTGTTACGCGCCCACGTGGGGGCGCTTCAAGGCGCGCACCCGACCGGTGCCCGGCAACCACGACTACAGTACCGCCGGCGCCGCCGGCTACTTCGGGTACTTCGGCGCTGCTGCTGGCGACCCGGCCAAGGGCTACTACAGCTATGACGTCGGTTCCTGGCACATCATCGCACTGAACAGCAGCGTGGCGCACTGGGTAGGGTCGCCCCAAGAGCAGTGGCTGCGCGCCGATCTCGCGGCTAACCCGATGGCGTGCATCCTGGCGTATTGGCACTACCCGCTCTTCAGCTCCAGCACGGTCGAGGTCGACCCGCAGACTCAAAACTTCTGGCAGGACCTGTACGACGCCGGGGCCGAGCTCGTGCTCAACGGCCATCACCACGACTATGAGCGGTTCGCCCCTCAGACGCCAGCGGGCGCGGTGGATCCGGTGTACGGCATTCGGGAGATAATCGTCGGGACGGGTGGCGGTGAAGGGCTGTTCCCGTTCGGCGCGACAGCTGCGAACTCCGAGGTGCGCAACAACGAGACGATGGGTGTCCTGAAGCTGACGCTCTCCGACGGCGGCTACACGTGGAAGTTCATTCCCGTCCAAGGCAAGACGTTCACCGACGCGGGCAGCGGCACGTGCCACGGCGCGCCCGGGGCGCCCGGGAATCATCCGCCCACGGCCGCGCCGGGCGGACCCTACTCCGGCGTCGAGGGGACGGCCGTCACGTTCGACGGTAGCGCCTCGTCCGACCCCGACGGTGATGCGTTGACGTATGCTTGGGACTTTGGGGACGGCGCCACCGGCAGCGGCGTGAAGCCAACCCACAGCTACGCCGACAACGGCCCGTACTCTGTGACGCTCACCGTCAGCGACACGCACAGCGCGACGAGTGCCCCGGGGACGACGACCGCGGCGATCGCGAATACCCCGCCGACGGTGAACGCGGGCGGGAGCCAGACGGCCAAGGCAGGCAGCCCCTTCACGCTCAGCGCCACGTTCAGCGATCCCGGCGTGAAGGATTCGCCCTGGTCCTACGCGATCGACTGGGGCGACGGCTCGCCCCAAACCTCAGGCAGCACGACCAGCCAGTCGAATCCGCTGGCGGCCACACACACCTACGCCGCTGGCGGCACGGACACCGTGCGGGTGATAGTGACGGACAAGGATGGGGGGTCGGGTACCGGCAAGGCCGCGGTGACGGTGACGGCGAACAAACCGCCGACGGCAGGGTTCACGACGACCTGCTCGGCGCTGAGCTGTGCGTTCACCGACGGCAGCACGGACGCGGACGGGCAGGTCACGGCCTGGAGCTGGAGCTTCGGCGACGGCGGGACCGCGACATCGCAGAACCCGTCCCACACATACGCCGCGGGCGGGACCTACACCGTCACCCTCACAGTCACCGACAACCAGGGCGCGACGGGGAGCACCTCCAAGTCCGTCGCGGTGGCGGCCCCGAACAAGCCTCCGACCGCCGCGTTCTCGGCGAGCTGCAGTGGGCTGACGTGTGGTTTCACGAGCTCGAGCAGCGACCCCGACGGCTCGATCAGCACTTACAGCTGGACCTTCGGCGACGGGAAGACCGCGACGTCGCAGAACCCGTCCCACACGTACGCGGCGGGGGGGACCTACACCGTCACCCTCACGGTGACCGACAATCAGGGCGCGACGGGGAGTACCGCCAAGACGGTCACCGTGGCGGCCGCGAACCAGCCGCCGACCGCCGCCTTCACATCAAGCTGCACTGCGCTGACGTGCAGCTTCACCAGCACGAGCAGCGACCCTGACGGCTCGATCGCCGCCTACAGCTGGACCTTCGGCGACGGCGCGACCGCGACGTCGCAGAACCCCGCCCACACGTACGCGGCCGGCGGCACGTACACGGTCACCGTCACAGTCACTGACAACCAGGGCGCGACGGGGAGTACCTCCAAGACCGTCACCGTCGCCCCCCCGAACCAGCCGCCGACCGCCGCGTTCACGGCGAGCTGCAGTGCGCTGACGTGCAGCTTCACGAGCACGAGCAGCGATCCCGACGGCTCGATCAGTGCCTACAGCTGGACCTTCGGCGACGGCGCGACCGCGACGTCCCAGAACCCAGCCCACACATACTCCGCCGGCGGCAACTACACCGTCACCCTCATAGTCACCGACAACCAGGGCGCGACCGGCTCCACCTCGCACAGCGTGACGGTCAGCCAGCCAAACCAGCCGCCGACCGCCGCCTTCACATCAAGCTGCACCGCGCTGACGTGTAGCTTCACCAGCACAAGTAGCGACCCCGACGGCTCGATCAGCGCCTACAGCTGGACGTTTGGTGATGGCGCGACGTCGACCGCGCAGAACCCGTCTCACACGTACGCGGCGGGCGGGACCTACACCGTCACCCTGGCGGTGACCGACAATCAGGGCGCCACCGCTTCCACGTCGAAGTCCGTCACCGTGACGGCCCCGAACCAGCCGCCCACGGCCGCGTTTACGGCGAGCTGCAGCGGGCTCACCTGCAGCTTCACCAGCTCGAGCAGCGACCCGGACGGCTCGATCAGCGCCTACAGCTGGACCTTCGGCGACGGCGCGACGTCGACGTCCCAGAACCCGTCGCATACGTACGGAGCCGGCGGCACCTACACCGTCACCCTCAAAGTGACCGACAATCAGGCCGCCACCGGCTCCACCTCGAAGTCGGTCACCGTGACGGCTCCGAACAAACCGCCCAGTGCCGCGTTTACGGCGAGCTGCAGCGGGCTCACCTGCGGCTTCACGAGCTCGAGCAGCGACCCCGATGGCTCGATCAGTGCCTACAGTTGGACCTTCGGCGACGGCGCGACGTCGACGTCCCAGAACCCGTCGCACACGTACGCGACTGGTGGGACCTACACCGTCACCCTCAAGGTGACCGACAATCAGGGCGCGACGGGCTCCACGTCGCACAGTGTGACCGTCAGCCAGCCCAACCTGCCCCCGACCGTGAACGCCGGGTCCGACGCAACCGTGTTGCTCGGGCTGCTCTACACCGAGCAGGCCACGTTCAGCGACCCCGACAACGACGGGCCCTGGTCGTACACGATCAGCTGGGGCGACGGCTCGTCGACGAGTGGGAGCACGTCGAGCGAGAGCAGCATCTCGGCGACGCACACATATCTCCTGCCGGGGAGCTACACGATCCGCGTGACGGTGGTCGACAGCCGTGGTGGTTCAGGCTCGGACCAAAAGGTGCTCGCGGTGGTGCTGTGACCGCAGCTGGAGCGGCGTGAGCCCGGGGCTCACCAATCAGGCAGGCCCACCCCTGGGCTCAGGCACGGGCAGAGGCCGCATCCTCATCCAGCGCACGCAGCGCGTCCAGCGCCTCCCGGGTGTGCCGCGTAGCGCGTAGCTGCGAGGAATACGTGCGCCGCACCACGCCCGCTTTGTCGATCACGTACGTCACCCGTCCGGGCAGGAACCCTAGTGTCTTGTCGACGCCGTACAGCTCGCGCACCGTGCCGCCACGGTCGGAGAGCAGGAGGAACGGCAACGCGTGGCGCGCCGCGAACCTCCGGTGCGAGGCGACCGAGTCCGAGCTGATGCCCACCACCTCCGCGCCCGCGGCGGTGAACCGGTCGTAGCTGTCTCGGAACGCTCGGGCTTCGAGCGTGCACCCGGGTGTTTCGTCCTTCGGATAGAAGTACAGCACCACGGTCCCGCGGCCGAGCAGATCCCGCAGCCGCACCGGCTTGCCCGCTTGGTCCGGCAGGGTGAAATCCGGAGCCCGATCTCCTACACGCACCTTCCTGTCTCTGGGCATCGACTCCTCCATCTGTCGAGCTGCATAGCCCCGGGCGTGAGCCCCATAGCCCCCGGGCGTGAGCCCCATAGCCCCGGGCGTGACCCCCATAGCCCCGGGCGTGAGCCCGGGGCCGGGCGTGAGCCCGGGGCCGGGCGCCCGCCCGGGGAATCAATGCGCGGCGGCCCCCCCCGGCATCCCCTTGCTCCTGTGCATCAGCAGTAAGAGCGGGAGCGACAACACGAAGCACGCCCCGAACAACAGGAACAGCTGCTCGAACGAGAGCATCATCGCCTGCCGCGTCACCTGGCCGTTCAGCACCATCAGCGCCTTCGACTCGGCGAGCGGCGCCGGCGTGCCCGTCGCGATGAGCCTCGCCATGATGCCGGCAAGCCGCTCGCGCGTCACCTCGCTGAACTGGGTGACGTTCGCAATCAGGTCGGCCCGATGGATGGCCGTGAACCGCTGCACCAACGTCGCCGAGATCGCGATCCCCACGCTCCCGCCCAGCTGGCGCATCAAGTTGAAGAGCCCGGTGCCGTTCGGGATCTTGCTCATCGGCAGGTCGGCGAGCGCGAGGTTTGTGAGCGGCACGAAGATCAGGCCGAGTCCCACGCCCCGGAAGATCAGCGGCCAGAAAAAGTCGGACATGCCGCTGTCGGTGGTGAAGTGGGCGTGCTTCCACATCGACAGGGCGAAGATCGACACCCCGGCGAGGATCGACAGCCGCCCGTCGAACTTGCCCGTGGTTCGCCCCATCGTGGCCATCGTGAACGCGCTCGCGAGCGCGCCCGGCAGGATCACGAACCCCGTCTGCTCCGCCGTGAAGTTCTGGAGGTTCTGCAGATACACGGGCAGCACGAACACGGTGGCATAGAGACAAATCCCGAGTACCCCGCCGAACACCACCCCCACGGCCAGCTGCCGGCTCTTCAGGATCCGCAGGTCCACGACCGGATGCTCCGTCGTCAGCTCGTGCCACACGAAGGCGATCAGCGACACGGCGCTGATCAGGGCGTATGTGATGACCTCGCGCGAGTCGAACCAGTCGAGCCGCTCGCCCCGCTCGAGCATCGTCTGCAGCGTGCCGATCCCGACGGCTAGCAGTAGCAGGCCTACGTAATCGATCTTCTCGGCCTTCACCTGGAACCGCGAGTCCTGGATGAAGCTGAGCGACAGCGCCAGCGCCAGCATCCCGATCGGGATGTTGATGTAGAAGATCCATGGCCAGCCGAAGGCGTCGGTGATGTAGCCGCCGAGCGTCGGCCCCAGCGTTGGGCCCACCATCACACCGACCCCGAAGATCGCCATCGCGGTGCCGTACTCCTCGCGGGGGAACTCTTCGTATAGGATCGCTTGCGAGGTGGAGAGCAGCGCGCCGCCTCCCAGACCCTGGACGATGCGCCAGAACACGAGCGCCGCGAGCGAATGCGCGTTACCACAGAAGAAAGACGAAACGACGAAGATCGCGATCGATCCCGCGAAGTAACGACGGCGCCCGAACAACGCCGACAGCCAGCCGGTGATCGGCAGGATGATCACGTTGGCGACGATGTAGCCGGTCGACACCCACGCGATCTCGTCGAGCGTCGCCCCCAAGTTCCCCATCATGTGGGGGATGGCCACGTTCACGATGCTGGTGTCGAGCAGCTCGAGCACCGACGCCAGCGACACCGTCATTGCGATGATGTAGCGGTACTTGTACCGGTCGGCGGCGACGCCGAGTGCGGGTACCGGCAGGGCGGCGGTAGCCACGGGGGGCGCGTTACTTGGTCTGGATGGTGACGACCACGCTCATCCCGGGCCGGAGCGGATGGGCGGGGTCATTCTTCCCGTCGAGCCGGATCCGCACGGGGATGCGCTGCACGACCTTGGTGAAGTTCCCCGTCGCGTTGTCGGGCGGCAGCAGCGAGAACTTCGCTCCGGTGGCGGGCGAGAGGCTCTCCACGTGCCCGCTGAAGTGGCGGCCGGGGTACGCGTCGACGGTGAAGTCCGCCGGGTCGCCCTGGCTCACGTCGGCTGTCTGCGTCTCCTTCAAGTTCGCCGTCACCCAGACGTCGCCGAGCGGCACCAGGCTCATGAGCGGCTGCCCCGGCTGCACCAGCTGACCGACCTCCACGGTCTTCTTGCTCACCACACCCTCGGCAGGCGCCGTGATCCGTGTGTACGACAGGTTCAGGGCCGCCTGGTCGCGCGCCGCGCGGGCCGCGCCCACGCGGGCGTCCGCGCCCAGGAGCGCGGCTTGGGCGGCCGCCAGCGCCGCGTCCGCAGCGCGTGACGCCGCCTCGGCCGCGTCGAGCGCTTGCTTGGGGACGATGTCCTTCTCCGCGAGCGGCTTGATCCGCTCGAGATCGGCATGCGCCTTCTCGGCGTTGGCCTGGGCCTGTGCCACCTGTGCCTCCGCCTGGCCCACGCGCGCCCGATTGCTCACGCCCGCGAGCGCCACGGCGAGGTCGGCCTCCGCCTGCGCCAGCCGCGCCTTGTAGTCGCGGTCGTCCAGCACCACCAGCGTGTCCCCCGCCTTGGCCGGCCGATTCTCGTCGGTCCGCACGTCGATCACGTAGCCACCCACTTTCGGGAGGATCGGGACGATGTGCCCGTCCACCTGGGCGTTGTCCGTGGACACGTGGCTGAGGCTGTAGATCCAGCGCCGCACCCCCACGGCCACCAGGCCGAGCAGAGCGACGCCCATGATAATGAAGACGGTGCGCTTGCGGCCGCCTGGTTTTTCCGGCGCAACCGGTTGCTCCGGGGTCACCGGGGAAGGCCTCGCCGACCGCTGGGCAGTCTCACGTTCAATTGTCGTAGCCATCTCATCGCTCATTGCGTAGGTTCGAAATGGCCCCGGGCGTCAGCCCGGGGTCCTCTAATGAAGGGTACGGGCCACGCCGGCGGCGCGCGCCAGCGCGATTCGGGCGGCCGCGGCCGCGAACCGGGCGTCGATCTCGGTGTCGCGCGCGCGAATCAGTCCTGCCTGCGCGGTGATTACGTCGATGTTGCCGGCGACCCCGGCTTTGAAACGCTCGCGCGACTGGCTGAGTTCACTCTCGGCGAGCCGCAGCTGCTCGCGGGCCACCGCCTGCTGCGCTTCGGCCGACCCCAGATCGAGCAGGGCGGCGTCCACCTCGGCGGCGATCTGGCGACGCAGGTCGGCTTCCCGCACCTGCGACTCGCGCACCACGGCGTCCTGCTCGGCGAGCCGCGCCTCGCGCCGGAAGCCGTCGAGAATCGGCACGCTCACCTGGAGCGTGAGGTCGCGCGTGGCGATCGCGCCCGGCACGGTCGCGCCGTTGACGCCGTAATCGCCGGCCAGCTCGAGCCGGGGCAGCCGTTCCGCACGGATCGCCGAACCGGTCTGTTGCGCCGCGGCGGCGCGCGCCAGCTCCGCCCGCAGCTCGGGTCGGTTGGCGAGCGCGGCCGTGACGGCCGAGTCCCGCTGGACTGGCACGTCGGCGGCGCCGAGCGACGGCGCGAGCGAATCCGTGAACGCGAGCGGGGTGGCCGCATCGAGGCCCAGCGCGCGCGCCACGTCGATGCGGCCGCGGTCGAGCTGGTTCCTCGCGACCAGCAACAGGCCCTCCGCTGTGGCAAGCTGCGCGCGAGCGCGTGTCACATCGATCGCCGGGCTCACCCCCGCGGCCCGCTGCGCTTCTGCCAATCCGACCAGCTCGGCCGCGATTACCGAATCCGCCTGCCGGGCCGCGACCACCGACTGCGCGCGCACGGCGCGAACATAGGCGAGCGCCGTCGCAAGCACCGAACCCTCGACCGTCACGCCCCGCTCCGCCCAGCTGCCGTCGGCTTGCGCGCCGGCCGCCCGCAGCCGCGCCACGCTCGACCAGTCGAACAGCGTCTGAGCCGCGTTGAGGCGGGCATCGTAGTTGTTGAACGGTCCGATCAACTCCGGCACGCCGGGAAACGAGATCCCGATGGAGCGCGAGTTGAACGAGCGATTGAGCCACGCGCCGCTCCCCGAGAGTGACGGCAGCAGCGCCGCACGCGCCTGCCGGACCCGTGCGTCCGCTTCCGTGGTGTGCAACGTGGCCAGCTCGACGACGGGTGTCTTGCCCGCGGCCATGTTCACCGCGTCGGCGAACGAAAGGCGCAGCGGCACGCTCGCGCCGGGAGCCTGCGCCACGAGGGGAGCGGGGCTGAGCGCTACGAGCAGGGCCAGCAGCCGACTGCTACTGCTTCGCGATACCATGGAGATAGAGGTCGATGTGAGTGTCGAGGTACGCTCGGACGTTGAACCCTTCCGGCATGCAGGACGCGAATGCGCGGCGCACCACCGTCGCGTGCATCAGCGGCGACATCGCGAGCTTGGCGGCGAGCATCACGTCGACCGGTCGAAACTCGCCGCTCTTGATGCCCCGCTCGATCACGCCCGCCATCAGGCGGTGCCCCCGCGCCACCACTTCGTCGTAGTAGAAGCGCGTCAACTCCGGAAAAGTTGCCGCCTCGGCCATCATGAGCTTGGGAATGCCAGCGAGCGCGGTCTCCCCGACCAGCCGCCAGTATTCCCGCACCAGCTGCTCGAGCAGATCGCGGGCGCTCCCCGTGAAGGAGCGGGCCAGGGCCTCGCCCTGGGCGATGACCGGCACGATCGTCTCACGCACTACCGCTTTGAACAGCGCTTCCTTGTTCTCGAAGTAGAGGTAGATGGTGCCCTTGGTGACGCCGGCGCGGCGGGCCACATCGGCCAGCTTGGTGCCGGCATAGCCCCGCTCGACGAACACGTCGAGCGCGGCCGCGACGAGCTCCTCGGGCCGGGCGTCTTTGCGACGCTGCCAGCGGGGCTTGGCGATACGCTTCGAGGGGACGACGGCCTGCGACACGGTGCCTCCAGTCAATTAGTTACTGAACGGTAAGTAAGTAAGTCTGGTTCCCGCGTGCCGTCAACATGACCCTAAGCAGCTGACAAATCAGAAGTTAGGAATGTGACGGCCGGCGGACCGCTCGCGATAGAACAGGATCAGCCCGGTGCTAGGCGGCTTCACGCCGAGCTGGCGCAGCAGCGTGATGATTTGACCCCGGTGGTAGGAAGAGTGATCCACCACGTGTTGTAACGTCTGCAGGTAGCTGTGCACGTACGCGCCGCCCATCGTCGGCTGGATGGTGAGGGTCTCTTCTAGCCGCGCCTCCGTGAGACCGTCGAGAAACCTCCCCCGCTCCCTCTCCACATCCTCCCACCGCGCCCGTACCTCCGCAAGCGACACCAGGTCCTTCCCCTGCTTCACAGCCGGATTCGGTGTGCCGAGCCAGCGGGTCAGCCACAGCTGCTCGGCCCAGACGATGTGGCACAGCGTGCCGTGAATCCCGCCGTGGCTGCTCTTCAGGTCACGGAGATACTGATCGGTGGGGAGCGCGGCGAGGGCGTCGAAGACGCGGCGGTGGGCCCAGGCGTTGAATTCGTACAGTTCGCGGATTGCGGCGACGGTCATGCGGTGAACTCTATCGCTCCGCCACCCGGCCGTCCATGAAGCCGCCGTCGCAACAGCGAGAGCGGCCGTGAGCCGCCCTCGGTCACCGAACGTTACTGGAGTTTGCCGGATCCCTGGTTGTTGGCCACGAGGGCCCCGACGCTTCCGCCGTGCCGGGCGAAGCCTGGCCCGGTGATGATGTTGGGATCAGACACTCCGTCACCGTTGCAGTCGAGATCGCCGTCGTCGACCACCAGGTTGCGATTGCCAACGTACCTGTTCGCCCCGGTGCTAGGCCTGAGAACCAGCCCGTCGGGGTTCCCTTCCAAGGCGTTGCCAAGGAAGGTGTTGTTACAGGCCGACCGAGCGAAGATGCCCCCCACCCCGGCGCCCGTGATCTGGTTGGTCCGGAGCACGTTTCCGGTCATCGAGACCTCTCTGAAAGACACTCCGAGGCCCAGCCCTGCCCCGAACCCGGTGGCGCCTTCCAGGCGATTCCGCTCGATGCGGCTGTCAGCGAGGTCCGCGAGTGCCATCGAATTGGCCCACGGGCCGATCACCGTGTTGTCTGTGATCACGACACTACTGCCATCGCGTGCCCGGATCCCTCCGAGGTTCCCTGATATGGAGGGCGCAGTTGTGACGATCATGTTGTGCGCAACGCGGCTACCGTCGATGCCCCCTTGGAGCTGGACGCCACTGCCCGAGCCTGAAGAGCTGAACTGATTATAGGCGACGACCAGGCGCTCCGCGCCGGCGGCGAACAGACACTCGTCCGTCCCACAGCCCACCGTGTTACGTACGAACTGCACGTCGGCAGCGGCCTCGAAGATCACCCCATCGACGCGCGCGCCTTCGAGCCGGTTGTCTGACACGACACTCGAGAACAGCCCATCGAAAAAGTGCGCCGAAGCCGACCACGGACCGCTGACAACGTTCTCTGCGACGACGATCCCTTCATTACCATTCGCCCGAATACCCTCGCCGGATGGCGACGCAGCAGCGATCGTGTTCCGTTCCGCCCGGCCGCCGGATACGCCCTGGATTGTGATCCCAGTTTCACCCCCGGTCACTGTCAGGTGATTGTCCGTGACAAGGCCTCCGCGCGAACCGCCCTGAGATTCGCTGCCGAAGAAGACGCACTTTCTCGTAGCGCCGCACAGAACCCTGTTGCGTAGGAACCGGCTGTCTTCGCCGAAATTCGTCACACCGTCGTAAAAGGCGACATAGGCGCCCTCGACGGAATTCGTAGCGTCTAACACGAGGTCGGCGACGGTCACCCGCCGCGCGACCACTTTGACGATCAACCCAAGATCTCCTCGCCCCCGTAAGCCAGACCCCGGAGTGGCGCAAGTGAGAGTAACGTCATCGGTGCGGATGATGGCATCGCCCACGTCGAAGAACCCGTCCACCGCGATCACGTCGCCCGGCAGCGCGGCGACCAGCGCAGCGGCTAAGCCGCCCTCGTCGGAGACAATGACTGTGGGGTTACCAGGACACGCCGCGGGCGCGCCGATGGCGTAGGATGGATGAGCGCTAGGGGGGGACTGAGTAGGCTCGTAACAGCCAACGAACAAACCGATGGCGGCCAGGGCCGCCGACAAGCAGCGCACGTGCACAACATACCTCCGCACAGGTAGAGACCTCGTCAAATGACACGCTGCCGGACGACTGCCAAGAAGTGGTCAAGCAGCCCTATTTCGCCACGGTGAGCCCTAACGCACGGCGCGCCTCTGGATCAGGGCGTCTTGGACCTCGAGAATCTCGGACCAAAGGGTACCACAGCCGGATCAAGCGGGAGGCAAGCGCCTCCACGATACCCCGCACGCTGCCGGGACACGCGCTGCGAGCCGCACGTATCCGCGAGCGGTACCGCGAGCACGGAAAGCAAAGGCCGTGCCGCACCGGCCCGGTACGAAATCGCCGCCATGCTCCGCTGAGGCCGCGAGTTGTCGCATGATCTTTACACAATGTCGCTGGCTTGCACCGCGACTCGAGGGGCGAGCGGCGCTGTGGCCCCCGGTCGCGCTACCCTGGACATGCGCAACCGTATACAATGAGGCCGATTATGCACGTGGAGTCCGTCACGCTCGCCGGCCACCACGTCCGGCTCGAGCCCTTGTCGCTCGCGCATGAGCCGGAGCTGTGCGCCGCCGGGCTCGATCCGGAGATCTGGCGCTGGACCGCGTCGCTCGTGCGGACGGCCGCAGACCTGCGCGCGTACATCGAGACGGCGCTCGAGTGGCAGCGCCAGGGGGCGGCGCTGCCCTTCGCCATCATTGCGACGGCGTCTGGGCGCGCCGTGGGGAGCACGCGCTACGCCAACATCGATCGGGCGAACCGCCGTCTCGAGATCGGCTGGACGTGGCTCGCACGCGACGCGCAACGCACCCCGATCAACACCGAGGCAAAGTACCTGTTGCTGCGACACGCGTTCGAGACGCTGGGCTGTATCCGTGTGGAGTTCAAGACCGACGCGCTCAACGAGCGGTCGCGCGCCGCGCTGCTCCGCATCGGCGCGAAGGAAGAAGGAATCCTGCGGAGCCATGTGATCACCGCTACCGGGCGGGTGCGCGACTCGGTGTATTACAGCATCCTCGCAGCCGAGTGGCCGGAGGTGAAGGCAGGGCTGGAAAACAAGCTGGCCCGATAGGTTACTTAGCCGGGGCCAGCTCTCCCGCGTCGAGCACGCTACGCTGGATCGTCTTCCCCTCGATCACCTGATCGTCTCCGATCACGGAGTCCGCCACCGCGCTCCGCACCACGCGGACGTTGCGCCCGAGGATCGAGTTCGCGATCGTGCTCTCGGTGACGTAGCTCCCCCCCTCGATCGAGACGTTGGGTCCGATCGTGGCGTCATGGATCGTCACGCCGTCCTCGATATACACCGGCGGCACGATCGTGCAGCGGGGGCCCGGCCCCTGAGGAATCCGGGCCCGGCCCTGCTCGAGCAGGTGCTGGTTCGTCTCGAGCAGCGTGTCGACTTTTCCGCAATCGTACCACCCGCCCACCGGCGCCGTGAACAGTCGCCGCCCGCGGTCCACCATGTACTGGAACGCGTCGGTGAGGTAGTACTCGCCGCCCTTCCCGGGCGGCTGCTCCAAGACGTGGGCGATCCCGTCGAACAGCGTCTTCCAGTCCTTGACGTAGTACAGCCCGATGTTCGCGAGCCGCGACACCGGGGTGCTCGGCTTCTCCACGATCGTCTTCATGTAGCCGCGCTGGTCGGTGACGATCACCCCGAAGCGCTGGTAGTCCTCGACCTCCTTCGCCCAGAGGATGCCGTCGGCGTCGACGGTCTTGATGAGCGACAGGTCGGCGTCGAACAGGGTATCCACGAAGATGATCAGCACCGGCTGGTCTACGAACGGCCGCGCGAGATTGATCGCCCCAGCGGTCCCGTCCAAGGCCTTCTGTTCGACGAATTTTGCCTTGACGGGGTACTGCGTGACGATGTATCGCTCGACGACGTGTTTCAGGTGCCCGGTGATCACGATCAGCTCGTCGACGTCGAAGCCTTTCACCGTATCCATGACGTAGTCCATCACCGGCCGCCCCGCCACACGGATCAGCGGCTTGGGCACGCGCTTGGTGAGCGGCAGCAGCCGGGTCCCCTTCCCCGCGAGCGGCACGATGATCTTCATCTACACCCTCCCGTAGCGGTCCTTGAGCCGCACCACGTCGTCGATCTCGGGAGTCGAGGCTTCCAGCAGGTCGCTCACCACCACGGCCTCGAACTGGTGGATCAGCTTGGGATGGATGTGGAACGACTCGCCCTGCGCCATGGGCCGCTCGATCAGCGTCTCGCCCTGCTGGATGCGCAGGATGATCTCGCCTGCGAGCACGTAGATCGATTCATCCTTCTTCTTGTGGTATTGCAGCGACAGGACGTGCCCGGGCTCGATGTGGAGGATCTTCCCCACGTAGCGCTCGGTTTTCGCCCAGATGAGCTCGTGGCCCCAGGGCTTTTCGACGCGATAGGGGAGGCTGGTCATGGGAGGCGCGAAACGCGGAACGCGGAACGTGGAACGCGGAACAGCAGGGTGGGGATCGTGGCGAGCGGCCTCGCATTGCTGTTCCGCCTTCCCACTTCCGCGTTCCGCGTTCTCATAAAATCAGGCTTAAGCTGAGCGACGACGGGCTCGTCACACATGCCGTCACACACACCCCACACCCCACGCACCCCTCGGGCTTCAACACCGGATGCCCGCCGGCGTCGAGCGCGAGCGCTCGCTCCCCCACAGGGCAAGCGCGCGCGCACACCCCGCACGGCACGCCGTGGAACGTGATACAGCGCTCGGGGTCGAGCTCCAGGACCCCCAGGTGCACGCTCGCCCAGCCGTCCGCGGGAGGGACGAGCGCGCCCGTCTCGCAGGCGCGGGCGCACGGCATGTCGGCGCAGGCGACGCACGCCTGGATGGCCGGATCGATGATCGGCGTGCCGGCAGCCAGGCCGGCCCCGGGCGGCGCCTTGATGATCGCGTGCACCGGGCACACCTCGATGCAGTCGCCGCAGCGCGTGCAGGAGGCGAGGAAGGCGAGCTCCTCCGCCGCGCCCGGCGGCCGGAAGTGGCGGCGCGGGGCGACGCGCTGCTCGGTGCGCACCGTCACCTCCTGCAACAGCCGACCGAATGTCTCCCGAAAGAAGCCGCGCCGGTCGCTCGCCCGCGTGTCCATCAGAAACTCGGCTCGAGGCTGACCTGCCAGCGGAACGCGAGCCGCTCCTGCCCCGACGTGAAGTCCGCCGCGTCGTTCCAGCGGTTCACCGCAAACGGCACCTCGAAGCGCATCGTCCAGGCCAGCTCCTTCAGATAATGCTGCGTCACCAGCCCCACACCCAGGTCGTACAGCGTCGTGTACGCGCGGCCGGGCGACGACGACCGAATCATCAGCGTGTCTACCACCCCGGCGTCCACGAACGCTTCGAGCCCTAACCCCCCCAAGATACCCTGGTCGCGCCGCAGCACCCACGGCGTGATCTCGAGGTTCACCCCTACCGCCCAGCGCCCGCCCAGGTCCGGCCGGAAGCCCCGCAGGTTCGCCCCGCCCGGAGCCTGGTAGTGAAAATCGGGGCGCACCAGCAGGGCGCCTCGGCTCCGTAGCAACGGGTTGGTGAACGTCTCGTAGGGGTCGGCGCCCGCGAAGGAGATCTGCCGCTGCCGCACCGGATCGGACTGGCCCAGGTAGGCGCCGACGAACACGCGGGCGCCCAGCAACGGCGTACGGACGCTCGCTTCGCCGGTGAACCGGCCGAACGCCTCGAAGTCGTAGCGGTTGCGGGAGACCGCTCCCCGTCCCGGGTTGAAGTAGACGACCCCGCTCCGGCCTCCCAGCCGCGCTCGCAGCACGGCTGCCCCCCGCCGGGCAGTCGTGGCGACCCACGGCCCCGCCTCGATGGTCCCCGCGTCGTCCCACAGCCGGCGGTCCAAATACCCCAGGTCGGTCGTGGCCATCCACATCGCGTCGAATCCGACGTGCAGATCCGCACCGAATCCGAGGTGCTGGCGCAACGAGCGATCGGCCCTGATGGCCGCCCCGGCCCGCCCCTCGGTGAGCCAGCCCGCGAGGCTGGTCGTAGTCCGCGGCGTGAGCCCGCCGACCGGGTTGCTCCAGCGCCCGTACACCCCGAGCGCCTGGCTCGCACCCGGGCGGGTCGCCACCGTGCCGAGCACCAGGCCCCGGTCGTAGCGGCCGAGGTAGTTGGCGCGCTCCCGCAGGCCGACTGTGACGCCGCCGAAGTCGTTCGACCAGACCACGGGCAGCAACCCCCGCACGCCGCCGTCCCGGCGCACAGTCTCTTGGAACGGGTTGTCGATGCGTAGCGTCCATGCCCCCCGTCCCGTGAGCCCCCCGCGCTCCCGGTTGTTCAGCATGTTGTAGTCGTGGGTCCGCACCCGCGGGTCCAGCATCAACCGGCCCGGTCGGCCGGCGGTGGTGAACTCGACCACTTCGGTCGCCGGTTGGCCGGTTGCGCGAGCGTAGATCGTGTCGCCCCTCCGGTCGCCGATCTCGACCGGCATCCAGCCGTCGCCCTTCCGCTCGATGGTGACAGCCGTCAGCCATCGGCCGTCAGCCTGCCGCGTTCGTTTCACCCGCTTCAGGGAGTAATCGATCAACGGCGTGCCATGCAGCCATTGCCCGAACAGCCACTTCAAGTCCCGCCCCGAGATTTCCTCCGCCACTCCACGAAAGCAGTCCTCGTCCACGTGCTTGAGCTTCCAGCGGGCGTAGTAGGCGCGCAGGATGCGGCGCATCGTGTCGTCGCCCACGACGTAGCGCAGCTGCTCGTAGAACAGCTGCGCCTTGTCGTACACCATTTGATTGTAGGTGAAGAAGTCGCGGAACCGTTCGCTCGCCAGGGAGACGGGCTCGCTCCAGCGGTCGAGGTCGAGCAGCAGCACGTCCGCCTCGACAGCCGGGTACTGCGACCGCCCCCCGTGTGTCTCGAAGAACCAGCTGGTCTGGAAGCTGGTGAACCCCTCGTCGAGGAAGGCCTCCCGCCACTCGTTGTTGGCGAGGATGCCCATCGTGTAGTTGTGGCCGACCTCATGGACGATGAGGCCGAGCCCGGCGGAGCCGTCCATCACCATCATGGGGAACTCGGTGCCGCCGCTTTCGATGCGGTGCACGTTGGTGAGCGACGGCCACGCGAACTTCCCGTACAGCGAGTCGAGCCACGCCAGCGCCGCCCGCGTGTTGCGCACCGCGATCCCCTTCCCCCATGTCGCGCTGTCTCCCGGTAAGTAGAGGACCCGCACCAAGACGTCCCCCTGACGCCCCTCCTCGTACACGTACTGCGGGTTGAGCGAGAACGCGAAGTGATGGACCTGCTCGGCGTGGAAGCGCACGCACTTGCGGCCCGCCGCCACCACTCCGCACCCGAGGCCCGAGGGGGGGGCCCGGCGCCCGTACCAGTCGCGCTGATAATCGATCCGGAGCTGCGGATCGGCCTTGGCGTGCTCCCACCCCGGATCGCCTTCGACCGGCACGCCGGTGGCACCGATCACCTGGTCCTCGGGGAGGTCGAGCGTCACGTCGTAGGTCGCGAACTCGCCGTAGAACTCACCGGCCGGATAGAGCGGGTGGTCCTCCCATCCGAAGCGGTCGTAGACCGCCACCTTCGGATACCACTGCGCGAAATCGAACCGCCGCCCGCGTCGCCCCTGGCGCCGCGGCAGCGTCGACGGCCGCGCGCGCCAGTCGACCTCCACCACGGTCGAGTCTCCCGGCAGGAGCGGCCGCGGCAGCGTCCAGTGCGCGATCGTCGAGTCCGGGGCATACGGGTAGTCCGGCTTGACGGGGTCCCCCATCACTGTCGAGCCCGTGATGCGCTCGAAGGCGTAGTCGGGGTCCTGGAGGTGTTGAAACCGCTCCCGTCCTTCGGCGGAATCCGCCGCGGCCCAGCGGGAGCCCGGGCGGAACGCATTCAGGTGCTGGTGCACGAAGAAGTCATGCAGGGTGTTGGGTGAGCGGTTCACGTAGGTGATCCGCGCGTGTCCGCTGAGCACGCCCGCCGGCTCATCCAGCCTCGCCGTGATGCGGTAGGCGACCTGCTGCTGCCAGTAACCCGTCGTGTCGCGGGCCATGAAGCAGAGCAGAATCGGGAGCGTCGGGATCATCGGGATGGGGAAGCTACACGCCCCTGGCCGTGGCGGGGAGGCGTAACGCGTGATTTCGACCGGCGGCGCACGAATCGGGCGCCGGTTTTCGCCAGCTGACTTCTCATGTTGGGCGCGCAAACCTCGACAAAAGGAGTCAGCCATGACGCATAAATCGCGCTATCTCCCGGCCCCGGCGGTTGTCACTGCTCTGGCGGCACTGACGGCGTGCACCGACCGCCCCCCCGCTACCGCCCCGGGGAGACCGGAATCCGCGGCGAGCCCTCCTGCCGCCGAGCTGCAGGCGCAATCCGAGGCACTCGCGCAACACTTGGCGCGCGCCCTCGCGCACCCGGGGTTCGCCGCATCCCTCAAGGCCCAGCTCGACGCGTCACCGTTCCGCGAGCACAAGCTGCACTTCCAGCGTTTCCTCACCGCGGCCGGGGGCCGCGCCCGCGACGAGGTCGCGCAGCACGCCGGCGTGGCGGCGGCCGAGCTGGACCGGGAGGCGCAGGCGGCCATTCCGCTCGAGATCTATCTGCCCGTGCCGGGCCATCGGAGCGCCTGGCGCGGTGACGCCAACGTGCTGGTCGCCACCGCGCTGCGCGACCACGACGTCCCGGTGGCGTTCGACCCAGCGGGGCACCGCATCCTGCTCGACCCTGACCAGCCACCCGCGACACCGGTGATCCGCCTCCCACGCCACCTCCGCCGGCGTCCGGGCTCTACATGACGCAAGCCCATTTCGTGGATGATTTTGAAGGTTGGTTGAAAGGCGCCCCCGAATTTGAGGTGCACATGCTCGGCCAGAAGGGGCAGACCGATTCGCTCACGGATTACCAGTGCGCCGGCGAGCGGCAATCGACCCCGTACTACTTCGACCAGAACGGGCTCGACTGGAGCGGCAGCGTCATGCTGTTCAGCAACACGCAGATTGACGCCTACAAAGCCGCCCACCCCGGGCAGAACACGCGCGTGTACGTTGTGGAGGACGACGATACGGCGTGCCAGATCAAGACGAGCAGCGACGCCTGGAAGAAGGCGCTCGACGCCGTGGACGCGGCAAACCAGGCGCGTACGGCCGGCAAGGACACGACGTCGAGCACGGGCCAGAAGCTGTGGAAGTTCGCGCAGGCATTCCAGAAGCTCTTGAGCGCGCTTGGGTCGCTCATCAACACGAACGACGAGCTAGTGGGGGACGCCGTCCAGGACAGCGTCGTCGGCGAGTACCACCCGGGGTTCAACTGGATCATCAAGGGTGAAAACAACGTCACCAACGGGTGGGTGCTGCTGGAAATGAAGTGAACCGTTTTCACCTGGGAGCAGGCATGCGCAGGCTAATCGGATTGCTCGGCTCAGTCGCTTTGGCCGCCACCGCTCGGGCTGGCGCCGCGCAGTGGGGCCTCTCGGTAGATGTCGGCGCCGCCCGTTTCGCAGGCACGGCGCGAGACACCTCCGGTGCCTCTCTGGGTCCCTACCGGCCGACCACGTTCTCAGTGCGGGTCGACCGGGAGCTCGGGCCCATACGCGTCGGCGTCGGCGTGATGTACGCCCGAACCGGCCTCGCGGGGGAGCAGGATCGCGTAGCGGTGGTCTTCTACGACCGCGCGTCGCTGGTCGAAGTAGCGCCGGCGATTGCGATCCGGGTCGCGTGCTTCGGCGCAGGCGTCGTGACACGCGTCGAAGCAGGTCCCGCCCTGGATCTATGGGACGTGGATGACGTCACCCGCACTCGAGTCGGCGCCCGGGGAGGGCTCGGGCTCGAGTGGCCGCTGGGCGGGCGATTCACCGGTTCTTTCCACGCGACCGGGGTACTGAGCGGTTCCGTGATGAACCGCGACGAGGCACCGGCAGGGGTGGAGCGGCGCGCGACGCGACGCGGCAGCGTCTCGATCGGGCTGGGCTACCGGTTATAGCGGAAACGACGACGGCCCGGGTCCGCCTCGGGCCGTCGTCGTGCGCTGACTGTCTTCACTCCCCCGTCAGCATCTTCCTCCGCAGCACCGCGAGCTTGCGCCGGAGCGAGCCGTCGTAAATCCGATCACCCACTCGCACTACCACCCCGCCCAGGATCCCACCATCGGCGCGGAAATGCGCCCGAACCTCCTTGCGCAGCGCCGCCGTCAGGCGCTCGGTGATCTCCCGCTCGAGCCGGACATCCGGCTCGCGCGCCAGCGTGACGCCCGCATGAACGCGGTTGAGCTTTACGTCGAGCAGCCCCTGGTACTCGTGCGAGATCTCGGCCAAGAGTCCCTGGCGGCCGCGCCGCACCACCGCCTGGAGGAACCGCACGAACTCAGGGGGCGCCACGCCGTCCAGCGCCCGTTCGAGCAGCGCGCTCTTGGTGGCCTTGGCGACGCGGGGCGAGTCGAGCGCGATCGCGATGCGCTGGTCCGCCTGGATGGCGCCCGCCACGGCGTCCAGCAGCCGGCCGTAACGCTCGACGGCGTCGCCGCCCTCGACCTCCCCCGCCACGAGCAGCGCCTCGGCGTAGTTGCGGGCGACCGTGGTGCTCTTCACCGCTGCTGCTCGAGCGTCGCGAGGTATTCAGTCACCAGGCGACGGTTGGTTTCGGTATCGAGCTGCGCTTCGAGCAGTTTCGAGGCAGCGGCGATCGAGAGGTCCACCGCCTCGCGGCGCAGGGCCAGGATTGCCTTCTCTCGTTCTTCTTGGATGTCTTTGCGCGCGCGCTTTAGTAGCTCGTCATATTCCTCTCGGGCCTTAGCGAGCAGCGCGGCGCGCTCCTTCTCGGCTACTGCCTTCGCCTTGGCGATCAGCTCCTGCGCCTCGGCCTTGGCGGTCGCGGCCATGCGGCGGTGCTCCTCTAGCAAGCGCTGGGCCTCCACGCGGGCCCGCTCTGCCTCCTCCAGCTGTTGCTGGATGCGCCGCTCCCGGTCCTCGACCGACTTGAGGATCGCGGGCCACCCGAACCGCCAGAGCAGCCCCAGCAGAACCAAGAAGACGACGATGGTCCAGAAGATCAACCCCGTGTTGATCGAGAAGGGGGTAAATCCTCCTTCGCCACTCCCGGTCGCTTCCTGGAGCCGCAACAGCACGACCGGCATTAGAACAGTTTGAAGAGCAGCGCGAACACTAGGGCCGCCAGCGCCACGCCTTCGATGAGGGCTGCCGTTAGGATCATGGCGCCGCGGATGTCGCCCGACGCCTCGGGCTGACGCGCGATCGCCTCGACGGCCTGGCCCCCGATACGGCCGATGCCGAGCCCGGCGCCGATCACCGCGAGGCCGAGGCCGATGCCCGCGCCGAGCAGCGCGTTGGCGTTCTTCGCGGCGGCCGCAACTTCCGCCCCCGTGGGCTGTGCGCCCTGAAGCAGCGTCAACATGTCGACCATGTGTCCCCTCGTGTGAGTCGTGGAGTATTCCGCTCACCGACAGTCAATGTGCGTGCCGCATCATCCCGATGAACACCGACGTCAGGAGCGCAAAAATATACGCCTGGAGAAACGCCACCAGCAGCTCAAGCAGCATCATGAATACCACGAACGCGACGGTGGCGGCTGCGACCAGCCAGCTCCCGAAGATGAAGATCAAGCCGAGCAGCGCGAGGATCACGAAGTGCCCCGCCGTCATGTTCGCGAACAACCGCAGCGTCAGCGCGAACGGCTTGACGATCTTCCCGATGATCTCGATCGGGGTCATGATGAGCGCCATCAGTACCGCGCCGATGCCCGTGATCCCCGGCGGCACGAACACGATCGTCTTGAGGTAGCCCTTGGGCCCGAGCGCCACGAGGCCCGTGACCTCGACCGTCACGAACGCAGTCAGCGCGAGCGCACCGGTCACCGCCAAGTTGCCAGTCGCAGTGGCACCCCACGGAAGCAGGCCGAACAGGTTGCAGTAGAGAATGAAGAAGAAGAGGGTGAGGATGTACGGGGCGTAGTTCTCGCCGCCGTGACCGATGTTCGCGATGGCGACGTCGTTTCGCACGAACAGCACCACAGCCTCGATCGCCGCGCCGAAGCCGTGCGGCGCCTTCCCCTCCCGGTGTCGCCGTTCAATCTGGCGCCCCGCGATCCGCATAGTCACGAACACGAGGGTCGCCGCCACGACCATGAAGACCACGTGCTTGGTGGGGGAGACGTCGATCCCAAAGAGGTGCCAGCCGGTGGGGAGGTGCCATTCTCCCAACCCGAACGGCAGCTCGACCACGCGGCTGTCCGACGTGTGCTCGAAGATCGCCTTGCCGATGTCGGGGCCCTGCATCATCGCAAGAACCTCGTCTCGAGAAAGAGCAGCGGCAACAGCACGCCGAGGAATCCGAGCGACGCCCGCAACGGATCGAGCACGGTCCGGTGCGTGGCCGCGAAGGTCAGTACTGCGCCCAGCGCCAGTGCCCGCGCCCCCATCCCGCCCAGCCACCGCGCCATGAAGGTGGGCTGCGGGGCGCGCATCGCCGGCCGGAGTAGCGCCACTGCCGCGAGCTGCGCCGCGAGCGCCACCAGCCCACCGATCCCCGCCGCCCTCCCGCCCAGGCCCGTCGCCACCACTGTCAGCCCCAGGCCCAACGCCACGAGAAGGAGGCAGGCCCTCACCCCTCCCGGTTCCCCTTTCTCGTTTCCCGCTTCGCGGCCTCCGTATCCCGCTGGACGCGATAGTACAGGCTGGTGAACCAGCCCGCCGTACCTACCAGGAACCCGGCGATCGCGAGCAGCGGACGAGTGTGCAGCCAGCCGTCCACTACCCAGCCGAGCCCGCCGAATACCAGGATGATGGCGGCGAGCTGAAAGCCCACGGCGACGTAGGAATAGCCCTCGCCGAAGCTCCGACCGAACCGATTCCTGTCGTCGGAAGCCATGTTGCGGCCCGTAACCTACCCGCTTGTGAAAAATTTCGCAAGCAAACCACCAGGCCCGCAAACTTATGTGGCGCTTGGGAGTATGATGTGATTACCTTGGACACTCGATGACCGCGAACCCCGCGCCCGTGCCGCGTCCGTCGGCTCCATCCCAGGGCGACGTCGAACTGCTCGAGCGGCTCGCGGCTGCGCGCGCCGACCTGCTCGCCCAAGTGGCCCGCCGCATCGTCGGTCAGAAGGACGTGCTCGACGGCATCCTCACCGCCGTCTTCTCCGGCGGCCACGCCCTGCTGCTTGGCGTCCCCGGGCTCGCCAAGACTCTGATGGTGTCGACCGTGGCCCAGGCGCTCGAGCTCAAGTTCTCGCGCATCCAGTTCACGCCCGATCTCATGCCGTCCGACATCACCGGCACCGAGATCATCGAGGAGGACCAGGCGAGCGGGAAGCGCGGCTTCCGGTTCGTGCGCGGGCCGGTGTTCGCCAACATCGTGCTGGCGGACGAGGTGAACCGCACGCCGCCCAAGACCCAGGCCGCGTTGCTCCAGGCGATGCAGGAGCATCAGGTGACCGCGGCCGGCCAGACGCACCAGCTGCCGGCGCCGTTCTTCGTGCTCGCCACCCAGAACCCCATCGAACAGGAGGGGACGTATCCGCTCCCCGAAGCGCAGCTCGACCGCTTCATGTTCGAGCTGCGGGTCGGCTACCCATCGAAAGACGAAGAGGAGACGATCGTCGAGGCGACGACGGGGGATCTCGCGGCGACTATCTCACCCGTGCTCACGGCGGAAGACGTGCTGGCGCTCCAGCACCTGGTGCGCCGCATCCCCGTGACCAAGCCGCTGGTGCGCGCCGCGGTGACCCTGGTGCGGATGACCCGCGCCCCGGACGGCGACGCGCCCCCTTTCATCAAGGAGTTCGTCGCGTGGGGTGCCGGACCGCGCGCGTCGCAGTACCTGATCCTGGGTGCCAAGGCGCGGGCGGCACTGGACGGCCGGCCGATGCCCGACTACGACGACCTCAAGGCAGTTGCGCCCACTGTGCTCACCCACCGCCTGGTCATCAACTTCGCCGCCGAGGCGGCGGGGCGGACCGCGCCGGACCTCGTCGAGGAGCTGATTGTGACGGGGAACTGGCTCCCGAGGTAGCTATCAAGGGAACGTATGAACAGGGTCATCCTCGCCGGCCTGGCGATCGTGCTGCTGCGCGACTGCGATGTCGTGAGTCCTCGCCCCTCGCCCGGGAAGGTCAGCGGGACGTGGGGTGGTGACAACGCCGCGCTCATGGCCGACGACACCAGCGCCCACGCCCACATCGGGTGCACTTATGGCAACGTCCATCAGGCGATCGTGGCGGATGCCTCTGGCAAGTTCGACGTTCCCGGCGAGCACGACATCACGGCGCACCCGGTAGACCGCGGCATCCAGCACCCCGCCCGCTACACCGGCACGGTCCTCGGGCAAACCATGACCCTGACCGTGACCCTCACCGACACCGCTGTCACCCTTGGCCCCGTCCAGCTCACCCTCGGCAAGGAGCCGCGGATGGGGCCGTGTCCGATCTGCCGCGTGAAACGAGTCCGGACCAACCTGTAAGCCACATCATTACAACTGCTTTGCGGCGTGAGCGAGCCACTGTCAGATCGGTGACAGTAGTCACCCCGGTGCTGCGCCAAATCGCCAAATTGGTGGGGCGGAAGCCCTTGTGACGGGAGCAGGCGCGTGGGTGCAGCGCTACGAGTGCTGATTGCCGAAGACTCCGAGGACGACGCGCTGCTGCTCGTCCGCGAGCTGAAGCGCGGCGGATACGAGCCCATTCATGAGCGAGTCGCGAGCGCCACCGCCATGGCGGCCGCGCTCGATCGCCAGGGTTGGGATCTCGTGATCGGCGACCACAGCATGCCGCATTTCGGCGGGCTCGCGGCGCTGGCGCTGGTGCGCGAGCGTGGCCTCGACGTCCCGTTCATCTGTGTTTCCGGCACGATCAGCGAAGAGATGGCTGTGGCCGCCATGAAGGCGGGCGCGAACGATTGGGTGACTAAAGGGCAGCTCCAGCGCCTCCTCCCCGCGATCGAGCGCGAGCTGCGCGAGGCGAAAGGGCGCGCGGCGCTGCGCGCCTCCGAGGCGGGCTACGAGACCCTGGTCCAGCATGCGCCCGTCGGGATCTATCGCTCGAGCTCGGAGGGCCGGTTCCTGTCGGTGAATGCCGCCCTGGTCCGCATGCTCGGCTACGACTCCCCCGCGGAGCTGCTGCGGCGCGACATGGCGCGCGACGTGTACGCCGACCCGGCGGAGCGCCGGCGCCTGCTGGAGCGGGATACCTATACCGATCACGAATACGACGAAGTCGAGGCGACCTGGAAGCGCAAGGACGGTCGCCCCCTGACCGTGCAGCTCAGCGTGCGGGCGGTACGCAATGCCGATCGCCAGGTCGAGTATTATGAGACGTTCGTGCGCGACGTCTCGGAGCAGCGACGGCTGCAGCAGCAGCTGGTGCAGTCGCAAAAGATGGAGGCGGTGGGCCGATTGGCTGGCGGCATCGCGCACGACTTCAACAACCTGCTCACGGTGATCACGAGCTACTGCGACCTGCTGCTCGAGGACTTGGGCGGGGACGATCCGAAGCGGGAGGACGTCGAGCAAGTGCGCAAAGCGGCGGACGGGGCCGCGGCGCTCACCCGCCAGCTGCTCGCCTTCAGCCGGCAGCAGGTGATCGCGCCCCGGGTCGTGAACCTGAGCGCCGTGGTCGCGGGCGTCGAGAAGATGCTGCGGCGCGTCATCGGGGAGGATGTGGACCTGGTCACGGTGCTCGACCCCGGCGTGGGCTCGGTGAGGGCCGACATCGGGCAGCTCGAGCAGGTGCTCATGAACCTGGCGGTGAACGCGCGCGACGCCATGCCCACGGGGGGCAAGCTTACGATCGAGATCGCCAACGTGGCGCACGACCCGCACTACGCCCGGGAGCGTGCGGCCGCCCCAGTCAGCCAGTTCGTGATGCTCGCCGTGAGCGACACCGGCGTCGGCATGGACGAGGCGACAAAGGCGAGGATCTTCGAAAGCGGGGGGCTTCATTTGGGTGTACTCCGAGCCGAGGCGCGGCACGACCTTCAAGATCTACCTGCCGCAGGTGGACGCGGCCGCCGAGGGCGCTGGGGCGAGCACGGCGCCCGCCGACCTGCCCCGCGGGACCGAAACCGTGCTCGTGGTGGAAGACGCGGCGGCGGTGCGCGCGGTCACGCGCCAGGTGCTGGCGCGCCAGGGTTACGTGGTGCTCGAAGCGCCGCACGGCGGCGCAGCGCTCGACATCGCCGCGCAGCACCATGGCCCCATCCACCTGCTCGTGACGGACGTGGTCATGCCGGGGCTGAGCGGGCGGCAGCTGGCGGACCGGCTGGCGCGGCTGCGACCGGACACCAAGGTGCTCTACGTATCGGGATACACCGACGACGCGGTGGTCCGCCACGGGGTGCTCGAGGCGGGGATCGCCTACCTGCAGAAGCCGTTCACGATTGACAGCCTAGCCCGCAAGGTGCGCGAGGTGCTGGATCGCTGACCGGCGCGCTCCCGTGTTGACCCCGGCCCAGCTAGCCCCGTCAAACCGTACTTAACCTGCAGACTCAGAGCGTGTTGACAGCACGTTGATTCGCGCGTCTAATAGTCCCATTCCGAAACACGGTGAGCCGTCCTTTTGCTGCCGCACCTGCACCTTTCCACGCTCGGCGCGCCGCTCCTGCTGCTCACAGCGACGGGTGAGCAGATCCGCTTCCGCACGCGCAAGCACTTCGCGCTGCTGATTCGTCTCGCCGTCGAGGCGGGGAGGCGATTCACGCGCGACTACCTGATGGATCTGCTGTGGGGCGACGCTGCCGCACATTTGGCGCGCCACTCTCTGGCACAGGCGCTCACCGTACTGAAAGAGAAGGTGGGGCGCGAGCACCTGGTGGTCCAGCGGGCGACGGTGGCGCTTGCTGAGGGCGCGGTGGATGCCGACGTGGCGCATTTGGATGCCTGCGACCTGCAGATCCGGGGAGCGTTTCTCGACGGCTTCGAGGTGCCCGCCGCGGCCGGGTTCGAGCAATGGAAGGACGAGTGGCGGGCGAGGCTTGGCCCTCGGATCCGCGACTGCCTGGTGAAGCAGATGGACGCCGGGCGCCGCATCGGCGATTTCGCCACGGTGGAGCGGCACGCCCAGGTGCTGCACGAGCTCGATCCCCTGTCCGAAGACGCGGTCCGCGGCCTGATGGAGGCGCGCGCCTGGGTCGGCGACCGCACCAACGCGCTCAAGGCCTATGCCCGATTCGAGGAGCGACTGCGCGAGGAGCTGGGAGCGAAGCCTAGCACGGACCTGGTACGTGTGGCGGACCTGCTGCGGCAGGGTCGCCGACCGGCGCCCCGTCCCGACGAGGGCGCACGCGCCGGGCGTCCGGCGGCCGTGTCCGAGCGACAGGAGCGTAGGTTCGAGGCCGAGACCCTAATCGGCCGCGAGCAGCCGTTCGCGAAGCTGTACGACGCGTGGCTCGAAGTGCGGCGCCGGGTGCCGCGGATCGTCGTGCTCACGGGCGACCCGGGGATCGGCAAGACGACGCTCACCAATGCCTTCGTGTCGACGTGTCAGATGGAGGGCGCCGTGGTGGCGCGCGCCCAGGCATACGACGCCGAGCGGGAACTGCCGTTCGCGATCCTCGCCGAGCTGGTCAAGCAGCTCACGCTCCAGCGGGCGATCGGCGGGGCCGAGCCCGAGGCGCTGAGCGAGCTGTCGCGCGTGTCGCCCGAGCTCTTCAATGTCTTTCCGGGAGTGCCCAAGCCCGTCGAGTGGTCGGCCGAGGTCATCCCGCTGCGGCTCGCCGGCGCGTTTCTCAAGGCCGTCGAGGCGGCGACGGACGAGAGCCCGCTGGTCCTCGTGGTGGACGACATTCATGCGGCCGACAACGCCAGCGCCGCGATTCTCCACATGGTGGCCCGCAAGCTGTCGCGCACCCGGCTGTTGTTGATCCTCACGGGCCGCACCAACGAGCTGCGCACCGCCGCGGCGCCGAGTGCGCTCGTCTCGGACACCACAGTGGAGGCGCTGCAGACGTTGGAGCTCGAGCCGTTGTCGGCGGAAGCGGCGGAGCGGCTCGTCGGGACGCTCGCTGCTCAGGCCGAGAGCAAGATCGCCGACCTCCCCACGACGCGAATCCTCCAGGCGGGGAACGGCAACCCCCTAGCGCTCGAGCTTCTCACTAAAGAATGGGTCGCGCACGGTTCGGGCTCGCTCTTGAGCGACATCGAGGCGCTCAACACGCAACCCGTCGCGAACCTTGGTATCCCCCGGGCCATCGGGGCGGTGTTCGAGCGGCAGATTCGCCGGCTCGATGCGACGTCCCGGGCGGCGCTCGATTTGGCGGCCGTGTTGGGTCGGCGGCTGGCGGATCTGCCGCTGTACACCGTTGTGGGACTCTCGCCGGCGGGAGCGGGCGAGGCGCTGACCCGGCTGCTCGAGGAGGGGTTCCTGCGCGAGGTGCACGGCACGCTGGAGTTCCGAAACGAATTGATCCGGGCGCAGGCGTACTATGCGGTGGCGGGGCCGGCGAGGCAGCACTTGCATCGGGGAATCGGGGAGATGCTGGCGGCGCGGCGACAGGAGGGTCCGCAGAGAGCGGAACTGGAGCTAGCCTGGCACTTCTTGAGCGGCGACCAGCTTTCAGAAGCTGTCACACACGGCATTGCCGGGGCCGACGACGCCCTGAGAGTGGGAGCGCCCTACGAGGCTGAGCGCATTCTGAAAGTACTACTTCGGAAGTCGGTCCCCGAGTCATCGCGATCCCGCGTCCGGCTGATGCTCACAAAGGCGCTACTTGACCAGTCCAAGGCGGAAGCGGCACTACCGATGGTCGATGCCCTTACGTCTGAGGGCGGGCTCCTTCCTCGCGAGACTGCCGAAGTGGCTCGAATGAAGGCGACGAGTCTCTACTTGATAAATCGAGACACAGGACGTAGCCACTTGGCGGCCGCTGACGAGGCTCTCGGAGCCGCGAAGCGGGTGAACGACGTCGAGCTGGTGGCGCGGGCACTCTTCGAGTACGCCAGGGCGGGGGCAGAGGCGGGGGACGAAGAGCGCGTTCGCGACGCCCAGGTGCAGATCGATCAGGTACTGTCCATGAACCCTAGTGCTCGGGAAATTCCGGTCCTCCACTACGCACTGGGTTTTTGTCACTATTTCTTCTTCGAGCCGCAGGCCGCGGCTGCGTCTCTAGAAGTGGCTAAAGAGCTCTTAGCAGCTACGAGCAACTCGACGGAGCTCTCGTTCACTTACAACGGATACGCAAATTGCAAAACGCACTTGGGTGAGTTTGACGAAGCGCGACTGTCGTACTTGGCCGCGTTGGACCTCGCAAGGAAAATCGGTGATGACTCACGCGCATCTATTATCACCGGGAATCTCTGTGGGCTGCTCACGATGATGGGCGACTATCTCAGCGCAACAGAATTCGGACTTCGCAGCGTCGAGTTTGGAAAGCGGGCACTTAGTCAGCCCGCGTTAGCCGGTTGCTTCACAAGCTTGGCGGAGGCCTACACCCTGGCTGGCGACGCAGCCAGGGCATCGGAGTGCTTGCAATGCGCTGACGATTGGGTGAGGAAGGAGCGCCGTTGGTCTGCGAACGTGGACTACCTCTGTCAAAGGGCGTGCACTGCCTTGCTAACGGCGAACCTAGGCCTGGCACTAACACTCATCGGTAGAGCCGAGGAGATGGCTTGGGGCAGAGAACGAACGGTTCCGAATCCAGGCGTATTCGAAAAGCTGAGGATATTGAGGGCGACCCATGTGTCAGGACCTGACGAGGCCCTTCGAATTGCATCCGAAGCGAAGGCCAGGTTCCGAGGCCGCCATCCGCTGTACCATCTGACGGTTGTAGTAGCGGCGGCCTGGCTCGAGAGGCGCACTATCGGATCGCTGTCTCCGGAGGCTCAAGCTGGCCTACAAGCGCTGGAGGCGCCTCGCCTAGCTGGCCTGCGTGCACTTAACGCAGCTCAAGGCTTTTTGTCCTGAAGGTTAGCTGGCGCGTGCCGTCAACGTAGCAGCCGGGCCGGAACCGCCCTATACTACCGCGCGCTCTGGTTTGCTAGAAGATGCACGATTGAATGCTACAGGCGTCGTCTGCGAGGCCATGTGAGAGGTGGCTGCGACCTCGCGGCGAAGGGCTGACGAGTTGAGCACGAGCTCGGCCAGCTGCGGGTCAAACTGCTTCCCGGCGAACTTCCGAACCTCCTCAAGAACGCGCTCAAACGGCAGGGCCGTTCGATACGGACGATCAGTTGTCATCGCATCGAGAGTGTCCGCGATCATGATAATTCTTGCGCCGATCGGAATGTCATCTCCCGAAAGACCATCCGGATAGCCGGTACCATCGAAGTTCTCGTGGTGATGTCGGACAGCCTTTTCTATCGCGCCTTGCAGTGTTGAGATTGTACTAATCAGCTCCGCGCTCCGAACCGGGTGCGACTGTAAGAGCCGCTTCTCCTCAGGCGTTAACTTGCCCTCCTTCCGTATGAGTGCGCCGTATTCTTCGTAAGTCTTGCCTACGTCATGGAGAAGCGCAGCTGTTGCTATCTGCTCCACGTGCCTAAAAGAGATGCCCGCCTCTTTGGCGATCATTCGTGCATATTGTGCGACGCGCTGCGAGTGACCGGAGGTGTACGGGTCCCGAGCCTCGATATTCTTGACCATTAACTCGAGAAGTTCTCGTCCGCTCTGCTCCAGGCGAAGATTCTGGACGTATATGTGACGGACTACGAAGAGAGGCACGGCAAGAGCTACAACCCCGAACAGTTCCTTCCATACATAGAGATACGCAAGAAAGGCAGGGAGGGGCGTGGAAAAGACATCATATACCAGCGACCCACCGTAGACCCTCAGCCAAGTTTCTCCAAAATCGAGCCTCTCCGACAGAGATACCGCGAAGCTCACGGCTACTGAGGTGGCGGTTGAATACGCTATGGCTGCACCAACGAGTGGGAGCGCCGCAAGATCAAAACGATCTACCGAATGGCGACCACCAAGCGCATGATAGAAAGAAGCTGCCAGCCCAAGCGCCAGTATTTCCTTCGAAACATTGAACAGGATCTTGATGACAGGCTTGCGGCGTACCACAGCCTCAACGACTAGGAGCGTCACTGCCCCCACGAGCATTGCAACAAATGGCGGAAACAAGAATACTGACGCTATAAGTGGAATGTGGACGATCGACATCGTGGACGTACCGATGTGCATCTTCACAGACGTTAGCTCGGCGAGCAGCGCAAGGCCCAGGATTACGATGAGTCCGTTCACCAACCGGGTAGAGAGATCCCATTCTTGATTCCACGCCGCGACAACAAGAGCAATCACTGCTCCTAGCGCGACTGCGTACACGTAGAAGTGAAGGAGACGCTTTCTTGACGAGTGTTGGAGCGTCATTGCGCAGTTAAAGAGGGTGGCCCCGAGAAACCTACCACTGTACGGCTGCATCAGCCATGAGAACGCGAAGAATCGTCCCCACCAGTAGCGCGAGAAGCTGCATTGAGCGTCACCCCCTTTAGACCTACGAGTCGTTGGCTCGTGAGACCTGGAGTGGCACGTCTCGCTACGACGCGCCCGACGCTCCGCTCGTCAGCTTTTCGCTCGGCTCCGCTCGGGCAACGGTTACCCGGGGCCCCTTTCCCTCCTTTTTCCCTTTACTGCGCTGTCCGTTCTACGCAGCCCACGCCAACCACACCCGGCACGAGCTGGAAAAGCCGTGACAACAGTCCGAAACCATCCCCTACGCTACCTTCCGTCTTTTCAACGCCTGCCGCATCGCCTCGACGACGGCCGGCATCCCTTCCGACTTGTTCACGATCACCTTCACGCCCATGTCCCTGAGCTGCGCCGTCGCCGCCTGTGGCATCCCGCCCGTCACCACGATGATCTCGGCATCCAGCTTGCGCCCCGGCTCGAGCAGCCGCTGCAACACCTGCGGCGCGTTCAAATCCGGCAACGTGTAATCGAGCACGATCAGCGACGGCTGCACCCGCCCGATCTCGAGCAGCCCGTCCACGCCGTTCGTCGCCTCGACCACCTCGACGTCCAGATCCGAGTTCTCAATCGTCAGCACCAGCGCCCGCAGGTAGCCGGGATCGTCCTCCACCACCACCACCATGTCGGTGCCGTTGCCGAGCTCCAGCTCCCGCGGCACAGACATATCGTGTTGCCGCAGGAACGCCGCAAGGTCCTCTGCCTCGACCCGG